>NZ_JANPVQ010000001.1:117500-823673 GCF_026157105.1 Sphingomicrobium marinum
GCGGGTTCGAAGATGACGACATTGCCGGCAGGAAGCGGCTCGCCGAGCCCCTCCTTCTTGAGATTCTGGCTGCGCAGGACAATCGAGGCGCTCGAACGCTCTTCGTCCCAGGTCAGTCCATTGAGACGAAAGCGATGCACTCGCTCGACATCGACCTCGCTCTTGGTGAGGAACGCGATCTGCTTCTGCCCGCTCGCCGCGACCGTCACGCGTTCGGGCACACGATACAGTTTAAGATCAGCGAGATCTTCCTGCCGCGCCTGCATTGCGACGCGTGACCCGGTGACCATGATATCCGCAGACTCCATCATCGTTGCCGGCGGCGGCGGTGCCGGGACGCAGGCCTCGTTGGCAAGTATGACTGACCCATCGGGGCAAGTCTGTGTACCGGGAGGCGGCGGAGGCGGCGGGGGTGGCGGAGGCGCCAGCTTCGGAAAACAGTTGAGCCGGATCGACGGCGCGCTCACGCCCGGCGACCGCTCGTCCTCGCGATTGGGTTCGCCCGCCACGGCCAGCAATTCCGCGCCCTCGAAACTCTCGCTGTTGAGGTTACCCACGGTCATCCACGCGAACAGGCTCATCGTTTCGCCATCGGGATCGAGCTGCACCACATAATTGGCATCCCAGTCGAACTGGCTCGCCAAATAAGAGAGCTGGACACGCGCCGTCACGGGCGCGGGCAGGTTAGTGCGGATCGACAGGGCCGGTTTCGCCGACAGGCCCGCGGGAATCTCGTTATAGATGATGGTCTCGTTAAGCCCCGTGCACTGATAGGCCTCGAACCCTGCCACAGTTTGCAGCACGACATCGTCCGGCCCCGCTCGGATGATGGCTTCCTCGACGGTCGCTTCGCCCGTCACCGGGTTGGTGCGGCGGATCGACACCTGCTGGCCAAGCGCGCCGCCAAGTAGCGCGCCAGGGGTCAGAACGCGGGCATCATAATTCTTTTCGTCGGGCAGGCCCGGCAATCCCGACAGGATGACGCTTTGCGGAAAAATGTTGCCCGCCACGCCTTCGAACCGCACGTCCGCCGGCCCTGCCGGAATAGTGATCGTGCGCGTCTCGGTGACGAGCGCGAAGCCCCCCAGCCAGTTCGCGTTCATGGCCTCGCCCGGTTCGCGATCATTGTTGCGATAGATCGCGACCGACACGTCCTCGGCCTGCGGCGACACCACGACGGGTTGCGCGCCCGCCACTGCGGGTATCAAGGCTAAAAGAGCGGCAAGGCGCATTAGAACGGGGTCGCGTAGGTGACGGTCAGCACCGTCTCTCCCTCGGCCGCGACGGGCACTTCATAGAGCCGCTGGTCGACATTGCGCTGCGTCCCCGGGAGCGACTCGTTGACGATGCGGACATCGCGCCACCAGCCGCCTAGGCCCGCCTGCAACAGGTCGACGGTGACGGCCTCGGGCCGCGCATTCGTGATCGTGTAGCGCATCGTGGTCTTGTAGTAGCGCAGCGTGCGATCGACGCGGATTTCGCGCACCTGCCCATCTTCATGAATACGGTAGCGGCGATAGGTCTCCCATTCGTCCGACGAGATGACCTCGCGGCTGACCACCTGGCTTTGCACCTGGACGTCGAACGCTTCGCCGGTGCGTAGCGCTAGTTCGCTGCCCATCGGCGTGTGGTCGATCTGGCTGGCGCCAATGAATTGGGGTTGGCCTTGCGTGTCGCGCATATAGACGCGCACCGTCCCGGCAGGAAGCTGGTCGCCCAACCCGCCGCTTGAGCTGTTGTCGAACTTGATGACCGAAAAGGCGCTCTGCGGCTGGTCCATGCTCATCCGCCACGGCACCGTAAATTCGTATCGTTTTTCGGCGCGCGCGCCCTGCACATCGAGGAAACTGACCTGCTTGGTCTGCGCGTTGGCGACCGTCGTGCGGTTTTCGAGCGGGTAGAGATAGAAGTCACCGAGCCGCTCTCGATCACCCGCTTCGGTGCCCGGGCGCCCGGGGTTGGAGCGCGGCATCCCGCGTCGCATCTGCTCGTTCTGGTTCATGTCGCCCGCCACCATCAGCACATTGGCGTTATGGAAGGTGGTGCCCGTATTGTTGGTGAGCGTGATCCAGCCCTGCACGTCGATCGCGTTGGCGCGCTCGTCGAACAAGGCGACATAATCGGCGCTCCAGCCAAGGCCCGGCGTGAGGTACCGGATCTGCGTCGGGCGGCGTCCTGAACGGTCGCTTTCCACCGTCACCGACAAGGTCGGGCGAGCGCGTAGGTTGGGTGGGACGCGGTCGAAGATCACCCGCGTGGGGAGATTGTCGTCGCGCAGTATCTCGATGCGATCGCCAATCTGCAGGACGACGCCCTGATTGGCGCTCAGTACGGTGGCGCGTTCGCGCGTTTCCCCGCCCGTTGCCGGATTGATGCGAACGATGGTGATGGTCTGGCCCACCGCCTTCTCGATCAGCTTGCGCGGGGTCAGCAGGTCATAGTCGAAATTCTGTTCGACGATCGCGGTACCGGGCGCGGCAAAACTGACCGTCTCGGCCCTGATCTGCGCCGAAACATCGGGAAACTCCTGACGGCTGCGACCTGCGGGGAACGACAGTTGCCGAACATCGCTCACCAGCGCGACATTTCCATTGTAGATTGTCAGCGAGACATCGCCTTGCGCACTTTCATCCTGTGCGCTTGCTGGCGCTGCCAACACTGCAAACGCCGCGATCATGATGCCCTTTTTAAAACGCACGGATATTCCCCTTCTGAGGCGAAACAGCCTGACGCCGTCATGTATCATGTCAATAACCGATGAACCACGGGTGAGCGGGAAATGGCCGCGTGCTCTCATATACCAGCCTATCGCTGCGACGCGCTTCGCGGTTCTCGTGCAACTGCATGTCATTGGTTGCGACACGCCATGAAATCGCTACGATCATTCGATGTCCGCATATGCGGATAGAAAATTTCCATTTGTTCACAGAATCTTGTGTCAGATTTGACACATGGCCTTACGTGCAATTTTTCTGTCACAATTTAGTCTTTACTTCGTCACATAGGTCACTCAAGCCTGTGTTCTAGGCGAAGCATTGGGGAATCATGGGCTGGGTCGTTATTCGACAATTCCCGTTCGGGGAAAGGGTGCCGTTTGCGGTGTGGGCACCGCTTGCCCTGCGCACCCTGCTCATTGCCATCCTTGCCGTGTTACTGGCGCGGCTGTTGTGGGTCAGCATTACTCCAGTCTTCCCGCTTGGCGATTACAAGATGGCGCCCGGCCAGGTGCCGGCACCCGCGATCCGCAGCGTGCTGCTGGGCGGGGTCGATCCGTTCGATGGCGGCGCCACCTCCATGGCCACGAGCAATGTTACCAGCCTCGATCTCGAATTGTTCGGCATCCGGCAGAACCTTGGATCAGGCAGCGGCGCCGCAATAATTGGGACGCCTGATGGCCAACAGATCAACGTGCAGGTCGGTCGGGAAATCATTCCCGGCGCGGTCCTCGCCGCCGTTGCCTTCGACCATGTCGTCATCGACCGAGGCGGGATCGAAGAGCGGCTCTATCTCGATGAATCGCAGCCGACATCGCTCGTCGCTCCGGACACGGCGCCAGCCGCCGCTGCTGCGAACAATGCCCCAACGGTGAGTGCCGCAACGCTGGATCAGGCGGTGCGGCTGACGCCGCGCATGCGCGGCAATGCGGTGACCGGCATCAATGTCGCGCCGGGCCCCGACAGCGCGATGTTCAGCTCGCTCGGCCTGCGCCCCAGCGATGTCATCGTCCAGATCAACGGCGTGTCTGTCACCGACGCGTCCGACCTCGAACAACTCCGGCGCGAGCTTCGCCCCGGTGCGCGCCTGACCCTTGGGGTCGAGCGCGGCGCCGACATGCTGCCCGTCGTCGTAACCATCCCCCAGTAGGAAGTCGCATGAAGAAGACCACAATTCTGTTGAGCGCGCTCGCCCTTGCGATGGCTCCGGCCATGGCGAGCGCCCAATATACGATCAACATGCGCGATGCCGACGTACGCGCCTTTGTAGACGATGCGGCGCAGGTGACGGGGCTGACCTTCATCGTCGATGGGCGGGTCAACCAGAAGATCAGCGTGACCACCACGCGGCCCCTGTCGCGGTCGGAATATTTCGAGGTGTTTTTGTCGACGCTGCGCGCCAACGGTCTCGTCGCGATCCCCATCCAGGGCGGCTATCGTATCCAGCCGGTGCAGGGCGCGGCGAGCGAACCCAGCCGCGTGTCGCAGGGTTCCAATGTCGGCAACCAGTTCGTTACCGAGATCTTCCGGCTGCGCACCACCGACGCGGCGGGCGCGGTGGAAACGCTGCGCCCGCTGATCAGCCCGCAAGGCTCGATCACCGCGAACCGCAACGCCAATAGCCTGGTCGTGGTTGATTTTGCCGACAATATCGGGCGCATCCGCGCGTTGCTGCAGCGGATCGATATCGACAATACGGCGAGCGATATCGTCTACCTCAGGAATAGCGGCGCGCGCGAGATTGCAACCTCGCTAACGCAGATCATCGGCGGCGGCGATGGGCAGGGGGCGCCGGTAACCGTCAGCGCGATCGACAGCTCGAACGCGCTTCTCTTGCGCGGGCAGGTCGACGCGGTGGCGCGCTTCGCCGCAATCGCACGGCGGCTCGATGAAGCCGCGCAGGGTGGCAGCGAAATCCGCGTCTACTGGCTGGAACATGCCGACGCCGAACAACTCCTCCCCGTGCTCCAGCAATTGCTCGGCCAGCCTGTGACCGCCGTGTCGAGCGAGCCTGCATTCATCCGGCAGGATATTGGCGAGGAAGGCACCATTCGCGCACCAGCACCGGCCCCCGCGCAGGCCATGGGCGGCAGCGCGCAGAATAACGGGATCGTGCGCTACGGCCCTAAGGTCGTCACGCGCTATCCCGGCACCAACGCGCTCGTGATTGCCGCCAACGCCGACGTGCAGCGCCAGGTCGGCGAAGTCATCCGTCAGCTCGATACGCGCCGCGAACAGGTGCTGGTCGAGGCGATCATCGTCGAGATTGGCAACAACGCCGCCAAGCAGTTGGGCGTCCAGTTCCTGCTCGGCAGCGAGAATGGGCCTTTCTCGGCGACCAACTATTCGAACGCCCAGCCCAACATTCTCGCGGTCGGGGGCGCGATCGCCAATTACGAACTCAGCCGCGAAACCGCGGTCAGCGACGATGGCGTCGTTACCTCGACCTTCGACAGCCCGCTGGGCGACACGATCACCGACGTCGCCGTCGGCTCGGTGCTCAACACCACCGGTCTCATCACCGGCGGACTGACGACGGTCGGCGATGCGGTGTTTGGCGCCATCATCAACGCCGTCCAGTCCGACACCGAAAGCAATGTGCTCTCCACACCTTCGATCATGACATTGGACAACCAGGAAGCGCAGATGCTGGTCGGGCAGGAGGTGCCGATCACCACGGGCGAAGCGCTGTCGGACAATTTCGACAACGCTTTTCGCACGGTCGAACGGCAAAATGTCGGCATCCAGCTCGATGTCAAACCACAGATCAATTCTTCTGGGTCGATCAAGTTGTTCCTGCGCCAGGAAGTCTCGTCGGTCGCTGGCCCCGTGGCCCGCGGTTCGGCCGATCTCATCATCAACAAGCGCGAATTCAAGACCGTCCTGACGGTGGACGACGGCGACATCCTCGCCATCGGCGGCCTGCTCGACGACAACGAGCGCGCCACGATCGAGAAGATCCCACTACTGGGCGACATCCCGATCCTCGGCGAACTGTTCAAATCGCGATCGCGTTCGCGGTCGAAGACCAACCTCATGGTCTTCATTCGCCCGACCATCATCCGCACGCGCGAAGAGGCGTTGGCGCATACGGCGCAACGCTACGGCTATATTCGCGGCGCGCAGCTGGCCCGCAATCCAAATGTCGAACCGTCGATCGACAGCCTCGTGCGCGATTATCTTGGCACCACCCCACCGGCGCCGTTGCCGCTGGCCCCGGGCGACATGGTTGTTCGCCCTGTCCAGACCGTACCCGTCGCACCCGCCCCGCAGCCTGAGGAGGACATGCAATGATGATCATCCGTCGCGGCAACAAGGATCCGATCGATGAACCGGGCGAGCTGAAGTTCGGCGATCCCGCAGCGCGCGAAAAGGTCGTGCTGGCCGCGCCCGCAATCGGCGATCATCCGGCGAGCCAGCTGCTCGACATTCCCTATAATTTCGCGCGCGAAAACGGCGTCGTTATCAAGCCTGAAGATGGCGAGAAGCTGACCGTTGCAATCCGCGAAGACGCCGATCCGACGGTGCTCGTCGAAGTGCGCCGCCACCTCAATCGCAGCTTCGATGTCGACTTCGTCAACGACGGCGAATTCAACCGCCTGCTGTCGACCCGCTACGCGGTCGATGGCGCGGGCGCGCTGGCCGGCGAGATTGGCGGCAGCGACCTCGATGCGCTGGCCGACGGTATTCCCACCGCCGAAGACCTCCTCGAAAGCGCCGACGATGCTCCGGCCATTCGCCTCATCAACGGCATCATCGCAGAAGCTGTGCGCCTTGGTGTCTCCGACATCCATATCGAGCCTTACGAGCAGGCGCTGGTCGTGCGGCTGCGCGTCGACGGTGTGCTCAAGGAACATCTGCGCATGCCCGCGCACGTCGCCCCGGTGGTGGTCAGCCGTATCAAGGTCATGGCGCGGCTCGACATTGCCGAGCGGCGCGTGCCGCAGGACGGTCGCATCAGCCTCAAGCTTGGCGGCAAGCAGCTCGATGTGCGTGTTTCCACACTGCCCAGCCGCGGCGGGGAGCGGGTGGTCATGCGTATTCTCGACAAGGATCAAGCCGGCCTGTCGATGGATGTGCTGGGCATTTCGGGCGTTGCCGACAAGGTACTGCGCGAAGCGCTATCCGAACCCAACGGCATCATCCTCGTTACCGGCCCGACCGGCTCGGGCAAGACGACGACGCTCTACGCCTGCCTCCAGCAGCTCAACGATGGCGAGCGAAATATCCTGACCGTCGAAGACCCGGTCGAATATGCGATCGACGGCATCGGCCAGACGCAGGTCGACAGCAAGGTTGGCATGACCTTCGCCAATGGATTGCGCGCAATCCTGCGCCAGGATCCCGATGTCGTGATGGTCGGCGAAATTCGCGACCGCGAAACCGCCGATATCGCCATCCAGTCCTCGCTCACCGGTCACCTCGTCTTGTCGACCGTCCATACCAATGACGCCATCGGCGCGATCACGCGCCTGCGCGATATGCGGATCGAGCCCTTCCTGATCGCCTCGTCCTTGCGCGCGGTGATTGCGCAGCGGCTGGTCCGCCGCCTGTGCCATGAATGCCGCGAAGAAGTGCCCGCTGATCGCGGCGTCGCGGCGCTCCTCGGTTTCGATGAAGGCGAAACCATCTACCGTGCGGCAGGCTGCGATGCTTGCGGGCGCACCGGCTTCAAGGGCCGCATCGGCGTTTTCGAAGCAGTCAAGGTCGACCCGACCATCCGCCGGCTGATTTCCGATGGCGGTGATGAAGCAGTCATCGCGCGGCACGCCTTCCTCAACAGCCCGAACCTTGGTTCGGCCGCGCGGGCGCTGGTGCGTGCGGGCGAAACGACGCCCGAAGAGGCCATCCGGATTTCGCGCCACGAGGCCGAAGACGAGGTCGATGCCGCCTGATTTCGCCTATCTCGCCGTCGATCCCAAGGGTCGGGAGAAACGCGGCAAGGTGCAAGCGGGCACGGCCGATGATGCACGCGCGCGATTGGCGACGCGCAAGTTGCAGGCCGTCAGCGTCACGCCGGTGGCCAACGATGCGAACGCACCGGGGCGCAAAGCCGGCAGCCTGATCGACCGCACGCCCAGGCTCAGTGCCAAGCAGCGCACCTTGTTCACGCGCCAGTTGACGACGCTGATCAAGGTGTCGCCCGTCGAGGAGGCGCTGCGCACGATCGCCCGGCAGAGCGAGAAGGATCATGCCAAGGCGATCGTGACGAAGGTCGCCGACGGCGTGGTCGAAGGCCGCCGCCTGGCCGACGCGATGGCGCTCGAACCCAAAAGCTTCGACCCGCTTTACCGCGCCATGGTGGCCTCGGGCGAACGCTCGGGTACGCTGCCCCAACAGCTGGAACGCGTAGCCAACCTGCTCGAACGGCAGGCGGCGATGCGCGGCAAGCTGGTAAGCGCGCTGGCCTACCCTGCGGTGCTCACCATCGTCGCCATCGGCGTCGTCGCTGCCTTGATGATCGCGGTGGTGCCCAAGGTGGTCGAACAATTCCAGGATGTCGGCCAACAATTGCCGCTCCTCACCCGCGTCGTCATCGCGATCAGCGAATTTCTCGCCGCCTGGTGGTGGCTACTCGCGATTGTCATCGCAGCGGCCATCGGCGGCTTGATCGCCGCGCTGCGCAATGAAGGGCGCCGCCTCGCGTTCGATCGCTGGCTGCTGCGCCTGCCCTTGTTCGGACGCCTTCTGCGCGACCTCAATGCAGCGCGCATCGCGCGCACGCTCGCCACCATGGTCGACGCGCGCCTGCCGCTGGTCGACGGGCTCCAGCTGACCGCGCCGACGGTCAAGAACCGCGCCCAGCGCGCCGCCATCCAGCAGATGGTCACCGAAATTCGCGGCGGCGGTAGCCTGTCGGGGGCGCTGCGACGCTCGGGCCTGTTCCCGCCGCTCCTCGTGCATCTCGCGGCCTCGGGCGAAAGCGCGGGCCAGCTCGGCGAGATGCTGGGGCAAGCCGCCGATTATCTCGAACGCGAGTTCGACACTTTCACGTCGAGTGTGCTCAGCCTGCTCGAACCCGCCATTATCATCATCATGGGCGCGGTCGTTGCGACTATCGTGCTCGCCATCCTGATGCCCATCCTGCAACTCCAGTCGCTTATCGGAGCCTGACCAATGACCAAGCCAAATCCGCAAAAGAAAAAGCCCAAAAAGAACGGCTTCACCCTCGTCGAACTGATGGTCGTGATCGTCATCATCGGGCTGCTTGGCACCGTGGTCGTCATCAACGTCCTGCCGAGCCTTGATCGCGCCAACGCCACCAAGGCGCAAACCGACATCAGCACGCTGGAACAGGCGCTCGAGATGTATCGCCTCGACAATATGACCTACCCCAGCGCTGCCGACGGCCTCGAAGCGCTGGTGAGCCCGCCCGCAGGTCTCGCGCAGCCCGCCCGTTATCGCCAGGGCGGATACATCAAGACGCTGCCCAACGATCCGTGGGGACGTCCGTACCAATATGCGATGCCGGGCCGCGATGGCAGCGCGTTCGAAATCGTTTCGCTCGGATCCGATGGTGCGCCGGGCGGCGAAGGCGATGCCGCCGATATCTCCTCGAGCGACAGCTAGGGAGACTCCATGCCGCGAAACGGCTTCACCCTCGTCGAACTGCTCGTCGTGCTGGTCATCCTCGGCCTTGCCGCGGGCGCTGTCGCGCTGACGCTACCGACAGGAGATGACCGGGTACGCGGCGAGGCGACGGCTTTTGCGGGAAAGGTCGCCGCGCTGCGCGACCGTGCCATCCTCGAAGGGCGACCCGCGGGATTGTGGGTACAGCCGTCCGGCTACGGTTTTGAAGTGCGCGAAGAGGGCGCCTGGGTCCCGCTAGAAACCGCGCCATTCGCGGCCGCCGTGAACTGGCGAAGCGGCGTCGTAGCCCAGACCGGCGGGTCGCCGCGCATCCAGCTGCGCTTCGACAATGTCGGCATGCCTTCGACGCCCGCGCGCATCGATCTCACCGATGGCGAAAACAACGCTGCGGTCGAAATCGCCGCCAATGGCGATGTGAAGGCGCTATGAGGCGCAACGGGTTCACCCTGATTGAAATGCTTGTGGCTCTGAGCCTTTTTGCCATCGCGGCGCTGGCGTTGGCGCGGCTCGATGCCTTTGCCATCGGGACGGCTGCGAATCTGCGCGACAACAGCCTGTCGCGGCTGGTGGTGGAGAACGAAGCGGCATTACTGCGCTCCGATCCGGGCACGCTGGACACCGGCGAGGACACGTATGGAGCGCAGAATGCGGGGGTCGAATTCGTCGTCGTCCGAAATGTAGCGGCGACGCCCGATCCGCGTTTCGTCCAGGTCAGCCTGACCGCGCAGCCCGCGTCGGGCGGGCCGAGCGCAAGCCTGATGCTGGTGCGGCGCAACGGCGGATGAAGAACGGCTTCACCCTGATCGAAATGATGGTCGCGCTTGCGATCTTCGCGATCCTGTCCGCGGCGGGCGTCATGTTGCTGCGCGGCAGTGCGAACACCCAGCTTGCCGTCGAGCAACAGCTGACCACTTTGTCTTCGGCGGAGCGGCTGCGCCTCCTGCTCGCCGCCGATCTGGGCCAGGCGCTCAATCGCCCGACGCGCGCAGGCGACGGCAGCGATCGCCCCGCCTTCGTCGGCACGGCGAACGAAATGCGCTTCGTTCGCGGCGGCTTCGAGCCGGTCAGCGACGATCCCGCGCCAAGCATCGCGCGGATCGCCTGGACCTCGGCGAGCGGCGACCTTACGCGGCGCCAGTTCGGCCGCCTCGACGGCGTTGACGACCCGGTGCTCGATGCCGCGTTGATCCGCGAGATCGACGGCTTCGCGCTCAGCTATCGCAATGCCTCGGGCGGCTGGGTCGCGGCATGGCCCGATGGCAGCGATGTGCCGTTGCCGCTGGCGGTTCGGATCGATGTGACGGTCGACGGGCTGCCACTTGAACTGATCATCGACTTACCCGCATCCACTCGCACGCCCCAACAGCTGACACCCGATGCGCCCGCACAAGGTGAGCGGACATGAAGCCGGGCGAGCGCGGTACGGCGCTTCTTTCCGTGCTGCTTCTGGTCGCCGTCATGGCGGCGATCTCGGCCACCGCAATGGACCGGCTCGGCCTCGCCACCCGGCTCGCCGGAAATGCGGCCAGCGCTGCGCAGGCGCGCCAATGGTTAGCGATGGCGGAAGATCTCGCCGTAAGCCAACTTGAAGGACAGGCCGCCGATGCGGGAGCAGCGCTCAACAGCGTTCTGGGTGTCGAACGAACGATCGCATTGCCCGACGGCATGGCCGTCCAGGCGACGCTGCGCGATGGTGGCAACTGTTTCAATCTCAACAGCCTCGTCGAAGAACGAGATGGCGGACGCCTGATCCGTTCGCGGCGTAGTATCGACCAGTTCACCAATCTGCTGGTGCTGCTTGGTCTCGGCACCGGAGAGGCACGGCGGATCGCTGAATCGAGCGCCGATTATATCGACACCGACCGCCTGCCCTCGCCCTTTGGCAACGAACGCGCGCTCGATAGCGACGGGGTCGGCGCGGTGCCCGATCGCGCGATGGTATCGGTCACCGAATTGTCGCGCATCGATGGCGTCGACGCCGACACGTACCGCTTGCTCCAGCCGTGGGTATGTGCGCTGCCCGATCACGATTTGACCGGCCTCAATGTCGAAACGCTGCAGCCCGAACAGGCGCCGCTGATCGCCATGCTCGCCCCCGAACAGATCAGTATCGGCCAGGCGCACGCGCATCTGGCGGGGCGGCCCGCATCGGGTTATGGCAGCGTCTACAATTTCTGGAATGACGGCCTCCTTGGCGGAGTGAACGTTTCGCGCCAGGCGACCGAACAATTGCGGGTCGACACGCGTTTCTTCACGCTCGATACGGCGGTGGACACGGGAGACCTCATGGTGCGGCAACGCGCGCTCATCGCAATCGAAGACGGCCACGCCCGGCGTGTCTGGCGACGCTGGGGGGATGGCGCGTGAACCACCTGATCATCCTGCTGCCCGGCGATCCTCTCGAACCCGATGCTGCCTGCGCGTGGTGGGCAGCGCAAGACGGCGCACTCGTCACCAAGGGTCACGATACCGGCTGGCTTGAGCGCATCGATGACGATACCATCCTCACTGCGATTGCCCCGGCGGGCGACGTACGCACGCGGCTCGAAGCCGACCTCGAGGATCCGCAGGCGCGCGCGGCGGCGCGACTGGCGATGGCAGAAGATGCCATCGGCGGTGCCGAGACGCTGCACAGCGCGGCGGGTGACAAGCCGACGTCCGATGGACGCTACGCGCTGGCATTGGTCGACCGCGCCAAAATGGACGCTTGGCTGGGCTGGGCCGCAGCCCACGGCACCAACCCGCGCCAGATCATCCCCGCTGCGCTGTTGCTCCCCACAGATGGCAACTGGCACGAAGCCAAGATTGGCGGGCATCATCTCATCGGCCGCGATGCGATCGCATTTGAAGACGATGCCGCCATGGCGCAGGCGCTGGTGGGGGACGAATTCGTCGATACGATCGACCCCGGCCAGCTCGACGATCGCATCGTGCGCGAGGCGATGGAGCCGACGCTCGACCTCAGGCAGGGCGATTATGCGTGGAAAACCGCTTGGCGCCCCGACGCTAGCCTTGTGCGCCAGATCGCGATCTTGGCCGGGCTCATCGCGCTGGTCGCGATTGCGATCCAGGTCGTCCAGATCGTCAGGCTCAACAACGCGGCCGCCGAGCTGGATGCCGAGACCGCGGCGATCGCCACGGCAGCGCTCGGGCGCGAGGTGGGGGCACAGGAAGCCGAGAGCGCGCTGATGGGAAATGCGGTCCCAGGTGCTGCGGGCAATGCGATGTCGGCGCTGATCGCGCAGGTCGAAGCCGCCGGGCTCGTCAAACTTCAGACTTTGGGCACTGATTCCTCGGGGATGGTATCGGCGACCCTTGTGGCGCCCGACGCCAATGCCGCCAACGCCGTCCTGATCGGTCTCCAGCGCGCGGGCTGGAGCATAACGGCAAGCAATCGCCCATCTGATGATGGACGCCAGATCGTCGATTTGACGATGCGGAGCGGTCGATGAAGGAATGGTGGTTTTCTCGCACGCCGCGCGAGCGGCTGATGCTGATGGTCATGATGGCGGTGGCCATCCCGGTTCTGGGCTGGCTGCTCGTGGTGACCCCGCTGCTCGATGCCAAGGAAGAGGCACGCGCCGACTATCTTCTGGCGCTTGACCGGCATGTCCGCGTCGAAGCGCTCGCCAATCCCGCACCGGCGACGGGCGAAGGCATCGCCGTCTCGCTGATCGACTATCTCGACACGCAAGCGAGCCAGCGCGGCTTTTCGCTCACCGTCAATGCGCTCGAGGCCCCGGGTCAGGCGCGGATCGCAATCGCGCAAGCCAACGGTCAGGCGCTGCTCGGCTGGCTGTCCGAGCTCGAGGCCGTTGGCCTGGTTCTCAACAATGTGCAGATCACGCCGGGCGAAGCGGGCGGCGTATCGATGAGCGCCACGATTATGGAGCCGACCCCATGAAATTACGCTGGTGGCTCTTCGGGGCCGCGATCTTCCTGATCGGCCTGATCGCCATGTTCCCGCTCCACGTGGCGATGGACATGAGCATGAGCAAGCAAAGCCTGCTGTCGGCGCGGCAGGTCGGGGGAAGCGTCTGGAATGGGCGCGTCGGCGACGCCATGCTGGGCGAAGAACGGCTCGGCACCTTCGATGTAGCGCTGCGCCCGCTGTCGCTCCTGACGGGCAGCGCGGATGTCGCGATCGAACGCATCGGCGGGCTCGACGGACCGCTGATCGGCACGCTCGCGCTGGATGATGATAGCCAGGGCGTCCGCGACATGAATGGCAGCATTGGGGTCGCGACCTTGATGGCGCCGTTGCCCGTCGATCGTCTCATCCTCACAGAGGCAACCATTTTGTTCGACGAAGAACGCTGCGTCGAAGCCAGCGGCACGCTAGCCGCCGAAGCCTCGCTCGGCCTTCTTGGTCTGTCTCGCAACCTGTCCGGGCCGTTGAGCTGCACGAGCGATGGCCGCCTCCAAGCCGATCTTTCCGGTGGTAGCGAAACGCTTACGCTGATCGTCAACCGTGAAGGCGGTTACGAGGCCCAGCTGGCCATCGCGAATGCGCCGCCTCTGGTGGCCTCGGGGCTGGCCCTCGCGGGCTTTACGCTCGATGGGTCGACGCTGCGGTTGACGCATCAAGGAACGCTGCGCTGATCGCCGAACCATGGCTGGCAAGCCCGCTGGGCTTCGTGGCCGGTGCAATTTTCGGCAGCTTCATTGCGACCTTGGTGCTGCGCTGGCCCGAAGCGAAAAGCCTAAGGGGTCGTTCAGCCTGCGACAGTTGCGCCAAGCAGCTGGGCGCGATCGAACTCGTACCGCTTCTAAGCTATTTAGCACTGCGCGGCAGGTGCCGACACTGCAACGCGCCAATCGACCGCTTCCACTTCCAAGTCGAGCTGACCGCCGGCGTCATCGGTGCCATCGCCTTGGGATTGCTGCCAACGATCGCCGGGCTGCTCCTGGCCGTGATGGGTTGGCTTCTTTTGCCACTCTTCATTCTCGATGTGCGCCATCTATGGCTGCCGGACCGATTGACCGCGCTGCTTGCGCTTATCGGGCTGGCCTTCGCTGGCTTCGCCAATGAATTGAGCCTGTTCGACCGGGCGCTCGGCGGCTTCGTCGGCGCGGCGAGCCTGGGGCTGATCGCGTATCTTTATCGCAAGACCCGCGGTCACGACGGGATGGGATCGGGCGACCCCAAGCTGTTCGGCGCCATCGGCTGCTGGATCGGATGGCAATTATTGCCGGTCGCGCTGCTGGTCGGCAGCGCCGGCCTGCTGGCGATCGTATTGCTGCGGGGGAGCGCGCGCGACGGCGCAGCGCAACATCCGCTCGGCGCCGGCCTTGCGGTCGGCGGCTTCCTTACGTTCGGTTGGCAGCTGGTCGCCTAAGCGGCGGACGCGGCTTCGCCATCATCCGACGACTTGCGACGGCGGCGCGGCTTGGGCGCTTCTTCCGCCTCGTCGGCGCCAATCGCGGGCGGCAGCACGTCAGCGGTTATCGCGTCGTCTTCCTTGTCCGCCTTCGGAGCACCGTTACGCTTGCGTTTTGCATCGCCCTTGGGGGCGTCACCGGCTTCGACTTTCTTGCGCGTGCGCTTTGGCTTTTCATTGGCCTGCGGATCGTTGTCCTGCTTCTGCTCGCCATCATTCTGGCGGGCTTGCTGACGCTGGTCCTGCTTGGACTGCTTTTCGGCCTGATATTCCTCGACCACGCGGTGATAATGATCCGCGAACTGGAGGTAATATTCGGCTTGGACACGATCGCCGCTCATCTGGGAATCGCGTGCGAGGCCCTTGTATTTGTCGAGCAACTGGGTCGCATTGCCGCGCTGGCGATTGTCCTGACGATTGCCCTGGTTGCGCGCCCCCCCGCGGCCGCGGCGACGGTTCTGACGATTATTGATCAAAATTTCGTCCCTTGTAACGACGCACTACACTGCGCCGGACTGGGCCGCTCTTTCTTTGCTAAGCGGCCAATTTCCCTGTTTTCCTGTGCAAATTCGCGCTTTTCAGGCGCGAGCAGCAAACAGCAGATCGGGATTAGGGAGTGGGAACGTCCGGCTCTTTCGGCCAACGGCCCCGTCCCTGATTTCCAGTCTTAACGGCTGGGGCCTGCAATTCCAAGCTTTTTAAACGTTGCCCCGAAACAACACTGCGCGGGGCCGCCCGCCAAGATCGTGGCGCAATTCGGTGATCTGACCCTCCGCCTGGAGCAATTTTGCAACGTCGCGCCCCTGCCGATGACCGATTTCAATGGCACATAGGCCGCCATCAGCCAGCAAGGGCGGCAATTGCGGGATCAAACGGCGGTACTGATCGAGCCCGTCTGCCCCTGCGAACAATGCTTCGGCGGGCTCGAACTTGCGCACATCTTCGTCCAGTTCAGAATCATCATCGGCAACATAGGGTGGATTGCACAAGATGAGGTCGAAGCGCCCCTCGACACCGTCCGCCCAGTCGCCCGTGCGCCACTGCGCCCGGCCGTCAATCCCGATGCGTTTGGCATTGCGCCGGGCATAGTCCAGCGCGGTTTCGCTCACGTCGACGCCGATACCCGTTGCGTCCGGCCATTGGTCGAGCGCTGCCAGCAGCAAGGTGCCCGGTCCGGTACCAAGGTCGAGGACGCGCGCCGGTGCGCGCTCGGTTCCGAAATGCTCGACCGCGGCCTCGATCAGTGTTTCGCTGTCGGGACGCGGAATAAGCACCCCCGGCCCGACTTCGAGATCGATCGTCCAGAACGCGCGCTGGCCGGTGATATAGGCGATCGGTTCGCCGTTCACGCGGCGCTTGACCATCTCCTCGAACGCAGGCGGGGCCTTGCCCTGCGGCGGATCGAGCAACAGCCTGTCGCGCCCGATCCCGAACGCAGCCGCCAGCAACAGCTCGGCGTCGAGCCGCGGCGTATCGCTTACCGACTTGAGTTCGTTGGTAGCGCGATCGAGAGCCCGCTGGCTCACTCCAGCCCGGCGAGGCGCTGCGCCTCGTCTTCGTTGATCAGCGCTTCGGTCAGTTCGCTAAGCCCGCTGCCTTCAAGGATCGCATCCAGTTTGTGCAGTGTCAGGTTGATGCGGTGATCGGTGACGCGCCCCTGCGGGAAATTATAAGTGCGGATGCGCTCGGACCGGTCGCCCGAGCCGACCATCGACTTGCGCTCGCCGGCCCGCTCGGCATCGGCAATCGCGCGCTCATGCTCGTATAGCCGCGTACGCAACACTTTCATGGCTTTGGCCTTGTTCTTGTGCTGCGACTTTTCGTCCTGCTGGCTCACTACGATGCCTGTCGGCACGTGCGTGATACGAACCGCGCTATCGGTCGTATTGACCGACTGGCCGCCGGGGCCCGAAGCGCGGAAGACGTCGATCCGCAGATCCTTTTCGTCGATCTGGACGTCGACTTCCTCGGCTTCGGGCAGCACCGCAACCGTTGCCGCCGACGTATGGATGCGCCCGCCGCTTTCGGTCGCAGGCACGCGCTGCACTCGGTGCACCCCGCTCTCAAACTTCAATTTGGCAAACACGCCTTTGCCCTGCACCGAGGCGACCGCTTCCTTGTAGCCACCGACATCGGATGCCGACGCGCTGATCAATTCGAACTTCCAACCCTCGATTTCGGCGTAGCGCTGGTACATGCGCAAGAGATCGCCTGCGAACAGCGCCGCTTCATCGCCCCCCGTGCCGGCGCGCACTTCGAGCATCGCCGGCTTGTCGTCGGCATCGTCCTTGGGCAGCAGCATGATCGCCAGCTTGCGCTCGACCTTGGGCAGTTGCGCCTTGATCTGCCCGAGCTCTTCCTCGGCCATCTCGCGCATTTCCTCGTCGGCATCGCGCGTCATTTCGGTCAGGCTTTCGCGCTCGGCGCGCAGGCGGCGAACTTCGGCGGCGACCTCGGCGACCGGCTCGATCTCGGCATATTCCTTGGACAGCCGTACGAAGTCCTGCGGATCGAGATCGCCTGCCGACATGGCTTCGGACAGCTCGGCCTTCTTCGCCTCAATTGCCGCGATCTTATCGTCGGAAATGGTCGCCATCAGCTTGTTGCTTTCACCAGGTCGGCAAAATCGATTTCCGACTGCTCGCCACTCTTAAGATGTTTCAATTGTGCGCGGCCCTTTTGAAGCTCGTCGTCGCCCACGATCAGCGCAAATCGCGCGCCGGCTTGGTCGGCGCGTCCCATGCGTTTGCCCATCTTGCCGGTAGTAAGCAGCTCGACCGAACGGCCCCCGCGACGCAACGTCTGGGCAAGGTCGAGCGATTTGGCCTTGGCCGCATCACCCATGGGAAGGATGGCGATGTCGAGCGCGTCAGCCGCGTCGCTATCGACCAGCATCGACAAGCGCTCGATTCCTGCCGCCCACCCGACGGCGGGCGTGTGCGGTCCGCCGAGCGCCTCGATCAGACCGTCATAACGGCCGCCCGCAATCACCGTGCCCTGCGCGCCAAGTTGATCGGTGACGAATTCGAACGCGGTATGGCGATAATAATCGAGCCCGCGCACGAGGTGCGGGTCGAGCGTGTAGGCAATGCCCGACGCGTCGAGCCCGGCCTTCACTGCGTCAAAGAAGTCCTCGGCCTGCGGCGTCAGCCTCATGGTCGGCGCATCGTCGGCAAAAGGCCTGTCACGCGGATCCTTGCTGTCGAGGATGCGCAGCGGATTTTTCTCCAGCCGCTCCTGGCTGTCCTCGCTCAATTCATCGCGGTGCGCCGAGAAATGTTCGACCAGCGCCGCGCGCCAGGCCTCGCGGCTTTCGCTGTCGCCGAGCGTGTTGAGTTTGAGCGTCACGCCCGTGATGCCAAGCTCGGCAAGAAGCTGCGATCCGAACGCGAGCAATTCGACATCGGCAAGCGGATCATCGCTGCCGATGACCTCGGCGTCGAGCTGGTTGAACTGGCGGTAGCGGCCCTTTTGCGGGCGCTCGTAACGAAAGGCGGGGCCGTGCGTCGCGACCTTCATCGGCGCATGCTGCTGCCAGCCTTCCGATAAAAACGCGCGGGCGATCCCGGCGGTGAACTCGGGGCGCAGCGTAAGCGAGCCTTCCGAGCGGCTCTCAAGGCTCCACATTTCCTTGCCGACGACATCGGATGTCTCACCCATTGTGCGCGCGAACACCGCCGTCTGTTCGAGTACGGGCATTTCGACGCGCTTGAAGCCATATAGCCGCCGCACCCGCTCGAACGTCTCGACGACGTATGCGAAGCGATCTGCTTCTTCGCCATACATGCTCTGCATGCCCTTCACGGGCCTCAAGGGCGCGGGTTTGCTCATGAATTGCTGCCACCTAGCGGGCAACGCCGCCGCTTTCCAGCGCTTTTGCCGCTCAGGAGGGACCTTTCACTCTTCACGACTCGCTTCGCCGAGCCTAAAGGGCGCCCATCATGAATTTCGACAAGCTTGCCGCAGGCCCCAATCCGCCGCACGAACTCAACGTCTTCATCGAAGTCCCGATCGGTGGCGAACCGGTGAAATATGAGTTCGACAAGGCATCGGGCACGATGATGGTCGACCGCATCCTGCACACCCCGATGCGCTACCCGACCAATTACGGCTTCATCCCGCAGACCTTGTGCGATGACGGCGATCCGCTCGATTGCCTGGTCATGACGCGCTGGTCGCTCCTGCCCGGCACGGTCATCCGCGCACGGCCCGTTGGCGTCCTACACCTCGAGGACGAAGCCGGCGGCGATGAAAAGCTGCTCGCCGTGCCGGTCACCAAGGTGTCGCCCTATTACGAGAATGTCGAGAACTATACCGACCTGCCGCCCATCGTGGTCGAGCAGATCGAACACTTCTTCACCCACTACAAGGATCTCGAGAAGGAGAAGTGGGTGCGTATCGGTCGTTGGGGCGACCGCGACGATGCGCTTCAGGTCGTGCGTAACTCGATCGAAAAAGCCAAAGCCTAGCCGAACGGCCCCGCGCCGCCGCGACCCGGCCCCCGCGGCGAGAAAATCTTGCGGATCGAGATGCTGATCGTGCGGCCCTCGGGCTCCAGGAGATCGGGCTGATACACGATCGGGATGACCCCGTTTTCGTCACGCGCCTGCGGGCGGGCATTGAAGATATTGTCGATCCCGAAGCGCAGCGACGTGCCGCGGAGCCACGGCGCATCGGCCATTACGTCGAAGCGCTCGTTGAGGTTGACGAACGCGCGCAAGTCGAAGGTCGCATAATCATCGAAGCGAATCTCGCCGCTGCCGCTATCGACCGCCGTCGCGCTACGCCAGTCGCCCGACAGGCGTAGGCCCAGGCCGTTGTTGAAGTAGCCGCCGCGGAACTGGAGCGTGTGCCGCGACCGACCGCCGGTCCGACCCAGCGGTTCGCCATCGAGATAATTCAGCCGCGGCAGTCCTTCGGCGATGGTGACATCGTCGATCAGCGTCACCTCGTGAAAGACCGAGGCGTATAGTCGCCCGCCGCGTCCGCCGCCGAAACCACGGCGCTGAGCGGCGCGCTGGAAACGCCGGCGCTGCTCGGCAGAAGGTGGACCCTGCCGGGCCTGACCCTTACCGCGCGGGGGCTGCTGGCCCTCGGGCTGCTCGCCCTGCTGTTGTTCACCTGCCCGCGTTTGCTCTTGCTGGCGTTGGCGCTGGCGCCCCTCGCGCTGCCGGCGGAAGCGTTCGCGAAACTGTGCGATCTGTTCGGCGCTGGGCGGCTCGGTGGGGATGCGCTTGGACCAGTTGAGGCCCCAGCGCAGCGTATCGCGCCGCGATTCCAAATAGTTGACCGGGCTGAGATCGACCAGCACCAGACTGCCGTCACCATCGCGTACGAAGCGGGTCGGAAAGGTTGCCTCGATCGCTTCAGATGCTGCGGGGAAGCTTGCCACCGGATCATCAGTTCGCGTGTTCACATATTCGGCGTTGACGCTGAGGTCATCATTCTCGCCTTTTACCGGTACGCGCCAGTTGGCCGAAAGCTTGAGGACTTCGCGATTGTCCGACTGCAAGCCGGGGTTGCCGCCCGTGATCGACGTCAGCAGGACACTCTCGCCGTTGACGAAGTCGAAGAAACGCGTGGCCGGATCGGCGATGCGGGGGTTGCCCAACTGTTGGAGGCTGGGCGCGCCTTCTTCGAGCGTCCAGTTGGCGCCAAGATTGAGCCGCCGCGACGGCTGCCAACGCAATCCCGCGCCCAGCGTGGTCACGCCGCCGAAGTCCGAAAGGTCGTTGAGCGCGCCATTGGCATTGAGCGCGACATCCCCGATCGCGCTATTTTCAAGCACGGGCATCTCAAGGTTGAGCTGCGTCGACAGGGTACGGCGGAACAGCGCCCCGTCGCTGAGTTCGCCATCGCGAAAATCGTTGGTGATCAGGCGGACGCTCGAGGCACCGGTGCGCAGCGTGACATTGGCCGGTCCAACCTTACCCGAAAGAACGCCATCCAGCCCGAACGTGCGCGTTTCAGATTCCGCGCGATTGCGCGGGGTCAGCGGCTCGGCGGTGAGCGCACCAAAGGGATCGAAGTCCGGATCGAGCGCATCCAACGCGGCCTGCCCCAGCACAAGATCGGGCCCGCGGTCGGTGTAAGTCACCGTGTCGGACACATTGCCATCGGCGGTGATCGACCAGCGCCAGTCGCCCGGCCCGCTATTAAGGATGGCGGACAGACCAGCCGAACGCGCCGTCGTATCGCGGCCCAACGGCTCAAGCCCGAGATCGCGGCGGACGATGCCGTCGATCCCGGGCACCGGGGCAAACGGGTTATCGCCTGGCACCTCAAGGGTGCCGATCGCAGGGCCGAAGAGGCTTTCGTTTTCGGTCTGCTGCAGTTGCAGGTTTACGGTGGCCGACAAGTCGCCAACCGGTCGTTGATGCGTGCCGTTGAGCCGGTAGAGTTCGCTGCGGCCGATCAGGGTGCGGAAAGGACGCGGGTCGATAGTGCCTTCAACCGTTTCGATGGGTTGCAGGATGATATCGCGCTCGTCTTCGCGCAGCTCGCCGCCAGGCTCCACGTCGAAGGAAATGGTCGTGCGCGTATTGTCGCGCAGGACCAGCCAGTCGACATCGAATTCGCCTTGTTCGCGCCCGCCATCGGTCGCCGCTTCGCCTTCGAGCTGGACGGTGGTGGCAAGAAAGCGATCGCGCAGGACGAAATTCACGACCCGTTGGTCAGCGGCATAGCCGTAGGCCAGCGCCACGTCTTCGGCGAGGATATCAACGCGTTCGATCGCTTCGGGCGGCAGGTCGCGAAGCTCGCGAAAGCCCGAAATGCGGCGACCGTTGACCAGCAGGATCGGCCGTCCGCCCCCGCGCCCGCGATTGCTTTGCGTCTGCGGTTCGATCGCCTCGAGCAGTTCGGCGATGCTCGTGGCGCCCGTCGCCTGGATGTCGCGCGCATCGAGCACTTCTTCGGGCTCGACATCGAGGAAGACGCTGCCGCGTGGGCGCTCGGCCTCGATGATGATCGCATCCTCCTCGCTTTCGGCGACAGCCGGATCGGCCGGATCGGCATCCTGCGCAGTCGCGGGTAACGGCGCGAGACAGGTCGTCGCCAACAGCAGGATAAGATGTCGCATGCGCTCCACACTCGATTTACTAGTATTGATCCGAGCACTTGGGTTTTTGGGCACCCTACGGCAAGAAGGGCTTTGTCCCATAATGTCGCAAGGATGGCCTGATGCGAAGTTCGATACTGTTCCCGATGCTGATGATGGCCGCCTGTACGACGCCTGAAGCTTACGGTCCTCCTGCCCTTTCCCGCGATGTCGCCAATGCCGGTCCGGCCGAGCTAGAGACACGCGCCGCGATTGACCGCATCAAGGCCTACAATCCCACGATCGGCGCCGTGATCGCGCTCAATCCCGATGCCATTGCGCAGGCCAAGGCGGTCGATGAAAGCGGGCAGCGCGGGCCGCTGGCCGGCGTGCCCATCCTCATCAAGGACAATATCGAGACCGCCGACAACATGCCGACGACCGCTGGCAGCCTGGCGCTGAAGCACAACGTAACGGGACGCGACAGTCCGTTGGTTTCAGGCCTGCGCGATGCCGGTGCCATCATCGTGGGCAAAGCCAATCTGTCCGAATGGGCGAATATCCGCTCGTCAAATTCGATCTCGGGGTGGAGCGCGGTTGGCGGACAGGTGCGCAATCCGTGGGCGCTCGACCGCAACCCCTGCGGTTCGTCGAGCGGTAGCGGCGCTGCGGTGGCAGCGGGCATGGTCGATCATGCCGTGGGCACCGAAACCAACGGATCGGTCGCTTGCCCCGCGGCGATCAACGGCATCGTCGGCTTCAAGCCAAGCGTCGGCCTGATCAGCCGCCGCCATATCGTCCCGATCAGCATCAGCCAGGATACGGCGGGCCCGATGACCCGCACCGTGCGCCAGGCCGCCGACATGCTAACCGCCATGGCGGGCACCGATCGCCAGGATGCGGCAACGGCGGAGGCCGACGCGCGCAAGGTCGATTATGCCGCCGGCCTCGATGGTGCGACGCTTGCGGGCAAACGCTTCGGCGTGATGCGTTTTGCTTCAGGCTTCGGCACCGACGAACGGCTCGAAGAGGCCATCGCACTCATAAAGGCGCAGGGCGGCGAGGTCGTTGATATCGCCGAGCTCGACCGTGGTCCCATTTTCCAAACCCAGCTTGGCGTGCTGCTGACCGAGTTGAAGGTGGAGATGAACGCCTACCTCGGAACCTTGCCGGGCGAAGCGCCGCGCAGCTTGGCCGAGCTGATTATGTTCAACGAGGCCAATTCCGAAGAGGAGATGCCGCTGTTCGGGCAGGAACTGTTCGAGCAGGCCGAGGCCACCGATGGCTATGATGACGAGTATCGCGCCAACCGCCAGCGCGGCTTCGAAGCGGCCGGGCCCAACGGCATCGATCGACTGCTGGCCGAGCATGACCTTGATGCGCTGATTGGCCCCACCATGCCCGCGGCCTGGCCGATCGATCCAGTGCATGGCGACCAGATTTCAGGCGGCGGCGGTGGCGGACTTGCTGCGGTTGCAGGTTATCCGCACCTGACCGTTCCGATGGGGTTCGTGCGAGGACTGCCGGTGGGCCTCAGCTTCATCGGCGGCAAATGGGATGACGCCAAGATTCTCGCGCTGGGTCATGCATACGAACAGGCCCGCGGTCCGCTGCCCCGCGCGCGTTTCCTGCGTTCGGTCAATGAAAGCGACGACGTTGCCGAAGCCTTCGCGCCCGCCGACCTCTAGGCCGTCAGCTTGAGCCCCGCGATGCAGGCGACGATACCGAAGATTAGCAGCATCCGGAGCGTGGTGCCCGGTTCGTCGAAGTAGACGATGCCGACCAGCACCGTGCCGATCGCGCCAATCCCGCCCCAGACGGCATAGGCGGTACCCATGGGGATGGTGCGCGCGGCATATTCGAGCAGCGCCATGCTGATCGCTACCGACCCCAGGAATGCCAGCGTCCAGGGCAGGTTCTTGAACCCGTCGACAAAGCGTAGCGAGGTGGTGAACCCCACTTCGAAGATACCGCCCAAGATCAACCAGAACCAAGCCACAAGCGCCTCCTCAGGCCGTTTCCATTGCGTGGTCGACAGGCGCACTGCGCGCCGCGATCCAGCAGCCGGCGACGATCAGCACCGCACCGGCGGCCGTGAATAAAGACGGCACTTCGCCGAACACGAGGAAGCCGAACAGCGCGCCCCACAGGAAACCCGAATATTCGGTCGTCGACAGGTAGCCCGCCTCACCGCGCGCATAGGCCCATGCCAGCCCCATCATGCCGATGATGGAGAAAAATGTCGCGAGGAGCAGCGCGGGGATCTGCGTGGCTGGATATTCGGGCAAGCCGACAAACAGCCCGAGCAGCCAAAAACCCGGGCCGGCGATGGCGAAATAGAAGAACGCGATTTCGATGGGGCCGGCTTCCTGGCTTTGCTGGCGCATGAGCACGATATTCACGGCATAGAGCATCGCCGATACCAGGATGGCGAGCGATCCGATGAACGCTTCGCGCCCCAGGTCGACCTGCGTCTGCCCGAAGAAGATCACCAGCACGCCGGCAAAGGCGAGCAGCGATCCGGTCACGATGCGCTTGCCGATCTTTTCCTTGAGGAACGCGCCTGCCAGCAGCAGCGCGATCAGCGGGGCGATGAAGGCCAGCGCGATGGCCTGCGCCATCGGGACGTAGGTCAGGCCGTAGAAGAACAGGAAGCTCATCGGCACCATGATGATGCCGCGAACGAGGTGAAAACGCATCGCGCGGCGCCCGGGCCAATTCTTGCGGAAGATGAGGTAGGCGATGCCCACCAGCGGTATCGCGATCAGCGCGCGCCAGGACAGCGCCGACAAGGCGCCATAGTCGAGGCTGACCGTCTTCATTGCCGCATCCATCGCTGACAGGAAGCCGATCGCCAGGACGGCGGCGGCAAAGGCAACGGGGGGCGAGGCGCGCTTCATCCGCGTCGCCTTAGCCCAACCATATCGCTAGTTCGCGGCTTTTTTGGCGGCGACCATCGCCGCCACGTCGGCAAGCAATTTTTCGGCGTCGTAGACCCGCCCACCGACGATCGTCCACTTGACCCCGCCGACGCGCTCGAGCTGTCCGGTCTCGTCGGACAGGCGGACATGTTTGGTGCCGTAGAGCGTCTTGAAGTTCTCCAGCGGATTTTCCGGCACGACGATGAGGTCCGCCAGCATGCCCGGACGTACCAGCCCCATCGGCGCAGGCTCGCCCAGCGGATCGTAAATCTCGCTTGCGCCGTCGATCGTCGCGGCCTTGATCACCTCGAGCGGTGACAGCCCTGCTTCCTGCAGCATCTCGAGCTCGCCGATATAGGCAAAGCCCCACGTCTGGTAGATATAGCCCGGGTCGGAGCCGACGGTGACCCGCCCGCCGCGCGCTGCATAATCATCGACCAGCTGCATATATGGCCCGTAGAAGCGCCGCCACTTGACCTCGTCCTCGGTGCTCCAGTCCCAATAATAGCTGCCGTGATTGGTGAAGCTCGGCGTGTAGAAGTCCATCAGCGAGGGCAGCGTGTAATCGTCATGCCATTCGAGCGTGCGCGCCCGCATCACGTCGCGGCTGGCGACATAGATGTTCAAAGTCGGGCTGAGCGTGACGCCATTTTCGAGCAACAGATCGAGATAGGCATTCCATTGATCCGACCCCGGCGGATGAATCTGCTCGGCCAGATCGGCAACGCGCGAGAAGCGGTCCTGCTCGTCGGCATAGTTATAATCGCTCGGGAAGTCCTGGATGCGGCGTCCATCGAGCAGCGATTCAAAATGGCCGTAGAAATGCGTCATGCCCTTGAGGCCAAGTTCGGCTGCAACGCGCCCGTTCACCTCGGCAACTCCGAGCTGCCCCAGATGCGCGACCGATCCGAAGCCTTGCGCCTTGGCCTCGTCGAGCGCGGCGGCCATGATGGCGCGCGGTGTCGGGTGGAAGATCTTCATTCCCGGATAGCCCTGTGCCTTGGCCCAGCGCACCCACGCACGCGCATCTGCAGGGGTGCGCACCGGCTGGTCGCGCAGCGTGCCGAAAACCGCATAGGGGAAGATGCGCGGGGCCGTGATCTGGCCGCGTAGCTGGCGGGCGCGATCGGCCAGGCCCGCATCGCCTTCGGCCGTACCGAGCGAGACACCGCGAATACTGGTGACGCCATGCGCCAGCCAGAGGCGGTAGGCATAGTCGGGATAGGGTGCCTTGCTGGCATCGCCCAGGTGCGCATGGGTATCGACGAAACCCGGCAGCACGTACATGCCGTCGGCGTTGATGACCCGGTCCGCGTTCTCGAAACTGCCGGCGCGGCCAATGGCGCTAATTCTATTGCCCTCGATCAGGACGTCCATTGGGCCAACGGGCGGTGCGCCCGATCCATCGATCACGATAGCGCCGCTGATCACCAGCCGCTCATAGGGGCCCCCGGCATCATTGGCGCGCGCCGCAGGCGTCGGCTGGAGTTGCGCCATCGCAGGCTGCGAAAACATGGAGAAGGCCAGCAAGCCCGCGAAGCATCGGAACAATGTTTTCATGCGCAACTGCATTGCGCGGGCGGACCCGCTTGGCAAGCGTCAGCGGATGACCATCTTCCCGTCTTTCATTTCGATCGAGCGCATCTCGTTGAGAAAGCTCTGCCCCAGCAGCGAGATATCGGAACCTTCGAGCACCGCGCCGCGCACATTGCGCACTCGCTTGCCCTTGAGGCTGATCGAATCGATCGTGACCAACTGCCCGCGAACCGGGCCCGAAGCGCCCGATCCGATGACCGAGAAACGACTGCGATCGAAGCTGATGCCCACTTTACGCGCATCGGCTTCGGTCAGCGCGACCATCGATGCACCGGTGTCGACCAGGAAATCGATGGTCCGACCATTGACGCTCACATCGGCAAAATAGTGGCCTTGGCGGCGTTCGAGCACGACCAAACCGGCGTGCCCCGATGCCGTGGTGACGACGCTAGCCGGAGCCGACCGGGACGCCGTTGCGCCGCCCGCACGCGCCTCGCGCGCCGCCTTGGCCCATGCATCCTCGTCGGGCGCCTGCTCGACCATCTGCTCGGGCGCATCCGAGCCGCCGCGCGGCACCGCGACTGCAACGAACATCGCAAATCCGATCGTGCCGAGGGCAAACTTCTTCATGCCATGAGGCTAGGAGCGGGATGTAAAGGAAGCCCTAAGGGCGAAATCGGGCGTTTTCGTCCGCCATCGCAAGCATCGAGGCCGCGTGGCGCTGCGCAACGGCGTGCTGGTCGTTACCATAGCCGCCGCCGAGTGCGCTTGCGACAGGGATGCCGCGGCAGCGTGCCGCGCCCACGACCATACGGTCACGCGCTGCAATCCCAGCATCGCTCAGCGCGAGGCGTCCCAGCTTGTCATCGACATGCGGATCGACGCCTGCCTGATAGAGCATGAGATCGGGTGCGATGTCCTCGATCAGGGGCAGCAGCGCTCTTTCGAGCGTCTCCAGGTAGTCGTCGTCGCCGATGCCGTCGGGCAAGCCGATATCGTGATCGGAGCGCGCCTTGCGCACCGGGAAATTCTTCTCCGAATGCATCGAGAAGGTCTTGATGTCAGAACGTGTCGCGGTCAGGCTGGCAGTCCCATCGCCCTGGTGGACGTCGAGATCGACAATCAGGATGCGGCTCGCGTGACCCTCGTCGATCAGCCGGTTGGATGCCACGGCTAGGTCGTTAAAGACGCAGTAGCCGGCCCCCGTATCGTAGAGCGCATGATGGCTTCCCGCCGCGCTGTTGGCAGCATAGCCGTGCTGCTTGGCGAGCAGTGCCGCCAGATAGGTGCCCCCATTGGTGTGGCGGACGCGGCTGGCGATCTGCGGCGTGACGGGAAAGCCGATACGCCGCTCCTTCTCACGCGGGACGCGCGCCGCGAACACTTCGTCGACATAATCCGGGTCATGCACCGCCGCGAGCCATTCGCGCGGCATGGGATCGGGCGCGTATTCGGTGATCGGCGCGCCGCTGCCGCGCAGCGCTTCCATGACGAGATAATATTTGTCGAAACGAAAAGTCCCGCGTTCGGGGCGCGGCGCCATGTAATCGGCATGATGCACGACGTGGAGCAGGGTCAGTCCTCGCGCGCGTTCTGGATCAGCTGCATGAGCGCCGGCACACCCTGTTTGGCCAAGGTGCGATAATCGCCGAGCGCTCCCAGCAACTCGGGGCGCTCGGCCTGGACTTTGGCAATCGTACGCGCCGCAGGATCGAGCCGCGATTGGCCGAGCCATTCGGCAAGGTTCGGTTCACGCGCCCAGCGCATGCGGTTCGTGAGATTGCCCAAGGTAGCGGTCAGGTATGCCGCACATCCCTGCTTAACCGCGATGGGTTGGGCGAGTGCATTGCGCGCATCGTCATTGTCGCGGTGCACCTCGATCCACGCGGTCAGAGCTGCTCCGAACACTACCAGCGGCGCGAACAGCGCTTGCACCACGATCTTGCCGTCCTGGAAGACCGGCACGCTGTCCTTGTCCGCAACCGCGCTGGCGGTGCAGTCGATGAAAAGACTATCGTCGGGAACGGCGTGCGATCCGTCTTCCATCTCGATCAGGCCCGGCGCGATGCGCGAAACACGGCTGCCGCGGATGACGTGGTCGATGGCCCGTAGCGCCTCGACTTCGCCTTCGGAAATCGTCGCGAAGAAGAACTTGGTCGGCTGCACGTCGGGATCGAGGCGCAGCATGTGTCCGCCCTTCCCCAGCTCGAGAAAAAAGCCCTCGACATTGTCGGCCGCGATCGCGGCGCGCATCAAGGCCGACTGGAAATCGATCGTGCCCTCGAAAAACTCCAATCCCGGCTGCGTAAAGCGGCGATTGATCATCCAGCTGTCGCGCGGGCGTACCCAGGTGATGCGCTCAGGCGCAACATCATGACCAAGCAGCCAGCCGGCCGTGTCCATCGCGGTCTTCCCGCCACCCAAGACTACGAAATGCGACGGCACCGCGTCGGGATCGCGCACCAGGTTGGGCAATTCTCCCGTAGGCATGAAGCGCGTTCCAGGCTCGATCTCAAAGCGCGGCGTGTGGGTGGCGGGAACCTGTGTATCGAAATAGGTTGTATCGACGACCCGCTTTATCGCCTCAACCATCCTCTGCTCACCCGACAGGATACCGACGCAGCGGCCGCCACCGCGATAATCGGTCATCGGCCAGAAAGTAACCCGTCCGCTCTCGATAAACTTGCGCATCGCGCGCTCGTAATAGGCCAGCACCTCGGCGCACCCGGCCAGTTCGTAATAGCCCTCGTTGGGGCCCGAGCGGTCGATTTCGCCGCGCCCCAACTCAAGGCCCTCGACGCCATAAAAGGCGCTCGGCTGGTGCAGCCGCACGAACGGATAGGCGTCGTTCCAGTGCCCGCCAGGCACATCATGCCGATCGACGATCAGGACGGTGGCGTCAGGGTCTTCTGCGATCAGCGTATCGACAAAGGCCATGCCCACTGCGCCGGCACCGATGACGAGATAATCGACCGTGGGGAGCGCGTCCGACACGTTGCTGCCCTCAGCGCGCTTGCGGCGCCATGGCGGCGAGAAACGCGTAAATCGTATCTTCGTCGCGACTGGCAGCATCGGTCCAGCCGGTGACATCGTCCAACGGATTGAGCCGTTCGCCTTCGCCGGTCAGGATAAAGACATTGGGCGTGCCGATCAGCTTGTCGACCCCGAAGCGGCGCGCGACTTCCATGTTGTTTGCCGCATCCTCGCGCGGCTTGCCCGCATCGATGAACACCGGGACGTAGGATCGATCCACCAGCGCGGCGAAGCGCGGTGTTTCGAGAAGCCCGGCGAGCCCGCGCGAATCGTGGCACCAATTGGCCCCCATCACGAGCAAGACATGCCGCCCCGATGCCTGCGCCTGCGCCATCGCCGCATCGACCGCCGCCATCGCGTCCGCATGCATGTCGTAGGGCGTTGCCGAATGGGTTTCGTGATGCATGGCTGATGGCGCCTCGCCATGCGGCGCTGCGCATCCGGCCACCCAAGCGGCGGCGATCAGGACCGCAAGCTGCCTCAATGCGAAGGCACGAAGGCTTCGGCCTCGCCTGCTTCGATTTTCGCCGCCTTTTCCTCGACCAGCCGCACGATGTGATCGACCATCGTCTCGTTCTCGATATGGTGATCCTTCACGCCCGAGAGATAGACCATGTGGCTGCCATTGCCGCCGCCGGTTACGCCGATGTCGGTTTCACGCGCTTCACCGGGTCCATTGACCACGCAGCCGAGCACCGACAGGCTCATCGGCGTCTTGATATGCTGTAACCGTTCTTCGAGCGTCTGCACCGTGCGGATGACGTCGAAACCCTGCCGCGCGCAGGACGGGCAGGAAACGACGCGAACGCCGCGCGACCGCAGCCCCAGACTTTTGAGGATTTCAAAGCCGACGCGGACTTCCTCTTCGGGCTCCGCCGAGAGCGACACGCGGATCGTATCGCCGATCCCCGCCCACAGCAGCGACCCGATGCCGAGCGCCGATTTGACCGTGCCGCCGATCAGCCCGCCCGCCTCGGTAATGCCAAGGTGCAGCGGGCAATCGACCTGGTACGCAAGCTCGGTATAAGCCGCGACCGCGAGCATCAGGTCCGATGCCTTCACCGCGACCTTGAAGTCGTGAAAATCGTGGTCCTGCAGGATCTTGATATGATCCATCGCGCTCTCGACCAGCGCGTCGGGACAGGGCTCACCATATTTTTCGAGCAGGTCTTTCTCGAGGCTGCCGGCATTGACGCCGATGCGGATCGCGCACCCGTTGGCCTTTGCCGCGGCGATGACCTCCTTCACCCGCGCATCCGAGCCGATATTGCCCGGGTTGATGCGCAGGCAGGCAGCGCCCGCATCCGCTGCTTCGAGCGCGCGCTTGTAGTGAAAATGGATGTCGGCCACGATCGGCACGCTCGCCGCCTTGCAGATTTCGGGCATCGCCGCGGTGCTATCGGTATCGGGGCACGACACGCGGATAATGTCGGCGCCTGCGTCCTCGCAGCGCCGGATCTGATCGATCGTCGCCTTGGCATCGGCAGTCGGCGTGTTGGTCATCGTCTGCACGGAAATCGGCGCATCGCCGCCTACCGGCACCTTGCCGACCATGATCTGGCGCGATTTCCGGCGCTCGATGGTGCGCCATGGTCTGATCTGGGACATGGGGACGATATAGGCGCCTTCCTTCGCGAAGGTAAGGCTCCCTATTGCCAATCCGCATCTGATAGCCACAAATGCCGGCATGGAATTGACCGACGCCATCGCGGAAGAAGCCACGCCGCTCCTGTTCGGGCGCATTCTCGACGGCAAGGGCGGCGGCAGACCGATCCTGTGGGACGAAGCCAGCAGCTGGCAGCCCGCTTCGAGCGAAGAAGTCATGTGGGTCCATTTGTGCCGTACCCACGCGGACGTCGAAGCTTGGCTCGAAACCTATCTCGATATTCCCGAACCGATCGCCGAAATGATGGTCGACGACGGCAATCGCCCCCGTGCGAGCAAGGAAGGCGACACGCTGGTCGCGGTGCTGCGCGGCATCAATTTCAACGCCGGCGCCGAGCCCGAGGACATGGTCTCGATGCAGCTCTGGTCCGATGGCATGCGCGTGGTGACCTTGCGCCGCGTACCGATGCAGACCCCGCGCGAGGTATTGGCGGACATCGATGCCGGTGACGGGCCGACCGATGCGGCGTCGCTGGTCACCGAACTTGTCGAGCAAATCATCACCCGCATGAGCAAATCGATCGTCGACATGAATGCGGTGATCGACGAGCTTGAAGATGCCGATATCGACGATGAAGGCGAGACGATCCTCAGGCGCACGAGCAGTATCCGGCGCAATTGCCTCGCGCTCAAGCGCCACATGGGGCCGCAGCACAGCGCGCTTGAACAGATCGCGCGCGCCTCGCTCTCTTGGTTCGACGAACATGACCGGCGCGAAATATCCGAAACGATCGAGCGGCTGCGGCGCTATCTTGACGATATCGACGTGTCGAAGGAATCGGCACTGGTGTTGCAGGACGAACTGCGATCGCGCGCCCTGGCATCCTCGGAGAAGACAAACTTCCTGCTCACGCTGGTCGCCTCGATCTTCCTGCCGCTCGGCTTCCTGACCGGACTGCTCGGCATCAATGTCGGCGGAATGCCCGGCACCGATAGCAGCAGCGCCTTCTGGAATGTGGTCTACATCTGCCTCGGGCTGCTGGTCGTGCAGCTGGCGTTGTTCTACTCGTGGCGTTGGTGGACCAGCCGCTAACGGAGCGTTTCGCCCCGTTCGCGCATTACGGCAGGGAAGGAGAATTTCCATGCCCACTACCCTCATCACCGGCGGCAATCGCGGCATCGGCCGCGAGCTTGTCGAGCAATATGCCAATGACGGCTGGAACGTCATCACCACCGCCCGCGATCAGCGCGACATCGCCGATCTCAACCGCATCGACAATGTCGAGGCCCACCGCCTCGACGTGGCCGAGGAGAACGAGATCGACCGCTTCGTGGGCGAGCTCGGCGACGAGCCGATCGACGTCTTCATCAACAATGCCGGGATGTACGGGCCGCGCACGCCCAAGCGCGACGAATGGCTCGAACTGATGAACGTCAATGTCATCGCCCCGACGCTGCTGGCCCAGCGCCTCAAGGACAAGGTTGCCGCCTCCGAGCAGAAGAAAATGGCGGTGGTAACCTCGAAGATGGGCTCGATCGCCGATAATGGATCGGGCGGGTCGATCCCCTATCGATCGTCCAAGGCCGCCGTGAACGCGGCGTGGAAGAGCCTTGCGCTCGATTACAAGGACGACGGCATCAGCGCGGTGATGCTGCACCCGGGCTGGGTGCAGACTGACATGGGCGGCCCCAACGCACTGATCGATACCGCGACCAGCGCCAGCGGCATGCGCGAGCAGATCGAACAGACGAGCCTCGACAATACGGGCCGCTTTGTCGACTATGCCGGCAAGAAAATTCCCTGGTAAATCGTAAGGACCCCAACATGCCCAAAGCCGCATCGACACTCGCTGCCTGCATCGCCATGGCGCTGGCCACCCCCGCGCAGGCCGAGGACTGGAGCCTTGTCATCCATGGCGGTGCCGGCACCATCCAGCGCGATGCGATGACGCCGGAAAAGGATGCGGAAATCCGCGCCGCGCTCGATGCAGCGCTGGAGGCAGGGTCGGCGGTGCTGCGTGAGGGCGGCTCCTCGCTCGATGCAGTGACGGCCGCGATCAACATCCTTGAGGATGATCCCAACTTCAACGCTGGGCGCGGTGCGGTCTTTACGTGGGACGAGACCAATTCGCTCGACGCCTCGATCATGCGCGGCGATACGCTGGCAGCGGGCGCGGTCGCGGGCGCCAGCACCACGCGCCACCCGATCGATCTTGCGCGCAAGGTGATGGAAGAAAGCCCGCACGTGCTGTTGTCGGGCGAAGGCGCCGACCAGTTCGCGCGCGAGCAGGGCCTCGAACAGGTCGATCCGAGCTTCTTTTTTACGCAGGAGCGTTACGACGCGCTGGTGCGCTTCAAGGCACATGCGATGCAGGAACAACAGACCAGCCAGATCGATGTCGACTACAAGTTCGGCACGGTCGGCGCGGTGGCGATGGACCAAAGCGGCGTCATTACAGCGGGGACGTCGACAGGCGGCATGACCGGCAAGCGCTGGGGGCGCATCGGTGACAGCCCAATCATCGGGGCTGGAACGTATGCCAATGCGAGCTGCGGTGTTTCGGCGACCGGGACAGGCGAGATCTTTATCCGACTGGCGGTTGCCTATCGGATTTGCGCGGGATCCGCTTGGGCCGAAACCCCCGAACCGGTCGCGAGTGTAAGAGAAGAAGCGATCGCGGCGCTTATGGGTGAGGTGAACAACCAGACCAAAACCAACGCCGACCTGGCGATCAATGCCGTCGGCGAACTTGGTGGATCGGGCGGTGTCATTTTCCTGAGTTCAGACGGCGCCCCCGGATGGTCGTTCGATACGCCCGGCATGTATCGCGGCAGCGCGACCAGCGATGGCGAGAAGGTCGTCGCGATTTATGGCGACGAGGAATAGCCGCTCACCAGGTGCCCTTGTCCTTGCCCCAGCGCCATTTGACGCCGCCCTTGGTAGTCTTGACCACGATCAGGACGAAGATCGCGGTGACTGGGATGATGATCGCGAACAGCGCCAGCGGCGAACGTTCTGCCAGCAGCAGTGCGCTGCTGCAGATGATCGTCAAATAGCCGGCCAGCAGCGCCCAGCCCTGCCAGGCGCAGGGCAGGCTCGCGCCCCAGCCATAGCGTTTGGCGTAGAACCATTCGGGTCCACCACCGGTGTCTCCCATCAGACCATGCCTTTCATGATCGCGACGCCGGTCACCAGCATCGCGATGGAAAGAATGAGGAAAGCCCGCGCCGTCTGCGGCTCCATCCAACGATACATCATGTTTAATCTCCCTTCTTGGGCGGGCGGCCGCGCTTGGGCGGCGCGCCCGGTGGCTTGAGTTCGACCCCGCGCGCTTTCATCGCTTCGCGCAGCAGGATCTCGACCTCGGCGTTGACCGACCTCAGGTCGGTCGCCGCCATGCGTTCGACCGCATCCCAGAGATCGGGATCCACGCGCAGGGGAAAGGCTTTGCGTTGCTTGGCCATGGGCCGCTCGGCTGTCCTTAGGTATACAGGCTGCCGGCGTTGACGACGGGCTGCGTGTCACGCTCGCTGCACAGCACCACCATCAGGTTCGACACCATGGCCGCCCGGCGCTCGTCATCCAGTTCGACGACATCGCGCTTGGACAGATCGGCCAGCGCCATCTCGACCATGCCGACCGCGCCTTCGACCAGGGTCTTGCGCGCAGCCACCACGGCCTCGGCCTGCTGGCGGCGGAGCATCGCACCGGCGATTTCCTGCGCATAGGCAAGGTGGGTAAAGCCGCATTCGTCGACCGTGATCCCCGCAACCACGAGCCGTTCGCGCAGCTCGGCGAGCAGTTCCACGCCGACCTCGTCGATATGACCACGCAGCGTCACGTCGTCATGGTCGAAATCGTCATAGGGATAGCGCGCGCCGATGGTACGGATCGCAGCTTCCACCTGGACGCGGACGAATTCCTTATAGTCGTCGACGTCGAAAGTCGCCTGCGCGGTATCGACGACGCGCCAGACGATCTGGGCGGCCATCTCGATCGGGTTACCGCGAAGGTCGTTCACCTTGATCTTGTCGGAAATGAAGTTGTTGGCGCGCACCGACACCTTGTGCCGCATCATCCACGGCAGCACCCAGCGCAATCCATCCTTGCGATCGGTGCCCTTGTAGGTGCCGAACAGCGTGATCACCGCGCCCTGGTTGGGCTGCAGCATGTAAAAACCCGACGCCACGAAGATCAGCGCCAGCGGAAGGACGCCCACGGCGACAAAGAGCCAGAGCGCCGTGCCATCGGTTTGCACGAGCCGGATGATCGCCCAGACCTGGGCGATGATAATCAGCAGCATCGCAAGCAGCATACCGTACCCACTCGACGTGGAAGCGGCACGCTCGTCGCTCGCATTGAGGCCAAGCACATGAGCCATTTCGATTCTCCTTTTATTTGATATCATATTTATATCGTAGCGATACGAGAGTCAATATGGGTGGCCGCGGCCCCGTTGGCGGCGTAGGAGACGCCTCATGTGGAAGTTGATGATTCATGGGGGCGCCGGGTCGATGCGCCCGGGCAAGCTCGATGCCGACCAGGAAAAGGCAGCGCGCGCCGGGCTTGGCGATGCGCTCGAGACGGGCAAGATGGTGCTGGCGGCAGGCGGCAGCGCGGTCGATGCGGTCGAGGCGGCTGCGCGTGTGCTTGAAGAGGATCCCGCCTTCAACGCGGGCAAGGGCAGCGTGCTCGCCCATGACGGACATGTCGAATGCGACGCCGCCATCATGGACGGACGCGATCGCCGCGCCGGCGCGGTCGCGGGCCTGCGCACTACCCGCGCACCGATCACGGCGGCGCGCAAGGTCATGGAAGACAGTCCCCACGTCCTGATGGGGCGCGGCGGGGCGGAGGAATTCGCGCTCGAACAGGGGCTGGAACAGGTGCCGAACACCTGGTTCGTGACGGCCGAACGCCGCCGCCAGCTCGACGAGCTACTGGCCAAGGGCTCAGAGGCTTTCGATGCCGAGATCAAATACGGCACGATCGGCGCGGTTGCGGTCGACAATGACGGCCATGTCGCCGCTGCCACCTCGACCGGCGGGCTGACCGCCAAAAGGTGGGGCCGGATCGGCGATTCGCCGCTGATCGGCGCCGGCACCTACGCCGATGATCGCGCCGCGGCCGTGTCCGCAACCGGGCTTGGCGAAGTCTTCATCCGCGCCGCGGCCGCGCACGATGTGTGCGCGCGCATGCGCTATTGTTCGGACGACCTCCAGACCGCACTCGACAAGGTGCTTGCAGATATCAAGGCAATGGGCGGCACTGGCGGGCTGATTGCAGTGAGCCCTTCGGGTGAAGCGGCATGGAGCCACACGACGCCCGGCATGTACCGCGCGGTGATCGGCGAGGATGTCCGCAAAATCGCGATATACGGCGACGAAGACTAGTCCTGCCGAAAAGGCAGGGCCTCGCGCGCCCACTCCATCTCGCGCGAAATCGCGGCACGCTCGCCTTCGACGAAGCGCTCGATCGCGTCGCGAAATTCCCGATGCGGAATGTAGTGCGCCGACCGCGTGATCACGGGTTCGTAACCGCGCTTTAGCTTGTGTTCGCCCTGCGCACCTGCTTGCACCACCGCGACCTTGTTTTCGATCGCCCACTCTATGGCGCGGTAATAACTCAGCTCGAAATGGAGGAAGGGCAGCTCCTCGCTGCACCCCCAATAGCGGCCGTAGAGCACGTCATCGCCGATGATGTTGAGCGCGCCCGCCACCGGGATGCCATCGCGCCGCGCCAGGAACATCAGCGCGCTATCGCCGAACGTGTCGACCAGCCCGTCGAAGAAGCCGCGGGTCAGATAGGGCTGACCCCATTTGCGCGCGCCCGTGTCCTGGTAGAACAGCCACATCGCGTCGATGGCCTCGCCGCCTATCGCACCGCCGCGCAGCGTCTCGATGGTCAGGCCTTCGATGGCCCGCGCGCGCTCCTTGCGGATCGCCTTGCGCTTGCGGCTCGACAGCGCGGCGAGAAAATCCTCGAAACTGGCGTAGTCGCGGTTGAACCAGTGAAACTGGATGCCGTCGCGGATCAGCCAGTCGCGCGCTTCGAACGCCGCGATGTCCGCGTCCTCGAGAAAGGTCGCGTGCGCGCTCGAAAGATTGTTTTGGCGCGTCACCGTTTCGAGCGCGGCAATCAGCGCAGCCGTGTCGCTCCCCAACAAGCGCGGCCCCGGGCAGGGCGTAAAGGGAACGCTCAGCTGGAGCTTCGGGTAATAGTCGCCGCCCGCGCGATGCCACGCATCCGCCCAAGCATGGTCGAACACATACTCGCCCTGGCTATGGCTCTTGAGAAAGGCGGGTGCGGCGGCGCGAAGCGCGCCATCGCGCTCGACGGTGACGTAGAGCGGCGACCATCCGGTCCCCTCTCCAACGCTGCCCGAAGTTTCAAGCAGGCGGTAGAATGCATGGCGCAAAAAGGGGTCGTCAGACCCTGCCAGCGCGTCCCATGCAGCCGCGTCCACGCCCTCGATCGAGGGGTGGATCTTGGCCAGGACTTGCGTGTCGCTTTCCGCCATGCCCTAATAATGGGGACGAAGGGCGGCGCGCGGAAGGGGACTATTCGACGAGCTTGACGACCGCGTCGACCTCGACCGCGACGCCGAGTGGCAGCGTGTTCACGCCAACCGCGGCGCGCGCATGGCGGCCGGCCTCGCCGAACACTTCTTCCATCAGGTCAGACGCACCATTTATCACCTTGGGCTGGTCGATGAAATCGGGCGCCGAGTTGACGAACCCGCCGAGCTTGACGATCCGCTCGACCCTGTCGAGCGAGCCGAGCGCTGCCTTCATCTGCGCGAGCAGCATGATGCCGCAGCGGCGTGCCGCTGCCTGCCCGGCTTCGAGATGCATGTTCTCGCCCAGCGTGCCGTTGATCAGGCTGCCGTCCTCGGCAAAGCTGATCTGCCCCGAAATGTAGAGGAAGCCGCCGGCTTCCACTGCGGGAAGGTAGGAAGCGACCGGTGCGGCGGCCTCGGGAAGGGTGATGCCGGTGTCGGCAAGGCGTTGTTCGTGGCTCATGATCTTGTCCTGTAGTTAGTCGCGGTGAACCGCAAAGCCGGCAAAGCTCTGGCTTGTCGGCATCAGTTCGAGGCGGTTGATATTAAGATGCGGGGGCAGAGAGGCGACCCAGTGGATCGCGTTCGCGATATCTTTCGCCGTCATCGGGTTCATGTCGGCATAAAGCGTGTCGCTGGCCTCTTTGTCGCCCTCGGTACGTACCAGCGTGAATTCGGTCTCGACCATGCCGGGCTCTATCGAGGTCACCCGCACCCCGGTGCCCGACAGGTCCGAACGCAGCGACAGGCTGAATTGCGTCAGGAATGCCTTGGTCGCGCCGTAAACCGCGCCGCCGCGATAGGGATAGCTCCCAGCGACCGAGGCGAGATTGATGATCGCGCCCTTGTTGTCGATCAGCGTCGGCAAGAGATGGCGGGTAATCGCGATCAGCCCGTCCATATTGGTTCGCATCGCGTTCAGCTGCTTGTCGAGATCGGCGTTCTGGAAATCGTCCATCGGCGGCGCAAGGCCTGCATTATTGAGCAGCAAGCTGACGTCGCGCCAGCCCTTGGGCAATTGGCGCACGATGCGACCCAGGTCCTCAAGGTCGCGCATGTCGCTGACGATCGGGTGGAAGGCGCTGCCGAATTTCTCGGCGAGGGTATCGAGACGCTCCTTGCGCCGTCCGGTGCCGATGACCTTCCAGCCATCACCGATTAAGACCTCGGTCGTCGCAGCGCCGATGCCGGCCGTTGCGCCTGTAATGAAAGCGATCTTGCTCATTTTCCCTCCAGTCGGTCGATCAGCCAGCCTGTCGCGGTGCCCCAGTCATCGATCCGCGCATCCGCATGCTGCGCGTCCTCGATATTGGGTGCAAGCCGCGGCTCGGCCACCATGTGCAGCCGCCAGACGTCCGGATTATACTTGGCGACGCTTTTATGCTGGAAGGCGAGGTCATCGACGAAGGCGGCGCGCGGCGCGCCATATTGGTCGACCAGCGCCTTGGCCGGGCGCCCCTTGCCGCCGCGATTGGTCACGACCTCATGGCGGATGCCGAGTTTCTCGAGCTGCGCCACGCGGTAATGATGCGCCTCGTCACCGATATTGGTGAGGATCACGATGTCCGCCACTTCGCCGATCGTCCCCAAAGCCTCCAGCGCACCCGGCACCAGCGTCTGGCGGTCCATCCCCTCCCGGAAAAAAGCTTCGAGCAAGGGCCAGACCTGGTCTTCTGGAACGACATCGCCGCTGACGCGATAGGTCAGCGCGTCGGCGAACTGGCCGCTTGCGAAGGCGAAATCGATGCCATGTTCCTCGCCCAGCCAGTCATCGAAATGACTGACCATGTGCAATAGCACTTCATCGCAATCGGAAATGAGGAGCGGACGGCTCATGATGCCTCCAGGGCACGGCGGGCTGCCACCAGCCGTTCGGGCGCCACGTCGAGATCGGCCGCCACCGCAAGCAGATCGGGCTCGTGGCTTTCAAGAAAGGTGAGGCATGCCGCCAGCAGCCCCGGATCGCCAAGTCGCGCGCGCAATTCATCGGCTCCCAGCCCGGTCAGCGCTAGCAGGCGTTCGGCCCGCTTGTCGTCGGCCAGCGTCGCGGCCAGCGCCTGCAGCGCCAGGGCGGCTGCATTGTCGTTTGGAGCTTTGGGCGTCATTGCCTAAGGTACGAACCTAATCACTGGGGGTTTCACGCGCGTGGCACGAATTTTGGTTGTCGAGGACAATGCGCTCAACATCAAGCTGTTCTGCGACCTTCTAAAGGCGCACGGCCATGATGTGAATGGCGTGATGGACAGCCGCGAGGCGATGGACGCTGCACGCGCGCACGACCCGGAACTGGTGATTACCGATATCCAGCTGCCGCATATCGATGGCATCGAACTGATGAAGATGCTGCGCGCCGAGAAGAAATTCGCCGCCGTGCCGATCATGGCGGTGACGGCCTACGCGGGTGAAGGCGATGACGAACGCATCCGCGCGGCAGGCGCGAACGCCTATCTTGAAAAACCGATCAGCGTCATGAGGTTTGCGGAATCGGTCGCGGCGTTACTCGAACCCGCGCCAGACAAAGAAAAAGGGGCCGACACCGACCCCTCTTCGCGAAAATCGAATGAGGCCGACGGCCTTACTTGATCTTGGCTTCCTTGAACTCGACATGCTTGCGCACGACGGGATCATATTTACGCTGCACCATCTTTTCGGTGATGTTGCGCGGATTCTTCTTCGTCACATAGTAGAAGCCCGTGTCGGCCGTGCTGACGAGCTTAATCTTGACGGTTGCTGGCTTCGCCATGTTCTTGTTCCCGAATCGATAAATTGAAAAGGCGGCGCCCCAAGGCCCGCCCCTGATCGGCGGCTCTTTGGCGGGACGAAGCGATTTTGTCAACCCGATCAGCGTGATCGAGATATTTGATCGAACCGCGCTCGCCTTCTGCGCGTTCTTCTCCTGAATAGGAGAAACAAAGGATGATCAAGATGACCGACGCACCCGAAAAACTCGCCACCCCGACCGACCTCAAATCGAACGAGATCAAGGACGTCGCCGAAGGGCTCAATCGCGTGCTGGCCGACAGCTATGCGCTCTATCTCAAGACCAAGAACTTTCACTGGCACGTGTCGGGCCCGCATTTTCGCGACTACCACCTGATGTTCGACGAACAGGCCGCCGCGATCCTCGGCACCACCGATGCGATCGCCGAACGCGTGCGCAAGACCGGCAACACCACCTTGCGCTCGATCGGCGACATTTCGCGCCACCAGACGATCGACGATAACGATGCCGATTTTGTCAGCGCCAAGGATATGCTCAAGGAACTGCGCGACGACAACCTGGCGCTGGTCGAGACGCTGCGCGTGGTGAAGACCGCCGCTGATGACAGCGATGATCATGCGACCTCGGCGCTGGTCGACGAATGGATCGACGCCGCCGAAGAACGCGCATGGTTCCTCTTCGAAAGCGCGCAGAGCGGCTAAGGCCAAAGCCCGCATACTGAACAAAAGAGCGTGCATGGCGGTTATCCTGCCATGCGCGCTTTTTCGCGATTACTGGACGACCTCACTTACACCCGCAGCCGCAATGCGAAGCTGCGGTTGATCGGCGATTACCTCAAATCGGCGCCCGATCCCGATCGCGGATGGGCGCTTGCTGCGCTGACCGGCGAAATGGACATCGCCAGCGTCAAGCCCTCGTTGATCCGCGCGCTTGCCGAGGAGAAGATCGATCCGGTCCTCTACAAGATCAGCCGCGATTTCGTCGGCGATTCAGCCGAAACGCTCAGCCTTCTCTGGGGCCCCGAAGGGCATGACGACGTGCGCCTCGCCGATGCGGTCGAAGCGCTGCAGGCGGCGAGCAGGAGCGATGCGCCGGCGGTCCTCGCTGGCCTGCTCGACCGGCTCGATGCGTCGGGCCGCTACGCGCTCATCAAGCTGGCCACCGGCGCGCTGCGCGTCGGGGTATCGGCGCGATTGGCCAAGCAGGCGCTGGCTGATGCCTTTGGCCTCAAGGTCGAGGACGTCGAGGAAGTCTGGCACGCGCTTGCGCCGCCCTATGACGCGTTGTTCGCCTGGGGCGAGGGGCGCGCCGATCCACCCAATGTTTCCGAGCTCCCTGTCTTCCGCCCCTTCATGCTGGCGCATCCGCTGGAAGACGATGCGAGGATCGACCTCGCCGCTTACGCCGCCGAATGGAAGTGGGATGGCATCCGCGTGCAGCTGGTGCGCGCCGGAGGCGAAACACGGCTCTACAGCCGCACCGGCGACGACATCACGCACAGCTTTCCCGACGTTGCCGAGGCGCTGGAGATCGACGCGGTGCTTGATGGCGAGCTGCTGATACGCGGTGCCGATCAGGGCGGTGAAGCGGGCAGCTTCAACGCGCTGCAGCAACGTCTCGGTCGCAAAATCGTGTCGAAGAAGATTCAGTCCGAAAACCCCGCGTTCGTGCGGCTCTACGACGTCCTGATCGACGGGAAGAAGGACCTGCGCGAACTTGGCTGGGAGCGGCGCCGCGCGCGGCTCGAACAGCTTGTTCCCAAGCTTCCGGGCGACCGTTTCGACCTTTCAAGCGTGATCGATGCAGGCAGCATCGCCCAGCTTGAGGCGCTGCGCGAAGAAGCGCGCCAGACGGGCGTCGAAGGCCTGATGCTCAAGCGGCGCGATTCGGCCTATGTCGCGGGGCGGCGCGTTGGGCTGTGGTACAAATGGAAGCGCGATCCGCTCAATGCCGATTGCGTCATGATGTATGCGCAGCGCGGCTCGGGAAAGCGCTCTTCCTTCTTTTCCGATTATACCTTCGGCTGCTGGACCGAGGACGGTCAGTTGCTGCCCGTCGGTAAGGCCTATTTCGGCTTTACCGACGAGGAACTGAAGTGGCTCGACCGCTTCGTGCGCCGCAATACGATCAACAGATTCGGGCCGGTGCGCGAGGTCGAAAAGACGCTGGTGCTCGAAGTGGCCTTCGATTCGATCCACGCCAGCAAGCGCCACAAGTCGGGGCTCGCCATGCGCTTCCCGCGCATCAGTCGGATCCGTGACGACAAGCCGGCCGAGGAGGCCGACACGATCGCCAACCTGGAAAAACTCGTGAGCTAGGGCCTATTGCCCGGCGGGCTGGGCCTGCTGGGCAAGGCGCTGGAAGCGGCCGAGCCGTTCGCCCATGTGCCGCGCGCATGCCTGCGTAATCGCGCCCAGCGTCTTCCCTGCCATGCCGTCCAGTGCGGCCTGCACCGCCTCGGTGAGCTGCGCATCCTGCTGCGCCAACAGATCGACCCTGGCGGTATAGAACATCGCCATTCCGGTCATCTGCATCCGCGCCTGCGGGTCCTGCTGCTGCGCGGCGCTCTGGTTAAGCGCGACCATGCACTGCACCTCGAACTGCGGGGTGCCAGGCGTCTGGACAGCGGCGGGCGGCGGGGTCTGCGCGGCCTGCGTAAAGGCGGCAAGGCCAAGAAGGATCGACATGCTTTACTCCTGGAATGGAACTGGTTCCGCAGTATCGCTATCAGGCATCGCCCAGCCATGCCAACACTTTGTTTTGTCGAGGCTTTTTAGAGTGGCTTTTCCATCACGATAAATTTGAGATCATTGCGCTTGGGTAGCCCGAAGCGCGGATCGTGCATCGGAAAGGGCCGCGTGTTTCCCGTGTCGACATAGCCCTGCCGCGCATACCAGGCGATCAATTCGTCGCGCTGGCGAATGACCTGGCATTCCATCACCGATGCGCCGAAGGATCGCGCGACATTCTCGCCCGCGGCCAGCAATCGTCGCCCGAGCCCGGCGGCCTGGCGCTGTGGGTCGATGGTCAGCATGCCGAAATAAGCGCGCCCATCGCCCTTGTCGGTAACGAGGATCGAACCGACGAGCGCGTCATTGTCGCGCATGACGAGCATATGCTGCGTCGGATCTTCGAGAATTTCGCCAAGTTCGCGAGCGTCGGTGCGCTGGCCGCCCAACAGGTCGGCTTCGGTGGTCCAACCGGCCTTCGAGCTTTCGCCTCGATAGGCGCTTTCGACCAGCCGATGGAGGCTGTCAATATCGTCGGTCGAGGCGCGTTCGATCTGCATTGCCGAACCCATGACACACAAAAGCCCGCCCGGAAATGCCGGACGGGCCCTTGGTGATTCGCTGTTGAAAGCGCCCTAGCTGGAGGGCTTGAGGTTCACCGCGGCATATTTGCCGCGCTGGTCCACTTCCAGATCGAATTCGAACCGGTCGCCTTCGTTGATCGAAGGGATACCGGCGCGCTCGACCGCGCTGATATGCACGAACGCATCGGGCTGTCCGTCATCGCGCTGGATGAAACCAAAGCCCTTCATGGCGTTGAAGAACTTGACCGTTCCGGTCGCTGTTTCGCCGGTCAGTTCGCGCTTGTTGAAGCCGCCACCGCCAGCGCCAGCGCCAGCGCCGGCACTACCGCCGCGTTCGACCGCCATCGGCTCGCCCTCGATGACCAGGTTGGTCGCCGAAACGCGGCCGCCGCGATCCACCAGCGTGAATTCCAGCGGCTGGCCATCGGCCAGATCGGTCAGGCCGGCTGCTTCGACTGCGCTGATATGGACGAAGACATCTTCGCCGCCATCTTCGCGCACGATAAAGCCGAAGCCCTTCTGCGGATTGAAGAATTTGACCTGGCCTTTGCCTTCGCCAACGACCTGTGGGGGCATGCCGCCACCGCCGCCGCCGCCGCGATAGCCACCGCCACCACCGCCGCCGCCGCGATAGCCACCGCCACCGCCGCCACCGCGGTCCTGGTATCCACCACCGCCGCCGCCATAGCCGCCGCCACGGTCTTGGTAGCCACCGCCACCACCGCCGTAACCGCCGCCGCCGCCGCGATGATTGTCACCGCCGCCACCGCCGCGGTATCCACCGCCGCCGCCGCGATCCTGATATCCCTGATCCTGGTAAGGAGGCGTCTCCTCAAACATAGCGTCGCGCTTGTCGCGACCCCGTCCACCACGGTCGCCCTTGCGCCCTCTATCGTAACCCATGTCGTCCCAACTGTATTCGCCCCCAACTAGTATCGAATGATCCGACCGGGCCGAAGTAACCGGAACATCCATGCGCGAAAGAACGACGCGCACATTCGCATTCATACAGGAAAAGCGTGGCTTATCCTAGCGATTCCTCTTGGGGTGGGCTAAGCGCCGCCTAAGCGAACTTCAGGAGCAGTGCATGGCGGTTCATTTTCACGAGGAAGATCTGCCCGCCGACGTGACCTTCAAAGACGGTCCGATCGCGGTAGATACAGAGGCAATGGGCCTCCATCCGGGGCGTGATCGCCTGTGTCTGGTGCAGCTTTCCGACGGCGGGGCGGACGAGCATCTCGTGCGCTTCGGTCCTGACAGCGATTATGCCGCGCCCAACCTGAAACAGCTGCTGGGCGACCCGAATCGGCTGAAGCTCTATCACTTCGCGCGATTCGATATCGCGATCATGCAGCATTATCTCGGCATTATGGCGGCGCCGCTTTACTGCACCCGCACCGCCAGCCGCCTCGTCCGGACCTATACCGATCGCCACGGCCTCAAGGAGCTGGTGAAAGAGATGCTGGGCGGCGACATCAGCAAGCAGCAGCAGTCGAGCGACTGGGGTGGCCCCGAATTGTCCGACGCGCAGCGCGAATATGCGGCGAGCGACGTGCGCTTCCTGCATCGTTTGAAGGACGAATTCGACAAGCGCCTCGCACGCGAAGGTCGCACCGAACTCGCGCAGGCCTGCTTCGACTTTTTGCCGACCCGCGCTCGCCTCGATCTGGCGGGCTGGGACGAAACCGACATCTTCGCGCACAGCTAGGACAAGGCAGTGAGCCGGCAGGCAGATCGAGAACGCGCGCAAAAAAGAGGCTGGGCCGAACCCGGCGGCCGTTTCGACACGGTCATCAAGTTCGCCAAGATCGCGCTGCCGGCGATGGGCATCCTGCTATTGTTCGCACTGTTGCTGGCACCGCTCGCCAAGGACAGCGAAGTCAGCTTCATCCTCGACAAGGAAGAAGTCGACCAGGCCGATGAACGGCTGCGTGTCGAAAAGGCGCGCTATCGCGGCGAAGACAATAAGGGCCAGCCGTTCGAAATCGTCGCCGATCGCGCCATCCAGGAGACCAGCGCCGAGCAAGTGGTGCAGATCCAGGGCATGTCGGCGGCGCTCATGATGGACAGCGGCGACCTGCGCGTCACGGCGCCGCGCGGGCGTTATGACATCGAGGCCGAGGAGATCCTCGTCGACGGGCCGCTGCGTGTTCGCGGGCCCGATGGCTACCGTCTCGATACGCGCGACGTGCGCATCGATCTCGATACGCGGACTCTGGAAAGCCGGGCCGGCGTCGAAGGCGCGATGCGCTTGGGTCGCTTCGAAGCGGGGCGGCTGGAGGCCGATCTCGATGCCCGCACCGTCACACTTTCGGGCGGCGCACGCTTGAAAATCGAGCAAGGGGCGGTCAGATAAGCAACATGCATGCCAAGATGCTCTTCGCTGTCGCCCTCGTCGGCCTTGCTGCTGCGGCTTCCGCGCAGAACCAGGGGCGCAGCTCGGTGCTTGGCGGGCACGACATCAATGCCCCCGTCAATGTCGCCGCCGACCGCGTCGAAGTGCAGGACCGCAACGATCGCGCGCTATTCGTCGGCAACGTGGTGGTTCGCCAGGGCTCGCTCACGCTGAGCACGGCGCGGCTCCGATTGGCCTATTCGAGCAATGCAGGGCTAGAAATCGACCGGCTCGATGCGTCGGGCGGCGTGACGGTGCGTTCGGGCGACGAGACCGCGCGCTCCGATTTTGCCGTCTACGACCTCGACCGGCGTATCATCACCATGATCGGCGACGTGCGTTTGACCCAGTCGCGCAACACCATCCAGGGGTCGCGCCTCACCATCGACCTTGAAAGCGGTCGTGCCGTGATGGACGGCGGTCCGCGCGGGGTCGAAGGCAGCGGTGGCCGTGTGACCGGCACCTTTACCGTTCCGCAGCGCACAGACTGATGGCCGACGTGGAAAGCGCCGTTCGCACCGACCTCTCCGAAGTGCCCGAAGAGGTCGAAACGCGCGGCCTGAAGGTCGTGTCGATCGCCAAGAGCTATGACAAGAAAGTGGTGCTCAAGGACGTTTCGATGGCCGTCGCGCGCGGCGAAGTCGTCGGCCTCCTCGGCCCCAACGGCGCGGGCAAGACGACCAGTTTCTATTCGGTCATGGGACTGGTTAAGCCCGATGCCGGTCGCATCATCCTCGACGGTAACGATATCACCGGGCTGCCAATGTATCGCCGGGCGATCCTGGGCCTTGGCTACCTGCCGCAGGAAACCTCGATCTTCCGCGGGCTGTCGGTCGAGCAGAATATTCTGTCCGTCCTGGAGATTGCCGAGCCCGACCGCGGCGCGCGCGAACGTCGGCTTGACCAGCTGCTCGACGAATTCGGCCTGACGGGGCTGCGCGATAGCCCCGCGATGGCGCTGTCAGGGGGCGAACGTCGCCGCGCCGAAATTGCCCGGGCACTCGCCGCGAACCCCTCGATCATGCTGCTCGATGAACCGTTTGCCGGCATCGACCCGCTATCCATCAGCGACATTCGCGATCTCATCGTCGAGCTAAAGAGCCGCGATATTGGTGTGCTGATCACCGATCATAATGTCCGCGAGACGCTCGAGATCGTCGACCGCGCTTGCATCATCTATGACGGGCAGGTGCTGTTTCAGGGCACCCCGCAGGATCTCGTCGCCGACCAGGAAGTCCGGCGGCTTTATCTGGGCGAAAGTTTTGCCCTTTAGGACAATCCCATGGGTTTAGGTCCGCGTCTCGATATTCGCCAATCGCAACAGCTGGTCATGACCCAGCAGTTGCAGCAGGCGATCAAGCTGCTCGCATTGTCCAGCCTCGAAGTCGAAACCGTGATCGCCGAGGAGTTGGCCAAGAATCCGCTGCTCGAGGTCGAACGCGACGATCGCGGCGAGGATCGCGCGGATCCCGGCGACGCTGGCGACGAGGCCCCCGATGTCGACGACAGTCTCGATCATTTCGGTGACGGTGACGGCGCGCTCGATTACGACTCCAACGAAGCGGCCTTTGAGACCGACAGCGTCGCCGACCTCCCCATGGCCGAGGCCGGAGAAGCCTTCGATTTCGACCGGCTCGAGTACCGCGCGCATAGTCTCGCCGAACATCTGTCCGATCAGGTCGTCGGTCTTGGCGGCGAAGCAGGAAGGATCGTCGAGGCGATCATCCTTGAGCTGCGCGACACTGGCTATCTGGAAACACCGCTCGAGATCATTGCCATGTCACTTGAGGTTTCCGTCGAAGCGGTCGAGGCGGCGCTGGGCGTGGTGCAGTCGCTCGAACCCGCCGGCGTCGGCGCGCGCGACCTTGCCGAGTGCCTCGCGCTGCAGGCCAAGGCCGCCGATCGCTACGATCCGGCCATGGCGCGCCTCATCGAAAATCTTGGCCTGCTCGCCAAAGGCCGGATGAACGACCTTCGCCGCATTTGCGGGGTGGACGAGGAAGACCTTGCCGACATGGTGCGCGAATTGCGCGGCTACGATCCCAAGCCCGGCTGCATATTTTCGGAGCGGCCCGCCGAGGACATTACGCCTGACGTCTTCGTGCGCGAAACCAAGAAAGGCTGGAGCGTCGAGCTCAATCCCGACGCGCTGCCGCGCGTGCTGGTCAACCGCCAGTATCATGCCGAACTGAAAGCGGGCGCCGAGGACAAGGACAGCAAGGCCTGGCTGGCAGACCATCTCGCCAGCGCCAACTGGCTGGTCAAGGCGCTCGACCAGCGCGCGCAAACGATCGTGAAGACCGTGATGGAAATCGTGAAGCAGCAGGAAGGATTTTTCCGTGAAGGTGTGGGTGCGCTCAAGCCGCTGACCCTGGCGACCGTCGCCGAGGCGATCGACATGCACGAATCCACCGTCAGCCGCGTCACCACGAACAAATATCTGATCTGCGATCGTGGCATGTTCGAGCTGAAATATTTCTTCTCCTCGGGCGTCGCTGCCGCCGATAGCGACGAAGGCGCGTCCGCGGTTGCCGTGAAGGCGGCGATCAAGAAATTGATCGACGAAGAAGACAAGATCCTGTCGGACGATGCGCTTGTGAAAGCACTCAAGGACCAGGGCTACGACCTGGCGCGCCGCACGGTCGCCAAATATCGCGAAGCGATGGGCATCGGCTCGAGCGTTCAGCGTCGCCGGCAGCGCAAGATGGCGGGCGGCTAGAGCCTGATTCTCGCCCAGATGGGCAGGTGATCGCTCGCGGCATGGGCAAGCGCGCTGCGGTGGACGCCATGATCTTCGATATCGATCGCCTCATCGATGAAAATGCGGTCGAGCGAGGCGACGGGTCGGCGGCTGTGGTAGGTCGGCAGCACCGGACATGTGCGAAACCGAGGCAGGAAGGCATCGAGGCAATTCGACCCCGTCGACCATTCGTTGGTATCGCCCATGATGACGGTGGGCATCGGATCGCGTGCCTTGATCGCAGCAATGATCGCCTCGACCTGGCGCAAGCGATACAGCCCGCTGAGATCAAGATGCATGCCGATCGCGCGCACCGGCCCCGCCGCCGTGTCGAGTTCAGCCATCACCGCGCCGCGCGGCTCGAGCGTCGGAAGATCGAGCGCCTGCGCGTGCATGATGTCGATCCCGCGGCGCACCAGCAATGCGTTGCCGTGCCATCCCAGATTGCGCGTATCGAGCCGCTCCAGCAGCGGCCGCGTCAGATCGTGCTCGGGGATAAGATCGAGCAATTTGGGATGGCTTACGTCGAAATCGATCGCCTGCCATTCGCCATGTTTGTCGATCAGGTGGTGCGGCACCGCCGCGCCGCGGGTGCCCACCCGCTTGTCGGCTTCCTGCAGCGCGATGATGTCAGGGCCGATCTCGGACAGCACATCGAGGATACGCTGCGGGTTGCGCTTGCGATCGGTGCCGATCGCCTTGCGAATATTGAAGGAGGTCACGGTAAGCTGCACCGCCTCAATGTAGTCCCGAAAATTCGCAGCGCCAGTCGCGCATACCTATGCAGTCTTGCCGACACGCCAAGGTGGCGGGATAGTTGGGCGGACGGAAGAAAAAGGAAGGACAGCGGATGAACGCAGCGCGGCAACTAATTTCGGGTATTATCGCTGCTACGATTTTGTCGCTGACCGGCGCTTGTGCGCCTACGGAGCCACCGCCTGCCAGCACAGCAGCCGCCCCGACCAAGGTCGCGCACGCCCGCGCCCACTGGCTGACGCCGCACCTCATCGCATGGGAAGGCGAGGGCATGCCAAACTTGCGCGCGGGCGCATCCACGTTCCCGCTCGCTGCGGCGGGCAGCGTCGCGGGCGAGCTTGCCCTCAATTTCCCGCACCTTGCCGGCATGCCGCTGTGGCGCGTCGAGGCCCCGCCGGAAAATGTGCGCGCATTCCTCAAGCAGCCACTGACACTTATGGGAGAGGAAGCGACCGGCATCCAGATCGGCCCCGTTCTCGATGCGCTTTACGCCAACGACCTGCCGTTGGGGGCGCGGCGCAGCGATACCGGGTGGGACATCTCGGTCTGGGCACCCACCGCACGATCGCTCACGCTCCTCCTGTTTGATAGCAGTATGGGCGGTAACGCGACCCGGCTACCCATGAGCGAAAATGCGCAGACCGGCGTGTGGTCAATCTCGGGGCCCGCCGACTGGAACCGCAAATATTATGTCTACGAGGTCGAGGTCTATGTTCCGTCGACAGGGCAGGTCGAACGCAACATCGTCACCGACCCCTATTCGCTCAACTTGGCGCCCGACAGCAAGCGGACGCAAATCATCGATCTCGATGATGCCGACCTTAAGCCCGCCGGCTGGGACGCCTTCGCGCGCGACCTGCCCCAGCATCCCGAAGATCGGTCGATATACGAACTGCACGTGCGCGATTTTTCCAGCGCGGTGCCAGGGCTCAATCCAGCAAAGGCCGGCAAGTATCTCGCCTTCGCGGACCCTGACCTCCCCGGCAGCAGGCATCTGACCGCACTGGCACAGGCCGGGCTCACCGACGTGCACCTTTTGCCGACGAACGACTGCGCCTCCATCCCCGAAGTCGGTGCGGTCGAACCCGACCAGGATGCACTCGCAGCGATGGCACCCGATAGCGAACAGCAGCAGGCGTTGGTCAAGGAAGCGAGCGCGGGCGACGGCTTCAATTGGTGCTACGACCCGCTGCATTATCTGGCGCCCGAAGGTAGCTATGCCAGCACGCCCGATGGCACCGCGCGCATCATCGAATTTCGGCAGATGGTAATGGGATTGAGCGACATGGGGCTCGGCACCGTGCTCGACGTCGTCTTCAACCACACCCCTGCGCACGGGCAGGGCGACAAGTCGGTGCTCGATAAGATCGTGCCCGGCTACTACCAGCGGCTCGACGCCGACGGGAATGTCGCCAATTCCACCTGCTGTTCCAACACCGCGAGCGAGCGGCGGATGATGGAGCGGCTGCTGGTCGAAGGGCTGATGGTGTGGGCGCGCGACTACAAGGTGTCGGGTTTCCGCTTCGACCTGATGGGGCATCACTCCAAGGACAATATTCTCAAGGGCCGCGAGGCACTGCGTACGCTGACGCTTGAGCAGCACGGTGTCGATGGCCGCGATTTGCTGATTTATGGCGAGGGATGGAATTTTGGCGAGGTCGCCGACAACGCCCGGTTCATCCAGGCGACCCAGCGTGAAATGGCGGGCACCGGTATCGGGACATTCAACGACCGCATCCGCGATGCCATTCGCGGCGGCGCTTACAACAGCAAGGCCGAGGAAGCCGTCCGCCGCCAAGGATTTGCCAGCGGCCTGTTCACCGCGCCCAACCGCATGACGTCGAGTGATGATGCGGCCCGCGCGGAAGCCTTGCGGCTGGCCGATCATGTGCGCGCGGGGCTCGCCGGAAGTCTTGCCGACTTCGCATTCGAAAATGCCGATGGGGTGGTCCGCCGCCTTGGCGACATGGACTATAACGGCCAGCCGCTCGGCTATGTCTCCGACCCGCAGGAGACGATCAATTACGCCGCCGCGCACGACAATCCCACGCTGTTCGACAGCAATGTTTGGAAGCTGCCGCTCGACACGTCGAAGGATGATCGCGTCCGCTGGCAAAACCTCGCCAACTCATTGGTCGTTCTGGCGCAGGGCATCCCCTTCATCCACGCCGGCCAAGACCTGCTGCGCACCAAGAGCCTCGATCATAACAGCTATGACAGCGGCGACTGGTTCAACCGCATCGACTTTTCCGGGCAGCACCACTGGTGGGGGCGCGGGCTCGCGCATCGCGCCGACAACGAGGTCGACTGGCCGATCGCCCGCACGCTGCTTTCCGATGATCGCATGGCGATGGAGCCCCAACATATCGCCCGCGCCGCCGCGCACATGCGCGAGATGCTGAAAATTCGTACGCAGACCCGGAACTGGTTCACCATTTCAGATGCGGAATCGATCAACACGCTACTGCGGTTTGGCAATACCGGCCCCGACCAAGTGCCCGGTCTGATCGTCATGTTGCTGGGCGCCGAGGGCGATGAGCGCGTGGTTGTCGTCTTCAACGCGACACGCGCGGCGCAGCAGGTCGATTACACCTCAAGCCAAGCTTTCGCGCTCCACGAGATCCAGCAAAACTCCGACGATCCGATCGTGCGCACCGCGCAGCCCAATGCGGCCGGGTTCAAGGTTCCGGCGCTCACGACCGCAGTGTTTGTCAAAGCCGACTAGACGTCGAGGTTGGCCACGCTCAGCGCGTTGTCCTGGATGAATTCGCGGCGCGGTTCGACGACATCGCCCATCAGGCGAGTAAAGATCTCGTCGGCGACATCAGCCTGGTCGACCTCGACGCGTAAGAGCGAGCGATTGTCGGCGTCGAGCGTGGTTTCCCACAGCTGTTCGGCGTTCATTTCGCCCAGCCCTTTGTAGCGCTGGATCGACAGGCCTTTGCGGCCCGCAGCGAGCACGGCATCGAGCAACTCGGTCGGGCGGGTGATCATGGTCGGCTTCTTGGCTTCGGACTCTTCGCCGTCGGCGCGAATGACCTTCAGCACCGCGGGTGTCTTGTAGGCTTCGACCTCCTCAGCGGCGAGCTTGTGGAGCTTGCGCGCTTCGGCAGAGGTGAGGAAAGCAGCGTTGATGCGGTGCGCATCGGTAACGCCGCGCCACAAGCGACGGATAATGGCATCGCCGTTATCATCGATCTCGCCCGACCACTCCGCTTCGGTATCTTCAAGCCCCGCCCAATTGGCGGTTGCTTCGATCGCGGCGGCGCGTTTCTTGTCGTCAATATTTGGATCGAGCGCACCGTTGAGCGCCAACGCTTCGACCAGCGCGTCGTCATACTTGCGCGGTGCATAACCGATCAGCGTCCGCATACGGCGGGCATGATCGACGAGATGGCGCAATCCTTCGCCCGCATGTTCGCCGTCCGAAGCTTCCAATAACAGGCCGTCGAGGCCTGCATTGACGAGATAGTCATCAAGCGCCGCGTTGTCCTTCAAATAGACCTCGCTGCGACCGCGCGCGACTTTGTAGAGCGGCGGCTGCGCGATGTAGAGATGGCCGTTTTCGACCAACTCAGGCATCTGTCGATAGAAGAAGGTGAGCAGGAGCGTGCGGATATGCGCGCCGTCGACGTCGGCGTCGGTCATGATCACGATCTTGTGGTAGCGTAGCTTCTCAAGGTTGAAGTCCTCGCGCCCGATCCCCGTGCCCAGCGCCTGTATGAGCGTGCCGATCTCCTTCGACGACAGCATGCGGTCAAAACGCGCTCGCTCGACGTTGAGGATCTTGCCCTTCAGCGGGAGGATCGCCTGCGTCTTGCGGTCGCGGCCCTGCTTGGCCGACCCGCCGGCAGAATCGCCCTCGACCAGGAAGAGTTCGGACTTGGCCGGGTCCTTTTCCTGACAGTCGGCGAGCTTGCCCGGCAACGAAGCTACGGTCATGGCGCCCTTACGCGTCATCTCACGCGCCTTGCGTGCGGCCTCGCGCGCCGCCGCGGCATCGATCACCTTCTGAATGATGTCCTTGGCAGGGCCGGGGTTTTCTTCGAGCCATTCGACCAGCTTGTCAGCCATCAGGCTTTCCAGCGGCTGGCGTACTTCGGAGCTGACCAGCTTGTCTTTGGTCTGCGATCCGAACTTGGGGTCGGGCAGCTTGACCGAGACGATCGCGGTCAGACCTTCGCGCATGTCGTCGCCCGTCAGGCTCACCTTCGATTTCTTGAGAAGCCCGGTCTTTTCCGAATAGTTGTTGAGCGTGCGCGTCAATGCCGAGCGGAAGGCGGCGAGGTGCGTGCCGCCGTCGCGCTGCGGAATGTTGTTGGTGAAACACAGCACGTTTTCATAATAGCTGTCGTTCCACTCCAGCGCGACCTCGATCCCTATATCGTCGCGCTGACCCGTGATGGCGATGGGATCCTCGATCAACGCGGTCTTGTTGCGGTCGAGCCATTGCACGAAGGCCGCGATGCCGCCTTCATAGAACATCTCCACTTCCCTGGGTTCGTCATGCCGCTCGTCGGTGATGATGATGCGTACGCCCGAGTTGAGGAATGCCAGCTCGCGGAACCGGTGTTCGAGCCGGTCGAAATCGAATTCGGTGGTCTTGAAGGTGTCACCGCTGGGCAGGAACGTAACCTTGGTACCCTTGCGCCCCTCGGCCTCCCCGACCAAGCGCAGCGATTCCACGGCATTGCCGTGCTCGAAGCGCATCCAATGCTCCTTGCCGTCGCGCCAGATGGTGAGTTCAAGCCATTCGGACAGCGCGTTGACCACCGAGACGCCAACACCGTGCAAGCCGCCCGACACTTTATAGGCGTTATCGTCGCTAGTATTCTCGAACTTACCGCCGGCATGCAGCTGGGTCATGATGACCTCGGCAGCCGACACGCCTTCTTCCTTGTGCATGTCCACCGGAATGCCGCGGCCATTGTCCTCGACGCTCACCGAACCATCGGCATTGAGCGTGATCAGGACGCGGTCGCAGTGGCCCGCCAAAGCCTCGTCGATGGCATTGTCGGAGACCTCGAACACCATGTGATGCAGGCCCGATCCGTCATCGGTATCGCCGATATACATGCCGGGCCGTTTGCGCACCGCATCGAGACCTTTGAGGACCTTGATGCTGTCGGCGCCATATGCGTTTGGTGTCTTTTCGTCTGCCATCGAGATTTCTTAATTTTTCCAGTGAGTTAATCTAGCTTCCGCGCTGCCGGTTTGGCGCGCGTCAAGGCCATTTACATATGGGGATGGGGAAAGCCTTTTTCCATCCCCGGACAATGGCAGAATCTACCTGCAAAACCAAGCATATTACCCCTTTTAGGGGGTAGTGCGGCTCCGCTTGCCCGGTTTAGGCGTTACGGGGTCACAGGGAGATCGAAAACATGCCGCGATGGCGCTTTATCCTGGCCCGAATGGTCGAACGAATCTGGTTCCGCGCTGCGCTCATTGGGTTGCTGTCCGTAGCGCTTGCGCTCGCCGCCGCTTTGCTGGCGCCGCTCATACCCTACAAACTCAGTCTCAGCATCGGGGCCAGCGCGGTCGATGACATTCTCACTATTCTGGCATCCTCGATGCTTGCCGTGACGACTTTCTCGCTCACCGCGATGGTAACCGCCTTTTCCGGTGCGGCGGCGCACATTACGCCGCGCGCTACGAAGTTGCTGATCGAGGACGCGACAGCGCAGAACGCGCTATCGACCTTCCTCGGGGGCTTTCTCTTCGCGATCGTCGGCATCATTGCCCTGTCGACCGGCATTTATGGCGGGCAAGGCCGCGCCATCCTGTTCATCGGAACGATACTCGTCATCGCGGTGATTGTGCTGACCTTGCTCAACTGGATAGGTCGCCTTGGCAATTTCGGGCGCGTCCAGGACGCCATCGAACGCATCGAAGCCAAAGCCATCAGCGCACTCGACCATTATCCGGGACCGCGCGTGATCCTCCATGAAGAGCGCCGCCCCGACGCAGGCACGACCATCGTTACCGCAAACAGGACGGGCTACGTCGCCCATATCGACCGATCGCGATTGAGCGATGCTGCCGCCAAGGCAGGAGTGCAGTTTACGCTTAGCGCGCCGGCGGGCACCTTTGTCGATCCGACACGCCCGCTGGGTTGGTGCGACGGTTCGGTCAATGCGGAACAGCTCGAAAGCATGCGCGATGCGGCGATCATCGAGCCGTCGCGCGATTTCGACCAGGACCCCCGCTTCGGCATGGTGGTGCTGGCCGAAATTGGCAGCCGTGCATTGTCACCGGGAATCAATGATCCCGGCACGGCGATCGCAGTCCTGGGCGCTGGACAGCGTGTTCTCGACAGTTTCTCACAGCTCGAAGTCGACACGGTCGAGCGGGCGTCACATGTCATCGATGCGCCGATCAGCTTCGAGGACATGGTGACCGACCTCATCCTGCCCTTGGCGCGTGATGGTGCCGGCATATTCGAAGTAGGTATCCGTTTGCAGCAAATGCTCGGTGCGCTGGCGCAGCGGATTCCGCGAGCACGCGGCTGGTTACTGGGCTTGGCACAGCAAGCCTTAGAACAGGCACGCGCCGCCATCGAGGACAAACGTGCGCTGGAAAGAGTTGAAGATGCGCACCGCAGCGCCTTTGCCGAAGCGCAGGTGCCGCTGGATGTTGCCGAACGCGCCTAGTTGATCCGGCCCGCAGTGACGGTCAGTCGCGTGGCATTTTCTATTCCGTCGAACAAGGCCGCCTCGGTCGCCGTCATCCATACCTGCCCGTGCCCTTCAAGGCGCGAGAACAAGGCAGCGCGGCGGACGGGATCCAGATGCGCAGCTACTTCATCGAGCAGCAGGACGGGCGGGGAGCCGCGACGTTCTTCGACCAAGGCGGCGTGCGCGAGGAGCAGGCCGATCAGTAGACCTTTCTGCTCTCCGGTTGACGACAAATGGGCTGGCTGCTTCTTCGCGGCGTGTTGGACGGCAAGGTCCTGGCGATGGGGGCCAACCAGCGTGCGCCCGGCAGCGCCATCCCGCGACCGCGAGGCGCGTAGCGCCGCCTTGAGATCGCCGCCATCCCAGCCCGACAGCGCAAGCGACGCGTGCGGAAAATCGTCCTCCGGGCTAGCCGCGATGGCCTCGCCCAGCGCAGCGATGGTGCGCGCGCGTGCCTGACCCAGCGCGTCGCCATGCTCCGCCATGCCGCTCTCCAGCGCGACCAGCCATTCGGGATCTGCATTGTCGGGTTCGGCGAGCAGCTTGTTACGCGCGCGCATCGCCGCTTCGTAGCGCGACACGTGATGGGCATGCGAGGGCTCCAGCGCGAAGACGAGCCGGTCGAGAAAGCGACGCCGCGCCCCTGCACTGTCGGCGAATAGCCGATCCATCGCGGGGGTGAGCCACAACACCGAAAGATAATCGCCCAGCCGGTTGGCGGCCGCCGCCTCGCCCTTGATGCGCACCTTCTTGCGATCGGGCGCGGCGGGCGCGGTCCCGATGCCGATGTCGATGTCCTCCGCGAGGCGCGCAGCGATCGCAAAGCCGCCGTCACCTTGCTGGCGCGCCATGTCGCGCAGCGGCGTGCCACGCAAACCGCGCCCCGGCGCCAGCAGCGATACGGCTTCAAGGATATTGGTCTTGCCCGCCCCATTGTCGCCCGCCAGCAGCACAAAGCCCGGGCCCGGCGTGATCAGCGCGTCGGCATGGTTGCGAAAATCGGTAAGGGCAAGGCGGGTGAGCATAATCGCGCGACCCTAGCTACCGGCTCGCTCTTCCACCATCCTCTCGAGTAGTTGGCCAATGCGTTTCTTTTCCGGGCTTTTCTGGAAATCTGCGATGACATCGTAAAGCGCCTCCGTCTGGGCTTGGCCAACAGCCAACAAAGGCCCCTCTAGCCGCTTCTCGAATTCCACCACTTCGGCTTGCTGCTCGGGCGTCAACTCATTTGCCGCTTGCATTCCGGCACGTACGTTAGCCGCTTGAAGGTCATTCAGACTTGCAGCCCCGCTCTGCTCGAGCTGCTCATTAAGATCGATCTTTCCAAAAAAGATCTGGCCGGTCTCTGACTTGATGAAATCAAGAAATTCAGCCCGTTGCTCGGCGGTCATATTGTCATCGAAAGTGCGCATTATGCGAGCAGACATGGCCGGTTCTTCTTTTTGATAATAGTGTCTTACCATACCTTTCGAACGCGATAGAAATTCGTCCACGATACCTGGATATTGCGCTTCAAGTTGCCGCGCTTGCACCGTGTTGCGAAAGCCGACTGCAAATCCCTCGACTGCTTCTTCTATAAACTTGCCGTCGTTGATTTCTTCGAAGATTGCCCGCGCTTCCGAGGAGATCTCTTCGGTACGTTCGGCCTCAATCTCGTTAAGCGAAGCTGTATCGTTGCCACAACCGACGAGCGCCAGCGTCAAGGCGCCGCCAATCAACAAGATGTGTGTTCGAATGATTCCGCGGCTCACACCCGCATCGGCATCAGGACGTAAAGCGCCTGGCTCGAATCATTTTCGCGCAGCAGCGTCGGGGCTGCAGCGTCGGCGAGGTGGACTTCGACCGTGTCACCTTCGATCTCGTGGAGGATGTCCATGAGATAGCGGGCGTTGAAACCGATCTCCATGCCATCATTCGAATAGTCAGCCGGGACTTCCTCGACGGCAAGGCCGTTTTCGGGGCTCGAGACCGACAGGGTCACCTTGTCATTATCGACCGCCATCTTGACCGCGCGGGTCTTTTCGCTGGCGATGGTGGCGACGCGGTCAACGCCCGCCATGAAGCTCTTGGGGTCGATCTTCAAAAGCTTGTCGTTCGCAGTCGGGATGACGCGGTTGTAATCGGGGAAGGTACCGTCGATCAGCTTGCTGGTGAGCACCGCCGCGCCAAGCCCGAAGCGGACCTTGGTGTCGGATAGCGAGACCTCGACCGTGCCTTCGACCTCGTCGAGCAGCTTGCGCAATTCGCCGACGCATTTCTTGGGCACGATGATATCGGGCATGCCGTCCGAGCCTTCGGGCTTGTCGATGGTGACGCGGGCAAGACGGTGGCCGTCGGTCGCCGCGGCCTTCATAGCGTCGCCATCGACGTGGAAGAAAATGCCCATGAGGTAATAGCGCGTCTCTTCGCTCGAAATGGCGAAGCGAGTCTTGTCGATCACCTGGCGCAGCGTGGCGGCGGGCAATTCGAAACGGGTCGGCAGGTCGCCTTCGGCGATGACCGGGAAATCATCGCGCGGCAGCGTCTGCAAGTTAAAGCGCGCGCGGCCGGCATTGACCTGCATCTTGCCATCGGCGGCTTCGAGGCTGACCTGCGCGCCTTCGGGAAGCTTGCGCACGATATCGAAAAAAGTGTGCGCGGGAACGGTGGTCGCGCCGGCCTGGCTGACATCCGCCTCGACGCGCTCATCGACCTGGAGATCGAGGTCAGTCGCCATGAGACGGAGCGAGCCGTCATCACCCGCTTCGAGCAGCACGTTCGAGAGGATCGGAATGGTGTTACGACGTTCGACCACGGATTGGACATGGCCGAGGCTCTTGAGGAGTACCGCCCGTTCGATTGTGGCTTTCATTGCGCTTCACGCCCCCGAAAAAATGTTGTGTTCGGGTCTCGTTATAACGCGCGTGGGCGCGAGGGCTAGTGCCAAACAGCCGCTATTTCTCGAGTGATTTGCGTTCCGAGCCCAAGCGTGCGGCGATTGCTTCGATCGTCGCCGATACATCCGCTTCGAGTGTGGCCAGCAAGGCCTCCGCACCATCGCGCTCTCGCGCTGCCTCGATCGAAGCGGCGCGTTCGGCAACGCGGCCCGCGCCGGCGTTTGCAGCCGCTCCCTTAAGCGCATGCGCTTCGCGGCGCAGGGCTTCCATATCACCCGATTTCATGTGTGCCGCCAACGCTGCAGGTGTGCATTCGAGCTGTCCGCGCAAAAGGTCGAGCAGGGCATCGAGGCGTTCGGCGCCCAGGGTAGACGAAATTGCCGCCAGTCGGTCATCGTCCAGCAATGGCGTCGAGGATTGCTCGCTGTCCCCGCTGCCGCACTGTGCTGCGATCGCCGCCAGTTGGTCGGCCAGCGCTTCCTGGTCGATCGGCTTGGTAAGAAACGCGCTGAGCCCCGCGCCGTCGTAGAATCTCCGCCGTTCGGGCGAGGCGTCGGCCGTCAACGCGATGATCGGGATGCTGGCATTGGGTCCGCCGCCGGCACGGATCTGGCGCGTCGCTGCAAGCCCGTCCAGCTCGGGCATCTGCATGTCCATGATGATCGCATCGAACGGCTCGGCAGCGGCCCGTTCCACCGCCAGACGGCCATTGTCGACCGCCCGCATATCATGCCCAAGCTGCGACAGGATCGCGCTTAGCAGCATCTGGTTGACCGGATTGTCTTCCGCAACGAGAAGTTTGAGCCCGACATTCTGCCCGTCGGACTGCGCCTTCGACGCCAGGACCGGCACGTCGATATCCCCGATGACCGGCTCACTCCCCTGTTCCAGCAAGATTTCGAACGAGAAGGTGGCGCCTCGTCCGGGCTGGCTATCGACCTTCATCCGGCCGCCCATGGCTTCGACCAGGCGGCGGCTAATCGCCAGCCCCAGACCGGTTCCACCAAAGCGGCGCGAGGTAGTAATATCGGCCTGGGTAAAGGGCTGAAAAAGATGCTCGCGTTCTTCAGGCGCAATTCCGATCCCGGTATCGCTAACCGCAACGCGCCAACGCCAGCGATCCTGGTCAGGCGACGCCGAGAAGCGAATGACCACTTCGCCCTCGTCGGTAAACTTCACGGCATTCGAAAGAAGGTTCGAAAGGATCTGCTGCAGGCGTACCGGGTCGCCGCGGACAGGCTGGAGATTGCCCATGTCGCCTTCTACCCGGAGCACCAGTCCCTTCGCCGATGCCGAGCGGTCGAACAATTGCTTGGTTTCAGCGATCAATTGCTCGAACCGGAAATCGCGCTGTTCGAACGACATGCGACCGCTCTCGATCTTGGAGAAATCGAGAATATCGTCGAGCACGGCCATCAGCAGGTCGGCAGACCGTTTGAGGGTGCCAAGATAGCGATCGCGTTCCTCGTCGGTCGGTTGCAGCCGTAGCAGGTCGATCATTCCGAGCACGCCGGTCATCGGTGTTCGTATCTCGTGGCTCATCGTTGCGAGAAAGGCTGATTTTGAAGCCGCAGCCTTATTGGCGCGATCGCGGGCGGCAACCAGCTCGGCCTGCGCCCGGACTTCGAGCGTCACATCGCGCACCACGCCGAACAGGCCCCCGACCTTGCCGCTGCGGTCGCGTTCGGCCTGCACCATCAGCCTGAAGTGACGCAGCTGGCCATCGATCGTGCGCACGCGCGCGCCGCATTCGCTCGGCCTGCCGGCGGAACGCGCCCGGCCGATGGTCGCCAAGGTCAGGCGCCGGTCGCTGACGCTGAGCATCCGCAGCAATTCGCGCGGCCCCAGCGCCGTGTCGCGATCGACCCCGATCATCGCGGCAAGTTGGCGCGAATGCCGAAAGCCCATACTGTCGGTGTCCAAGCGCCAGTGGCCAACTTGTGACAATCCTTCCGCAAGCCGCAAGAGGCGATTGGATTCGCCAAGCTTCTCGGCGGACTCGAGAACCTGCTGCTCGGTTTCGTGGCGTTGCTGGATATCGCGCAGGGTCGCGACGACTTCCGCAGGCGCCCCGGTCTCAGCATCGCTCACCAATTGGGTCGAGGCCTCGACCCAGCGATAGTCGCCGCTCTTGGTACGAAGGCGAAAACTCAGTTCGGGCGGCGGGGCGCCGGCCAGCACTTCGGCGAAATGACGCGCGAACAGGTCGCGGTCCTGTTCGTGGATCTTGAGCGAAAGCGGTTTGCCGATGAGTTCGACGGGGTCAAAACCGAGAACCGAGCGCGATGCGCTGGAGACGTAGAGCGGCACCTGGTCGAGCCCGATGCGAAAGACGATGTCGCGCGCATGCTCGGTAACCAGGCGGTAAAGCCCCTCGCTCTCCTCGAGCGCGACTGCATCCGCCTTGCGGCTCGAGATGTCCGACATTTTCACGACATAGCCGACTATCTCGTCCTGCTCGCTCATGCTGCTGAACGATATTTCCATCCAGGCATCGGGGTTCGCAGCGCAGCGCACTTCGAGAGGCTCGCCGCGTTCGCCCCGTCGGACGCGCGCCCACAAGGCCTGGGCTCGCAAGCGGTGATCGCTGTGGATGGCTTCCAACCAGCCGGCATCGCGGCTTTCTTCGAGTGATCGACCGGTCAGCTTTTCCCAATGCTGGTTGGCCCAATGCGGCTGACCTTCGCTGTCGAGATGAAGGATGCCCGATCGGATGGATTCGGCGATACCGCGAAATTTGCGATCGCTATCCGCATAGGCAGCATCGAGCCGGTCGCGATCGCGCGCCAGCGCGCGCACCGGCAGGACAAGAAAGATCAGCGACGCCATGTAAGCCTGGAAGATGCGGCCCTCGACCAAAAGGTCTTGCGTAATGGCGATGATCGGACCCGTCCCGTTGATCGTCATCCCCAGGGCTATCATGCAACCACCCAGGAGCGACATCATGGCGGCTGACAAGGGCAGTCGCACGGCCGTGATGAGAAGAAGCGGCCCGAGCACGAACAGCATGGCCACGATGTCGGTCATGAACGCAATCGCGGTCGCCGCCCAAAACAGGAGAACGGCGCCGACACGCTGGACGACATGGCCCGACGCATTGCGCCGGCGGGGCGTCGCTTCGTGTTCGCCCAAGCCCCACCGGCTCCAATGGCCGAACGACAAGAGCAACGGTGCGATGGTCAGCATGCCGAGCAGGTCTGGCACCCACCAGTCAATCGCACTTGTCAGGAAAGGGCGTCCCATGATCCCGGCCAGCATCGCGGCAGCCAGAAGAGACGCGACAACGGTGCCGATCAGGGCGGCCAGAAAGAAGCGGATGATGATCTTGGGATCGTCAAACGTATCGTGGCGGGCAAACACGGGACGCAGCAGCGCCGCGACCACGCCGCTTTCGGTCATGTTGGCAAGCCCGAGGGCAAATGCCGCGGCTGGCGGGGTGCCCGACAGGACGTTTGCCGTCCCGGTGCCGATCCAGACGGCGGGCAGCAAAAACGCCCAGTAGGAACGGGGGCTGCGCAACAGCAACGCCACGGCAACAGCGTTGGAAAGCCACACCGTGGCCAGCGGGCCGGCTTTGGCGAAGATGTATTGCACCAGCCACGCCAGCACGCCGCACAGCAGCGCTAGTACGATGGCGAGCGCCGCCGCGCGCGTTGCATCGCGCCACTTCGATTGCAGACCGATTTCCACCCAGGCCTCCCGGAAAATGACATTCCGGAAAGCCCATGGGCGATCACGAGCGCACGGTCGCGCCGTTTAGGAACCATTGCGACCCGAGCGGAACATTTTTGCCCTCTTTCGTGGTCGGAATGGTCCAAAACGAACGCTTTAACCGCGCGCTGTTACAGCAACACCATATCGACGCGGTGAACCACGCCGTTGTCATAGCGGGCATCGGCCTGCGTCACCGACCCCGCATCTCCGCCGGCCGACAAGGTCAGGCTGTCGCCGTTCACGCTCGCTTCGAGCGTTGCCTCGCCAAGCGTGGGCAGGCTGGCGCTTCCGCCATTTGCCGTAGCGGCCTTCCTGACGTCGTCGGAAAGGATCGTGCCGGGAAGGATGTGATTGCTCAGGATGGCGCCAAGCGCTTCCTTGCCTTCCTCGGTGCTGGCGTCGGGCAATGTCCCTTCAGGCAACGCCGCAAAGGCTTCGTCGCTCGGGACGATCAGCGTGTAGGGTGCAGGGCCATCGAGGATACCATCCAGCCCGGCCGCTGCCATTGCCCGGCCAAACTGGCTATCGGCACCGATCGCGTTGACGAGTTTGCCGCCTTCTTCTGCGATCTCGTTCCCAGCGGGATTTTCCTCGGATGCGCAGGCACCGAGCGCCAGCGCTGAAGCGGCCATAGCCGTAATCAGTATACGCATGAGTCTTTCCTTAGATAATGGCGTCGAGCACTTCGGCAACGATCAGCGTCTCCGGCTCCACTCGATAAATGTAGCCGTCGCTGTAGCGATACCAATCGTCATCATTGTCGTAGTAGCGATCACGATAATCGTACGGGACGTTGTAGACGCTGTAGCTGGAAGGCAGCGGCTGGCCCACGATCGCATCGCCCGTCAGCAACGCCGCGATCGACTGGATCAGCCGCGTCTCGGGATCGATGCGGTAGATCGCGCCGTCACCATAACGGTAATAGGGGTCGTCATAGTAGCCGCGATACTGCGTCGGCACATTGTAGAAATCATAAGGCTCGGGATAGTAGCTGCCGACCGGATAGAAATAACCCGGGCGGTCGTAGCGCGGAATCAAGCCGTCGATGATCCCGTTCGCACCGATCCGATAAATGAAGTCGTCACCCATGCGATAGCGATAGTCATCGTCGGGGTACCAGTTGGCATAGGCACCCCCGAGCAGCGAGCCGAGCAGCGATTCAGGCGCACGTTGGCCCCACAGCTTCTTGGCCTGGCCAGGGGGCAGGCAGCCATTGCGCTTCTTGGCGAGGCCGGGAGGGCAATCCGAATAGCGGCCGCCCCGGTCCCCGTAGCGGAACACATTGCGGTCGACTTCGCGGAAGATGCGATCGCCCAGATTCCCGTCATAGCGGCGTTCGCGATTACGCTCGTAGCGGTCTTCGATCCGGTCGGCGCGGCGATCCAGGCGGTCCTCGATACGATCACGCTCCCGGTCGATACGGTCTTCCATGCGGTCACGCCGCGTTTCGGCGCGGTCGCGATCGCGATCACGACGTTCCTCGCGCGCTTCCTGGCGGCGTTCACGCTGCTCTTCGCGGCGCTCCTGCCGGGCTTCGCGGCGTTCTTCACTACGCTCGGCGCCTGGGCTGTTGCCGTTGCCGCGTCCCTGGGAAAGTGCGGGGGTTGCGATAGCCATGGCCGCCACACCGGCGGCTAGAACGATATTCCTCATAGATACCTCCAGTTTACTGCAGGCAAAACGAGTATATGTGGCTGGCTGTTCCCTTAGGCGGCGGCTGGTTCTTCCACCCAATCATCGCGAATCCGCCGCGATGCGAGCCACATCAAGAAGGCGGCCACAAGGTAGAAGGTCAGTACCGCCAATGCGGCGTATCGAAGCGAATCTGCGCCATATTGTTCGCGCAAACCGTCCGAAATCGCGCCGATCAGCAGCGGGCCGACGCCAAGCCCGATGAGATTGTTGATCAGCAGGAATGCCCCGCTGGCGGTAGCCCGCTGCGCCGGGGCCACGAGATGCTGGATCGCTGTCGTTACGGGGCCGAGCCACAGAATGTTGAGCGCGTTGGGCACCAGCAACAGCATCCACACGACGACCAGGCTGTCCGCCATCAGTCCGGCGGCATAAAGCGGCGCGGTGATGAGCCAGGCTGCGGCCGGAAGCCAAGTGTACCAGCGCCGGTCTCTCGTCCCAAGCTTGTCGGCGAGATAACCGCCCATGAAGACGCCGATTGTACCGCCGATCAGCAAGAGCGAGCCGAGGAACTGGCCAGCGCCGACGAGGCTCATCCCATAGCTACGGATCAGGATCGAGGCGACCCAGGTGGCAAGCCCGTAACCGCACAGCGAGCTTAGCGAGGCACCAAACGCCATCAGCCAGAAGGACCGCTTCTTCGCGATCACGGGGAAGACCTTGCCGAGCGCGCCCAGCGTCGGTGCCGTAGTGCCCGGCGCGCGCGGTTTGTCGCGAACGACGAATTTGAAGATCGGCGCGAGAATGAGGCCCGCTACGCCCATGACGATAAAGGCCGTGCGCCAGTCAAACGCCGTGGCGATGTAGGAGCCGAGGATGGCGCCCGAGCCCAGACCGATGGGCACACCGAGCGAGAAGATGGCGAGCGCGCGGGCGCGCCGCTCGGGCGGGAAATAGTCGGCGATCAGCGCGTAGCTCGGTGCAACGCCGCCGGCTTCGCCGACGCCAACGCCAAGGCGGAACAGGAAGAGCTGCCAGAACCCCGCCGCGGTGCCGCACAGCGCGGTAAAGCCCGACCAAACGGCCAGCGCCCCGGTGATTACCCCCGAGCGCGAGGTGCGGTCGGCAAGCAAGGCCAGCGGTAGGCCGATCAGGCTGTAGACGAGCGCGAAGGCCGGCCCGGTCAGAACGCCCAGTTCGCTATCGGTAAAGCCCAGGTCGTTTTTGATCGGCTCGAGCAGGATGCCGAGGATCTGGCGATCAAGGAAATTGAAGATGTAGGCGAGCAACAGCATGGCCAGCACGAGACCGGCGCGGCCCTGGCCCTGTTGCTTGATGGTGTCGCTCGTCATTCTCGTCCCCTCCCGGCTTCACCCCCTGCTAGCGGGCAAAGCCGGGAGTGACTAGCGGCTAGAATTCGTAGCCCACGGTGAAAAGGATTTGCCGCGGATTGCCGTAATAGGCCGTCAGCGTGCCTTCCCGCCCCAGCGTCGGGATGGGCTGGTCGGTCATCGGATTGAGGATAAGCGCGCCGGTATCGGGATTTTGCGCAAGGAAGTTGTAGCCCGCGACGATATAGCGCTCGTCGGTCAGGTTCTTGCCGTACAGTCCGACCGTCCACTGGCCGCCGGGAAGTTCGTAGGTGATGCCGGCATCCCACAGCGCGAAGCCTTCCTGGTCGAGCGGGCTGGCCAGTTCGAACTGCTGGCTGTCGCCGCGATAGGACAGCGTCGTGTTGACGTAGAGGTCGCCGCCACCGACCGGCGCCGTGTAGGTCAGCGACCCCGACGCGGTGACATCGGGCGTATTCTGTATTTCGCGGCTGTCGGCGACGTTGATGCCGCGGCTGTCGATGAACGTCTCGAACTCGGCGTCGAGCAGACCCAGCGACCAGCCGAAGTTGAGACGGTCGGCGCCATAGTCACCAAACACCAGTGCATTGCCTTCGAACTCGAGGCCGCGGATGCGGGCTTCGGCGGCGTTGGTCGTCACCCCGATAAAGGTCTGACCGCCCATCCCGTCGGGGACGCCGACCGACCCTGGAATCTGCACGTCTTCATAATCAGCCTGGAAGATGGCAAGCGCGGCGTAAATGCGATCGTCGGCAAGATTGCCTTTCCAGCCAAGCTCGTAGCTTTTCACGGTTTCGGGTTCGAACGCGAAGAAATCGTAGACTTCGGCCTCGGTCACAGTGCCATTGCCGTCGAGGTCGGGCGCTGCGGTCGACTGGCCGCGCGGATCGAAGCCGCCGCCTTTGAAGCCTTCCGAATAGCTGGCGTAGAACGTGTGATCGTCGGTCGGCTTGAAGCTGATCGAGGCGCGCGGCGTGAAATCGGTGTCGATACGTTCGCCCTGGAAATCCGAGGTCGTGGCAAAAACCACGCCGGCACCGCCGAAAATGGGCGAGCCGCCGCCGAGATAGGTTTCGCGGAAGACCGTGCTGTTGCGCGTGTCTTCGGTGTACCGACCGCCGACCGAGACCGCGATCTGGTCGGTGACGTCGAAGGTCACATCGCCGAAGATGGCCCATGTTTCGGTCTGAACCTCGCCCTGCGTCAGCGCAGTCAAGCCGTTGAGCAGCGTGAACAGGCGCACGTCGAAGACGGTGAAGGCATCGGCATCGAGATAATAGCCGCCGAGCAGCCCCTGGACGCGCGCTCCTTCGTAGAGGAACTGGATTTCCTGGCTGAATTGCTCGTTCTCGTAGATCGCGGGAACGTCGAGATCGACTGCGGGAAGCGTATCGAAATCGATCGGGGTCGCGCTGTCATCCTTGCGCCAGGCAGTGATCGACCTGAAGGTCAGCGCGTCGCCGAGCGGTACTGCGAGGTTGGCCGAGATGCCCTCGGAAACGACTTCCTGCACCGGATCGGCAAGCCCGCCGCGCGTGTCATATTCATTGTCGAGCAGCGGCGCACCCGAGGCGAGGCCGGGGATGAGACGCGACCCGCCGCGCGCATTGCTGTCATCGTCGGTGCGATCGTAGGCAAGTCGCAGGAGGAAATCGATCTCGTTGCCGACCTCCGCGCTCACGCGGAAGGCAAAGATATCCTTGTTGTAATTCTCTTCACCGGTGGTGAGGTTTTCGCCGAAACCATCGTTCTGCAGGTAGGCGGCGGCCACACCGGCGCGGAACATTTCGGTACCGTAGCTGGCGCGCGCGACGATGTCGGTCTGGCCATAGCTGCCGATAGTGCCACGCACCGCGCCCGCCACGCCCTCGGGCAGGCGCCGGGTTACGTATTTGACTGCGCCGCCGATGGTGTTGCGACCATAAAGCGTACCCTGCGGGCCGCGCAGGACTTCGATCCGTTCGACGTCATAGATGTCGAGCACCGCGCCCTGCGGGCGGTTGAGATAGACATCGTCGAGATAGATGCCGACGCCCTGTTCGAACCCGGCGACCGGATCTTGCTGGCCGACGCCGCGGATGAAGGCGGTTAGCGTCGAGTTGGTGCCGCGCGAGGCTTCGAGCGTCACGTTGGGCGTCGTGTCGGCGATGTCGGTAATGTCGAGCGCCGCCTCGCGCTCGAGTTGCGGGCCGGCATAGGCAGTCACCGACAGCGGGACATCCTGCAACGTTTCAGCGCGACGGCGCGCGGTGATGACGATGGCCCCACCTTCTTCGGCTTCCTGAGCTGCTGCTGCGTCGTCATTTACATCCTGCGCATGCGCGGGCGTGGCGATCATCGCGGCGCCAGCCACCGATGTCATTAGAATCATCTTTTTCATCGAGAACCTCCCCTTTGTTCGCGGCTTATGCGGCGCAACGCGCCTACCGCTTTGACATGGCTCATAATGAAAGTTGAACCAAGTTTCAACTTTTGTTAGTGACAGTGGCAGGCTAGGGGTGCGGACATGGTAGAACCGGTTGAAAATTCAGTGAGATCGGGTTCGGCCAAAACACCGCGCACCCGCCGCGGTGAAAAAACGCGCGCAAAGATCCTCGATGCCGCACGGCAGGAATTCGGCGCCAGGGGTTTTGGCGAAAGCTCGATTGTCGGCATCACGCAGCGTGCCAAGGTCGCGCTCGGCACCTTCTACACCTATTTCGATTCCAAGGAGGAAGTGTTCGCGGCGCTGGTCAAGGACATGTCGGAACAGGTCCGCGATCATGTCGCCCCGGCGTTGGCGGACGCGAAAGGTACGATTGATGCCGAACGCCGCGCGCTCGCCGCCTTCCTCACCTTCGCGCGCGAAAAAAAGGAAGTGTACCGGATCATCGACGAAGCCGAATTTGTCGACCCCGAAGGCTTCGAGGCGCATTACCGCGCCACGGCCGCGCGCATTGCCGAGCGCCTAGAAAGCGACGACGTCGAACCCGCGATCGATGCGCTCGACGCCGAAGTCCGCGCTTGGGCAATCATGGGAATGAACGTGTTCCTGGGCTTGCGCTTTTCGGTCTGGGGCGACGAGGAGGCTGGCAAGGTTGCCGCTTCCGCCAACCGGCTGATTGCTGAGGGGTTGAAGCCGCGCTAGAGCGCCGCTGCGAGCGCGGCGAATGCGTCGATATCGTCCGCGTCGTGATAGAGCCCCAATCCGATGCGGATCACATCGCCGCGCACATCGGTAATGCAATGCTTGGCCTTCAAAGCCTCGCACCACTTTGCAGCGTCCGGATGGCGGTAGGCCAGGAAACGGGCATGCGGTTTGCCGTCGAGCGGATTGAGCAGCTCCGCTGCGCCGAACACGGTCGAATGCAGGGCTTCGATCGTCTGCGCCTGCAACGTGGCGACATGCGCATTGATATCCGCATTATCGATGCGCTCCTTGGTCAGCATGCCATAGACCGCGTTCCAGCGATACAGCGCCGACGGATCGAACGTCGCGCCCATGAATCGCATCGCATCGGGGGCGTACCCGACCATGCCGGGCGGCAAGGTGAGATCGTCGAACTCGGCGAACCAGCCCGTTATCGGCGGGCGTTCGCCAAAGCCCGGCGGGCAGCTCATGAAGCTCATTCCTTCTCCCGCCATGGCATATTTGTAGCCACCGCCCAGGAAAAAGGCCTTGTCGCTCAGCGCGCGCGCGAACGGATATTCGAGCGCCATGAAACTGTGATAGCCGTCGATCACCACCCAAGGGCCCGCGGGATCGGCGACCTCGCAGATCGGCGCGATCGGATCGACGATGCGGCCTGATCCGAACATGACCTGGCTCACGAAGATCAGGTCATGCCGATCGAGCCGCGCCGCGTCTGCAAATCGGTCCGCGAACGTATCAAAGGGTTCGACGTCGACCGTATCGACGATGATCGATCCTTCCTCGACCCACCGCGCAAACTGGCGGCGCGCCGAATGAAACTCGCCCGTGCTTGTCAGGATACGCAGCGGGCCACCCGCGCGTCGCGGACAGGCAGCGACCAATCGTACAAGAAGGTCGTGCGTGTTGGTCGCGAACACGATGCGGCGCCAATAATCTTCGCCGGTGCCCATTTGGGCTGAGACACTGGCGGCAGCCGAGGTCCAGACCTCGCCCATGATCTTATCCCATTTGCGGTCGGCCAATGCTGCCGCGTCTTCCCAGCATCGCACCTGTCCCTCGAAACTGGCATCGGGCCATAGGTGATGGCTGTGCGCCGCCATGTGCAAGCGGTCGGCAGCAAGGCTTTTGGTGAAGAGCCGCTTGTAGCTCATATGTCGGTTCGAAGATTCCACAGTGCGGGGAAGGCGCGCTTCGACAGCGTCGACTTGAGATATTCCGCGCCTGCCGAACCACCGGTTCCGCGCTTGAAGCCGATGACGCGCTCGACGGTCAGCACGTGCTTGTGCCGCCACGCTGCCAGCGCGTCGTCGAGATCGACCAGCTTTTCGGCAAGCCCGTAAAGTTCGAGATTTGCTTCGGTATTGCGATAGACATCGAGCCAGCTGGCCTGGATTGCCTCCTCGCTCGACACGTCGAACCCGGCCCGCCCGAGTGCTTCGTTGGCCTCGTCCCACAGGCTCGGTTTTTCGAGCGCTGCTTCGAGTTGCCGCCGCTCGTCGCTGCCGTCCTCGTAGTTCTTGAGGAAGGCCGGGTTCTTGATGCCCAGCCGGTATTCCATCATCCGGAACTGCCATGACTGGAAGCCCGACGCCGTACCGAAATGATGGCGGAATTTCATATAGTCGGCGGGCGTCAGCGTGGTGAGGATGTCCCAGCTCAGCGTCATGACCGATTGAATTCGGCTGACCCGGCTTAGCGCCTTGTGCACCAGCGTGAAGTGGCCGCGGTGCAGCTGATCGATGGCGTAATCGACTTCGAACAGGATCTGCTTAAGCCACAGTTCCTTCGACTGGTGGATAATGATGAAGAGCAATTCGTCATGATGCTCGCTGTGCGGCACCTGCGCGCCGAGCACTTCATCAAGCCGAAGATACTCGGCGTAGCTCATGTCTTTGGAAGGTACCGCGGTCATGACAGACCGCTTAGGCTATTGCGCCGCCGCGCGGCAAGCCGCCTTAGCGGCCGCCCGGACCACCGCCGGGAAGGCCCGCCTGACCGACCTGGCCGATACCGCCGAACAGTTCATCGAAGAAGCTGCGTTCGCGGCCCAGCGTCGGCGTTTCCGCGCTGCTCGGGTTGATAGCGACTGCGAGTTCGGGGCCGGTTTCGTTGACCGCAACGACGTTGCCCGCCGCATCGAACGATACCGCGATGACCTTGCTGTCATCGAGGCGCGGGCGACGGAATGCGAACTGGTTGGTCGTGCGGCTGACATAGTACCACTGGCTGTCATCGAACTGCCCCACGAAGGTCGGGCGGCCCAGCGTGGCTTCGACCGAGGCCTTGTTGTCAACGCCCGGGGCAATCGCCTGCACCAGTTCGGTCGAGGCGATATAGCCCGACGAGTCGCGCACACCCGCGCAGCCGGTCAGCATGGCTCCTGCCACTACACACGTGAAAATTGCCCGCTTCGACACCATATCGCTCACTCCATTGACGGCTCCACCCTTGCGGGCCGCTGAATGGGCACATATGCGGGCCGAGGGCGTTAGCGCAAGGCCTGAAGAAGGTGACGAACCGATGATTCGACGATTCATGTCCATGTTCCGATCATCCGATGCCGCGGATGCCAGCGCACCCTATCAACGACTGGTCGAACTGGCGCGCGAACCGGTCTGGTATCAGTGCGGTAATGTCGCCGACGACATGGACGGGCGTTTCGCGGTGCTGTCGAGCCTGGTGGCGCTCGCCATCCTGCGGCTCGAGGACGGCGACGAAGATGCAGTGCGCGGTTCGGTGGCGCTGACCGAGCAATTCATTACCGACATGGATGCGCAGATGCGCGAGATCGGTTTCGACACGACGATTGGCAAGCAGGTGCGCAGCCTGGTCGGCGCGCTGGCAACGCGGGTCGACCGCTGGCGCCGCGCCGAGGAAGGCGAAATCGACTGGGAAGATGCCACCTTGTTCAGCGTGTATCGCGACAAGGATCCGGGCGAAGCGACGCTGACCTTTGCGAGCGAGAAGTTGCGCAGCTTCCGCGAGCATCTCGACGGATTTGGCGATGAGGACATCATGCGCGGGAGCTTTGCGTGATGGACACGCTGTCGCTGGCGAATATCCGCGATGGCGACCATCGCGACTTTAGGGCCAACGAAGCCGAACGCGAAGCGATCGCCAAGCGGTTGGGCCTGTTGGGGCTCGAGCGTTTCGAGGCCAACGTGACACTGTCGAAGGACGGCCAGAAGATTGATGCCACGGGCCAGGTGCGCGCCAAGGTCACTCAGGCCTGCGTGGCCACCGGCGAGCCCGTCGCCAGCACGATCGACGAACCTTTCACGCTTCGGTTCATTCCCGAGCCCGATGTCGATGCCGACGAAGAGATTGAGCTCGGGCAGGACGAGTTGGACGTTATTTTTCATGACGGGACCACCATCGCGCTGGGCGATGCGTTGGCCGACACGCTGGCGCTGGCGCTCGACCCCTATCCGCGCTCGCCCGAAGCCGAAGCCCATCTGAAAGAGGCTGGCGTCCTCAGCGAAGAAGAAGCCGGCCCATTCGGCGCGCTCGCCGATCTGAAGCGCAAGATGGAAGGCGGCGACTAGGCCGCCAACGTTGCCCTAGAAGGGCACGTCGTCGTCAAGATCGTTGTCGAAAGTCGCAGGCTGCGGGCGTGACTGCTGCTGGCCGCCGCCTCCGCCGCCATAGCCGCCGCTCGACTCGCCGCCGCCATAATTGCCGCCGCCCCCGCCTTCGCGCGGATCGAGCAGTACGAGTTCGCCGCGGAAGCGCTGCAGCACGACTTCGGTCGTATATTTGTCCTGTCCCGACTGGTCCTGCCACTTGCGGGTCTGCAATTGGCCTTCGAGATAGACTTTCGAGCCCTTGCGCAGGTAATTCTTGGCGACCCGGCCGAGATTTTCGTTCCAGATCACGACATTATGCCATTCGGTGCGTTCCTGGCGGTTGCCGTCGCGATCCTTCCAGCTTTCCGACGTAGCGACGCGCAGGTTGACGACTTCGCCGCCGTTGTTAAGCGAGCGCGCTTCGGGGTCCGCCCCGAGATTGCCCACCAGGATCACCTTGTTCACGCCCGCCATATTCTCGTCCTTCGCTTTGTATATTTCGCATCTTGGATAGGCAGTGGAGCGGCGACTGTCACCATGGTTTCGCGCCTTTTATCCGATGGAAATGCGAACCTTTTGGCCATATGGCCGTTGCCCGCGCAGCGCGCGAAAGCGTGTACCAGTCGTCACACTTTCCGGAAGTCATGAAAACTATTGCAGCCTCCCTACTGGCCATCGGTCTGGCGACCGCGACGCAGGCGTTCGCGTCCGAGCGCGGGGTATCGGGGGGTGCGCCGGTTGCTACGCGTACATTCACGCCCGAAGATTTCGCGGTGTTCGCGCCGCGCACCGCGCTCGACATGGTGCGGCAGATCCCAGGTTTCTCCATCAACTCGGGCGATGACGGCGCGCGCGGGCTGGGCCAGGCCGACCAGAACATTCTACTCAACGGAAAGCGGGTCTCGGGCAAGTCCAACGACGCCATCACCACGCTTTCGCGCATCGAAGCGTCGAGTGTCCTTCGCATCGAACTGCTGGAGGGCGCGAGCCTCGATATTCCCGGGCTGTCGGGCGAGGTCGCCAACATCGTCTATAAGGTCGACAGTTTTGGCGGCACCTTCGAGTGGCGCCCCCAGTTTCGCGAGCGGCTGGACGACAACTGGTTTGCCGGCGAAGTCGCATTGTCGGGCAAGCTCGGCGGTTTCGATTGGACCGCGAGCCTTGCCAACGACGCCTTCCGGCGCGGAAATTTCGGGCTCGAAATCGTCGAGGATGCTGGCGGCAACCTGATCCTGACGCGCGACGAGCTTTCGACATTCTACGGCGATCGTCCGCGCCTTACGCTGGGCGCCTCGCGCACCGCGGCAAGCGGCAACATCTTCAACATCAATGCGGTCGGCGAGATTTTCTGGTTCGACCGCATCGAAACCGGGTTCGAACAAATCGTCGATGGTGTCAGCGGCGATCGCCGGTCCGAACGCGCGCAGGACCAGTGGAGCGTAGAGATTGGTGGCGACTACGAATTCGGCCTGGGAACCGGCCGGATGAAAGTGATCGGTCTCTACGGGTTCGAACGCGAACCCTCGATCAACGACTTCATCTATCTCGCCCGCATCCCCGATGCGGCCGACGAAGGGCGTCGCTTCGAACAGGACAGCGACGTCACCGAGATCATCGGGCGCGCCGAATATGGCTGGGCCGCATGGGGCGGCGATTGGCAAGTCAGCATCGAAGGCGCGTATAACAAGCTCGACAGCGAGGGCCGTCTGTTTGTCCGCGATGCGCTTGGCGTGCTCCAGCCTGTCGACTTCGGGGGCGCCACCGCCACTATCGATGAAAAACGCGCCGAGGGCTTCGTGTCGCACAGCCGCGAGCTTGGCGGCGGACTCGCGATGCAGGCCAATCTGGGCGGCGAATATAGCCAGATCGATGCCGGCGCAGCCGATGGTGCGCGCTCGTTCTGGCGACCCAAGGGATCGCTGGTGCTCGATTGGGCAGCCTCGCGCGACCTAACGCTCAGCGCGCGGTTCGAACGCACGGTGGACCAGCTCGATTTCGGGCAGTTCCTCGCTTCGGTCGACGTCACCGACGATCTTGGCCGCGACCAGAATGTCGCGCTCGTCCCGCCGCAACGCTGGACCGCCGAGCTCGAAGCTGTCGCGGCGCTCGGCGATTACGGGTCGCTGCGCCCCTTCATCCGTGCCTCCGTCATCGAAGATGTCATCGAGATCATCCCCGTGGGCATCGACGGCGAGGTGCTCGGCAATGTCGACGCAGCGCGCATCTGGTCGCTTGGCAGCAACGGGACCTTGCTGTTCGATCCTTTCGGCTGGACCGGCGCTCGGCTCGATTTCGAACTGGCCTTCTCCGGCTCGTCGATCGAAGATCCGCTGACCGGCGCGAACCGCGAGCTCAGTGGCCGCGAACTGATCGACGTCGAGGCCGACCTGCGCCACGATATTCCGGGAAGCGACATCGCGTGGGGCGGCGGGTTCTCCTTCCGCGAAACGGCAAAAGAAGTGCGGCTCGGCAACATCGACAATCGCTACGATACCGGGCCCGATATCTATGCCTTTGCCGAGCATAAGGATGTTGCTGGACTGACCGTACGCCTGCGCATTGGAAACCTGCTCGATCGGCGCGACGGATTCGAGCGTTTGCTGTGGGATGGAAGGCGCATCGGACCTTACGGTATCCGCGAATCTCGCGAACGTCGGTTCGGACGCACCATCGAATTTAGCGTGCGCGGCACCATCTAATCAGTTTCACTTCGAGACTACAGATGTAATCGAGCGGTTCCAGCCGCCCGTTTGTCGAAGCGGGCTGGTTGTCGCGATCCCATGATGGTGGTGCGGACTTGGCGTCCCCAGCGCCATGGGAGAGGAAAGTATGAACTTCAGATCGGTTTTGCTGGCTACGGCTGCCATCGCATTGGCGGCGCCCGCGCTTGCCCAGGAAAGTGCACCCGTCGATCCCCAGGAGGGCGAAGCGGACATCACATCGACGCCCGTCGACGAAGACCTCGTCACCGACGCAGCCGCGGCCAACGCCCCGCTGGCCGCGCGAAGCTTCACGCCCGCCGACTTTACCCAGTTCGCGCCGCAAAACGCGCTCGACATGGTGTCCCGCATACCGGGCTTCACCATCCAGGGCGGAGACCAAGGCAATCGCGGTTTGGGCCAAGCCACCCAGAACGTATTGATCAATGGCCAGCGCGTGTCGGGCAAGAGCAACGATGCGCGTGATGCCCTCCGGCGCATCCCGGCCAACGCGGTCGAACGGATCGACATCGTCGATGGTGCCACGCTCGCAATCCCGGGCCTGTCGGGCCAGGTTGCCAATATCATTGCCGATGCCGGCGGATGGTCGGGCAATTTCACATACCGCCCCCAATTTCGCCGCGATCACGAGGCGCGACTTTTGGGCCTGGAGATCAGCGCCAGCGGCAAGGTTGGTAGCAACGATGTCAGCATCGGTTTCAAGAACGACCAGTTTCGCAACGGCAATGTCGGCCCCGAAGTACGCCGCAATGCCGACGGCGACATCGTGCGCGTCGTCGAAGAAGAGGCGACTTACTTCGGTGACCGACCGACCATCACCGCATCTCTCGCCCGGACCGCAGCCAATGGTAACATCCTGAATCTCAATGGCAGCGGGCAGCTCTTCTTCTTCGACCGCGAGCAGGTAGGCTTCGAAGTCGCAGCAGACGGGAGCACCGCGCGCGAACTAAACTTCGGCGGCGAAGATGAATGGAATTTCGAGCTTGGCGGTGATTACGAGTTCGGCCTTGCCGGCGGGCGCCTCAAGCTGATCGGCCTGCGCCGCCTGGAAAGCAGCGAATTCTTATCGGTGTTCGAACGACGGAAAGATGAACCAGGCGCCGTGCTTCGTGGCAGTCGCTTCGAGCAGGTCATCGACGAGGCCGAGACCATCGCGCGCGGCGAATATAGCTTTGCGGGCCTCGGCGGAGACATGCAGGTCAGCCTCGAGGGGGCCTATAACAGCCTTGATGGTTCGGCAGAACTGTTCGTCCGCAATAGGGCAGGCGAAGAAGTCGAGGTTCCATTGCCCGGCGCCAATGCACTAGTCGAAGAAAAGCGCGCCGAATCGATCGTCAGCTACGGGCGCCCGTTGGCCGAGAACCTCACGCTGCAGGCCAGCCTCGGCGGCGAATTCAGCGAGATCAGTGCAGGCGACATCACGCGCAGCTTCGTGCGTCCCAAAGGTTCGATCTCGCTGGCGTGGAAGGCCGCCGACGATCTTACCGTCAACGCCAAGGTCGAGCGGCGTGTCGACCAGCTGAGTTTTTTCCAGTTCTTGAGCTCTGTCGATGTCACCGACGATACGGACGACCGTTCGAACAATTTCGAGCTGGTGCCGCCGCAGCGCTGGCGCGCCGAACTGGAGTTCGTCAAATCGCTCGGCGCGTGGGGCTCGATCACGCCCGAAATCCGCATCGCCTCGATCGAGGATACGGTCGAAGTCATTCCGATTTCGCCCACCGAACAGGCGTTGGGCAATCTCGACAGCAATGCCTTCGTCATCCAGGGCATCCTCGAAGGAACGCTACTGTTCGACCCCATCGGCTTTGACGGCGCGCGGTTGAATATCTTCATGATCGCAACGGAGACCAGTGTCGAAGACCCGCTGACCGGCGATAACCGCGACATCAGCGGTGTCGGCCGCTTCTTCACCGAACTCAGCTTCCGTCACGACATCCCGAACAGCAATTGGGCATGGGGAACAGGTCTCGAATTCAATGACCAGGCGCCCAACGTGTCGCTCGACCAGGTCTCGCGCGGCTACGCTTCGGCGCCCTTTGGCTGGCTATTCGTCGAGAACAAGGACGTGAGCGGGATGACCGTTCGCGCCAGCCTGATGAACATCTTCGACCAGCACGACCGGTTCGAGCGCACCGTCTACGTCGACCGCCGCGATGGCCCTATCGCCTTCAGCGAATATCAGGACCGCGATTTTGGCCCGATTTTCGAATTGACGATTACCGGCAGTATCTAGCGAACGGGATAGCGCAAGCGGCCGAGGAAGCGGCTGATGCTCGGCCGTTCCTGCCTGGTCCAGTGCGCCTTGAGCTTTTCGAATTTCCCGACGTCGGCCAGTCGCCGGTCGAGAAACGCGGCGGTCTCCGCCCAGTCTTCGCTATCGTCGTCGAGCCACGCCAGCAGCGTCGCGCCATAGACGCCCGACAGGATGATGCGCTTGGTGTAATGGTTGTAGTCGGTCGACGTGTCGCCCGCGAGCCGCCACATCGCATCGGCACTGCGCCAACCCGTCTTCACGCCAAGCGGGATATTTTGCGGCGCCGCCAGAATGGCAAGCGCACTGCGCACCGCTTCCTTGGCGGGCGCAGCGATTTCAAGGCGCTTCCAGATCAGCCAGCGGATCCTCTTGGTCATGCCGAGTGTATCGAACTCGTCGCTCGCCGCCGCGGCTTGCGCCATCGCCACGTCGACCGCTTTAATCCACGCGTCGACCATCTTCGACGGCGTATCGGGGAACGCGAGCAGCGCTTGTTCGACCGGTATGTCGTGCTGCGCCGCTGCGGCTTCGATTGCAGCCTTGCTCCACCCATCAAACACCGCGTTTTCAGCAACGGACAAAGCGAGTGTCTGGCGAATCTGGTCGAGCGGCGAAGTCATGCGGCCAATGTGGGCCTTGCCGCGCGCGGGCGCAAGCGGACCAGGACCAAAGCAGTAGCGACAGCGATCGCGCCTGCCCAATCGGTCGGCGTAAAGATCTCGCCGTAGAAGAACCATCCGATCGTACCCGCTACGACGGGCTGCGACAGCAAGGCCACACCGACCACCAGCGGTGGCAGTCGCCCGATCGCGTACACCAATATACCTTGCCCGATCACCTGGCTCGACAGCGCCAGCACGAACAGGATCGACCAATCGCCGGGAATAGGATTTTCGCCCAGCACCAATGCGCTCGGCAGCAGGAAGGCGGCGCCAAAAGCGCTGGCCCAGATGATGACGGCCAGCGGCTCGGTTGTCTTGCGGACCCGGTCGACGCCGATGAGGTAGCCCGCGTAAAGCAGTCCTGCGAACAGTGCGAACACATCGCCGCGCACATTCTCAAGCCCGAGTTCTAGGCTGCCCGATAGCAGCAGCACGGTGCCGAGTACTGCCAGTCCCAGCCCAAGAATCTGCGCCATGCTGGGGCGCACCTTGGCGATCCACAGTCCGTAGAGCGCGAACAGGAAGCTCCCGGAATTCCCGAACAGGACGGCGTTGGCCATCTTGGTCAGCATGATGCCGTAGTGCCAGAGCCCGAGGTCCGCCGCGAAGAAGAAGGCCGCCGCGATGACGATGACCACCACCTTGCGCGACGGCAGGCGTATCTCCTTGCCCAGCATCAGTGCGATTGCAACCAGCATCGGAACCGCCAGCGCCAGTCGCCAGAAGGCAGCGGACACCTCACCGACGTCGGCCAGCCGCACCAGCCATGGCCCGAAGGCAAGCGCGGTCGAGCCGACGAGCAGCGCAATGAACGGGATGGTGGTGGATCGCGTATCCATCGATCGGCGCATGAACCAGTCACGGCTGTGAAACAAGCGGGCTCCATGCCAGTTGATGGCGAAAGGAGAATTCATGCCCGATCTGTTCGATCCCGTCACGCTCGGTTCAATCGAGTGCCCCAATCGTATCGTCATGGCCCCGCTCACCCGCGGGCGCGCCGATCGCGACGGCGTGCATGACGAACTTGCCGTCGAATATTACCGCCAGCGCGCCGAAGCCGGCCTGATCATATCCGAAGCCACTGGCATCTCGAAGCAAGGGCTGGGCTGGCCTTATGCGCCGGGGCTCTGGTCGGAGGCGCAGACCGAAGGCTGGAAGCCGGTGACCGAGGCTGTCCACCAGGCAAGCGGGCGTATCGTCGCCCAGCTCTGGCACATGGGGCGGCTGGTTCATCCCTCGATGGGCGGCGGCACACCTTTGTCCGCAAGCGCCACTCAGGGCCCGCACCGGCTGCATACGTTCGAGGGCAAGCAGGATGCGGTCCAAGCGAAGGCGATGACCAAAGATGATATCGAGCGCACCATCGCCGACTATGTCCGCGCCGCCGCCAACGCGATGCGCGCCGGGTTCGATGGTGTCCAGATCCACGGCGCGAACGGCTATCTGATAGACCAGTTCCTGCGCGCCAACGAGCGCGATGACGACTATGGCGGCAGCGCCGAGAACAAGTGTCGTTTCATGGCGCAAGTCACGCAGGCGATCGCCGACGAAATTGGCGTGCAGCGCACCGCGATCCGCTTGTCACCCATCGGCGAGGTCAATGGCTGCGACAGCGATGAGCCTATCGCGCTGTTCACAGCAGCCGCCCGCGCGCTCGAGGACATCGGCATCCCGTGGATCGAGATGCGCGAGCCTGGCAGCGAATCTACATTCGTCGCATCCGACACCGATCGCGTCAGCCCGCACATGGCCAAGGTCTTTTCGGGCAAAATCGGTCTCAACAGCGATTTCACTTTCCAGGAAGGGCAGGCATTCGTGCGCAGCGGCCAATGCGACTTCATTGCGTTTGGCCGCCCGTACATCGCCAATCCCGACCTTGTCCGGCGCTTCCGCGACGGCGCGCCGCTCAACGATTGGGATCCCAAGACCTTCTATTCGCGCGGGCCCGAAGGCTATATCGACTACCCCAGCCTCGAAGAGGAGCGCGTCTGATGAAGAAGAAATGGCTCATAGGCGGCGGTCTGGTGCTCGGGCTGATCGCGGCTGGTGGGTGGCGGCACTATATGCGCGAGAAAGCGACCGCCGAACCCGACTTCTTGCCGGTCGATGAGGATGGCGTCTTTTCAGTTCGCGACTATTTGCCCGTGTGGATTGCCGAGACGTTCGCGACGGGCACGCGGCGCGAGGCGATCCGGGCGGGCTTCCGCACGCTGGCAGACTATATCTTCGCGCGTAGCCATGACGGTGACGAAATCCCGATGACCTCGCCGGTTCTGGAAAGCCACGACGCGGGCGACCGCTGGCGGGTAGCCTTCGTCATGCCTTCAGGCGCGACAAGGGAGAGCCTGCCCGAACCGCCGCCGGGTGTATCCTTGCGCAAGGTGCCTGCACGGCGCGTCGGCGTCGTCTGCTTCAGCGGTGCGCTCGGCGAATACGACCTTCAGAAGGAAGAGGACCGTCTGCGCGGATGGCTCGCAGCCAAGGGATACGACCTCGTCGGCGGCAAGCCCGAATATGCGTTCTTCAACTCGCCGACCATTCCCGGGCCGCTACGCCGCAACGAAGTGTGGCTGGAAATCGCGCTGGAAGCGCCGGTCGGCAACTAGCCGCGGAATTTTTGCTGAAGGTCGAGCAAGGCGAGCGCCGCCTTGGCCGCCTCACCGCCTTTGTCCTTGCGTGCAGGATCGGCGCGCGCTTCAGCCTGGGCGCGGTTTTCGACCGTGATGATGCCGTTACCGATCGCAATCCCGTCCATGGTCAGCGCGAGGAGCCCGCGCGCGCTTTCGCCGGCGACGATTTCGAAATGATAGGTTTCGCCGCGAATGACGACGCCGATTGCCACGTAGGCGTCATAGTCGCCGCTTTCGACCGCGAGCGCGATCGCCGCCGGCAATTCGAGCGCGCCGGGGACCGTCACCGTTTCGTGGGTATGACCGGCTGCATCGAGCGCCGCGCGCGTGCCCGCGAGGAGCTGGTCGTTGAGGTCGGCGTAGAAACGCGCTTCGGCGATCAGGACGTGTGCCATCAATTGGTCCCCCCGATGGGCCGTTCTTCGACGATGGCGAGGCCATAGGCGTCGAGCGCGACGGGTGAATGTTTGCTGTTGGTGAGGAGGATCATGTCATGCACGTCGAGCGCGGCAAGGATCTGCGCGCCGATTCCGTAACTGCGCAGCGCCTCGCCGGTCTCGGTCGGCTTGCCCGAGCGCAGGTTGGTGGCGCGGCTGAGGCTCCCCGCGTCGGCGGCGTGCAGGGCCACGACGACGCCCGCGCCCGCTTCCTCGATCATCTTCATCGATCCCGAAAGTTGCCCGGCGCGCGGCCCCTGCTCGCCAAGGACGTCGGCGAACAGATCAAGGCTGTGCATGCGAACCAGTGTCGGCTTGTCGGGATCGACATGGCCGTGGACCAGCGCCATCTGCTCGCTGCCATTGGCCTTGTCACGAAATACCTGCGCATTCCACGCGCCGCCGGTCTGCGAGGTGAAGCGAGTCTGCGCGACCTCTTCGACCATGTGATCCTTCTTTAGCCGATAGGCGATGAGATCGCGGATGGTGCCGATCTTCATGCCGTGCTTGGCGGCGAAATCGATGAGGTCGTCGAGCCGCGCCATGGTGCCGTCATCGCGCATGATCTCGCAGATCACGCCCGAGGGATTGAGCCCTGCCAGCCGCGACACATCCACCGCCGCTTCGGTGTGGCCGGCACGGACCAGAACGCCGCCCGGCTGCGCGGTGAGCGGGAAGACATGGCCCGGGCTGACGATGTCATCAGGACCCTTGGAAGCGTCGATAGCCACCGCGATGGTGCGCGCGCGGTCGCCCGCGCTGATCCCCGTGGTGACGCCTTCCTTGGCCTCGATAGAAACGGTGAAGGCGGTCTGCATGCTTTCGCGATTGTCGCTCGCCATCGGGGGCAGTCCAAGCTGGTCGACCCGCTCCTGCGTCAGCGACAGGCAGATGAGCCCGCGCCCGTGCCGCGCCATGAAATTGATCGCATCGGGTGTTGCCATCTGCGCGGGGATGACGAGGTCGCCTTCATTTTCGCGATCATCGTCGTCGACGAGGATGAACATGCGCCCGTTGCGCGCTTCCTCGATGATTTCCTCGGCACCGACCAGCACCTTCTCCTTGCCCAGAAAGCTCTCGAGCCGACCAAGCGTATCGGCGGTGGGGTTCCAGTCATCGGCGCCCAGCTTGCGCAGGCTGTTGGGATGGAGGCCGGCGGCGCGGGCAAGCCCGGCGCGGCTCATCTCGCCAGAATCGACGAGGGTGGTGAGACGGTCGATAATGTCCATGATCGGGCCGCTATCACACTAAAATGTGAAGCGGCAACCCCAAGAATCACATTTATCTGGCGGTCATCCGCTGCAAATAGCGCGCCAGCACGTCGATCTCGACATTGAGCTCACGCCCGGGCGCCAGATCGTGGAGCGTCGTTTCGTGCGCCGTGTGCGGGATCAGGTTGACCGAGAAACGGGTCTCATCACCCTCGTCTTCGACGCGATTTACCGTCAGCGAAACGCCATCGAGCGTGATCGATCCCTTGGGCGCGATCGCCGCGCCAAGGTCTCGTGAAACCACGATCGTCAAATCGTGACTGTCGCCCACCGGTTCCACCGCGACGATCTTGGCGACCTCGTCGACATGGCCGGTAACGATATGCCCGCCAAGTTCGTCGCCGACCTTGAGCGCACGCTCGAGATTGAGCTTCGCCCCTTCTTCCCACAGCCCGCTCGCCGTCTTGCTGATGGTTTCGCCGCTGACGTCGACAGCGAACCAGTCATCGCCCTTATCGACGACCGTAAGGCACGCGCCCGAGCAAGCAATGGAGGCGCCCAATGCCACGCTACCCATGTCATAGCCGCAGCCGATGACAAGCCGCGTATCGCCGCGCTGCTCGACGGACCGGACGGTGCCGATATCGGTGATGATCCCGGTAAACATTATCGCTGGCGCTCGTAGACTTCGAGGCGGTCGATGCCAAGCTGCTTCTCGTCCGCAGGTAGCCAGCGGCCGTGCGCGTCGGCGATGGCGTCGAGGCCGATATAGCCGACGCTGCTCTTGCCTTCACCGATCAGGATGGGGGCGCGGTAGATTAGCATGCGATCGACGAGGTCGGCCTTGAGGAAGGCGGTTGCCGCGCCCGAACCGCCCTCGACCAACAGATCGTTGACGTCGCCAAGGTCGAACACGTCCTCGGGCCTGCGCAGGATGGTCCAGTCATTGGGTGCCAGCGTGGTCGACAGCATGGCGCGGCGCGGACTTTGCGGTTCGAGCCCGGGCAAGCGCACGTCGAGCGAGGGCTGATCGGCCTCGTACGTGCCGCGCCCGACAAGGATCATGTCCGAGCGCGCGCGCTCGAGATGCACGTGGGCGCGCGCATCCTCCCCGGTGATCCACTTCGATTCCCCCGATGGCAGCGCGATCTTGCCGTCGATCGACAACGCAAGCTTTAACGTGATGCACGGACGTCCAAGTTCAATGCGGGTCAGGAAGCCGCGCATGGAACGGCGCGCTGCCGCCTCCTCAACCCCCGTTGCGGTCTCGACGCCCGCATCGCGGAGCAGCGCCAGTCCCTTTCCGGCGGTCCGCGGATCGGGGTCTTCGAGCGCTGCCGCGACTCTCGATATCCCGGCAGCCGGGATCAGCTTTGCGCATGTCGGGCCACGGTCGCTGTCGTGCGCGCAGGGTTCGAGGCTGGTGTAGAGCGTCGCGCCCTTGGCGGCATCGCCCGCCGCCGCGAGCGCTACCGCCTCGGCATGGGGACGCCCGCCGGACTGCGTCGCGCCCTCGCCGACGATTTCACCATTGTTGACGATCACGCAGCCAACATTGGGGTTGGGCGCGGTCGATCCGCGCGCGGCAGCTCCCAACGCGATCGCGCGGGCCATGAAAGTCGCGTCAGTTGATGTCATCCATCCCCACGGCGTTGGCGAGATCCTGGTAGGTTTGCCGGCGTTCGGCGGCGCGGCGTTCGGCCTCGGCCTGGTCGCGCTGCTGGTCGGCGATGATTTCCGCGTCGCTACGGTCGGCGTTCCAGCTGTCCGTGTAGATCACGATCGGCGCGCCTTCGGTATTCACCTTGCTGTCGACGAAGAAGAGGATCAGCACGATGCCGGTGACTAGTAGCGCCAGCGTCAGGCCGATGACCTTTTCGCGATCCTGGTTGACCAGGAAGTTCTTGAGATCGCGCCACACGGCCTTGGGGCCGAAGACGGGTGGAAAGACGGACATTGCGTATAAATAGGGCGGGGCAGCGACATGCGCCAGCCCCGCCCTTCGGCTCGCAACTGGAGGGGGCTGCGGGCCTAGCCTTCCAGCTCGAAGCGGAGGCGAATCGTCTTCACGCTTTCGATCTTCTGGTCGCCTTTCATCGCCGGGGCATAGCGCCAGACCTTGAGGATATGGCGCCGCGCCGCGTTAAAGAAGACGCGGTCGACCTCACCTACCGGCTCCACCTTGGTGACCCGGCCATCGGCGCCAATCGTAAGTTTGAGCGGGAGGATGGCTTCATCGCCCATCCGCACCTTCGAGGCCGGATAGGGCGGGCGGGCGCGATCCGGCGGCGTCAGCAGGCTGGCTTCGGTCGAGCGGATCTCGACTAGCGGCGGGCCCGGATCGGGCGCCACGATGGTGCCGATGTCAGCGGTCATCGTTAGCGGCGGCGCATCGACGATCACCGTCGAGGCGGTCGTCCCGCTGATAGGCGGCAACTGCTGGATTGGTGGCGGATTGGTGATCTGCGACACGGGCGGCAGTACCGGTCCTTCGGGCACGGGCTGGGGTCGCACTTCAGGAGGCGGGGGCGGCTCGATCGGGATGTTGTCGATGATCGTCGTGCCGTAGTCGGATGGGACAACGAGGTCGGGATTGACCGTCAGCAGCACGGCAAGGCCGGCAGCATGTAGTCCGATGACGGTGGCGAGCGCCTTGGGGCTGATCCGTTGGCGGGGACGCGGGGCATAGGCTGGCATATCACTCTCCTCCTCCTCTGAGGTAAGTAATGATACATCATAACACGATGAATGCAAGCTTACCGTAGCGTAAGCGTCGCTCCGCGCTGAGCGAGCCTATGGGATTTGCAGGCGTTTGATCGCCTTCTTCTGTCCGATAATTGGTAGCAGCGCCGCCATTTCGGGCCCCGACGTCTGGCCCGTCAGCGCGAGTCGCAGCGGCATGAACAGGGCGCGTCCCTTGCGCCCGGTTTCTTCTTTCAGCGCCGACGTCAGCGACGTCCATGCGTCGGCATCGAAGGTGATGAGCCCCGCGATCCGCGCGGCGGCATGCAGGTAGTCGCGGTCTTCGGGATCGATCGCGGGCGGATCGATGTCGCCGTGCAGAATGTCGACCCATGGTTCGACATCGCGCAGCGTCTCCAGATTGCCGCGCAGAGCATTCCATTCGGCCTCGCCAATTTCCTCGGACAGGCGATCGGCCACGGCAGCATATTCGGTTTCGTGGAGCAGCTTGGCATTGAGCAAGGCAACTTCGTCGAAACTGAACTGCGCCGGCGCGCGGCCGAAATGCCTGAAGTCTAGCCCGCTCGCGAGGTGCGCAAGGTTCCTCACCGGCTCGACCGGCTGCGACGTACCGATCCGCGCCAGCAGCGACAAAAGCGCCATCGGCTCGAGCCCGCGTTCCTGCATTGCTTCCACGCCTACCGAGCCCAGCCGCTTCGACAACTTGCCTTCGGCCGCGACCAGCAGGGCTTCGTGCGCCAATTGCGGACGGCCTGCACCCAGCGCGTCGAACATCTGAAGCTGGATCGCGCTGTTGGTCACGTGATCCTCGCCGCGCACGATATGCGTGATGGAAAGGTCGATATCGTCGACCACGCTCGGCAGCATATAGAGCCAGCTCCCGTCTTCGCGGCGCACGACGGGATCGCTGATCAGCTTGGGATCGAATTTCTGCGGCCCACGGACAAGATCGGTCCATTCGATCGAAGCGTCGTGCTCGAGCTTGAAGCGCCAGTGCGGCGAGCGACCCTCGGGCGGAGGCTCGGCGGAATCCTTGCGTTCGTAAATCGGCGGCAGGCCGCGCCCCGCCAACACCTTGCGACGCAGGTCCAGCTCCTCGGGCGTCTCATAACAGGCATATATCCGTCCGGCCTCGCGCAGGCGCTCGAACGCTGCCTCATAAAGGTCGAAGCGCTCGGACTGGCGCGCTTCCTCGTCCGCCGTCAGTCCCAGCCAGCCAAGGTCCTCGCGGATTTTCTCGACATATTCGGCCTTGCTTCGCTCCGTATCGGTATCGTCGATGCGTAGCAGGAATGTGCCGCCCTCGCGGCGCGCCAGCAGGTAATTGTGCAAGGCCGTACGAATATTGCCGACATGGAGGCGACCCGTGGGCGCAGGAGCAAAACGTGTCTTCATGGCGCGCTCTCTACGCATTGCGGCCTATTGGGTGAAGAGGGTGATCGTTCCACCGGGTCCGTCGAGCACCAGCGACCCATCGGGTAGACGGTACGCCCATTCGGCACCCTGCAGTGCCTGCTCCATCGCCTCTTCGCCGGGTGTCCATCCGCGCGCGCACATCAATTGCGGCTCATCGTCGGTGACGGGCGGCGGCGGCACGAATTCCATGCCCTCAAGGACATAGCGTCGCTCGAACCAGATGCATTGCGACTGGATGCGGATCGTGTCGCCGGTGATCGTCGCGGTCGGCGTCCAGGCATCGTCGAATTCTTCGCCATTGATACCCGCTACCCGCCACTCGCCTTCAATGTCGACGGGCGGGGTCGCCCCAATCGGCAGGACTTCGACGTCATCGTCGAGCGCGTTGACGGGCGCATCGGTGGCATTGTCCACCTCGTCAATGCTGGGTGCATCGGGCGCGGACGGCGCGCAGGCGTTGAGAAGCAAGACGAGTGCAACCGCGCGCATCACCGCGCTTCGAGCTCGATCGCACCCCCGGAACCCGAGATATTGATGCGATCGCCCATGTCCATCGCAATATTGGCTTTCGTCATCACGTCGGCCACGCCGTTCTCGAAGGTCGTCGGGTCCGCCGCGCACCCACCCGACAACCCCGATACGGGGGCGAAGGTGATCGCATTGCCGTTGAGCTCATAGTCCCAGACCATGCGGGCGCACGGGCTGGTGATCGCGATCTGGCTGCCGTCGATCGCGGCGCTCATTGCCGTGCTCGCGGGGAGCGGCGCATTGCGGTAGCTCACCACCTGGTAATTGCCCGGCAACTCGAGGCTTGGCGCGGGCGCCGCCTCCTCGACGGGTTCGGGCGCGGGCGCGGGCGCTTCTTCCGCTTCGCAAGCTGCGAGCATCAACAATGGCAGGGCAAATGCGATACGGATCATTTTCCGGTCCTGAAATGGTTCGTGATAGGATAACGCCTGTCGCGCCCGAAGTTCCGCCCACCAATCTTTACACCGATGGGGGCCTGGCGGCGCTTATACTCTGCACGCAGCACCAGCTTTTCAATTTCGGCCACCGTTTCGATGTCTGCGCCAGTGCGCTTGGCGGTCGCGGCAACAGAGATTTCGTCCTCGATCAACGCTTCGAGGATGCGGTCCAGCGTCTTGTAGGGCGGCAGCGAATCCTCGTCCTTCTGGTCGTGGCGAAGCTCGGCCGTCGGCGGTTTGGTGATGACGCGCTGGGGCATGACCGGCCCATTGGGGCCGAGCGCGAGACGCGGCTTCACGCGATTGCGCCAGCGCGACAGTTCGAACACGGTCGTCTTGTAGACGTCTTTCAGCACCGAATAGCCGCCCGCCATGTCGCCATAGAGCGTAGCGTAGCCGACGCTCATCTCGCTCTTGTTGCCCGTGGTCAGCAGCATCGGGCCAAAGCGGTTGGACAGCGCCATCAACGTAACCATGCGCAGGCGCGATTGGATATTTTCTTCGGCCAGCCCCGGATCGGTGCCGCGAAACGGCTCCTCGAGCATCTTTTCCATCGTCTCCACGCCGGGCTTGATTGGCACGATGTCATATCGGCAGTCGAGCATTTCGGCGCAGGCCTTGGCGTCTTCGAGGCTATGGTCAGAGGTATATTCGGACGGCATCATCACGCACCAGACATTGTCCGCACCTAGCGCATCGACCGCGACCGCTGCCGACAGCGCGCTGTCGATCCCGCCTGACAGCCCGAGGATCACGCCCCTGAAACCGTTGCCATGCACATATTCGCGCAGGCCCACCATCATCGCGTGATAAGCATCCTCTGGATAAGGATCGAGATCGGCTTTCTCGCCTTCGGCACAATACCAGCCGTCCTCACCCTTTTCCCATTCGGTCATCACCATCCGCTCGTCCCAGTCGGGCAACTGGACGGCGATCGAACCACCGACATTGACGATGAAGGACGAGCCATCGAATGCCAGCTCATCCTGCCCGCCGACGCGATTGAGATAAGCAAGCGGCAACCCCGTCTCCTTGACGCGGTCGCGTACCTGACGCTGGCGGATCTCATCCTTGTGCAACTCGAACGGCGAGCCGTTCATGACGAGCAGCAACTCCGCGCCCTGATCGGCGAGATGCGAGCAGACGCGTTCTTCCCAAATGTCTTCGCAGATCGGCAGGCCGATCTTCACACCGTTCCATGTTACCGGATCGGGTAACGGCCCCGGGGCGAAGATGCGGTGCTCATCGAAGGTGCCGTAATTGGGCAGTTCATGCTTGGCCCGCTGCGCCGCGATGCCGCCATTCTCCGCGAAGAATACGCCGTTGTAGACGCCGCCGTCGGCGGCGAATATTCCGCCGAAAATGATCGGGGGTCCGCCGTCGGACGTGGCATCGGCAAGGTCTTCCGCAGCATCCATCGCGCGGCGGACGAAGGCGTTTTTCAAGGTCAGGTCTTCGGTCGGATAGCCGGTAACCTGCATCTCGGGAAACATGACCAGATCGGCGCCCTTTGCCGCCGCTTGTGCCCGCCATTCGAGCATGCGTTCGATATTGCCCGTGAGGTCACCCACGCGCTGGTTCATCTGGCAAAATGCGATGCGTAATTTCATGCTACCGCACGTAGCCATGCGAACCCTTCACCACAAGCTTGCCCTTTGGCTCTAGGCCCCGCTAAGGGGGTGACGGTTTCACGACATTCCCAGGGCGCGCAATCATGAAATTACTGGCCGGCAATTCCAATCCACCGCTAGCCAAGGCGGTCGCCGACTATCTCGAAATCCCGCTGGTCAAGGCGAGCGTCAAGCGCTTCGCCGACGAGGAAATCTTCGTCGAGGTGCATGAGAACGTGCGCGGGCAGGACATGTTCGTCCTGCAGTCGACGAGCTATCCGGCCAACGACAACATGATGGAACTGCTCATCATGATCGACGCGCTGCGCCGTGCCTCGGCCAAGCGCATCACTGCGGTCGTCCCCTATTTCGGCTATGCCCGGCAGGATCGCAAACCCGGCCCGCGCACCCCGATCTCGGCAAAGCTCGTCGCCAACCTCATCACGCAGGCGGGCGCCGATCGCGTGCTGACGATGGATCTCCACGCCGGCCAGATCCAGGGCTTCTTCGATATCCCAACGGATAACCTGTGGGCCGCGCCCGTGATGGCGGCGGATATCCAGGCGCGCTACGATACCGACAAGATCACCATTGTCTCGCCCGACGTCGGCGGTGTGGTCCGCGCCCGCAGCCTCGCCAAGCGTCTCGACAACGCTCCGCTGGCCATCGTCGACAAGCGCCGTGAGCGTGCCGGCGAAAGCGAAGTGATGAACATCATCGGCGAGGTCGAGGATCGCGTCTGCATCCTTGTCGACGACATTGTCGATTCGGGCGGAACGCTGTGCAACGCGGCAGCCGCGATGCGCGAACAGGGCGCCAAGCAGGTCATGGCCTACTGCACCCACGGCGTCCTGTCGGGCGCTGCGGAAGCGCGCATCGACAAGAGCGAGCTGACCGAACTGGTCGTCACCGACAGCATCATGCACGAGGATATCAGCGACGACGGCAAGATCCGCCGCCTGACGATCGCGCCGCTATTCGGCGAAGCGATCAGCCGGATTGCAGATGAAAGCAGCGTGTCGAGCCTCTTCGACTAGACTTGCAGAATCACTCAGGCGTCGTTATGTGCGCGCCCTGATCTTCCAAATCATTGGAAATCCGACCGGTCCGGCCGACCAGGCTGCCGTGGCAGGTCGAAATCGTCGCCCGTCAACGTACGGGCCACAAAGGAGACGAAAATGCCTAAGCTGAAGACCAAGAGCGGCGTCAAGAAACGCTTCAAGATGACCGCTTCGGGCAAGGTGAAAGCGGGCGTCGCTGGCAAGCGCCACCGCCTCATTTCGCATAACTCGAAATATATCCGTACCAACCGCGGCACCAAGGTGCTGGCCGACTGCGACGCGAAGACCGTCAAGCAGTGGGCGCCCTACGGTATCAAGTAAGGAGTAGACGGATATGCCTCGCATCAAACGCGGCGTCACCACGCGCGCCAAGCACAAGCGGCTCCTGAAACAGGCGAAGGGCTATTATGGCCGTCGCAAGAACACGATCCGCATCGCCCGTCAGGCCGTCGAAAAGGCCGGCCAGTACGCCTACCGCGACCGCAAGGTCAAAAAGCGCAGCTTCCGCGCGCTCTGGATCCAGCGCATCAACGCTGCGGTCCGTGCCGAAGGCATGACCTATGGTCGCTTCATGCACGCCCTGAAGGTTGGCGGCATCGAGCTCGACCGCAAAGTCCTCGCCGACATGGCGATGCACGAGCCCGACGCGTTTAAGGCTGTTGTCGACCAGGCCAAGCAGGCCGTCGCCTAAGCGGACGCATCAAGCGAACACGAGATTAGGGCGCGGACGGCTTGGCTTTCCGCGCCCTTTCTTTATGGACAGCACCCATGACCGATACCGACCAGATATTATCGCGCATCGCCGATGCCGCCGACCTCGACGCCGTGGAAGCGCTGCGCGTCGAATTTCTCGGCAAGCAGGGCAGCGTCACCCAGCTGTTGAAAACGCTGGGCAAGATGACGCCGGACGAGCGCAAGACCGAGGGCCCCAAGATCCACGCCGCGCGCCAAGCCGTGCAAGATGCGATCGCGGCGAAGAAAGATGCGCTCGAGCAGGCCCAGCTCGAAGCGCGCCTCGCCACCGAGAAGCAGGACCTGTCGCTACCGATCGATGAAATCCCGCAAGGGTCGATCCACCCGGTCAGCCAGGTCATGGATGAGCTGGCCGAGATCTTTGCCGATCTTGGGTTTGCGGTCGCCGAAGGTCCCGAGATCGAGGACGACTGGCACAATTTCGGCGCGCTCAACATTCCCGAGGCGCATCCCGCGCGCGCCATGCAGGACACCTTCTATGTCGACGGCGACGGCGAAGGCGCGCCGATGGTGCTGCGCACGCATACCTCGCCAGTGCAGATCCGCACGATGATGAAGGACAAGCCGCCGCTGCGCATCATCGCGCCCGGCCGCGTCTATCGCAGCGACAGCGATGCCACCCACACGCCGATGTTCCACCAGGTCGAAGGCCTCGTCATCGACAAGAATATCCACCTTGGCCACCTCAAGTGGACGCTCGAGACCTTCCTCAAGGCCTTTTTCGAGCGCGACGATGTCGTCCTGCGCATGCGCCCCAGCTATTTCCCCTTCACCGAGCCTTCGGCAGAAGTCGATGTCGGCTGGTCAGAAGTGAAGGGCCGCCGCGTGGTCGGCGGGCAGGAAGGCTGGATGGAAGTGCTGGGCAGCGGCATGGTGCACCCGAAAGTCATCGCCAATTGCGGGCTCGATCCCGATGAATGGCAGGGCTTTGCCTTCGGCTGCGGGATCGATCGCCTCGCGATGCTCAAATATGGGATGGATGATTTGCGCGCCTTTTTCGACGGCGATCTGCGCTGGCTTCGGCATTACGGCTTCCGCGCGCTCGATGTGCCCACGCTCTCGGCAGGAGTAGGCGCATGAAGTTCTCGCTCGAATGGCTGAAATATTATCTCGATACCGACGCGTCGGTCGAGGAGATTGGCGACAAACTGACCGCGATCGGTCTCGAGCTCGAGGGCATCGAGGATCCTGCGCAGCGGCTCGAAGGCTTCACTGTCGCCAAGGTGCTGACCGCCGAGCCGCACCCCGACGCGGACAAGCTGCAGGTGCTCAGCGTCGACACTGGCAAAGGCGATCCGCTCCAGGTCGTGTGCGGTGCGCCCAATGCGCGCGCCGGCATGAAGGGCGTGCTGGGCCAGCCGGGCGCGGTGGTGCCGTCAAACGGCATGGAATTGCGCCAAGCCGCGATCCGCGGCGTCGAATCCAATGGCATGATGTGTTCGAGCCGCGAGCTCGAGCTTGGCGACGATCATGACGGCATCATCGAGCTGCCCGAGCATGCACCGGTCGGCGAAAGCTTTGCCGCCTACAGCAATGCCTCGCCCGTCTTCGATGTTTTCGTGACGCCCGACCGCGCCGATTGCATGGGCGTGATGGGGATCGCGCGCGATCTCGCCGCCGCCGGCCTTGGTACCTTCAAGCCGGTCGAGGTGCCCGGCATCGACGGCAATGGCCCCGCCGCCATCGAGGTGCGCACTAATGATCCCGAAGGCTGCCCCGCATTCTATGCGCGCACGATTCGGGGCGTGAAAAACGGTAGTTCGCCCGAATGGATGCAGCGCCGCCTCATGGCCGCTGGCCAGCGTCCGATTTCGGCACTTGTAGATTGCACCAATTATCTGATGCTCGCGACCGGCCGCCCGAGCCATGTCTACGACCTTGCCAGGCTCAATGGCCCGGTCGTGGCGCGCAAGGCCAAGCCGGGCGAAAAGGTGCTCGCGCTCAACGAGAAGGAATATGTGCTCGACGAGACGATGACCGTGATCGCGGACGCCGATGGTGTGCACGATATTGGCGGGATCATGGGCGGCGAGCATTCGGGCGCGACCGAAAGCACCACCGACGTACTGCTCGAAGTCGCCTATTTCGATCCCGACAGCATCGCCAAAACCGGCCAGAAGCTGATGGTGACGAGTGATGCGCGCACCCGGTTCGAACGCGGCGTCGATCCTGCATTTCTCGACGACGGCCTAGCGCTGCTCACCGACCTGATCGTCCAGACTTGCGGCGGCGAGCCCAGCGAGGTCATCCGCGCAGGCAGCCCGCCGAGCGACAGGCAAAGGATCAAGTTCGACTGGAACCGCACCGCCGCACTTGGCGGCATCGATGTCCCGCGCGAACGGCAGGCGGAAATCCTGACCGCGCTCGGCTTCATCGTCGAGGGCGACGATGTCACCGTGCCAAGCTGGCGCCACGACGTCGACGGGCAGGCCGACCTGGTCGAAGAGGTCGCGCGGATCGTCGGCTACGACGCGGTGCCCTCGACCCCTCTCACCCGCGAAGACGGGGTTGCTCACCCGGTCGCGACCCGCGGCCAGGTCGCACAGCGCCAGCTGCGCCGGACAGCGGCGGCACGCGGGCTCAACGAGGCCATTACGTGGAGTTTCATCAGCGAAGATCATGCGGCGCTGTTCGATGGCGGCGTCCATGTCGTCGACAACCCGATCAGCGAGGACATGAAGGTCATGCGCCCCTCGCTCCTGCCGGGGCTTGCGGCTGCTGCGCGTCGCAATCTCGATCGCGGCGCGGACAGCATCCGCCTGTTCGAAGTCGGGCGCCGTTATCTCCCCGATGCCGAGCATGACACCGCGACGGTCCTGCTGACCGGCGACAAGCGGGCGCGCGGATGGGCGCAGGGCAAGGCCCAAGGCTTCACTGCTTATGATGCCAAGGCCGAAGCGATCGCCCTGCTCGAAGCCGCTGGCGCGCCGACATCGAACCTCCAGCTGTTCCCCGATGCGGGCAAGGGTTGGCACCCGGGTCGCTCGGCCAAGCTCGGCTTGGGCCCCAAGAAAATCCTCGCATCGTTCGGCGAACTACACCCGGCGCTTGCCAAGTCGCTCGACGTTCCTGCGGGCACGGTCGCGGCCGAGCTCTACCTCGATGCCATTCCGGCACCGCGCAACAAGGAGCGTGCGCGCGCCCAATACGCGCCGCCTGCCTTACAAGCCGTCACGCGCGACTTTGCCTTCATCGTCCCCGACGACCTGTCGGCAGGTGAGCTCGAACGTGCGGTCGCGGGTGCAGACAAGAAGCATATTCAATCGGTACGCACATTTGACCGCTTTGAAGGCCAGGACGGACTAAGCTTGGCAGTCGAAGTCGTGCTGCAACCGCAAGAGAAGAGCTTCACCGACGAGGAGTTGGCGGGGATTGCCAAGCAAATCGTGGCCGCCGCCGAGGGCAAGGGCGCAAAACTGCGCGGCTAGCTGTCGACGCGCGGCATGTTTAGCGCGTTGATCGCGGCATGAACCTGCCGTTCCATCTCCTCGCGCGGCAGGCCGGGCGGGATGATGTCGCCCACCTTGAAGGTGAAGCTGCCCGAATGCTTGATGAACCCGCGCGGCCAGATAACGCCGCTATCGACCGCTACCGGCACGACCGGCAGCTTGAGCACGCGGTACATGCCGATGAAGCCCGGGCGTAGAGGCGGTCGCTCGCCCACCGGAACGCGCGTGCCTTCGGGAAAGATCACGATCGGCCGATTGTCGCGGATAGCTTTTTGCCCGCGCTTCATCATCTCGCGCAGCGCCCTGGCGCCGGCATTCCGGTCAACCCCGATCACGCCGTAAGCCTGCGTCACCCAGCCGAAGATCGGCATGTGCGACAACTCGCGCTTCATCACCACGATGGGCGTTCGGGCAAACCGAAGCGTCTCGACCGTCTCGACCATGGCTTCGTGTTTGACCGCAATGAGATAGGCGCCTTCCGGTATCTCGCCATCCCACTTCATCTCGATGCGCAGGACATATTTGACGAGGTAGTAATGAAAGTCAGCCCAGGCGTGGACGATGGCGCGCAGCGGCTTTTGCCCGAACGGCACCAGCAAGAGCGCGATCAGGCAATAGATCAGCGTGCCCGGATAGAAGAGCATAACGAATATCAGGCTACGCACCAACGCCATCAGATGCCCACCAGTACCCCAAAGCGACGCAGCAGCATCTTGTTATATTCGGCGAACAGGATGCGAAAGCTGGGCTCGGTCTCAACGGCATCGATGATGATGGTGCGGTCTTTCCCGAACACGCGTTCAAATTCGTACAGCGCGCGGTCCATGTGCCAGTCGCTGGTGACCAGCCAGATATCGCCGTCGGGCTTGTCCTGCTGGTCGAGCCAGCGTTTGGTTTCTTCGGCGTTCGAGCGCGTATCGACCGATTCCGACCCCAGGTCGACGCAGCATTCGACCAGCGCGGCCTTGCCGCCCAGCCGTTCGACGATGTCCGCTTCGGTAACCAGCGGATCCGCGCCCGCGATCAGCAAGCGCTCGCCTTTGCCGTCGGCCAGCCGATCGACTGCCTGTTCGATCCGGTTGGGACCGCCGGTCAGCGCGACGATGGCGTAGGCCTTGGTATCCTCATCAGCAGGCGCAGGCAGGCTGCTACCGAACCAACCGAAGCCCAACACGTAGAGGATGAGCGCAAATGCAGCGACACGAAGGATCATGGTGTTTGGCGCAATGCCCGCAAAACCGCCTGCCTTGCAACAAGAGTTGCAAGCGCAGCGCCAAAGAACGGTAGCGACGCGAGCAGCAGGATATCGACCGGACGCAGTAAGGCGCTGCCCGCCAGTTGTCCCGCGATGGCCATGCCCCCGCCGGCGACGAGCAGCAGGACCACGCCTGCCGCGGCCGCGCCGACCGACCCGCCGATCAGCGCGTCGATGGCGATGCGGCGCTGGAACAGGCGCACGACCTGCCCGTCGGTCGCACCCACGCCGTGCATGACCTTGATTGTCTGGCGGTTGGCCGCCAAGGCCGCGCGCGCCGCCAGCGTGACTGCGGCGCCGCCCGCCAGCGCGACCAGCAAGACGATGAAACCGGCGACCCAGCCGAGCGCCCGCAGCGAGCGCAACAGCGGCGCGACGCTGGCCCTGTTGGCCACGAGCTGGGCGCCATCGAACTGCGCCGCCAGCGCGATCTGGATTGCCGTTTCATCCGCGTCGGGAGCAAGATCGAGCTCTACGAGCGCCGGGACCGGCAAGCCCGCTTCCTCCGCCGCTGGCCCCAGCCAGCGATCGAGCGTCTCACGGATCTCGTCCGCGGGCACGGCGCGGGCATCCTGTACTCCGCGCAAGGCACGCGCCGCCTCGGCCAGCGCCGGGCCGGCCTCGACATCGCCGGGCAGTTGCACGGTGTAGCGCTGTGCCGTCGCATCGCTGAGCAGGCTTGCGCTATTGGCGATGGCCAGTCCTGCGGCGGCAACGATCACCATCACGAACATCATGATCGCGATGAGCCAGGGTGTGGGGCCGCGCACGCGCCCCCCCGGCAGCAGGCGTTTATCGGCGGGGCTCATGGCAAGCATCAGGCGCCCTCCTCGACCCGGGGTCGGCGCGGCGGATGCCTGAGCTGACCCGTGGGATCGACGATGGTACCTTTTTCGAGCCGCATCAGGATACCACCGGGGGTCTCGTTCATCAGGCCAACGTCATGCGTGGCGATGACTACCGTCGTCCCCAACCGATTGAGCGCCGCGAACAGGTGGATCAGCCGCCGCGCCATCTCGCTATCGACGTTGCCGGTGGGTTCGTCGGCCACCAGCAAGTCGGGGCGACCGATCACCGCGCGAGCAATGGCGACGCGCTGCTGCTCACCCCCCGACAAGGTCGGCGGCTTGGCATCGGCGCGGTCCTCGAGCCCGACCCAGGCAAGCATTTCTCCGACCGCATCATCGATATCCTCGTCGGTATGACCTGCAATGCGCAGCGGCAGCGCTACATTGTCACGCGCCGAGAGATGATTGATCAGCCTGAAGTCCTGGTAGACGATCCCGATGCGCCTACGCAGCGCCGGCAACGCGTCGCGCCCGATATCGGTCAGATCCTCTCCGAAGAGCGTAAGCCTGCCGCGTGTCGGACGCTGCGCGAGGTAAAGCAGCTTGAGCAGGCTCGTTTTCCCGGCGCCCGACGGCCCGGTCAGAAAGTACAGTCCGCCCTCGGCCAACTTGAAGTCGAGATCGTGCAGGACCTCGGCCTCTGTCCCGTAACGCAGACCGACCGATTCAAAGCTGACAATCAACGTTTCGTCCCCGCCATGATTCACTTGGTCTCGCACAGGGAGGCAATGCTTGCCAATGGCGGAAAATTGTTGTTACCGAGATATGACTTGTCATGATCCTAACCTGTCCCAACTGCGCAACGCGCTACGTCGTCAAGGACGGCTCGATCGGCCCCAAAGGTCGCAAGGTACGCTGCGCCAGTTGCGCGCACAGCTGGCACCAGGAACCGGACCCTTCCGCGTTGGTCGCAGAGGACCCGCTCCCGCCTCCCGCAGTTGGGACGCCCCTCGTTGAAGATACGGCCCCCGTGCAAGAAGAGATGACGGCACCGCCGCCCTTCGGCGAGGCTAGCGAGCCTGTGTCCGATCCGGAGCCCGAGCCTGAACCTGCTACTTCGGCCTGGGGAGACGAAGCGCCCGTTTCGCCGCCACCCATCCCCGAACAGGAGCCGCTTCCCGAGCCGCCCGAAGTCCCGACGTCCACGTGGGACGACGGTTTCGATACGGACGACGTGCAGGTGCCGGCCGAAACTTTCGGAGCGAGCGATGACATCGACATGGAAACGGTTGTGGAGACGGCGGAGATCGCCGAGCCCGCGCCGGACCCTGTCCTCGAAGAACCGGTCTTTGCCGTCGACGACAGTTATGACGAGCCAGGCGAGGAGCCGAAGCGCCGCTGGCCGCTTCTGGCGCTCATTGGTGTTCTGCTGGTTGCTGTAGCGGCTGCGGCAATAGTGGCGTTCGGTCCGCCCGAACTGCGCGAACGTATCGGCCTGGCGCAGTCCGGGCCGGAAGAATCGCCTTTCACGCTGATGTTCGAACAGCAATCGATCGTCCCGTTGGAGGGAACGGATAGCCAGCGCATTTCCGTGCGCGGTCGCATCATCAATTCGACCGATGTCGAGCAGGTGGTGCCGATCATCCATGCCCGCGTCACCGATGGCGCCGGCGAGCTGGTGGAAAGCTGGACCATCGATCCGCCCCAGCCAAGGCTCGGTCCCGGCGAGAGCGCGCCATTCAACAATGCGCGGGTCGGTGAATTTCCTGAGGAATCGACGCTGACCCTCGCGGTCGGCAATATCGACGGCTGACGCCTATTCGAATTCCATGAGGCGCGCGGGCTGGTTGCGGCCGGCGCGATCGGTGATGGTGGCGCTGCGCCACTGTCCGCCCTGCGCCTGCGCTTCGTTACCTGCCTGCAATCGATAAGGTCGCACGATCTTCACGCTGGCCCGGCCGCGGGTCGACGCGGACGCCGTGGTGGGGGCAGTCGCAGGCTGGGGTGCCTCTGCAGCGGCAGGCGGCGCAACCATCAGCGAAAAGGCGGTCAGGATCATGAAGTCCATGAACGCACATCAGCGGCAGATGGTAAATGAAGCTTTTACCTTTGTTCCGGATCGGGACTAAAAATAGGGGCGTTGCCTAAGTGGAATCGCTTTGCTAGAGGGCGCGCCTTACCAGCGATGACGGGGTCTCCGGCATCGAATCAGTGTGCGGTCGTGGCGGAACTGGTAGACGCGCAACGTTGAGGTCGTTGTGGCCGAAAGGCCGTGGAAGTTCGAGTCTTCTCGACCGCACCATTTTCCCGGAAAACTAAGCTTCTCAGGGCGTCGCGACGACCAGTCTCGGCGTGTCCGCGACAATCGTGCCAAGCCGCAAATAGGGTTTGTCGGGATCGAGCGTGAAGGCTTTGCCAAGGTCCTTGGGAAGGCCAAGCGCCGTCGCCGAAGCGTCTGCCAGGACGAGGCGGTACGTGCCGTACGCCAATTGCTCCACAAGGAAGTAACCATCGAATTCGCTCCGCGTGCGACCAGCGACCTGACCGTCGGCGCCCACCAGCAGCAATTCGACACCCTCGAGCGGATTGCCGCTACCGTCGAGCAGCATGCCCTCGACCTCGCCCGATCCGACCAATCCGATTTCGATCTCGGCGGCGACGCCTGGCCGCGGCGTGACCACGCGCAGCGCGGTCCGCGGGACGAGTGTCGGATCGTCGAGCGCACTAGTATCGACACCGATCGCGACCGGGCTATGCGTTCGCAGGCCCGCCATGCGGATCAGCCCCGCATCGTCGCTGGGATCGCCGTGCCCGGTATGGCCGGTGGTCAGCATCGCGCCTTGCACAAGCGGTTCGTCGCTATCGCGAATGCCGTTGTCATTATCGTCGCGGTAGACGGTCGCGTGGACGCTGCCGGTTCGGGCAAGCGGCGTGCGCGTAGGCTGGAAACGCGGCGCATCGAGCGAGAAGGCCAGATTGAAGCCCGCCGCCACGCTGCCATCAGTTGCCGCTTCGGCGGTTACCGCCACCGACGCAATATCGAGATTGCGGATATGCGCGACGCGGGCGCGGACGCGCCCATTGTCGGGCTCCCATACAAACCCCCCGTCCCATGCGACAAATTCGTTCTGGCTATAATAGGCGCTGATGCCAGCCCGGTTCACCCCGGTGCCGGCCAAGGCCAGTTCGACATCGCCCTGTAAACGCACATCGCCGACCCGCCCCGATCCGGCAAAGCGCGCATTAAGACTTTCAGTCGGTGGCGCCGGCCCTGCAAAACTGCGCTTCTCCCAATCGAGTTCTGCCGTGAGATTGAATCGGTCAACCAGCATGTTGAGCCGCGTTGCCGCTGCCAAGGCGCTTGTCCCGTCGGTATAATGGCGCCACCCGACCTGGCCCGAGAGCGGGATATTCTTGCTGCCGATTTTCACGGGCGCGAACAGCGAAACTCCATATTCCTGCTCGACCCGATCTTCGACGGCGGTGGTCCGAAAGCCGTTATTCACGGTTGCGTAGGCACCGAAGTCGATCCCGCCGAGCTCACCGACGGCGCGCGCACGGAAGCGCTGGCCGCCTTGACTGTCCAACGCCACTGTCGCCTCGATCAGGGCATTGCCCACGGTGCGGCGAACCGCGCCCTCGGCATAGGTCAGCCGCTCGTCGTCAAGCAGCAGGCTTTGCGCAAGGAAACCGACCGATGTTTTCTGGTCGATACCATGGTCAATGGCGAGGGTTGCTTGCGCGCGCACATTGCTCGTTGCCGTTCCGCGCCGCGGCCCGAAATCGAACAGGTCGCGTTCGGGCTGGCTAACGCTTGCAAAATACCAGGTTTCGCCCGGCGGGATCTGCTGGTCGCCGACCAGCACCTCCTCTACCCGGCGGCGAACCTGCCCTTGGGGGCCATAAAGAATGATTTCGACCTCGTTGCGTCCGTATTGCAACTCAATATCATTAAAAGCGTAGCGACCCTGGGCATTGGGCGACGCGAAGGCCAGCAACTGGCCGTTGCGATACAGTTCGGCGTCCCAGCCGGCAGGAAGCTCGCCTTCGAAGCTGACTTCATCGAAGCGGGCAAGCCGGCGCAGTGGGCGATTGGACACCATCGCCCCGCGGCCACTGCCTGCGACGTTCGAAACGCCCGTCGACCCCGTATCAAGATCGCCGATCTCAAAATGCGTGGCGTTGAGGAAGCCAAGAAGACCGCCATCGGCATCCGAGCGGTAGGCGCGGAAGCGAAACGTGCCTTCCTGGCGCTGGGTCCCCGTCAACAGGCGGGCATCAAAGGACATCTTGGCGAGTTCGCCTGAGGCGTAGACAGCGCTGTTGCGATCGAAGCGCATGCCGCCTGCATCCGAATAGGTCACGCCGGCGGCGACAACCACGTCCATCGCCGGCATCCGCCACATTTCATACGGCAGTTTGACCTGGGGCAGGCTTGCCATATCGAAGCTGGTGCGGTTGCTCAGTCGTTCGGCGCGCCTGCGGCGCTCGGCGGCGAGCTCGATCGGTAGCTTCGCTTCGCTTTCCAGCAGCAGCATCGATCCCGAGAAATTGGGGCGCACGTTGAGCCCGAACCAGCGCTCCAGCGAAGTCGCCTTGACGCACCAACCCTCGGGCACTTCCTGTATGCTATCTTTTGATAATGCTTCGCGATTGCTATTATATGAGGCGCTCCCGGTTGCCCGGTCGATATCGATGCGATTTTCTTCCGTAAAGGCCCACCCGGAGGCGCGCTGCGCCTCGAGATCGATCTTCATCGGCACATCGAGTGCCGTCAGGAAGTCGCCAAAGACGATGCAGGGGCCGTTCGGAGTCTCGTAAGCGCGAACGCCATCGCCCAAGAGGCGGTCGCGGATCTGCAGATCGAGGAGGAACTGCTCTTCGGGGTCGGGAATCCACCGATCACCGACGGGATCACGCTCGACGGCCGCGGCGGCATTTGCCCCCACGGCCATCATCGCCCCCAGGAAGAGCGTTTTGAGCATGACCCGCACGGCCCTGATCGCTTCCTAGCGCAGGACCGCGTCGGTCGAGGCGATCAGCACGCTCCCCTCACTGGAAGGCGCTCGATATTCGACCTTTACCTTGCCACTCAGGTCGCCAGCATAGTCTTCGCGCACCGGAATGAGCACGGTGCGCTTTTCGAGCTCTGTATAGACGGCAACGCCGCCAAGGCGTGCGATCGGCAACTCTTCGCCATCTTTCCATACCTCGATCGCGCCAAATGTGCTGCGATCACCGGCGCGCGTGAGGTCAACCGCCACTGCAGGGCGCCCATCGCGCGATGCGACACGAACGTCGGCGATCGCAGCTTCGACCTGGAGGCGGCCAAGACGCACGATCACCGGAATCGTCACACCGTAAATGGGCGTGAGACGAAAGCTGATGCCCTCCGCTGCGCCCGACTGTTCCACAGGGCGCGGCTTGGGAATGGCGCGAAACAGCAGGTGAATCCTATATTCGCCGTCCGCGAGCCCTGCAGGCGGACGGGCGGAGATACGGATTGCCTGGGGCTGACCCGGCGGCAAGGTGACCCGGCGCGGGGCGAAAATCACCATGTCGCGCGCGGTAGTTTCGCGTTCGCTCGCCGTTTCAACTTCGGCCAGCGATCCGTCGGGCATCATCCGGCGCAACTCGGCGGTGACGCGATAGGTGGCTTCTTCTTCGCCGATATTGTTGAGGATGATCTGGGTACCGCGCCCGCCATCGAGAATGACGCGCGTCGGTGCGACCAACAGGTCGCCGACACCGGCCTGCGCCGGCTGCGCCAGGGCGACGATTGCGGCGGCGGCCAAAACGTGGCGAAGAAAATGCATGAAAACCCTCCATCTGGCGGCGCAGAAAAAGCACCGTTTCGGAGGGTTCTGGCGTCTAATGGTTAATAAGGCGCAAACCATGAGTGGAAAAACGCCGGAAAGGCTAGATGGTCGGTCCGGATCGGAGATACGAAAAGGGCGGCGAGCCATCCGGCCCACCGCCCTTCTGCGCGTCAGGAGAAGCGACGCTTACTGGTAGTCGGCCGTAACGGTGAACGAACCTTCATATTCGCCTTCGACCGTGGTGTCGGCGACCGTCAGCGAACCACCGACGTAGAAGTCTTCGCCCGGAGCGCCCGAGTTCGTCAGGTTGACGTCGTAAAAGCCATCCGAATCGCTGTCGGTCATGTCGGTCGACAGGTTGACGGTCAGCGTGTCGGTGCCGCCGACGACCGTGATCGTCGCGGTGGCGGGCAGCGAAACGTTGACTTCCTGGCCCTGCGTACCGGTGATGTTGTAGTTGATCGCCGCAGCAACCGCGCCCGTGCAGACGAAGTCGGTGCCGCAAGCGCCGGCGGTGCCGACGGTGCCGGCCGAGCTGGGCGCGATGCTGACGACCGCGCTGGTGCCGGTAGCGCCAGCCGGAAGAACGATCGTGCCGAAGTCGAGCGTGTCGTTGCCGACGATGGTCAGCGTCAGCGGCTTCACGACGCGCGCCTTGGCCTTACCGTTCGAGTTCGAAACGGGCGCGGCGAACGCCGGCGTCGCAACGAGAGCAACAGCAGCCGTACCCATCACGGCGATTTTCTTGAAGTTGGTCATAATCTCAATTCCCCACTGGTCCATATTTTTAGCCGGACCCGGAAAACCTCATTTCGGGCCCGGTCCGTGATGCAGCTATTAACCAGTCCCGCTTACTGATCCCCTGAAGGTCATGGTAAAAACGGCGTTAAGGATTGATCGAAAATGGATCGAATTTAGCGGTATTCCGCCACGATTGGCACATCGCCCCGATAATCGCCCTCCGCAGCACCGCTGATTTCCAGCCGTCCGCCGAAGCGGAATCGCAATTCGCCATTGGCATCGAGTTCGGGTTGCGAGGGCAGGTCGTGTTCGATCGATTCGAGGCGGATGCGACCGCCTTCGATATTGTGCAGCTCGATACGGCTGGGCAGGCTGATCGAGATGCGGCGACCCGCTTCGCCGCGAATCACCACTTCGCCGACCATGGCCCGCGCCGACAGGGCGGCGATACCGCCCTCGGTCATTCGCGCGCCGGTCGCCGCAAGCGTCGCGCTACCATCGCCAAGAACGACCAATTGATCGAAGTCGAGCATTGTCTCGACCGAAAGCTGCACGCGCTCTTCGGCTTTATCGACGGGATCGACGATGAGCTCGGGTGTATCGCACAAGCGGCATTGCGCCGCCGCCGGGGTAACCGACACGGTTAGGGTCGCCAGCACCGCGACTGCGGCCAGGCAGAAAAGGGCAAATCGGCCCGTCATGGGAGAAAGTGCTAGGCAGCAAGGGTGAAAACAGGGTTAATGACGTCGCAACTATTTTGATTGTCGCGCGGTTGGAGGATCATCATGACCAAGCAGAAGCTGACCGATGCCGAATGGCGCGCGCGCCTCTCTTCCGAAGAATATCGCATTCTGCGTGAAGCCGGCACCGAACCACCTTTTTCGGGCGCGCTCAACGTCGAGAAGCGTGATGGCAAGTATCACTGCGCCGGTTGCGGCGTGGTGCTGTTCACCTCGGACAGCAAATATGACAGCGGATCCGGGTGGCCCAGCTTTACCGATCCTGCTGAAAACGAGGCCATCAGCGAACATCGCGATGAAAGTCACGGCATGAGCCGGGTGGAAATACGCTGTTCAGCTTGCGACGGCCATCTTGGCCATGTCTTCCCTGACGGTCCGGGACCCAGCGGCCTGCGCTATTGCGTCAATAGTGCCAGCCTCGACTTCCAGCCCGACGAGAAGTGATGCTTGTCGCCGGAGCGGTCCGGCCCTAGCTGTCGGGGTGGAGAGGAAGCCTATTTGACGCGAGTGTTCAAACGACTGGTGATCTGGGGCGGCGCATTTGCGCTGCTTTGTCTTGTGGTTCTCGGCATCGCCGTCGCCGTCGCCTACCACTCGCTCCCGTCCTATCAGCAGCTTACCGATCGCGAAGATCTGGGCCAAACAATCCGCGTGCGCGCGGACGATGGATCGGTGCTGGTCGAAATCGGCCCGCAATTCGGGCGCTGGCTGACCTACGACGAAATCCCGCAAACCATGAAAAGCGCAATGATTGCGGTCGAAGACCGGCGCTTCAGGTCGCACTTCGGGATTGACCCCATCGGCATCGCGCGCGGAATTTGGGTGTCGCTCCAGACGGGCGATCGCGTCGCCGGGGTCTCCACTATTTCGCAGCAACTCGCGCGCAACATCTTTCTCACGCCAAAGCGTGACGTCGGGCGTAAGACGCGCGAAGCGATCATCGCGATGGCGCTGGAGGCCAAGTTCTCCAAGAATCAGATCCTCGAACTCTATCTCAATCGCGTCTATTTCGGCGGCGGGGCTTATGGCATCGATGCGGCCAGCCGGACTTTCTATGGCCACAGCGCCGAGAGGATGACGGTCGGCGAGGCGGCGATTATCGCAGGGCTGGTCAAGGCACCGTCCAACTATTCGCCGACCGCCGATATCGAAGCTGCGCAGGGCCGCGCGAGCGTCGTGCTCGATCTCATGGTCGACCACGGCTTCCTGCCCGCAAGCGCGCGCGCCGGGGTCGATCCGGCCGAAATTCGTCTCGAAGAACGCACCAACGAAAATAGCGCGCGCTATTTCACCGATTGGGCGCTACCCCAACTCGAGACGCTGATCGACGAGACCAACGAACCTATCGATGTCTGGACGACGCTCGATCCCGGGATGCAGGACGCCGCCAGCGATGCGGTCAACGCGCACGCACCCGCCGGAGCGCAAGGCGCGCTCGTGGCGATCGATCGCGACGGTGCCGTGCGCGCGCTCGTGGGCGGGCTCGATTATGTCGACAGCATCTACAATCGCGCCACGGTCGCCAAGCGCCAGCCGGGGTCGAGCTTCAAATTGTTCGTGTATCTCACCGCGCTCGAAAACGGGTGGCGGCCCGATGACCAGGTCGTCGACGAGCCCATTACGATTGGCGACTGGTCGCCGCGCAACTCGAACCGCACCAACCTTGGTGTCATCACCTTGCGCGAGGCCTTTGCCCGTTCGGTCAATACGGTGAGCGCGCAAATCGGGGCTGAGTTGGGCTTCGCCACAATCGCCCGGATGGCCGCGCGTTTCGGTATCACCGACGATATCAACACCTATCCCTCGATGGTGCTGGGGACGAGCAACGTGCGGCTCATCGAGATGACCAAAGCTTTTGCCGCGGTGCATCGCGGCGGCACTTCGATGCCGCCATACGCGATCAAGCGCGTGGTGACTGCGTCGGGGCAGCTCCTGTACGATCATCAGGAGGCGCAGCCGCGGGTGCTGGTGGCCCAATGGGTCGCGCGCGACATGACCGACCTTTTGCAAAGCGCCGTGCAGTCAGGCACCGGCCGTGCTGCGCAGATCGGGCGTCCCGTCGCCGGCAAGACCGGCACCACTTCGGACAATCGCGACGGCTGGTTCATCGGCTTTTCGAGCGGGCTGACCGCAGGCGTCTGGTACGGCCGCGACGATAATGGCCGCGTGCCAGGGCTGGGTGGCGGCACCGCCCCTGCCCGTGCGTTCAGCGATTTCATGCGCGTCGCCGTGGCCAATCGCCCGGTCGAACAGTTCGAGGTCAACGCGCCGGTCCCCGACTGGCAGATCGAACCCGATGACGAAACCTGGCTGCTCGATCAGCCTTTGTTCGACGAGGATGGCAATCCGATCCTTCGCGACGATCTCGATCCGCTCGCGCCGCGCCCGGGCGACGATGACGACCTTAGCTGGATCGACGATGCCTTGCGCCGCGGGCAGGAAGAACAGCCCAGCGAACTGGATCGCACGCTGGATGAACAGCGCCGCCAGCGACAGCAGCAGCAGCGTCGCCAGCAGCAAGAGCAGCAGCCCGAAACCCCGCCCGCCCCGGGTGGCGCGCGGATTATCCGTGTGCCCGAACCTGCCCCGTCAACGCCCGATCCGTTGCAACCGCGGCCCTAATTCGCGCAGCAACCGGCGCGCTTTTGACGTCGGTCCGCCGAAAAGTTGCTGTTCGAGCCGATGGAACTCTCGGCCATGATCCATGTGTATGCGGTGGGCTACTTCGTGCGCCGCGACATAGCGTCGCACGTCATCGGGGGCGCAGACCAGCCGCCAGCTGAAACGCAGCTTGCCGTCATGCGTACAGCTGCCCCAGCGCGTGCGGGCGTCGCCCACGCTGACGGCGCGGACATTCACCTCGGCAAGGCGAGCGAACTCGGCGACATCGTCTGATAGGAGGCGGCGCGCTTCATCGCGCAACCATTTTTCGACGCGGCGGCCGAAGCTTTCTTCGGATCCCCCGCCCTGAAGCGTCTCGCCAATGCGCTCGATGCGTCGCGGTAGATCGGCGGCATGGCGGAGCATCAGCCGACCGTCACGAAAGGGGATGGTCGCGCCCGGCACGAAAGGCGTCGCGGTTGCGCGGCCCTCGCGCTGTTGTTCGATCCAGTCGGCCTGCGTTTGAACCCAGGCCCTCGCCTTGCGCTCGCTGGCGCGGGGCGGGAGTGTCAGCAGCAACCGATCGCCAATCGCGTCGTAGCGCAGCTTCATGCGCCGCGCCCTGCGGTGCCGTCGGACGACCAGTTCGAGATCGCTAGAGTGGGCGGTCGACAAGGTGATGCTCGATATCTCCGGCGTCATCTTCGCTTATCGCCCAGCCGCGCACCGATATGCCGGCGTGGTGTACGCTCTGCGGGTCGCCGCTGATCAAATAGTGCCAATCGCGCAGCGGCTTGCCTTCGGCGCGCAACCGGTAGGCGCAGGTTGCAGGTAGCCAGCCCAACCCGTCGACCGATGCCTTGGTCAGCGTCACGCAGTCGGGCACGTGGCGTTTGCGGTCAGGATAATCGCGGCAGCGGATCGTCTCGAGATCGAGCATCCGGCAGGCTATGTCGGTGGCATAATAGGCACCAGTGTCGGCATCTTCAGCCTTGTGCATGCAGCAGCGTCCGCAGCCATCGCACAACGCCTCCCATTCGCCGGCGTCGAGAGCGGCCAAGGGCTTTTCCCAAAACGGTTTTTTGCTATTCATCTTCGATAGTGTAAGCCGCCCCCAAGACGAATCCCAAGAGAGAATTGCCCCATGCTGCGTTTCCTTGCCCTGCTTATTGCTGCCGCGACGGTGGCGACCCCGGCATCCGCCCAACTCAATCGCTCGGAAGGCGAAACCTTCATCGCCGCCGTGCGCGAGGGCGATAGCGGTACGGCGATCGGAATGCTGGAGCAGCCGGGCACGCGCATCGCCAATTTCAAGGGCTTCGAAGGCGAAACCGCGCTCCACATCGTCACGCAAAAGAAGGATTATCCCTGGCTGGTCACGCTGATACGTTATGATGCCGATCCGAACGTGGTCGATCGTAACGGGAACACACCGCTGATGATTGCCACGCAGCAGCGGTGGTACGAGGGCGCCGATCGCCTTGTTCGTGCCGGTGCCCAGGTCGACACGCCCAATGCCGCTGGCGAAACGCCGTTGATGCGCGCCGTGCTCTTGCGCCAACCCCGGCTCGTCAAATTGTTTCTCGAGAAAGGCGCAGATCCCGACCGCACCGATTATTCGGCAGGGCTCAGCGCGCGCGACTACGCACGCCGGGATTCGCGCAACCCGCAGCTGCTCGAGATGATCGAAACGGTCACCGCCACTGGCGAAAGCCAGGGCGAACTGAAGTTCGGACCCACGATCGAGTTTCCCGTCAGCAAAAAGACCGACGACTAGAAATTATCGCCCAGACTGGGATCCACCTGCGCCGCCAGCCGCCGACCCGCGCGGCGGGCAAAGCGTAGCGTCTCCGCCTTGCGCCTTGCCGGTGCCAGCTTGCGTTCGGCCGATTGGCGCATGAACGCTGCGTCATAACGATCAGCCACGATCAGTCCCGCGACATCGGGCAGGAAATCGTCACCGTCGCAGATCGAGGCGAGTTCGGGCGTCACCGCCCAATAGAAATGGTCGCAATAATCGAGATAGTCCTGCCACTTGCAATCGCCGAGCAGGTCGCTGCGCTGCACCTTGATCTCGACGATGACGATCCGGCCCTTGGTGTCGATTCCCATCAGATCGGCGCGGCGATTATTGGGCAGCGGGACTTCAGCGATCGCAAAGATCTGCGAACGCGCGAACAGACGCGTCACGCCGCGCACGACGTCGGGTGCAAGAATTGTCGAATCGAGTTCGGTCGCCATCAATAACGGCGTAGAACAAAAGGTGATCGAGGGCTAGGCTCTAGCGATAGAAGATGTGATTGTCGATCCGGCCCAGGCGCGTCAGGCGCCAGCGCGGATTGACGTAACGCGCGTGGAAGAAGAGCGCGTCGGGCATCTGCGATTCATGGAGCTCGGCGTCGACGATACGCGCGATCGCGACCGCACGCTTCCAGGCTTTCGAGTTGCGCTTGATTTGCGGCATTTTGCCGCCGCGCACGAAGCTGAACTGGCTGCGCTGGAACACGACACCGCAATAGCTGTCAGGGAAGCGGCCGCTTTCCGCGCGATTGGCGATGACCTGTGCGACAGCCAGCTGGCCTTCGAGCGATTCGCCGCGCGTTTCGAAATAGACGGCGCCAGCGAGGCACTCCATCTCGGCATTTCTCGTATGCGTGCCCTTAAATTGTTCGACCTTGCTGTAGAGGTCTTCGGGCAGCTCGGGTTCCGGCGCAACGTAAGGTTCGGCATCTTCACCGCCTGTCACGCCGACGTCCAGCACGTCATCGATTTCCGGAAGGGCCACGGTCGGCGCCAAGGGGTCGATTATTTCATTGGTCTCCTGGGAGACCTCAGCCGGGGCCACCGAAGCCGCGGTGGCCATGGATGCGAAAACCAGTGCTGAGCGCCAAAGGAACTTCATTATAACTTGCTCGTTCATGCGGTGAACGCGTTTCCGACGGACCTTGTCGCTCTTACCGGCGACTTGTGTTTGATCCGGGATCCTTGTTCCCCGTCTGCGTGGCACCGGCACAATTGTGTGCGACGTTGGTGCCCCCCGCCTGAGTTGACTGCCCCCTGCGGTCTCGACCCTTACACAATCAAGAAAATTCGGTCGTTTCAGCGACGAACCGTTCGGCGTCCGCGATATCCAGTTCAATTGACCATAAATCCGGGTCCGCTTTGCGGCGATTCGCGACAAAATCCCTTATTTCCGCCGTTTCTGCGTTCTCCGCCGGGCCGGATTTCTGCCAAATATAGCCTTTGTCGAGATCGAGAATCCGTTCCAAACAACAGAAATGACGACCTTTTTCGGCGATCAGCAGCAAAATGGCGCCGCGATCAGCATCGCCCTTGTGCAACACCGCGGCAAACCCGCCATTTGATTCAGCGCGGCGTCGCAGCGCGGCGACCTCGAGCGCGGCGGGAAACCGGTCTTGCATCAGGGGAGCCGGTATCCGTCCAGCCCGGACAAGGCGATGTGACTGCGCATGAACGTGCCCGTCCCGCGGCCGCATTCTTCGCCGGAGGCGTCGACAATGCGCGCTTCGGCAACCAGAACGCGCCGTCTCCCGCTGATCCAGCGTCCCTCGGCAACAGCACGGCCTTGCTTCATCGGCCGGGTGAAATGGAGGTTGAAGGCCGTGGTCAACAGGAAGCGATCACTGACCAGCCCGTTGGCGGCATAGAATGCGGCATCGTCGAGCATCTTGAAATACAGCCCGCCATGCGCGGCACCGGCCGCATGAAAATGGCGATCGTCGACGTTGAAGTCGATCCGCGACACCCCTGCCTTTTCGAGGTGGATGCTGCTGTCGTAATGCGCATTGACCGGTGCCGACACGTAAAGCGCCTCGAGCGCCCGCAAATGCGCTTCGGCCCCCGACAGGGAACCGTCAGGCGGCGGTGCGTTCATCGGCTCCCATGAGTACCGCCGCAAGGGCATCGCGTCCGCGCGCACCGCGCATCTTCTCGATCGCGGTACCATGACGCGCGACGCGGCTGACTGCCGCCAATGCACGCAAATGATCGGCGCCCGCATCGGGGGGCGACAGGATCAGGAACACGATGTCCACGGGCATCTTGTCGATGGCATCGTAATCGAGTGGCTGGTCGAGCCGCGCCACCAGGCCATAGACACGGTCGAGCCCTTCGAGCTTGCCGTGCGGAATGGCGACACCGCCACCAAACCCGGTCGATCCCAGCGCTTCACGCTCGAGCAGCGCATCGGCAATAGTGCCGGCGTCCATATCGAGCTGGCTGGCCGCCGCTTGCGCAAGGCGCTGCAGAAGGCCGCGCTTCTCGCGCGCCGTCAGGCTCGTCCGGATGGCCGAGAAATCGATAAAATCAGATAAATGCATTCTTCACGCCAGACTGGGATTGATTCTTGGAGGCGTCCCTAGTCGATAGCGACCCACTTGTCAGCTATTGTCCCGGTTCGACCCACCCGATGGTGCCGTCCTGGCGCCGATAAACCATGTTATAAGCACCTGTCTGGCCATTCTTGAACATCAGTGCATTCGTATCGCGCAGGTCGAGCATCATGACCGCATCGGACACGCTGGCGGTCGGAATATCGACCCGCGTTTCCGCCACGATCGCGGGCGCATCACTTTCGCTGTCTTCGGCTTCGTCGTTGGTGCCCTTAGATTCGAAGACGCGATAGGAAGCGTCGAATTCCGGCGAATCCTGTGCACCGCGGTGCGCGTTGAGACGGCCGCGATAGCGCTTTAACTGGCGTTCGATCTTGTCGGCCGCTCCCTCGAACGCGACATGTGCGTCGGACGCCTTGTTGGAAGCCTTGAGCACGATCCCTTTGTTCACGGGCGCCACGATGTCGCAGCGGAAATCATTATGCTCAGCGCGGCCGAACGTGACGTCGGCGCTGGTCGCGCGCGCGAAATATTTCTCTGTCAGCTGGGTGATACGATCGGAAACATGGGTACGGAGGGCCTCTCCGGTTTCTACCTGATGGCCTGCGACGCGGATATCCATGCGCCTCTCCTTTCTTTTGGTCTTTCATACAACCGGGGGATGGTTGCGTTTCATTCAAAATGGGACTTCAGATGCGACTCCACAAGGGGTCGCACAGCTGCTGGATAAAGCTTTTGTGGCGCGCCAGTTCCTCCTCACTAGCCGAATGTGGTCGGGGTGGACGGACGGGGCGACGGATCGCGGATGCGCCGATGACAATGGGCGCGGAGTCCTCCGGCTCGGCACTGGCGAGCGACAGGCCAATCTGCCGGCCCCCCGTTAGTTCGATATAGACCTGCGCGAGCAATTGGGCATCGAGCAGCGCGCCGTGTTTCACGCGCATCGAGCGGTCGACTCCAAAGCGCGTGCACAAGGCATCGAGGCTGTGCTTGGCACCGGGAAACTTGGTGCGCGCCAGGGCCAGCGTATCGACCATGCGATCCATCCCGATCGGTGCGCGTCCGCATTTTTCGAGTTCTGCATTGAGGAAGCCGAAGTCGAACGAAGCGTTATGCGCGACCAGCGGCGAGTCTCCGATGAAGTCGAGCAGCTCTTGCGCCTTGTCGGCGAAGCAGGGCTTGTCGGCCAGGAAGGCCGACGACAGGCCATGCACCCCCTCGGCCTCGCTCGGCATCTCGCGTTCGGGATTGTAATAGCAATGATATTCGCGACCGGTCTCGATCCGGTCGATCATCTCGATGCAGCCCATTTCGACGATGCGGTCGCCCAACCCCGGACTCAGCCCCGTGGTTTCGGTATCGAAGACTATCTCTCGCATGACTGTTCTTTTGCGCTTTTCTACAGGTCCAAGCAAGCGAGGATCCGGTCAACCTGCGCGCGCGTTTCATCGAGCGGGCCCGACGTGTCCACGACATGATCGGCGCGCGCACGCTTTTCCTCATCGGGCATCTGGCGGGCAAGGATGTTGTCGAGCTTCTCTTCGGTCATGCCCGGCCGCCGCATAACGCGCTCGCGCTGCACCTCGGCTGGCGCGGAGACGACGACCACGACATCGAAATTCTCCTCGCCGCCAGTTTCGAACAGCAGCGGGATTTCGAACGCCAGCGCTCGCGCATCGCTATTGGCAAGGATGAAGCGGGTGCGTTCGTGATGCACGGCAGGGTGCACCAGCCCTTCCAACTTTGTGAGCGCATCGCGATCGCCCAGGACCATCGCCGACAAGGCCTCGCGGTCTACCGCGCCATCACGGGTCGAGCCTGGAAAGGCGGCTTCGATGTCCGAGACCAGCCGTCCGCCCGGGCCCTGCATCTCGCGGACGGCAGCATCAGCGTCGAACAGCGGGATACCGGCATCCCTGAACATGCCGGCCACCGTCGATTTGCCCATCCCGATGGAACCGGTGATCGCAATCGTTTTCATTCCCCCAGTATAGCAAAAAGTTCGGCATCGTGCGCGCGCGGCGCGTCTTCATCGAAGAAAATCTTGAAGCTCGCTGCTGCCTGCTCGACAAGCATCTGCAGGCCCGATGCCACGCCAAGCCCGCGCTTCTTGGCAGCGGCAAGCAAGGGCGTCTCGACCGGGGACGACACAAGGTCGAAGACCCAGCCGCGGTCGCTCAATCCGCCGATATCGATCTTGAGCGGGGCATGTCCCACCATACCCAGCGGCGTTGCATTGATGAGGCCGTCGCCGCCGATGGCATCGCTCATCTTTGCCGGCTGGACCTTGAGCCCGAACTCGACGGCCAGCTTGGTCGCCTTGACCCGGTCACGGGCGTGGATACGGATCATCGACAGGCCGAGCGACCGGCAGGCCACCAGCACAGCGCGCGCTGCACCGCCGCTTCCCAATACCGATATGCGTTCCATCGCGCGGCCCTGTCGTTGTAAGTCGGCAAGCAAACCCATCACCGCTCCGATGTCGCTATTCGCAGCGATCAGCCGCCCTTCGCGCGGCACCAGCATGTTCGCCGCGCCCGCTGCGACGGCGCGATCGGTGGCTTCATCGGCCAATGCAATGACGTCGAGTTTGAGCGGCATGGTGACATTGCATCCACGCCAGTTGGGGTCCTTTGTTCTATTCTCGACATAGGAGGCGAGTTCGTCCCGCTTGACTCGATGGCGTCGATAATCGCCGGAGCGCGCCAATTTCTCCAACCAGAAGCGGTGGATAACCGGCGACTTGCTCTGCTCTATCGGATCGCCAATAACTTCGGCGTAAATGCCTCCAAGAGGGGCTTCAGTCGCGGTCATGTTGGCAGGATACCTTCGTCGCGCAAGGCGCCGAGGAGGGGAAGTAAAGGCATACCAAGGATCGTAAAATGACTTCCCGTGATCTTGTCGAACAACAAGGCGCCGGGACCCTCCAGACGGAAAACGCCGACACAGAAACCAACCGCGGGCCAGTCCATTTCAAGATAATTTTGAATAAACTCTTCGCTATACTTGCGGACCTCCAGTTCGGCGACATCATGGGCATTGAAGAGCGTCTCTTCTCCCCGTGTGAGTGCCACGGAACTGTGTAAAAACAAAGACTTACCGGCAAACATCCTGAGATGTCCCGCGGCCTCTTCCCGGTCGCGCGGTTTATCGAGCGCGATGTCATCGCAGCAGGCGATACTGTCGCTGCCGATGACCAGCGCATCGCTCTCGCAGCGGCTGACCGCCAGCGCTTTTTCCGCTGCCAGTTTCTGCGTCAGTGCGGCAACATCACCGGTGAATCTGGCCTTGATCGCGCCTTCATCGATTTCGGATGGAACGACGCGATAGTCGAGCCCGACCTGGTCGAGAATGGCGCGGCGGATGCCGCTTGCCGAGGCGAGGATCAGGTCGCTCACGCGTTCGGGATAAATCTGTGGATAAACATGGGGCTTGGCGTAGCGCGACTTTGGGGACTGGCCAAGCGGTCGAGTCATTCGAACCGCCCCCATTGTCGATCCAAACAAGCATCCACAGGACCTTCCTCGAATCGTTTTGCTGTGAATCCCGTGGACACAAGAGCGCGAATCGGCAGAAAACCGCCGGACTCATTTTTCCTGCTCTGTTGGCAAAATCGGGATCGGGTCTTACATCCCGTTATCAACGCGCCAAGTAACAACACCTATCTAGATTCTAATTATATATATAGGGAGAGAAGAAGGGTGGCCGATAAGCCTCTTTTAGCCGTCTTGCATGGCGAACGGCGGGACCCGCCACCCGTCTGGATGATGCGCCAGGCCGGTCGTTACCTGCCCGAATATCGAGAGCTGCGCGCCGAGAAAGGCGGCTTTCTCGACATGGCGTACGATCCGCCAAGCGCCGCGGAAATCACCCTTCAGCCCTTGCGGCGCTTCGCGCTCGATGCGGCAATTCTCTTCTCCGATATTCTCGTGGTGCCGCACGCGATCGGGCAGCATCTCTATTTCGTCGCTGGCGAAGGACCGCGGCTCGAACCCCCGCTCAAGGATTCATCGCTGGACGACCTGACAAGCGCCATGGAGCGCGTCGAGCCGGTTTATGAGACCGTGCGTCAGGTGAACGTCCGATTGGCGCCTGAGACCACCTTTCTGGGCTTTGCCGGAAGTCCGTGGACCGTCGCGACCTATATGGTTGCCGGTCAGGGCAGCCGTGACCAGGCACCGGCGCGGATCATGGCTTATACCGAGCCCAAGCGGTTCGGCGCGCTGATCGACAGGCTCGTCAGTGTCACGGTCGATTATCTTTCGGGCCAGATCGAGGCCGGCGTCGATGCCGTGCAACTGTTCGATAGCTGGGCGGGCAGCCTGTCACCCTCGCAGTTCGAGGAGTGGGTGATCGCACCCAACGCGCGGATCGTCGAAGCCTTGAAGGCGCGCCATCCCGATACGCCGATCATCGGCTTTCCCAAGGGTGCGGGTGCCAAATTGGTCGACTACGTTGCGGGCACGAAGGTCGATGCTGTCGGACTCGATGAAACGCTCGATCCCACCTGGGCTGACGATTCATTGCCCAAGGGCCTTCCCGTGCAAGGCAATCTCGATCCGATGGCATTGCTGGCCGGCGGCGAAAAACTCGATGCCGCCATCGACCGCATCAAGGATGCGCTCAAGGATCGGCCGCACATCTTCAATCTCGGTCACGGGATCGACAAGACGACGCCGATCGCGCATGTCGAACAGATGATGCAGCGGGTGAAAGGCTGATGGACCAGCTAATCGGATTTCTGGGTGCCGCCTATCTGTGGGTGAAGGCAGCGCATGTCATCTTCATCATTTTCTGGATGGCGGGGCTCTTCATCGTGCCGCGCTATTACGTCCATCATCACGAAACGACTGCGGGATCGGCCGAAGACCGGGCCTGGATCGAACGCGAGGATCGCGCCCGCACGGTGATCCTGCTCCCGGCGATGATCTTGAGCTGGATCCTGGGTCTCGCGCTCGCCTTGCATGTCGGCGCCTTTGCGCAAGGCTGGTTCCACGCCAAGTTCCTGCTCGTGGTCCTGCTGACCGGATACCAGGGCTGGATCAGCGCATTCGGCAAGAAGCTGGCGCGCGGCGAACGCCCGCTGTCGGGCAAGGCGCTGCGCTTTCTCAACGAGGTGCCCGGTATCTTCACCATCCTCATCGTCATCCTGGTGATCGTGCGACCTTTTTAACGCGTCGGTCCGCCCGATCATTATTGACTCGGGACGCCGGGCTTTCTAGCTGATGGGCGAAGGCGGCGCATCGGCCCGCTTTTCCTTTCCCGCCGATGCTTCAACCCACCGCCACGCGACACCAGCGGTCCTCGCCTGTCGCGCCAACAGGCTTCCCATGCCTAGGAATATTATCGCCATGATGCATCTCCAAGAACTGAAGCAGAAAGCGCCCGCCGAACTGGTCAAGATGGCCGAGGATCTCGGTGTCGAGGGCGCGTCCACGATGCGCAAGCAGGACATCATGTTCTCGATCCTCAAGGAACATGCCGACGAGGGTGAACAGATCATGGGCATGGGGACGATCGAAGTCCTCAATGACGGCTTCGGTTTCCTGCGCAGCCCCGAAGCCAACTTCCTCGCTGGCCCCGACGACATTTATGTCGCGCCGCACCTCGTCAAGAAACTCGGCCTTCGTACGGGCGACACGGTCGAAGGCGAAATCCGCAGCCCCAAGGATGGCGAGCGTTATTTCGCGCTGATCAATGCCACTCAGATCAACTTCGACGAGCCGAGCGCGGTGCGCCAGCGCGTCAACTTCGACAACCTCACCCCGCTCTACCCGGATGAAAAGCTCACGCTCGACAGTTCGGACCCGACGGAGAAGGACAAGAGCGCCCGGGTGATCGATATCGTCGCGCCGCTCGGCAAGGGGCAGCGCGCGCTGATTGTTGCGCCGCCGCGCACGGGTAAGACCGTCCTTCTGCAGAACATCGCCAAGGCGATCACCGACAATCATCCCGAAGTCTTCCTCCTCGTCCTGCTGATCGACGAACGTCCCGAAGAAGTCACCGACATGCAGCGCAGCGTGAAGGGCGAAGTCGTCTCTTCGACCTTTGACGAACCCGCCTCGCGACATGTGCAAGTCGCTGAAATGGTTATCGAAAAAGCCAAGCGCCTTGTCGAGCACAAGAAGGATGTCGTGATCCTCCTTGACTCGATCACGCGTCTCGGTCGCGCCTACAACACGACCGTGCCCAGCTCGGGCAAGGTGCTCACCGGCGGTGTCGACGCCAACGCGTTGCAGCGCCCCAAGCGGTTCTTCGGCGCAGCGCGCAACATCGAGGAAGGCGGATCGCTCTCGATCATCGCCACCGCGCTGATCGATACCGGCTCCAAGATGGACGAGGTCATCTTCGAAGAATTCAAGGGCACCGGTAACAGCGAAATCGTGCTCGACCGCAAGGTTGCCGACAAGCGCATCTTCCCCAGCCTCGATGTCGGCAAATCCGGCACCCGCAAGGAAGAATTGCTCGTCGATCAGGCGACGCTTTCCAAGATGTGGGTGCTGCGCCGTATCCTGATGCAGATGGGCACGATCGACGCGATGCAATTCCTGCTCGACAAGATGAAAGACGCCAAGTCCAACGAAGATTTCTTCGCGAGCATGAACCAGTAGGCCTGATGCCCGTTTGGACCTATGATACGACCAGATAACGAACAGGGTATTTGATGATCGAACAGTTGATGCTGTTGCTGGCAGCCGCCTCGGCGGAGGGCTTGTCGCTTGGCGGTCCGGCAGAGATGTGGGACGCTATCGTCACCGACTTCTCCGACATCACCAACCCTGAGAAGATGGTCATCTTCCTTCAGGTACTGGCGATCGATCTGGTACTCGCGGGCGACAACGCCATCGTCGTCGGCGCTTTGGCCGCGGGTCTTCCACCTGACCAGCGCCGCAAGGTTATCATCATCGGCGTCATGGCGGCACTTGTCCTACGCGTTGCCTTTGCGCTCGTGGTCACACAGCTGCTGGCCATCGTCGGCCTGATTTTCATCGGTGGCCTGCTGTTGGTCTGGGTGGCCTGGAAAATGTGGCGCGAGCTGCATCATAGTGGCGAAAGCCCTGGCAGCCCGGAAATTTCGGGCGATGAGACCAGCGGCGTAAAATCGGCCAAGAGCTTTTATGGCGCAGCCTGGGCTGTTGCCGTAGCCGACGTTTCGATGAGCCTCGACAATGTGCTTGCCGTTGCCGGCGCATCGCGCGAGCATCCCGGCATCCTGATCGTCGGCCTGATTTTTGCGGTCGCCTTGATGGGCCTCGCAGCCAACATCATCGCCAAATATATCGAGCGTTATAAGTGGATCGCTTATATCGGTCTTGCGGTAATCGTCTGGGTCGCCGGCAAGATGATCTATGACGGCATTGTCGATCCGCAGGTCGGGATCGGCCTCTTCTTCGGCGGATGACCATTGTCGCCCTGTCGTCAGGGCGGCTTCCCGCAGCAATCGCGATTCTGAGGCTGAGCGGTCCCGAGGCGCAGGCCGCGGCGAGCGGTATTGCGGGCGCCCTCCCCCCGCCGCGCCAAGCGAGCTTGCGCGATTTCCGTCACCCCCGAACCGGTGAGTTGATCGATCGCGGCCTGCTGCTTTCATTCCCCGGACCCAATAGCGCGACCGGCGAAGACCTGGTCGAGTTTCATTGTCACGGTAGTCGCGCGGTGGTCGAAGCAATGCTTGAAGCACTAACGGCATGTCCAGATGTCCGGCTAGCGCAGCCGGGCGAGTTTACGCGTCAGTCGCTCCGCAATGGCATAATGGATCTCACCGAAGCCGAAGGACTTGGCGATCTGCTCGAAGCGGAGACCGAGGGCCAACGCAAGGCTGCCTTGTCGTTATTGCAGGGCGGGTTGCATGATCGTCTCGGAACGTTGCGAGAGATGCTGATCGACCTTTCAGCCATGGCGGAAGCAAGCATCGACTATGTTGGCGATGAGGATGAGACCAGTGGGCATGAAGATGCTATTGCCGCACAACTCGAGGCCGCGCGCAAGGAGGTCGGACGTCTTCTCGAACTCCCCGAGCGCCGTCCGCTACGCGATGGCGTACGTGTGGTCATTGCCGGCCCCCCTAATGCCGGAAAGTCCAGTCTTCTTAATGCCTTAGTAGGTAGCGATCGTGCGATTGTGAGCGCCGAGGCAGGGACAACACGCGATGTGATCGAGGTGCCCGTACGTATTGATGGTATCGCTTATGTCTTGGCGGATACCGCGGGGTTGCGCGAAGCAAGCGGGACGGTGGAAAAGATCGGAATCGACCGGGCGTCTGGTGAGATCGAGCGCGCCGATATTCTTCTATGGCTCGGCAAGTCTGAAGCTATCCCGACCCATCCGCGGGTTATTCGAGTCGCTGCCAAATCGGACCTGGGAGGCACCGCAGAGCCGCACGATATTGCTGTCTCCTCGAAGACGGGTGCTGGTGTCGAAGAATTGCTCGCGATCATTGGCAAGACAGCGAAGACATTGCTGCCGGCAGCCGATGGACTTTCTTTGTCGCGCCATCATGTCGCTGCTTTGAAGGACGTCAAAGCGCAACTCGCAAATCAACCCGATCCTGTTTTACTGGCCGAACAACTGCGATCGGCCCGAAACGCAATTGATGCGCTATTAGGCGCTCAAGGCATGGACGACGTGCTTGATCGTATTTTTGCGCGCTTCTGTCTCGGCAAGTGATGTTTCACGTGAAACGTCGCTACGTGTCTGATAAGGCGTCATTATGTATGACGTCATCGTAATTGGAGCAGGTCACGCCGGCGTGGAAGCTGCCGTGGCGGCGGCGCAGCGCGGCGCCAGGACGGCTTTTGTTAGCTTTTCCAAAAACAATGCCGGTCAGATGTCATGCAACCCCTCGATCGGCGGGGTAGGCAAAGGTCATCTCGTTCGCGAGCTGGACGTGTTCGAGGGGCTGTTGGCCAAGACGTCAGATGCTGCTGCCATCCACTACCGCATGCTGAACCGGAGCAAGGGGCCGGCAGTGCAAGGTCCGCGAATTCAGGCCGATCGGTCATTGTTTCATGCTGCCACGCAGGATGCCTTGAAGCGGCTACCGATTGATTGGATTCTTGGCGAGGTGACGGAACTTGGTCTGGCGGGCGATCGAGTTGGCGGGGTGGTTCTGGCGGACGGCTCGCGGGTAGCGGCGCGTTGCGTCGTGGTGGCGACCGGTACCTTCTTGGGCGGACGGATATTTCGTGGTCATGAGCGCGCCGAGGGTGGTCGCGTTGAAGAACGTGCGGCGACACGGCTTGGTGACCAATTTGACGACTTCGGCCTGGCGCATGGCCGGCTCAAGACCGGCACGCCTCCACGGCTCGATGGTCGCACCATCGATTGGGCTTTGCTTGCGCCCCAGCCCACCGATCAGGAAAAGTGGCGATTTTCCGCGTTTTCTGACGTTAAGCGTCTTCCTCAGGTAGATTGTGCCATCACGCGTACAAATCCTCGGACACACGAGGTGATTGCGAACCATGCGGACCGCTCTCCGCTATACTCGGGTTCGATCGATGGTCGCGGTCCACGGTATTGTCCGTCAATCGAAGACAAGGTGAAGCGCTTCGCCGATCGCGACGGCCATCAAATTTTCCTCGAGCCGGAGGGCCTGGATACGAATCTTGTCTATCCGGCCGGCATATCGACGTCCTTACCGCTGGATGCGCAGCTGGAAATGATGACGACGATCGAAGGGCTCGAAGCGGTCGAGATCCTGCAGCCAGGTTACGCCGTCGAATATGTGTATGCCGATCCGCGAAGGCTGGATGCGCGCTTGGCCTCGAAGGACATCGACGGATTGTTCTTCGCGGGCCAGATCAATGGCACGACTGGATATGAAGAAGCGGCGGCGCAAGGAATGGTTGCCGGGATCAACGCAGCTGCTTTGGCCACTGGAAATGATCCCACACTTTTCGACCGGCAGTCGAGCTATATCGGTGTGATGATCGACGATCTAATTGTACACGGGGTTTGCGAGCCCTATCGGATGATGACAGCCCGAGCCGAGTATCGACTTCATTTGCGGGCTGACAATGCAGTTGCGCGTTTGGGCGAGGCGGCCAAGGCCTCGGGTGTCAGTTCGCGCCATAGTGATGCCATCGACCGCCATATGGAACGCAAAGCCATTATCTCGGCTAATCTTGAGGAGATCGTCGAGGCAAAAGAACTGGGCGTCGAGGGAGGGTCAAAATCTCTCAAGCAATGGATTTCGCGTCCCGATACAGTCGCGGCGGTGCGTAGTCGATTTGCTGACGACGACGTTGCCGCTTCGGAAGTCATCGCTGACACTCTGTACGCGCCATACCTCCAACGCCAAGAGCGCGAATGGGAGACTATGCGGAAGGACGCGTCGATCGCAGTACCCTCGGAATTTGATTTCGCAACCGTGGCAGGCCTATCTAGCGAAATGATCGAACGTATCTCCGCTGCGCGACCAGATAACTTAGACCAAGCCTCGCGAATCGCCGGCATCACACCCGCCGCTCTCAGTGCGCTCCACTTTGCACTTTCGAAACGCAATGCAGCCTGAGCGGCTCGCGGAGGTAACTGGCGTCGATGTTTCACGTGAAACATGGAATCAGATAGAGCTCTTCATATCATCCTTACTCATAGAAAATAAGCGGCAGAACCTGATATCCAAGAGCACCGAAGATAGCGTGTTTGAGCGTCATATCTTGGATGGGGCCCAACTTCTGCCAATCGCAGGAGCTGCGCGCGCCACGTGGGTGGATATTGGCACCGGCCCTGGCTTGCCGGGGATGGTGCTCGCCATCCTTGACCCTTCTTCGACTTTTACTTTGGTCGAGCCCCGGCCGCTGCGAGTGCGATTCCTAGAAAAAGTCGTCTCAGACTTGCGACTCGGGGATCGGGTGCGTCTTGTCGAAGGCAAGGCAAGTGACTTGGATGGCCCGTTTCAGGTCATCACTGGCCGCGCCGTGGCCAATTTGTCGAAATTCCTCAGGATGTCCCGTCATCTATCCACAGAAAAATCGCTCTGGGTCCTGCCCAAGGGCAAAAAAGCGGTGGATGAACTGGAAGAGGCGCGCCGCTTCTGGCACTTTGAATGCTCGACCGTAGAGAGCGTGACGGATGCTCATGCTTCGATCGTGCGTATGAGGGGCGTGCAGCCGAAATCGAGGGGAGGAAAGCGATGATCCGGATTGCGGTGGCAAACCAGAAGGGCGGAGTCGGCAAGACGACGACAGCCATCAATCTTGCGACGGCGCTCGCCGCGATCGGGTGGAAGGTGCTGCTGATCGACATCGATCCGCAGGGTAATGCGTCGACCGGCCTGGGGATCAGCTCGCAGGATCGGCGCGCATCGAGCTATGACGTGCTTTTGGGCGAGAAAACCGTCGAGGAAGCGGCGATCGAGACCCGCGTACCGCGTCTCGACCTGCTGCCGGCGACTGTCGATCTCTCGGGCGCCGAAGTAGAGCTCGTCTCGCTCGACGAGCGCACGCATCGCCTCGAAAACGCTCTCAACGATACCCCTACGGGCCGCTGGGATCTTGTTCTCATGGATTGTCCTCCGTCGCTCGGCCTGCTGACCGTCAACGCCCTTGTCGCGGCGCGCCAGCTGCTTATCCCGCTGCAATGCGAGTTCTTCGCCTTAGAGGGGCTCAGCCAGTTGCTGCAGACGGTCGAACGTGTGCGGTCGGGCTTCAATCCCGATCTTTCCATTCTGGGGGTGGCGCTCACCATGTACGATCGGCGCAACAACTTGTCCGGCCAGGTCGCGGACGATGTTCGCGCATGCCTTGGGACGACGGTGTTCGAGACCGTGGTTCCGCGCAACGTGCGCCTATCTGAAGCGCCCAGCCACGGCATTCCTGCGCTCGTGTACGATTTGAAATGTCCTGGTTCGGAAGCCTATCTGCAATTGGCGCGTGAGTTGCTGCAGCGGCTGCCACAACCGGCGGAGGCAGCCTGATGAAGAAACCGACGGGATTGGGCCGTGGGCTGTCGGCGCTGCTCGATGACGCTGATCAGCGCGCCGGCAAAAAGCCGGTCGGCACCGGCGCTTCGATCGAACGGCTATCGATTAGCAGTATCAAGCCAAACCCCGCGCAGCCGCGTCGTCAGTTCGACGATACCGCGCTCGAAGAGCTCGCGGCGTCGATCGCTGAAAAGGGTGTCCTGCAGCCTATTCTGGTGCGCCCGGCCGGTGGCGGGTACCAGATCATCGCGGGGGAGCGCCGCTGGCGCGCAGCGCAAAAGGCGCAACTTCATGAAATCCCAGCAATAATCCGGTCGTTCGATGATGAAGCCGTCGCCGAAATCGCGTTGATTGAGAATATCCAGCGCGAAGATCTCAACGCGATTGAAGAAGCAAAGGGCTATAAGGCGCTCGCGGAGACGTACGGGCACGACCAAGCCACGATCGGCAAGCTAGTAGGTAAATCTCGCTCGCATATCGCGAACATGATGCGGCTACTCGACCTACCCAGCGATGTCGCAGAATTGCTAATGAAAGGCGATATCAGCATGGGGCATGCCCGTGCGGTTCTAACGGCTGAGGATCCTTCGAATCTCGCCAAGGCAATCGTTGCCCAGGGCTTGAGCGTCCGCGAGGCCGAGGTGCGCGCCAAGGAGGGCAAGGCGGGCGGCTCTACTAGCAAGAAGGGTGCGAAAACGGCCCATCCGGTCGATGCGGATCTCAAGGCGCTCGAAAGCCAGCTTGGCGATATGCTCGGGCTGAAGGTGAAAATCGCGCACGGCAATAAGGGTGGGAAGGTCCAGCTGGCCTACCGGACGCTCGATCAGCTCGATATGGTGTGTCAGCGCCTTTCGGGTGAACCGATCTAGCGACGCCCCGCGCGCGCAACTGCCAACATTTCTTCGGCTAACTGCGCACGCGCGGGACCCTTGCCAAAAATTAGCTGTTGTTCGAGCGACGATATACGTTCGGCCAATCGCGCCAACCGGTCTGCTGGCCAGCGATGCAGCAGCTTCTGGACGAGTGGTTTGTCCTTCCAAAACAGAGACTTACCCATTGACGTCATGACGCCAGACGCGTTTTCGCCCGCGGCCACTCGCGCGGCCATGGGCGCAATCTGCATAATTCGGCGCTGCATGGCGCGGATGACGGTTACCGCCTCGCTCCCGTTTTCGGATACTGCTGCCAGCCCGGTTTCCAACGCCTCGATATCGCCAGCCATCGCCGCATCGCCGAGAGCGAAGAACCGGTCTTCGGCCAGCACCGCGCCGATGGCGTCGACCGCCTCGTGCGATAACGAAGCAGGCCTTTCCGGCGAAGCATCGAGGTAAAGCGCATATTTGGCGAGTTCCTGCGCCGCAATCGCGCGGTTCGAGCCCGTCGTGCAAGCAATCCGCGTCGTGACGCCAGGGTCAGGCCGTAGATTCTCTGCCGCCGCCATCGTCTCGATCAAATCGTCGAGCGCCCGGTCCTCGGGCTCGTAAGAGGCGTGGACCAGCGTCTCGGGATGCGATTCGACCGCCTTCAACAATCGCCCGTTGCGGCGCAATCCGCCAGCAACCGCGACCACCAAATGCTCGCCCTTCGGGGCCTCGAGCAACGCCAGCACCGCATCGGTGATCTCGTCGCCGCAAGGCTCGATCCAGATTAGCTGCTTGCCGCCAAACATGCTGATTGCAGCCGCGTCGTCGGCAAGGCGGGCTGGGTCGCTCTTCAGTACCGCTCCCTCTACGGACGACTTTTCGGCGGCAAGCTTTTGCAGCAACTGATCGGCAAGGCTGCGCGAACCGGCCTCATCGGGGCCGTAAAACAAGTAGAAGCGAACATTAGGGTCGCCCAATTGGCGTGAGGGATTGCGTTTGTCGGCAATCACTGGCCCGACCGGCTGAGGTAGAGCGCGATCCGCGCGACCATGTCGTCCGCGACTTCCTGCGCCAGGCGCTCGGACGCCGTCTGTTCGGCAGCGACGGTCGCGTATTCGGAACTGGTAATGTCGATACCTGCATCGAAGCCCGCGGTCGCATCGAGCACCGTTTCACCGCTCGACAGGTCGACCAGCTGGTAGCGGGCGCGCAACGTGCGCCGTTCGCGGGTCGCGGCGGCATCGCCGCGAATGCCGAAGCGCGTGATGTCATCGTCGATCACGATATCGAGGCGGTAAAGCGGCGCTTCCTCGCTGCTTCCAAGCCTGTCGACCAGCGCGTTGCGCAGTAGCCAGCCCGAACGTTCGTCGATCGTCGATAACACGATGCGCGATAGCTCGGCGCGGCTGACCGCACCATCACTCGTCCCGTAGAGCGGTCGGAGCCCGCAGGCCGCCAGCATCAGGGCAAGAGAGAGCATCAGCCACTTCATGCGACGATGTTCACCAACCTGTCGGGCACGACAATCACCTTGCGGGGCGGATTGCCGTCGAGCTGCGACTGGATCTTGTCGAGCGCCAGCGCCATTGCCTCGGCTTCGTCCTTGGGCAGGCCGCGCGCGACCTGGATCTTATCGCGCAGCTTGCCGTTCACCTGCACCACCATCGTCACCTCGTCGTCGACGAGCATCGTGGGGTCGTGCGTGGGCCATGCCGCGTCGGCGATGAACCCCTCACCGCCGCGCGCTGCTGCTGCCTCTTCGGCAAGATGCGGGGCCATCGGGGCGATGAGCTTGATCAGCGTGTCGATCGCTTCGTCGCGGCTCGCCGAGCCATCGGCCTTTTCGAGCGTATTCACCAACTCGTAGACCGCCGCGACGGCCTTGTTGAATTGCAGCCCTTCGATCGCTTCGGTGACGGCCGCGATGGTGCGGTGCATCTTCTGGAGCACCGACTTGTCCTCGCCCTTGCCTTTTTCTGCGTGAGCAAGCCGCCAGACGCGCTGGACGAAACGCCCCGCGCCCTCAATGCCGCCTTCGGACCATTCGAGATCGCGTTCGGGCGGGCTGTCGGACAGCATGAACCAGCGCACCGCATCGGCCCCGTATTTGTCAAGGATCGGGGTGGGATCGACCGTGTTCTTCTTCGACTTGGACATCTTCTCGACGCGGCCGGGGGTAACCCGTTCGCCGTTGTCCACGCGTGTCCAGTCATCACCCGATCGGGTGACTTCGCCCGGCGACAGCCAGCTGCCGTCAGCCGCCTGGTATGTCTCGTGCGTCACCATGCCCTGCGTGAACAGGCCGGCAAAGGGTTCGGCGATGTCGACCTTGCCGATATACTGCAGCGCGCGGGTGATGAAGCGGGCGTAGAGCAGGTGCAGGATCGCGTGTTCGACCCCGCCGATATACTGGCCGACGGGCAGCCATTTTTCGGCCTCGGCCTTGTCGAATGGCTTATCCTTGGGCTGGCTGGCAAAGCGGATGAAGTACCAGCTCGAATCAACGAAGGTGTCGAGCGTATCGGTTTCGCGCCGCGCAGGCGAACCGCATTCGGGGCAATCGACTTTCCCCCACGTCGGGTGGCGGTCGAGCGGGTTGCCAGGAATGTCGAAGCTTACGTCATCGGGGAGTATGATCGGCAGTTGATCGCGCGGCACGGGCACGGCGCCACAAGCATCGCAATGTATGATCGGGATCGGCGTGCCCCAGTAACGCTGGCGGCTGACGCCCCAGTCACGCAGGCGGAACACGGTCTGCCCCTCGCCCCATTTACCGGCCTCGGCGCGCTTGATGACCTCGGCCTTGGCGGCTTCGGTGTCCATGCCGTCGAGAAAGCGCGAATTGACTGCCACGCCTGCTTCGGTGTCCGCCTCTTTCCCAATCGGCGCATCCGCCTCCTCGAGCAAGCGGGCTACCACGCGCTTGCTCGGCAGGTCGTATTTGGTCGCAAATTCAAAATCACGCTGGTCGTGGCCGGGCACACCGAACACCGCGCCGGTGCCGTAATCCATCAGCACGAAGTTCGCGATGTAGACGGGAAGGTGCCAGTCTGGATCGAACGGGTGCACGGCCTTGAGCCCGGTGTCGTAGCCCTGCTTTTCGGCAGTCTCGATGTCGGCTGCGCTGGTACCACCCGCCTTGCACTTGTCGATGAAGGCCTGCGCGTCGGCATCGTCCGCTGCCACCGCCTGTGCCAGCGGGTGATCGGCCGCCACGGCGATGAAACTGGACCCAAAGATTGTATCAGGGCGCGTGGTGAAGACCTCGACATCGGTCTGGTCGCCGACGGCGTCGGCCAGCGCGAACCTGAACTGCAAACCGACGCTCTTGCCGATCCAGTTCTCCTGCATCAGCCGCACCTTGTCTGGCCATTTGTCGAGGCTATCCAAGCCTTCCAGCAACTCGTCGGCGAATTGCGTAATCTTGAGGAACCACTGGCTCAGTTTCTTGCGCTCGACCTCGGCGCCCGAGCGCCAGCCCTTTCCGTCGATCACCTGTTCGTTCGCCAGCACGGTCATGTCGACCGGATCCCAATTGACCTCGCTCTCCTTTCGGAAGACCAGTCCGGCGTCGAGCAGGTCGAGGAAGATCGCTTGCTCGTGCCCGTAATAATCAGGATTGCAGGTCGCGAGTTCGCGGCTCCAGTCGAAGGCAAAACCGATGCCCTTCAACTGCTCGCGCATGGTGCGGATATTTTCCCACGTCCATTCGCCCGGATGCACCTTACGCTCCATCGCGGCATTTTCCGCCGGCATGCCGAACGCGTCCCATCCCATCGGGTGGAGCACTTCGCAGCCGGTCATGCGGCGATACCGCGCGAGGACATCGCCCATCGTGTAATTGCGCACATGGCCCATATGAATGCGCCCCGATGGATAGGGAAACATCTCGAGCACATAGGCCTTGGGCTTGTCGCTATCGGAATCCGCCTCGAACAGCCGCGCCTCGTCCCAGCGCTGCTGCCAATGCCGATCGGCTTTTCCCGGATCGAAACGCATTAGCTGGGGGCGACGGTCGCGCGGCGGATGTCGCGTGCGCGCACCAGGATGATGTCTTCGAGCTTCTGCACAGTGGCAGCGCTCACCGGCGCACTGACCCAGCTGCCGGCCTGGTTGACTTCGCGCACCGCATTGACGCGCACGGCGTCGGCACGAAGCTGCGCATCGAGGATCGACACGGTAAGCTTGACGCGTTCACCCGGTGCGTTGGGCGAGCTGTACCAATCGGTGACGATCACGCCGCCCGCCGAATCCGCGGTCAGCAGCGGGGCGAACGAAACCGTGTCGATCGCGGCGCGCCACAGGTAGGTGTTCACGCCGATCTGGTTGGTCACCGCCGGTGCCATCCCGACAGGTGCGACATTGTTCGACTGGCAGGCGCCAAGCGTCAGGCCGGAAACGGCAATCAACAGGGCGGTACGTGCAAGGGTCGGGCGCATAGAATCTCTCTTTAGGAAAACTGGTTTCGCCTAGAGGGTTAGACGGCCAAATCGCTCCTGCCAAGTCGGCAAGTCGCACCGGCGTGTTGTCCCATCGTGTGACGAGTCCGCCACAGGGGGCCAAGGAATCGTGGAGCCACGTGGATTCTTGTGCGTTCAGGGCTTATATAGGTGGGGTCGAGGAGTATGTACGAGTCGTGAAACAGGGACCTGACAAAGCCTGGAAAGCCCGCGGTCTTGCCGCCACGGCCTCGCTTTGTGCCCTTGCCGCGCTCGTATCGCTTCCCGCCACTGCCCAGCAAAGCAAAGAGCGCGAACGCCCCGTATCGGTCAGTTATGAACGCAGCTTCACGCCGGCCGGTGCCGATCCGCGTCTCGCCGCGGCTTTCGCCTCGCGCGGGCCCGATGCGCGCGGCTTCCGTTTTACGCCTGCCGCCGCCAAGGATCGCCCGTCGCAACTTCGTGTTGCCGTGCGCACCAGCGAAAATGCGGCGCGAACGGGCAATCGCGCTGCCGAAAGCGTGACCAAGTCTTCGGCGGCCCCGAGCCTCAACCCGACCAGCTACAATCTCGGCGTCGCTGTGGGCTGGAAAGATTTTGCGGTATCGAGCGATGTCGCCAAACGCGACTCGGATGATCCGCGGATCGCCGATCGCGAAAGCGCACTTGTCGGCGTCAGCTATAATCTCAAGCGCTTCACCGGCCGTGTATCGGTTGCCGCGGATCGTGACATGAACCGTGTCGCTCCTGCGCTGCGCCCGTCCGAGACCTATTCGCTCGACGTCGGCGGCGAAGTGAAGATCACCGATCGCCTCGCGGTGACTGGCGGCGTTCGCTATCGCATCGACCAAGATCGCATCGACGATCCGGGCCAGCAGGACAATCGCCGCGACAGCCAGGCGGTCTACGTCGGAACGGCCTTCAAGTTCTAGGCGCGCCGCGCAGTAGCGCGTCGATTCCGGCCCACCCTACAAACAAGTCTCTGCCGAACGCTTCGAATCGCGCTTGGTCCATGCCGCCTAGCGCGATGGCAGGGCAGCCGCTGATCCGGGCAAGGTCATGTGCTGCCTCGATCCCCAGCGCCTGGCCACCAGGATGCGAGTTCGACGGGAAAACAGGTGAAACATAAACGATTGCTGCGCCGCTTCGCCGCGCCTGTGCGGCTTCATCTTGGTTATGTACGGGCAGCGTAAAGCGCATGCCGTCAGGATCGCTCGTCGGTTTATGGATGTAGGCGGCGCCCACCGATCGCGCCAAAGCCACGTCCTCGCTCACCGACAGGATCAAGGCCCGCCGCGTACAGATTCCAGCGACCTTGCGTGCCAGCGTGGCGCGTTCTTCCGCTGCAAGGCGTTTGTGCCGGAATACGACGCCGCTTCCCGCGGGCAATCGCTCGATCGCGGGCAGCAATGCGTCGCCGATCCGCTCGTCGGTGAAGAGGGTCTGGCGGGGAAGCATCGCGCTTCCTATAGCGCAGGCCATGAAAGAGCTCGACCAGGTAAAAGAGAATATCGCACGCGCCGCGAAACGCGCTGGCCGCAAGCCGGAAGATGTGACGTTGATTGCGGTCTCCAAGCGGCACGATGCGGACGCGATCCGCCCGCTGCTCGAAGCGGGGCACCGCGACTTCGGGGAAAATCGCGTGCAGGAAGCGCAAGACAAATGGCATGCGCTCAAGGCCGAGTATCCGGACGTGCGGCTGCACATGGTGGGACAGCTGCAGTCCAACAAGGCAGCGGACGCCGCCGAGATTTTCGACGTGATCCATTCGCTCGACCGCACGTCGTTGCTCAAGGAATTGGCCAAGCTGGAAACGAAGCCCGCTTGCTACATCCAGATCGATATTGGCGAGGAAGATCAAAAAGGCGGCCTGCCGATCAAGCAGCTCGAGGACTTCCATGCCAAGGTCAAAGATGCGGGCATCCCGGTCGCCGGCCTGATGGCGATGCCGCCGCAAGGCGTCGAGGCGTCGCCCTTCTTCGCGCTAACCGCCGAACTGGCGCGGCGGCACGGGATTGACGGTCTTTCGATGGGCATGTCGAGCGATTACGAAGAGGCTGTGATGCTGGGCGCAACCGCCGTGCGCATTGGAACGGCACTATTCGGCGCCCGCGACTAATCGTCGATATGGCCTGAACGCGCTTTCTTTACGCTGAGATAGTGCGCGTTGTGCGGATTGGGCGGCATCTGGTGGCGCACGCGTTTGACCACCGATACGCCCTCGGCTTCCAGCCCTTCGACCTTGGCCGGATTGTTGGTGAGCAGGCGCACCTGATGCGCCCCTAGCGCTTTCAGGATGGCGGCTGCGGCGCCATAATCGCGCTCGTCGTCGGCAAACCCCAGACGCGCATTGGCATCGACCGTATCGAGCCCGCGATCCTGCAGCGCATAGGCGCGCAGCTTGTTCGCCAGCCCGATCCCGCGCCCTTCCTGGCGCAAATAGAGCAGGATGCCCCCACCCTCTTGCCCGAGAAGCTTGAGCGCCTGCTTCAACTGCGGACCGCAATCGCACTTGAGGCTGCCAAAGACATCGCCCGTCAGGCACTCCGAATGCAGCCGGACGAGCGGCGGTTTGCCCCCGAACGCCCCGACGATCAGCGCAGCATGTTCTTCGCCATTGGCGCCATCGCGGAAGATGGCCATCTGTGTTTCGGGAAGACCTTCGAGCGGCAGGTTGGCCCGCGCGACAAGGTCGACGCTGCGCTGCGCACTTTCAATGTCGTGGGAAGATACCGTTTCTGCGTTGCTGGCATCGACCAGCCACGCGGCAGGCAGCAACCCGGCCAGCGACAGCAGCTTGACCGCTTCAGCGTCACCTTCCTCGCAAGACGCGGTCTGCAACGGGCCGAGCGGCCCGCGCGAAAAGTCACCCGCCGGATCGACCAGCGAGCGCGCGGCCTCGACATCGAGCCAATCGGCGCTGACCCGGACCGGCGTACCGCCGCAGGCTTCGCGCCGGTTGCCGAGCCCAAGCGCTGCGGCCCGCGCCCCGCTAAGGATGAGGACGCCCGCTTTGCTCGGCTTTCCCGTTTCGAGCGCGAGGATGGTCGGACCGCCCTCGATGCGCACGGGAAGCCCGCGCTGCAACGCCTTCACGGCATCGCGGACGGGCGCATCGGTCAAATCTCGATGTCCACCGTTAGCGGGACGTGGTCGGACGGCTTTTCCCAACTGCGCGCCGGTTCCAGGACGTCGTGCGCGACCACATGGTCGGCAAGGTTGGGGCTGGCCCACATATGATCGAGCCGGCGGCCGCGATCGTTCACCGTGTGGTCGCGATTGCGATAACTCCACCAAGTGAAGCAGCGCTCTGGCGCGGGAATGAATTTGCGGCCGAGATCCACCCAGTCATGGCTTTTCTGAAAGCGCCTGAGCGTTTCGACCTCGATCGGCGTATGGCTGACCACCTTGAGGAGTTGCTTATGGCTCCACACGTCGCATTCCAGCGGCGCGATATTGAAATCGCCGACGATCAATGTCGGTTCCTTCAAATCCTTGCTCCACGCAGTCATGCGGTCGATGAAATCGAGCTTCTGCCCGAACTTGGGATTCTGTTCGCGGTCGGGAATGTCGCCGCCTGCGGGCACATAGACATTCTCAAGCCGGAACTTGCCCGCCACGCGCACGCCGACATGGCGCGCCTCGCCATTGTCCTGCCAATCGTGGCGCAGATCTTCCTCGAGCGGCAGCTTGCTGATGGTCGCGACCCCGTGGTGCATCTTCTGCCCGTTGAGCGCGAGGTGCGGATAGCCCCATTGTTCGAACATCTTGCGCGGGAAAACATCGTTGTGCGCCTTGGTTTCCTGCAGGCACAAGATGTCTGGCGCCGTTTCGATCAGAAACTTCTCGACGATATGGGGACGGGCGCGAACCGAATTGATGTTCCAACTGGCAATCTTGATTGTCGACACGAAGAATCCTCTTGGGTTTCGGGCCTTTTAGCGAAGCTATCGACAGGCGCAACGCGCGCAAAAAGAAGACCCCCGCTCCGGGGGCGTGGAGCGAGGGTCACCTAGCGTTCGTCACGCAAGGCGATAACGACGTCCGGATAACAGGGGGAAACTCCGGCTCTTGCCGCTATCGACTTCTTATCTAACGCGAACTGCCTTTCGCCAACATGAACAGTTTCGTTTAAAGACTATAGTCTTTAGCCCTACTTTTCGGGGTCGACGAAGGTGAACTTGCTGTCCGAAACGCCCACGTTGTAGCGCTGGTTGTCGAGCCGCACGGCGGTGCGCTTGTTCTGCGCATCGATCGCGGTCCAGCCCTCGAGCTGCAGACCGCCCGGGGCCGAAGCGCGTTTGGTGAACGCCAGGATCAACGTGCCGAATTCGGGACGCCGCGAATCGCGGGCGCGAACGATCACGACGCGCGGATCATCGCTCGGCACGATGCGGGCAATGCGCGACAGGTCGGGCTTGTCGTCCAGCAGCGCAGCAAGCGGCGATTCGGAGATCTTCCAGCTCGACTTCTGCTTCACCTCGTAATCGAGGAAGTAGAGCCGTTTGCCGTCACCCACCATCAGCATGTTGGCGTTTTTGCCATAGTCGAAGCGCACCTTGCCCGGGCGCTTCATCGAAAGGGTGCCCGAAATCGAGCGACCCTTGCCGTCGGTCTGGGTGAAATTGGCGGTCATCGTGCTGGTCGCCGAGATATGGCGTTCGACCTGATCGATGGTCGGGGCCTGCTGCACCGCGGCAGGCGCGGGCGCGGCAACCATGGCAACTGCGGCCACGGGGGCCAGAAACGTAGTGAATTTCATCACAAATCCTCAAAAGCTTGTTCGGTGCCTTACTGGCAGTCCGGGGTTGAATGCGTGGTGAATTCCCGCGTTCCGCGCGGTTAAGGTAAAACGAGCGCTAAATCGGATTACCGTCCGGGTCGATCAGGACTTCGCGCCGCCCGACATGATCGGGGCCCGACACCAGCCCCTCCTTCTCCATCCGTTCGATCAAGCGCGCCGCGGTGTTGTAGCCGACGCGCATCTGGCGCTGGAGATAGCTGGTCGACGCCTTCTGGCTTTCCGCTACAATCTGGACCGCCTTGCGGAATTGTTGCGTCTCGGCGTCGTCTTCGCCGACCGGCTGACCGTCGAACAGATAGCCGCCATCTTCGGGCTCCTCGGTGACCGCCTGGATATAGTCGGGATGCCCCTGTGCGCGCCAATGATCGGCAACGCGGCGGACTTCGTCGTCGGACACGAAGGGACCGTGGACGCGAATAATCTTCTTGCCGCCGGGCATGTAGAGCATGTCGCCCTTGCCGAGCAGCTGTTCGGCGCCCTGCTCACCCAGAATGGTGCGCGAATCGATCTTGCTGGTGACCTGGAAGCTGATGCGGGTGGGCAGGTTTGCCTTGATCACGCCGGTGATCACATCGACCGACGGCCGCTGCGTAGCCATGATCAGGTGGATGCCGGCGGCGCGCGCTTTTTGCGCCAGCCGCTGGATCAGGAATTCGACCTCCTTGCCCGCGGTCATCATGAGGTCGGCAAGCTCGTCGACCACCACCACAATCTTGGGCAGCGGCTCGTACTCCAGCTCCTCGATCTCGTAGGTCGGCTGGCCGGTGTCGGCATCGTAACCGGTCTGCACCTTGCGCTCCAAGGTTTTGCCCTTGGCCTTGGCCTCGCTGATCTTCTTGTTGAAGTTGGCGATCGATCGGACCGACAGGTTGGCCATCATGCGATAGCGTTCTTCCATCTGCTCGACCGCCCATTTGAGCGCGCGGATGGCCTTGCTGGGCTCGGTCACGACGGGACTAAGCAGGTGCGGGATATCGTCATAGATACTTAGCTCGAGCATCTTGGGATCGATCATGATCATGCGGCAATCGTCGGGGCTCATCCGGTAGAGCAGCGAAAGGATCATGGCGTTGAGGCCGACCGACTTGCCCGAGCCGGTGGTGCCGGCGACGAGAAGGTGCGGCATCGGCGCTAGGTCCGCGATCACCGGCTCGCCCGAGATATTCTTGCCCAGGATGATCGGCAGGCTCATCGACTGGCTGTCGAACGCTTCGCTGTCGATCAGCTCGGACAGCATGACCATGTCGCGCTGCTGGTTGGGCAGTTCGATCCCGATGACGCTGCGCCCGGGGATGGTCGCGACGCGCGCCGACAGTGCGCTCATGTTGCGCGCGATATCATCGGCCAGCTGGATGATCCGGCTGGCCTTGATGCCGCTCGCGGGTTCGAGCTCGTACATGGTGACGACAGGCCCCGGCTTCACCTCAACGATATCGCCGCGCACCGAGAAATCCTCGAGCACGCTTTCAAGCAGCCGCGCGTTGCGTTCGAGCGCGGCCTTGTCGATCTCGTCGTTCTGCCCTTCCTCGGCCGGTGCCAGCAGGTCGAGCGAGGGTAGGTCGTAATTGTCGCCAAGCGCCAGTGTCGTCTGCTTGCGCGGCGCGGCCTTGGCGCTCTTTGCCCGCACGACCGGCCCCTTGGGTTCGGCGACCTTGGGTTCGCGGCGCGGCGGTGCGACCTCCTTGCGCGCGCCCAGCTTGCGCTTCTTGGGCGCGGCGACCTTGGGCTTGGGCTTGCGCTCGAACAGCGGTGCGATCCAGTCGATATCGTCATCGCGAATGCCGAGCGCGAGAATGAAAAGTGCCAGTCCGCCAACCAGGCCAACCGCCATCAGCGACAGGCGCACCGGCCCCTCGATGCCGCTGTCGCCGATCAGGCCGAGCAGGCCGTCAAAGCCTTGCGCCCCGGCCATGCCGAGGACACCGCCCCACCCTCCGGGCAGGCCGCTCACCGCATCGGGCGCCATCAGCCCGATCGCCGTGCCGAGGATCAGCAGCGACAGGAAGCCCAGTCCCCACTGTTTGGCGGGGCGCCCTGGCTCCGTCAGCCGGATCATCCGCGTTCCGATCACCAGCAGCATCGGAACGATCAGGATTGCGGTCAGGCCGAACAGGGTCAGCGAAATATCGCTCGCCATCGCGCCTGGCGTACCGAGCCAGTTGGCGGGCGGCCCCGCGGCTGCCGTCGACAGGTCAGGGTCGTTGCGATCGTGCGTGGCGAGCGCGATTGCCAGCCCCAGCCCGAGCGCGACGACGACGAAACCGCCGATCCGGCGGCTGATGCGCCGCGTGCTATCGGCCAGCTTGTCCTGCCACTTTTCCTGAGCCTTGGTCGCCATGTCTTCCCCTTTGAATACGGACAGAATGCCCGCTGGTGGACTCCGCGGTCAACGGGGTATCGGCAGGCGGTGTTTGAAGCTAGGAATGGCGGGATGGAAATGCGCGTGATCATCCTTGGTGGCGGCCTTGTGGGATTGGCCCTTGCAGCAGCGCTCGACAGCGCCGGCCTGACCTCGACCGTCATCGACCCGGCGGACCCTGAAAGCCGCCTCAATGCGAAGTTCGATGGACGCACGAGCGCGCTCAGTTCCTCGTCCAAGCGGATGTTCGATTGCGTCGGCATCAGCGATCATTTCCCCGAACCCGGCAATCCGATCAGGGTCATCCAGGTCTCCGACGGCCTGCTGCCCGGCGGGTTGGCCTTCGATCCGCAGGAAGAGGGCGAACCGCTCGGCTGGATGCACGAAAACCGCCATTTACGCGCAGCACTGCTGGCGCGCGCACGAGCGGGCGAACATATCGACCTGCGCTACGGCACCAAGCCCGCCAGTATCGAACGCAATGAGTTCGGCGTGACCGTCATACTCGACAATGGAGATGTCGTGAAAGGTGCCTTGCTGGTCGCTGCCGACGGACGCAATTCGCCGATGCGCGAGCAGGTCGGCATCCGCACGGCCAACTGGCGGTACAATCATGCCGCGATCGTCTCCACGCTCCAGCACAGCAAGCCGCATAACGATATTGCGTACGAGATTTTCTATCCTGCCGGGCCGTTCGCGCTTCTTCCCATGACCGATGACCGGAATGGCCATCGCAGCGCGATTGTCTGGTCGGTCCATGCCAAGGATGCGCCGGGTTACCTGTCGCTTTCGGACCAGGAATTCGCCGCCGAAGCGCAAGCTGCGATGGGCGATGTGCTGGGCGACATTAAGATGATCGCGCCGCGATCGACCTATCCGCTCGGTTTTCACCATGCTGCGCGTATTACCGATAATCGTCTCGCGCTGATCGGCGATGCCGCGCACGGCATCCACCCGATTGCGGGCCAGGGCGTGAACTTAGGTTACCGCGATGCCGCCGCGCTGGCGCAGGTGCTGGTCGAGGGCGCACGGCTCGGCCTCGATCTCGGCGATGCCCAGCTGATGGAGCGCTATCAGCGCTGGCGCAGCGTCGATACGATGATGGTCGCAATGGCCACCGACGGCCTGGCAAGAATTTACGGCATTCCTGGTAAGACAGCCTCGAAAGTCCGCCGTTTCGGGATGAGCCTGATCGATCGCATTGGACCGCTGAAACAGCGGCTAATGGATGAAGCGCGCGGGAACAGCGGTGATTTGCCGCTATTGCTGCGCGGGCTGCCGATCTAGCGCTTACTGCAGCGTCTGGTCGGCTGCCGCGCCGCCGGGCGCCATGCGCTGGAAATGCATTAGCTGGGTCACGAGTTCGGCGCGTCCGCCCAGTGTCTTTTCCTCGAGCAGCGCCTGCTTGGCGCCGATATCGAAGGGGGAAACCTGCGCGATGGCATTGACCAGCGTCTCGTCATCGAGCCGCGACACCTGGTCCCAGTCGACTTCGAGTTCCAGCGCTTCACCGAAGGCGCGGGCTTCGCGTTCGACCTCGCTGCGCATCGCGGCGCTGAGCGCGTCGGGCTCGCTATCATCGAACGCGGCGAGATCGACATCTGCCTGGCGGTAGAGCGTATCGACCTCGGCTTCGCGGATCCACCGAAAGCGCTTCACGCCCTCCAGGATGATGTTGAATCGACCGTCCTCCAACTCTTCCATGCCGACGATCGCGCCGAGGCAGCCAACCTTGTGGAGCGGCGCGTTTTCACCGTCATGTACGGGCTGGATCATGCCGATCTCGCCTGAGCGCGCGACCGCATCGCGGATCATGTCGCGGTAACGCTGTTCGAAAATGTGGAGCGGCAGTTGCGCGCGCGGAAAGAGTAGCGCCCCGGCAAGCGGGAAGATCGGGATCCGCGCAGGCTCTGCCCCCATCATGTGAAAAGAACAGCCGACAGTCGCCGGCGCTGTTTGGATGACCAGTCGTCTTCCAGCCCAGCGGCCTCGAGGAGCTGCAGGAACTTGGTCTTGGCGGCCCCGTCGTTCCATTCGCGGTCGCGCTGAATAGATTCCAGCAGCTGGTCGGCCGCGCCATCGCGGTCGCCCGATGCCATCAACGCCTGCGCCAGCTCGAAGCGGGCTTCATGGTCGTCGGCGTCTTTTTCGATGCGCGCCGTCAATGCGGACGTGTCGACCGGTTCGGCGGCTTCGGTCGGTGCGCCCGTCACTTCGAGCATTGCACGGACCCGGCTTATCGCGGGATCGTCACTGTCCACGCCCTCGAGCAGCGCGGCAGCGGCGTCCTTGTCACCCTTTTCGAGATGGGTTCGGGCCAGCCCGCCGATGACCTTTGGATGATCGGGCGCGATCTGCTGGAGCTGCGTGAAGATCGCCATCGCATCGTCAACCGCGCCGTTGTCGAGCGCATCCTCACCCATCGCGATCGCCTGGTTGAGCTGCTCTTCCTGGTCGGCGCCTTCGCCCTTGACCGGAAGCTGCGCCAACACCTGGTCCAGCGCCTGCTTGATCGCGCCGGGGGTGCGATATTGCGTCAGGTCGGCCACTGGCTGGCCCTGGTAGATCGAATAGACGGTAGGCACCGATTGGATGCGGAACTGCTGTGCGATGAACTTCTGTTCGTCGATATCGACCTTGGCGAGCATTACGCCCTTGTCGGCATAATCGGCGGCGACCTGTTCGAGCACGGGCGACAATTGCTTGCACGGTCCGCACCAGCTTGCCGTGAACTGGACGATGACAAGCTTGTCCATCGACGGCTTCATCACCTCGGTCTCGAAGCGCTTCACGGCCGTTTGCTGTTCTTCGGTCAGCCCTGCGGTTGCCACATCATTCTCCTGAATTTGCTGTGTCCGGCATATGGGAAGGCAAAAGCGAAATCAAAAGGGTTGCATGGGGAGCAAGGCGTTGCTAACTGCCCGCCACCCACCGGAAGCGCACCAGCGAATCCGGTAGCCCAAGTGAGCGGGCGTAGCTCAGGGGTAGAGCATCACCTTGCCAAGGTGAGGGTCGGGCGTTCGAATCGCCTCGCCCGCTCCATTCTTCCTTCAGTTCAAGAACTGCAGCTAATCCGGCAGACCTCGCCTAAGCGCGGCGACCTGCTTCTTCACGGCAGCAACCGGATCATCGGCGTTGGCAGCGGCATCGACGATTGCCGAGCCGCTGATCACCCCTGCAGCGCCAGATGCCAGCCCTGCGGCGACGTGTTCGGCCGTCGAAATACCAAAACCGAGGATCGGCGGCGGTGCGTCACGCGCAGCCAGCTTTTCGAACAAGTCGTGGTGCTGCAACTCCATATCGCTGCGCTGCCCCGTTACGCCCGCGCGCGCCACACAATAGGTATAGCCCTCGCCGAGCGACGCGATCCGATCGAGCGCCGCATCGCCGGTATTGGGCGCGGCAATGAAGATCGGCGCGATGCCCGCTTTCTTGCATGCGGCGGCGTAAGGTTCGGCCTCGAGGCTGGGGACGTCGGCGACCAGCAAGCTGTCGACGCCAGCCGCTGCTAATTCTTCGCAGAATGCGTTCAAGCCCCTCGCCGCGACGATGTTGGCATAGGTAAGGACGCCGACCGGTACGTCGGCGTGACGGCGGCGAAAGCGGGCGAGCATGTCGATGCAATCCTGCGTGCGCACCCCGGCATCGAGCGCGCGCTTGGACGCGGCCTGAATTACAGGGCCGTCGGCGACGGGGTCGGAAAAGGGGATGCCGACCTCGATCATGTCGGCGCCGCCCTCGACCATCGCGTCGAGCATTTTTTCCGACGTTGCGATGTCGGGATCGCCGAGCGTCAGGAAGGTGCCGAGCACGCCGCTACCGTTTGCGAACATGGCATCGTAGCGGTTGTTCACGCGAGCAGCTCCTGCGCCTGGGCGCGGCCAGCACCTGCCCCCAGCAGGTCCTGCGCCCGTGCCATGTCCTTGTCGCCGCGGCCGGAAAGATTGACCAACAGGATTTTCTCCTCACCCGCCGCTTCGGCCTTTTCGATTTGCTTCAAAGCATGCGCAACCGCGTGCGCGGTCTCGAAGGCGCAGATGATGCCTTCCTTGCGCGCCAGCAGCTGGAACGCCGCGAGCGCCGCGTCGTCCTTGACGCCGACATAGGTCGCCCGACCGATGTCCTGCAGGAAGGCGTGTTCAGGGCCGACCGCGGGATAATCGAGGCCTGCCGAAATCGACCAGCTATCGCTCACCTGCCCGTCTTCATCCTGCAGCAACATCGTTTCCGCGCCGTGGAGGATGCCGCGGCGGCCCTTGCCGAGTGTGGCGCCGTGATCCGGAGTGTCGAGCCCCTTGCCTGCCGCTTCGCAACCGATCAGCGCGACATCTTCATCATCGCGAAACGCATGGAAGATGCCGATCGCGTTGGAGCCACCACCGACGCAGGCAATCACGCTGTCGGGCAGCCGTCCCTCGGCCTCGAGCATCTGGCCGCGCGCTTCCTCGCCGATCACCGCCTGGAAATCGCGAACCAGGCTGGGGAAGGGGTGCGGCCCCGCCACGGTGCCGAGCAGGTAATGCGTGTCGGCAAAACGCGCGGTCCATTCGCGCAGCGCCTCGTTGACCGCGTCCTTCAGGGTGCAATCACCCGATGTCACAGGGATAACCTCGGCGCCCATCAGCTCCATGCGAAACACGTTGAGCTGCTGACGTTCGACATCGTCCTTGCCCATGTAGATGCGCGTCTCCATGCCGAACATCGCGCCGGCGATCGCGGTAGCGACGCCATGCTGGCCGGCACCCGTTTCGGCGATTAGCCGGTTCTTTCCCATGCGCTTGGCAAGCAAGGCCTGCGCGATCACCTGGTTGGTCTTGTGCGCGCCGCCATGAAGCAGGTCTTCGCGCTTGAGGTACAACCGTACCCTGTCCGATCCGATGTTGCGGCAGCGCGTCAGCGGGGTCGGGCGTCCGGCATAGGTGCGCAGCAGATGATCGAGCTCCGACTGGAACGCGTCATCGACCATCGCCTCAAGATAGGCTGCTTCCAGCTGCTCGAGCGCGGGCACCAGTATCTCCGGGACATAGGCGCCGCCATAGGTGCCGAACCGGCCATCCATCTTCATCAAACTTGCTCCCGTGCGGGGCCGCGCAAGGCGGCAAACAAGGCGTCGATCTTGGCCGGGTCCTTGACCCGCGGCCGCGCTTCGACGCCCGAACTCGTATCTATTCCGTAAGCGCCAATCGCTGCGGCGTCGGCGGCATTTTGCGGTGTGATTCCACCGGCGATGAAAGCGTTTGAAAGGTCGTCGCGCCCTTCAAGTGCGCTCCAGTCGAAACTGCATCCGGTGCCCCCTCTCTGGCTACCGCTGACCGTGTCGAACAAGGTGCGGTGCGCGGCGCTGCGCGCGCCGTCAGCACCATTTTCGTCGACGCCCGCCAGCGCCCAGATTTCGACGTCTTCATCTAGCACCGCCCGGAGCGCTTCGATGTCGGTATTCCCATCATGGAGCTGGACGGCGCCCAGCTTGAGTGCGCGCGCTATCGCGGCGATTTCGTCGGGCTGTGCATCGCGGAAGACTCCCACAGGCTTCAATCCGCTTTCGCGAGCGAGCTTCGCCAGTCGGTGTGCCGGCGGATCGTCGAGCGCGCGCGGCGTACCGGGCACGAGGATTAGCCCTGCGTGGGTCGCACCCGCCTTTGCGGCGTGCAGCACGTCTTCTTCGCGCGTGAGACCGCAGATCTTGACGGCACCGTGCACCAGTTCGCGTGCGGCAAGATCGATGTCATTCGCCGCCATCAGATGGCTGCCGACAAGGAAGCCATCGACCAGCGGGCCGAGTCGTTTGACGTCGGCGCGTCCCTTGATCCCGCTCTCGCTGATCAGCGTGGCTCCGGAAGGCGCCAGTGGCGCGAGCCGTTCGGTCACGGCAAAGTCGGTCGTCAGCGTCTTGAGGTCGCGATTGTTGATACCGATAAGCGTGGCGCCAAGCGATGCCGCGCGCGCCATTTCGTTTTCATCATGGACTTCGACCAGCACGTCCATGCCCAACCGGGCCGCTTCCATGAGGACGTCTGCTGCGGTCTCGTCATCGAGCACCGAGAGCATGCACAAGACGGCATCGGCGCCATGCGCGCGCGCTTCGGACACTTGCGCCGGGTCGACGATGAAGTCCTTCGCGAGGATCGGCCCATCAAACTGCGCGCGTAGTTCGCGCAGCAGTTCGAGCGACCCGCCAAAATCTTCGCCGTCGGTCAGAATGCTGACTGCATCGGCGACGGGCGCGTAGGCCTTGATCGCGCTTTCGGGCGAATGTTTCGCGACATGGCCCGACGGGCTCCTGGGTTTCACCTCCATGATGAAGCGCGCGCCGGGCTGGCGCAGCGCGGCGATGAGGCTGCGCGTCGTCGGCTCGGCTTTCACCGGTCCATCAAGGCGCGCCGCAACTTCGCCGCGCTTGCGCGCCACGATCCGGGCGAGGACGTCAGCTTCGGGTGGCATCGACATAGTCCGACGCTACCTTGCCTGCCGCGCCCGATCCGAGCGCGTCCAATGCCATCGCGGTGGCCTCCTTGAGCGTGTCCGCCTTGCCCGCCGCAAACAGCAAGCCGCCTGCATTGATCGCGACGATATCGCGCTCCGCCTTGATGCCGCGACCCGCGAACAGTTCGGCGAGGCGATTCGCGTTCTCCACCGCGTCGCCGCCCGTCAGCACCTTGAGGGGTGCAGGCTCGATACCCGCATCTTCGGGCGCGATGGTGAATTCGCTGAGTTCCCCATTCGAGAGGCGAATGGCGCGCGTGTCGCCGTGCAACGCGATTTCATCGAGCCCCGATCCGTGCACCACCAGCGCTTCTTCCACGCCCTGCGCTTCGAGTACCTTGGCAATGCGGCGCATGATCGCAGGATCGGCGACGCCCAGCAGCTGCACACGCGGATGCGCCGGGTTCACGCACGGGCCGAGCAGGTTCATCACCGTGCGTACGCCAAGCTGGCGGCGCACCGGCGCGGCGTGTTTCATGCCAGGGTGATAGGCGGGGGCGTAGAGAAAGCAGAAGCCGAGTTCGTCGAGCATCTTGCGCGACGCTTCGGGGCTTACATCCATCGATGCGCCCATCGCTTCGAGCACGTCGGCGCTACCGCATCTGGAACTGACTGAGCGGTTGCCGTGCTTGGCGACGGGGAGTCCGCACGCCGCGGCAACGAAGGCCGCGGCGGTCGACACGTTGATCAGGCTCGATCCGTCCCCGCCCGTCCCGCAGCAGTCGGCGAAAAGATAGTCGGGGCGATCGAAGTGCGTCGCGGCAGACGAAAGCGCGCGCGCCGCGCCGATCATCTCCTCGGGCGTCTCGCCCTTCATGCGCAGCGCGATCAGCATGCCGCCGATCTCGCCCGGCTCGAGACGGCCCAAGACGAGGCGCTCGAACAAATGTTCGGCGTCCGCGCTCGGCAAATCCTCGCCGGTCAGGAGCTTGGGCATGGGATTGGGAACGGGTCCCGTATCTTGGGGTAAGGTCATGGTCGCGCCTTCAGGCATTTGCGGGTTCCTTGGCTAGATGGATTTGGGCCCAATCGGCCAGCGCAGCGGCAAGCCGGTGGCCCAGCGGGGTCAAAATGGATTCGGGGTGGAATTGGAGGCCGAGCTGCATCGCGGCCTCGTCGCGGATTGCCATTGCCATGCCCTTGATCTGGGCATCGACGGTGAAGTTGCCGGGAAGCTCGGCGACTGGCGTGCACAGCGAATGATAGCGCCCGATGGTGAGCGGATCGGGCAGGCCCGAAAAAGGGCCGCGCCCGCCATGCACCAGCGCGCTCGTCTTGCCATGAACCGCCTGCGGCGCGCGTGAGACGACACCGCCCGCCTGCTGCACGATCGCCTGATGGCCAAGGCAGATCCCGATTAGCGGTATCTTGGCTTTTGCCAGCCCGATCAACTCGAGGCAGCATCCTGCCTCGTCGGGGGTGCCGGGGCCGGGCGACAACATGATCGCCCCGCCGTCGGCCATTGCCAGCGCGTCTCGAGCCGCGATGCTGTTGCGCACCACGCGCACCACGCGCACCTGCGCGCCTCCTGCGCGCATCGCGTCGACCAGGTTGAAGGTAAAGCTGTCGCGATTGTCGATAAGCAGGATCTTCATGCCGCGGCTCCCAGCGCGCTCAGCACCGCGCTTGCCTTGGCGCGCGTTTCAGCGGCTTCGGCGGTGGGATCGCTGTCAGCCACCACGCCCGCGCCGGCGCGCACTTCAGCCACGCCATCGCGCACCAGTGCCGAGCGGATAATCACCGCGCTGTCGAAACCGCCCGCACCCGTCAGCACGCCGATCGCGCCGCCATAGGGCCCGCGCGCGCTCGTTTCGACCGAACGGATGAGTTCGATCGCCTTGAGTTTGGGCGCGCCCGAAAGCGTACCGACATTCAGGCAGGCGCGGATCGCATCAATGGCGTCGCGACCCTCGTCGAGCTCGCCCTGCACCGTCGAAACAAGGTGCATGACCTTCGCGAACCGCTCGACCCGCAGCAGGCTGGTTACCCGCCGCGTGCCAGGCTTGGCGACGCGCGCGATATCGTTGCGACCAAGATCGACGAGCATCAGGTGCTCGGACACTTCCTTCTGGTCGAGCCGCAGGTCGGCCTCCTGCCGGTCATCGGCGTCGTTCGTATCCCCGCGCGGACGCGTTCCCGCAATCGGGCTGACGGATACGATACGCCCGCGCACCTCGACACCGTTTTCGGGCGAGGCGCCGAACAGGGTGCCGTAGGGCGTGTCGGCATAGAAATTGTAAGCGCTGGGATCGGCCTTCACGAGCCGGCGGAAAGCCTGGATCGGCTCCGTGCACGGGGCTTCGAACGTACGGCTCGGTACCGCCTGGAAGATGTCGCCTGCGAGGACATGACCTTTCAGCTTCTCGACCGTCGCTTCGAATTGCGCATCGTCGATATCGGGACTGGCGACGATGTCCGGCGCGTCTTGGAGAGCGGGAACCGGCGCTTGCTCGATCCGCGCTACCGTGCGCGACAGTCGCTCGACGCCAAGCGATTGCAGCCGATGCGCTGTCGCCTGGTCGTCATGTCCCGCCACCAGCGCCAGCACGCGGGCCCCGCCACCCGGCTCGACGACCACCAGCGTCTCGGCCAGTCGGAAATAGAGATCGGGAAAATCGCCGTCGGGCCGGGGCGGCAATGTCTCGACCATGTCGACATGGTCGAAGCCGATCATGCCCAACGCGGCGAGCGCATAAGGCTCGTCCTTGTCGTGGAAGCGGATCGCGGAGGTCAAGGCGCGCAGTGTATCTAGCGCGCATGGCGCTGCGGCGCGCACTGCTTCGTCGGGATCGTCCGATCGTTCGAAGCGCAGGCGCAGCCTGTCGCCGTCGACCTTTGCGCCCAGCCTTTCGGCGATGGGCCCGAGCAGCGCGGTGCCATTCTCGCTTACCGCATGGATCGCTGCGTCGCCGCCCGTCGCCTCGAGCTCGATCGCATGGTCGACGAGGATCAACGCGGTTCCGCCGGTGCGGCGAAAGAACAGGCGGGCGCGACCTTCGGCATGCAATGCCGCGAACAGGCTGACCGGATCGACGGCCCCGGAGAGCCGCCGCGACAATATGGTCGCTTCGCCTCTCCGGATCTGTCTCACAGTTCGCGGCCCAATGCGCTCAGCATCGCCGACAGCTGGCCGCCCAGCGCTTCCATCTGGTCAGGGTAGAGCGATTGCGGGCCGTCGCTGAGCGCGCTGGGCGGATCGTAGTGAACCTCGACCATCACGCCGTCGGCGCCCGCCGCGGCTGCCGCCAGCGCCATCGGCGCAACCAGTTCGCGCTTGCCCGTACCGTGGCTGGGATCGACGATCACCGGCAGGTGCGACTTCTGCTTGAGCAGCGGAACGGCGGCGAGATCGAGCGTATTGCGCGTTGCCGTTTCAAAGGTGCGGATGCCCCGTTCGCACAGGATCACGTCATCGTTGCCGCTGGCCATGATATATTCGGCCGCCATCAGCAGGTCGTCGATCTTGGCGGCCATGCCGCGCTTGAGCATGACCGGCTTGCCCGCACCGCCGACCGCCTTGAGCAATTCGAAATTCTGCATGTTGCGCGTGCCGATCTGGATCGCGTCGGCCTTCTCGGCGAGCAGATCGAGATCGCGCGTGTCAACGAGTTCGGTGATGATCGGAAGGCCGACCTTGTCGCCCGCCTCGCGCAGCAGATCGAGCCCTTCGGGCCCATGTCCCTGGAAGCTGTAGGGCGAGGTGCGCGGCTTGTAGGCGCCGCCGCGCAGCACGCGTGCGCCAGCCTTCTTGGCTGCTTCGGCGCTGGCCTGCACCTGCTCGGCATTTTCGACGGCGCACGGACCCGCGATCAGCGCGAACTTGCCCCCGCCGATCACCGCGTCGCCGATCGCGATGCGGCTGTCATGCGGGTGCAACTCGCGGCTCACGAGCTTGTAAGGCGACAGGATCGGTTTCACGCTTTCAACCGACGGTTCGGCGTCGAAACCGAGCTCGGCCAGCACGCGCTCGTCGCCCAGCGCGCCCAGCACGACGCGTTCGGCGCCGGGCATGTGCAGCGGTTTCAGTCCCTTGGCCTTGATCTTGTCGAGCAGGCGATCGACCGTCTCCTCGGTCGCTTCGGGTTTCATCACGATAATCATGTCAACTTACTCCATTGGGGGCGTGGAGAGCGGACATGAAAAAGCCCGCTCGCGGCGGGCTTCGATAAGTCTGCGTGTCAGGCAGGGTCAGTCGGTCGCGCGCCAGGATATGGACGAGCGCCACCACCAGCCGGCGAACGCGGCTGCCGAATCGGTGATGGGTGCGAACTTCATCATTGCCCGCGTAACTTCCGTCTCTTCTCCAACATGTCAACCCGTTCGTTGCGCAGAACAAAAGGGTTGCAATCGGCCTGATCGATCCCTAGCAGCTCGTTCCACTGTTTTAACACGATGGAACAAGATGACCGATTCGCCCCTTAAGGATCTGGCTGTTGCGATGGCCGGACTGGAAAGTCCCGAAGAAGCCGAAGCTTTTCTCAAGGACCTGTGCACGCCCACCGAACTGCGCGCCATTTCGGAGCGCTGGCATGTCGCGCGCCTGCTGGCACGCGGGGACAAGACCTACCGGCAGATTCACGACGAAACCGGTGTGTCGACGACGACCATCACGCGGGTCGCGCGCTTCCTCAACGCAGAAGAAAATTGCGGCTACCGCGCGATGATCGACCGGCTGGAAGGAAAAGAGGGATGAGCCGCCTCCACCTTGCCATCCAGAAGAAAGGCCGCCTTGCCGACCAGAGCCGCGACCTGCTCAAGCAGGCGGGGATCAAGGTGCAGGATACCAAGACGGGCCTGACTGCGCGCGCTACCAATTTCCCGCTCGACCTCATGCTGGTGCGCGATGACGACATCCCCACCTTTGTCGGCGACGGCGTGTGCGAGCTCGGCATCGTGGGCCTCAACGTGCTCGAGGAATATCGGCTCGGCCAGGACGAGGACGACGTCGAGATCATCGCGCGTCTGGGCTTCGGCAGATGCAAGCTGATGATCGCCTGCCCCGAAAGCGAGGCGTTCGACATGTCCGCGCTCGAGGGCAAGCGCATCGCGACCTCTTACCCGCGCATGACCAGGCGTTTTCTTGCCGAGAGCGGCATCAGTGCGGAGACCGTTACGATGCAGGGCGCGGTCGAACTCGCGCCGCGGCTGGGCATTGCCGATTATGTCTGCGACCTGGTGTCGTCGGGACAGACGCTCGAGGCCAACGGTCTCAAACCGGTAGAAACGGTGCTCGAAAGCGAGTCGGTGCTGGTGCGGACCCTCAAACCGATCGACGGGGCGATGGCCGAACTTGTCGACGCGCTCAAGGCGCGCACCGATGGCGTCATCGCCACCAGCGAAAGCAAATATATCGTCCTCAATGCGCCCGAAAATGCGCTCGAAGACATCACCCGCATCCTGCCCGGCGCCGAAGCACCGACCGTCATGCCGCTGCTGGGTCGGCAGGGTCAGGTCGCGGTGCAGGCGGTGTGTCAGGAATCGGTGTTCTGGGAAACGCTCGAGCAGCTCAAGGGCGCGGGCGCGCGCGACATCCTCGTCATGCCGATCGAAAAGATGATGCTCTGATGACAATGGTAGACTGGAACAGTGCCGATGACTCCCAGCGCCGCGCCGCGCTGGCCCGGCCCGATATGCGCGGTGCCCCCGAACTGCGCGCCCGTGTCGCAGCGATCGTCGAGCAGGTAAAGGACGAGGGCTGGCCCGCGCTCGAGCGGTTGGCGAGGAACATCGACGGCGCGCCGCCCGTAAAGGTCGCGGTGGGCCCCCATGCTGACAAAGCGCGCGAAATGTTGGGACACGAAGCGATCGATGCCATCGAGATGGCGTGCGCCAATATCGCCCGCTTCCATCGCGAGACCCTGCCGCGCGATACCGAAGTGGAGACCATGCCGGGACTGCGCGTTGCAAAGCGCTGGGTACCACTGTCGTCAGCGGGGCTCTACGTGCCGGGCGGCAAGGCGCCGCTATTCTCGACCTTGCTGATGCTCGCCGTTCCAGCATTGGTGGCCGGTGTCCAGCGGCTCGAAGTCGTTACCCCGCCGCGACCGGATGGCGGGCTCGATCCTGCCGTGGCTTACGCCGCGCAGCTATGCGGCATCGAATCGATCTGGACCGTGGGCGGTGCGCAGGCCATCGCCGCGCTTGCTTTCGGGGCTGGCGAGATACGTCCCGTCGATCGCATCTGCGGACCCGGCAATGCCTGGGTCGCGGCGGCAAAGAGCATCGTATCGTCGATGCCCGGCGGCCCCGGTATCGACCTGCCCGCAGGACCCTCCGAACTGATGGTGATTGCCGATGCGAGCGCCGATCCGTCGGTCGTTGCCGCCGATCTGCTCAGCCAGGCCGAACATGGCCCTGACGCCCAGTCGATTATCGTCAGCACCGACACGTTCGTCATCGACCGCGTCCTCGCCGAAGCGGGGGCGATGATCGCCGACATGGGAGGGGCGTTTGCGCCGCTCAGGGCGATCAAGTGCGACACGCTCGACACGGCTTGCCAGATCGCCAACGCCTACGCGCCTGAACATCTGAGCCTCGCGACGCAAGACGCCGAACGACTGGTCAACCGGATCGTCAATGCGGGCGCGATTTTCGTTGGCGGCGGCGCGGCCGAAACGCTCGGCGATTATCTCGCCGGGTCCAGCCACGTCCTGCCGACCGACGGTGCGGCGCGCTTTACCGGAGGCGTCACGTCGCTTTCCTTCATGAAAGCGATCAGCATCCAGCGTGTCACCGATGAAGCGGCGCGCTGTCTCGCCGCGCCGGCGGCCGTGCTGGCCCGTCTCGAAGGCCTCGAAGCGCACGCGCGCGCCGCCGAAATCCGTGTCCGGAAGGTGGACGCATGAGCCTCGCCGACCGCCTCGTGCGTCCCGACCTCAAGGACCTGCCCCCCGTAGATCTCGCCGGGGCGCCAATCCCGGGGACGATCCGTCTCGACGCCAACGAGAATCCGTACGAACCGCTTGCCGGCGGCCCGACGATCAATCGTTATCCCGACCCGCAGCCTGCGCCGCTTCGCGCCCGGATGGCCGATCTCTACGGCTGCCAGCCCGACCAATTGTGGGTCACGCGCGGCAGCGACGATGCCATCGACCTGCTCTGCCGCGCTTTCCTGCGTCCGGGTGAAGATCGCATCGTCGTCGTCGAGCCGACTTTTTCCGCTTACGCCCAGTTCGCCCGCATCCAGGGCGCCAAGGTCGATGCGGCGCGCCTCACCGATGATTATGTCTTCGACGAGCAAGCGGTGCTCGATGTATGCAAGCAGGGCATTGCGCCGAAGCTGCTGTTCCTGTGCACACCCAATAATCCAACCGCTACGCCGATCGATCCGGACGCCGTGCGCCGTATCGCCGCGGCGTTGCCCGACACGCTTGTGATCGCCGACGAGGCCTATGGCGAGTTTGCCGACACAACGAGCCTTGCTCTTGAAGTCGGCGGCAACATGGTTGTCTTGCGTACGCTGTCCAAAGCCTACGGCTTGGCGGGCGCGCGCATCGGCTGCGCCATCGCCGATCCCGAGATCATCGATTGGCTCGCGCGCGTCTCGCCGCCTTATCCGCTGCCCACGCCATCGATCGACGCCGCGATGAAAGCACTCGCGCCCGAACGGATGCCGGTACACCAGGCGCGGATCGAAAAGCTGCTTGCCGACCGAACAGGCCTTGCGCAGCAGCTACGCGGTGTCGATGAAGTGCGAGCGCTTTACGAGGGCGGCAGTTACCTTTTCCTCATCGTCGCCGATCCCCAGGATCTTGCGCGGCGCCTTGCTGCTGCCGGGGTCAAGGTCCGCTTCCGGCCCAACGCGGCGCCGGGCGGCGTGCGGGTCAGTATCGGTACCGACGCCGAGAACCGCGCCCTCCTCGCTGTCTTCGGTATCAGCGCTGAACGCCCGCAGGGCCGCCGCGCCGCGATCACGCGCGACACGGGTGAAACCGCCATCGTTGTCGAGGTCGATCTGGATGCTGATGACCCCAAGCGTCGCATCGATACGGGCATCGGCTTTTACGATCACATGCTCGACCAGATCGCGGGCCACGGGGGCTTCGGGCTTACCCTCGCCTGCACGGGCGACACGCACATCGACGGCCACCACAGCATTGAAGACGTCGCGCTCGCGCTCGGCGAAGCGCTCGACGCGGCCGTCGGCGACCGTAAGGGTATTGGCCGTTTCGGCTTCGCGCTGCCGATGGACGAGACGTCTGCCGAAGTGCTGATCGACCTGTCGGGTCGCCCTTTCGCCAAGTTCGACGGCGACTTCAGCGACGAAAAAGTGGGCGATTTCCCGACCCAAATGACGCCGCACGTCTTCCGCAGCCTTGCCGACAGCATGCGCGCCGCGATCCACGTGAGGGTCAAAGGCGACAACGACCACCACAAGGTCGAAGCCTGTTTCAAGGCGTTCGGCCGCGCGCTGCGGCAGGGCCTCGCCACGGCGGGCGGCGGGGGTGTGCCCTCGACCAAGGGGGTATTGTGAGCCTCGCTATACTCGACCTTGGCTACGGTAACACCGAATCGATCCGCCTCGCCTTCCAGCGACTCGGCGCGGACCCGATCCTCGTGTCCGATCCCGCGAGCGTTCAGGCTGCGTCGAAAATCGTGCTGCCCGGCGTCGGCAACGCTGGATATGGCATGCAGCGGCTCGAAGAAGCCGGCCTCATCGCTACGCTCAAACTGCGCAACAAGCCTGCGCTCGGCATCTGCCTTGGCATGCAGATGCTTTTCGAAGCATCGGAAGAAACCGATCGCCCTTTGCTCGGCATCCTGAAGGGCAAGGTGAGAGCGCTCAAGCCCGCCAAGGGCCGGCCTGTCCCGCACATGGGTTGGACAAAGGTCAGTAACGTTGCGCCCGGCATCGGGCTGTCTGAAGGCGACCACCTCTATTTCGCGCATAGTTTCGCTTGCCCCAAAGGCCCGACCATGGCCGCGCGCGTCGACTATGGCGGGCCGATCCCGGCCGCGCTGCGCCACAAGAACTGGTGGGCTGCACAGTTTCACCCCGAACGGTCCTCCGGCCCCGGTGCCAACTTCCTGAAGGCCTTCCTCGCCGCATGAAGCTGATCCCCGCCATCGACCTCATGGACGGCAAGCCCGTCCGCCTTGCCCAGGGCGATTTCGATCGCCGGACCGACTATGGTGAGAGCGCTGCGGATGCGCTTGCCATGTTCCTGATCCAGGGTGCCGAGTTGACGCACATCGTCGATCTCGACGGCGCCAGGGCAGGCGAGCCGAAGCAGCACAACCTCATTGCTGCGTTGGCACCCATCATGCCGGTGCAGGTTGCCGGCGGTTTCCGCTCGCGTGAGCAGGTCGGGGACATGTTCGAAGCCGGCGCCGCGCGCGTCGTCATCGGCAGCCTCGCCTTGTCGCGTCCGCAAATTTTCATCGAGATGCTCAACTGCTACGGCGCCGAACGCATGGTGCTCGCGCTTGACGTGCGTCTCGAAGACGGTGTGCCCTATGTCGCGCGCCACGGCTGGCAGGAGACCTCGACCAGCACGCTCGACGAGGTGCTCGCCGACTTTCCTCGCGTGCGGAATATTCTCGTCACCGATATCGGGCGCGACGGCATGATGACCGGGCCCAACGTCGCGCTCTATCGAGCGTTGAAAGAAAATTATCCCGAACTGCAGGTGCAAGCCTCGGGCGGCGTGGCCAGCCTCGGCGATCTCGACGAGTTGCGCGAAGCAGGCGCCGATGCGGCGATCACCGGCAAGGCCATCTGGGGCAAGACATTCTCGGTTGCCGAAGGGGTGCAGCGTGCCCGTGGCTAGGATCATCCCCTGTCTTGATGTCGCCGACGGCAAGGTCGTCAAAGGCGTACGGTTCAAGGATCACCGCGTCATTGGCGAGGTCGTCGACCACGCGCTGCGCTACCGCGACGAGGGCGCCGACGAGCTCGTCTTCTACGACATCACCGCGAGTGCCGATAAGCGGACGATCGACCCGAAATGGATCCACGATGTCGCTGCGGTCATCGACATTCCCTTCGCGGTCGCCGGCGGCATCGACAGCGTCGAGACGGCCGAAGCCTGCCTTTCGACGGGCGCCGACAAGGTGTCGGTCAATTCCCCCGCGCTAACCCGGCCCGATCTCGTCGCCGAGCTCGCCGATGCGTTCGGCAGGCAATGCGTCGTGCTCGGCATCGACAGCTATGAGGATGAGGGCGGCACCTACCGCGTCAAGCAATTCACCGGTCGCCCCGAATCAACCGTCGATACCGGGCGCACGATGCTTGATTGGGCGGGCGAGGGTGCGGCGCTCGGGGCGGGCGAGATCGTGCTCAATTGCATGAACCGCGACGGCGTGCGCCAGGGCTATGACCTCGCGCAGCTTCGCGCGCTCACCGACGCCGTTGACGTGCCCGTCATTGCCTCGGGCGGTGCCGGCAAGGCCGAACATTTTGCCGAAGCGTTCGACGCCGGATGTTCGGGCGCGCTGGCGGCCAGCGTCTTTCACGACCGACGCATCGCCATCGCGGACCTCAAGGACTATCTGGATGCCCAAGGTTGGGAGGTGCGCCGATGAAGCTCGACTGGGACAAGATGGACGGAATGATCCCCGCCATCGTCCAGCAGGCCGACACCGGTGAGGTGCGGATGCTGGGCTATATGAACCGCGAAGCACTAGACGCCACGCAGGCCAGCGGAAAGGTCACCTTCTGGTCCCGTTCGCGCGGCGAACTCTGGGAGAAGGGTGCGATTAGTGGCGACACGCTCGATCTGGTCGATATGCGCACCGATTGCGACGGCGATGCGCTGCTGGTGCTGGCGCGGCCCGCCGGCCCCACCTGTCACCTCGGCACGACAAGCTGTTTTGGCGATGAGGGTGCGCCCGGCGTCGGTTTTCTGGGTGAATTGGCCACGGTCATATCGGCCCGCGCTGCGGGCGCCGATGCACAAGCCAGCTACACGGCGCGCCTGCTCGCCAAGGGGGTCAAGCGATGCGCGCAGAAGGTTGGCGAGGAAGGCGTTGAAACAGCGCTTGCCGCCACTGCGGGCGACAAGCGCGAAACAGCCAGCGAGGCCGCGGACCTCCTCTACCACCTGCTCGTCCTGCTCGAGGCTACTGACGTGCCGCTCGACGATGTGCTCGCGGTGCTCAAGGATCGCCATAAAGCTTGACCGCCAAGGCCCCAGCGCCTTTGGCAGCCGCCATGCAATACGATGTGATCGTTCTTGGCGCCGGCGCCGCCGGCATGATGGCCGCCTTTACAGCAGGTCGTCGCGGGCGGCGCGTGCTGCTCGTCGATCATAATGATGCGCCCGGAAAGAAGATTTTGATCTCGGGCGGTGGGCGCTGCAATTTCACCAACATTCATGCGGTGCCCGAACGCTATCTCTCGACCAACCCGCACTTCGCCAAGTCCGCCATAGCGCGCTACACCCCGGCCGATTTCATCGCGCTCGTCGATAGCTACGGCATCGCGTGGCACGAAAAGACGCTCGGCCAGCTTTTCTGCGACGGCTCGGCCAAACAGATCGTGGCCATGCTGATGCAGGAATGCAGTGAAGCGGGTGTCGTCACGCGCTTTGGCGATAGTCCTGAAGTTGCGCGCGATGGCGATCAATTCGTGGTCACGCTCGGCGCCGACACAATGCGAAGTGATGCGCTCATGCTTGCTACCGGCGGTCCCTCGATCCCCAAACTAGGCGCCACAAGTTTCGCCTACGATTTGGCACGCGGCTGGGGTCTCAAGATCATCGAGCCGCGTCCCGCGCTCGTGCCGCTTAAACTGCCGGCGGACGAAGCGCTTTTCCGCGAACTCTCGGGCGTCGCCACCGGCGTTACCGCTCGCGCCGAACGCGGACCTGCCTTTCGCGAAGCGGCCTTGTTCACGCATCGCGGTCTGTCGGGCCCTGCCATCCTGCAGGTCTCCAGCTATTGGCGCGGCAATGGCGAGCAGGTCAGCATCGACTTCCTGCCCGGGAGGCAGGCGGGTTGGCTGCGCGAAGTTAAGCGCAGCGCGCCGCAACGCACGCTCGGACGTGTGCTGGCCGAAGCCCTGCCCGATCGTTTGGCAAGCGCCCTTGTTGATCGACTGTCGATCGACGGCCCGCTGCAAATGCACGGCGACAAGGCGCTCGAGGAAGCCGAAAGCAGGCTAGCCGACTGGCGCTTCACCCCCAACGGATCGGAAGGGTTTGCCAAGGCCGAGGTCACTGTCGGAGGCATCTCCACTGATGACTTGTCATCGCGGACAATGGAAGCCAAGCGCGTGCCCGGCCTCTACTGCATCGGAGAAGCGGTCGACGTAACTGGCTGGCTCGGTGGCTACAATTTCCAGTGGGCGTGGGCGAGCGGTGTCGCCGCGGGCGAGGCGGCCTAGCCGTTAAGCGCGTCGACGGCCTGGCGGTAAAGCGATTCGCTCGCCGCCGCGATCACGTCGCCGCCTGACAAATCGTCGCCGCCGCTCCAGTTGCCGATATATCCGCCGGCAAAGCGGACGCAGGCGACCAGCGCATCATAATCGTGCGGCTTCAACCCAACATCGGTGGCAAGGTCGATATCGCCCGTCGCAACGCGCGCAAACGCCATCGCGTCGAGCCCGTAGCGCACTAACGGCACTTGCGCGCGCAGTCGATCGAACGCGTCGAGATGCGCGCCTTCGAACAGATGCGGGTCGGTTGTCGACACGCGCGCTTCGGCGAGCGAGCGGCATCCGCTTGTCTCGACAATTGCGCCGTTCAAGGTGGTTTCGCCTTCGAACCCGATCAGCCGTTCGTCGAGATCGGGCAGGTCGATCATGCCGCCGACATGATTTCCATCGTCGATCAGGCCCGCAAGCACGGCCCAGCTCGGCAGGCCGCAAATGAAGGCGCGCGTGCCGTCGATCGGATCCAGGCTCCAGTAGCGCGCCGCGCCCTCGCGCGTCCAGCCATATTCCTCGCCCCAGATGGCATCTTCCGGATAGGTCTTTTCAATCAGCGCGCGCATCGCGCGTTCGGCAGCGCGGTCGGCTTCGGTAACGGGATCGAACAGCCCGTCTTCATCCTTGTTGTCGACGCTATCGGTGTCGGTGAGTTCGATGGCGGCCCGGGCGACATCACCCAGTCGATCGAAAAAGTCGCGGATCATAATATCTCCAGTGCGAGGCCCCACCGATAGAGCATGTAGACTGCAACACTAAAGATAATCCCAACGAAAATGCGGGTGAGCGCGCCTTTCGTCCCTGCCAACTTCTTGGCGGCGCGGCCGCCTGCCCAGCTGCCGATGAATCCGCCTCCGATGAACGCTGCGGCGATGGCCCATTCGACATGGCCGGCCAGGCCGTAGCTGGTTGCAGTGGTGGCGCCCAGCGCCGTCACCCCGACCAGGCTGGTCGCCATCGCGTTGAAGATCGGCAGGCTCGCTGCCGCCATCAGCCCGGGCACGATAAGGAAACCGCCGCCGATGCCGAAAAAGCCCGCCATCACGCCAGTGGCGCCGCCATAGGCCAGCAGCTTCATCATGTTGGGTTTGACGAAGGCGGTGTTCGGACCCTCTTCCTTCTTGCGCAGCATCAGCGCGCCGACGAGGATCATGAGAAGCGCGAACAATCCGAGCAGCATGTCGCCATCGGTCGCTTTGCCCATCTCGGCACCACCAACGGCCCCCACGACGCCGGCCAGCGCAAAAGGAATACCCGCCTGCCAGCTTACCGCGCCGTCGCGTGCCTTTCCGAAGAGACCGATCGCGGCATTGGCGCCGACGCCGACAGCGCTGGTGCCGATCGCAGCATGCGGCGGCAGACCGATGACATAGGCGAGGAATGGGGTAGCGAGGATCGAGCCCCCGCCGCCGATCAACGCCAAGCTGAACCCGACCAGGCTGCCGCCGAGCGCTGCAATCAGCGCATCAAGCATGCGCGGTCCGGTTCCATGGCATCTTCGCAAGCAACATGGCCATCCCGCAAAAACCGGTAATGCCCGCAAAGGTCAGCCCCGCGCCGACGAAAATGGCAAGATAGATGAACGCGGGCGCGACCAGCAGCGACAGCAAGGTGCCGATCAGCACCAGCGTGCCCGCGGCAATCATCACCTGGCGTTGCATCTCCATCGGCGCGCTCTTGTCTTTCACCACCGGCAACCCGGCCTTTTCCCATGCCCCGAGACCACCATCTACGATGTAGCACTCGCGATCGCCCGCGCAGGCTTGAAGCTGCGCAGCCGCATTTTGCGTCCGCATGCCCGACTTGCAGTGAAACAACACGGTCTCGCCTTCCAGATGGTCGCTCGACAGCTGGTCAAGCGGTACATTCCTGGCTTGGGGCACGCGTTCGCGCGCATGTTCGTCGCGCCCACGGATATCGACCAGCATCGCGCCGGCCTCCATCTTTTTCATCGCCTCGGCGGGCGAAATCGTACGGATGCTCATTGATATTCCTTCTTGATGTCGGGGCAGAACAGGTCGGCCATCAGGTCCACCGTGCGCTCGGCACGCTCGTCGACCAGTCGATAGTAAAGCGTCTGGGCCTCGCGGCGATATGCAACCAATCCCAGATCCCGCAGTTTGGCCAAGTGCTGGCTCAACGCCGATGCACTCAGGTTGAGCTGCTCTCCCAGCGCCCCCACGCTCATCTCGCCTTGTGCCATCAGATGGCATAGGATGAGCAAGCGCTGCTCGTTGGCGAGCAGTTTTAGAAACTGCGCCGCGTCACGGGCTTGTGCCAGGAAAGGATCGGACGTGACTTGCAAACTCTGCTCCTTGAAATTTAGATGATACTAAATTAGGTATTGCTAAAGTAATGTCAAGGAGCAACGCATGAGCCCGCAAATCCGCGCCTTTTTCGATGAAGCCACCAACACGGTCACCTATCTTGTTTGGTGCCCCGACAGCCGCCACGCCGTTATTATCGACCCCGTGCTCGATTATGACCATGCCTCGGGCAAGGTCAGCACGCATTCGGTCGATCGCGTCTTGGCGGCCGCTGAGGAAGAAGGGCTCACGATCGACTGGGCGCTCGAGACGCATGTCCATGCCGATCACCTCTCCGGCGCACCGCTGATCAAGGCGCGCACCGGCGCGGGCATTGCCATCGGTGAGCATGTGAAAGAGGTGCAGAAGATCTTCCGCCCTGTCTTCATGGCGGACGACCTCAAGGGCGACGGCGCGGATTTCGACCGGCTGCTCAAGGACGGCGAGACGATCACCATCGGCAACGACATGGACATCAAGGTGATGCACGTCCCCGGCCATACGCCCGCCGACGTCGCCTATATCATCGGCAATCATGCCTTTGTCGGCGATACGATGTTCATGCCCGACTATGGCACCGCGCGGGCGGATTTTCCGGGCGGCGATGCGCGCACGCTGTATCGCTCGATCCGCAAGATCCTCGATCTGCCGCCCGAAACCACGCTGCACATGTGCCACGACTACAAGGCGCCAGGCCGCGACGAATATGCCTGGACGACAACGGTCGCCGAGCAGCGCGCGAACAACCTGCACGTCCATGACGGGATTTCCGAAGACGAATTCGTCGAGATGCGCGAGGCACGCGACGCGACCCTCAAGGCGCCCGCTTTGATCATGCCGTCAATTCAGACCAACATGCGCGCCGGACGACTGCCCCCCGCAGAGACCAACGGCGTTCGCTACATGAAGGTGCCGATCAAGCTGCCCACTACGGCAAGCGAGGACGAGTTGGCCGATTAGGCTTGTCCTCAGGCGCTAACGGACGCTTGCAGACTGGTATCAGAGCGTGAAGTCGCTCCGCTCGTGCCGCTCATGATGCGCGATCACCATGGAACCAATATCGCGCATAAGCTCCTGTGCGCTACCGTCGGTCGAATTGGGGATCGTCATCACGGCGATCGCATAGCTCGACCCATCGGGCGCGGTGAGAATGCCGATATCGTTGAGACCGCCGACGCGGCCCCGGAAATTCTGCCCGGTGCCGGTCTTGTGGATCCACGTCCATCCGGGCTTGAGCGACGACTTGAGCCGCAGGCGGCCGGTCTTGGCCATCCCCATGGTCGTCAGCAGCTTGGCGGTGGATGCCGGTGACAGCAGCTCGCCGCGTTCCAACTTGGCAAGCGCACGCACGATCGCCAGCGGCGATGCACCGTCATAGGGATCGTCCAAATAGCGTTCGAAGGCAGCCGCGCGTTGCGAGTCCGGCAGGCGCGAGCGGGCCGCGCTGAAATTGTTGCCCAGCGACAGCGACGGATGCCAATCGAGACCGGCAATCTTGGCCTGCATCAACCGCTCGCCCTCGCCAAAACGAATGTCGCCAAGGCCCTTGCGTTCGATCATGTTACGGATCGCCTCGGGCCCGCCGACTTCGCGCAGCAACCTGTCGTTCGCGTGATTGTCGCTGCTGACGAGCGCGTCGTACATCAGCTGGTCGAGCGTCCTGGTGTATCCGCCGCGCAGGATGCTCGCGCGGGTGGCGCTGCTCCACAGCGTCAGGTCGTCGCGGTCCAGCGTCACGCGCTTGCGCAGGTCGAGCTCATTTCGGTCGTACTGGTCCATGACGGCCAGGCTCACCCAGAGCTTCGACACGCTCTGCTGCGGGAACAGGCGCGCGGTCTGCCAGCCCGTTTCCCAACCACCATCGATCGAGTGGATGGCAATGCCCGACGTCCCGTTGAACGAGCGAACGCGGTCAAGGATATCAGTGCCAAGCGCCTGCACATCGCGTGACTGGGGGACAATTTCGACACTTTGTGTAACAGGCTGCGCAGACGTAAGCGTGACCGAGGCGGTGGCCACCACCGGTTCGGGCTTGGCGTCGGCCTGGGCAAAGAGCATCGCGACCGGTGAAACGATCGTCATCATGGCTTTGCCCATCATGTTCTGTACTGACGTCAACATAGGTACGAGTCCGCTTTTCCCCAAAGATTCAAAGCGATAGAGTGTTAACAAAGGGTTGATTAACGCGCGATGATGCGCGCGCAAAGCGGTGCGGACTCACCTTGGCGTATTTTCCCTTCGGGACAGCAGGGCAGCCGACTCGATAGTATCGAGCGCGGAACGAGTAGCGATGTAACGCCGCGCCTCGTCGATCCATTCCTGCGCGGCCTGCGCGCCGGGGAGGCGAAGCGTCTCGGACAACGCCGATTCGACCTCACCGAGACGCAACTGCACGAGCGCCCGGTCATAACGCGCCTGGGGCCGTGGGTTGGGTTGATCGGCCGGGTAGATCGCCACCACGTCGGCCAGACCGCGCTTGAACTTGGTCCACAAGCCAGCTTCGGGATCCCCGCTGCGAAGCGTTGGGCCCAAGGCGCGGTATTGCTCGACCAATTCGTCGAGCTGCACCGGATCGCGGCTGGCCGTGATGATCCGTGCCACTTCGGCTTCGTGCGCGTCGCCAAAGCGCTCGACGAGCAGAGGCTCGAGATAACCGAGCGGAACGCCGCGTTCGATGGCGCGGCGCGCGGCAAAGGCGACCAGCAACGCATCCGCGCGGCCGGCCGATCCCTCGGCCCGCGACAATGCGCCTTCGAGCCGGATGATGCGGCTCTCGAGGTCGTCGACCGATTCTTCGCTTGCCATGGCTACCGGCTCCTCGCGATCATCATCGGGGGCGACTTCGTTGGTCAGCGTGGATGGGGATGGATCGGGCGAGGGCAGGAACGCCGTCTGGGCCGGCTCGCCCGCCTCGCTCGGCTGTTCGCTGATGGGCGCGAGCCCGATCGTGCCGGCAAGCCGCGGACTGCTGGCAATCAGCCACAGCGCACCAATCATGCCCACGATCAGCAGCAGCGACGCGACGCCAAGCCGCAATTTCCAGTTCGGACCGTCATGCATCGTCACTGCTCTTGCATAGCTGCAGCGCCAGCGCCAGCAGGCTCGCATCGTCGCGCGCGCCCGAAATCTTGATGCATTCCCAGCCATCACCGCATGCATCGGCGGCATTCTGGCTGATCGCGGCGATGGCAATTTGCGTACGGTCTATGCCGTCGCGGTCCGCCAATTCGGCCAGCCGCGCACCCGCGCGCGGACTATGCACACAGGCGACCGCGCTCGCGATCCGCTCAAAATTCTTGGGGTCCTCACGGGCCACGCTCGAATACACGGTAACCGGCACCAGCGTCTGCCTTGGCTCGGCCGGCGTCCGGCGGTGACGGCCGCCCAGGTGCAGCAAACGAAGATCCTCGGGCAGCATGCCAAGCAATTCGTCGATACCGTCATCGCCCACCGTCTCGACCATCAGCCCGGCGCTGCGGGCCGCCGATGCGGTCGCTTCGCCGACCGTGTGGACCGGCAGCGATCGCAATTCCTGGAGCTGGTCGCCAGCGGCGCGAACGGCATTGGCGCTGGTGATCAGCAGGCCATCGAAGCGGTCCGGATCGGGGGCTTGCCATTCCACGGGACGGACCTTGAACAGGCTCGCGCAGATCACTGTTTCGAAGCCCATCTTCTCCGCGCGGTCGGCGCTAAGCGACGCGCCGGGTTCGGGCCGGAGGATAACAAGCGGCCTCACGCGAAGAGCGACCTGATCGTTTCGGGAGCTCGTTCGAGCATTTCGGTAGCGTAGAGCAACGGCGCGTCCAGATCGCCGCGCACGAACTCCGCCGCCTCGGCCAGGCACCCGCTCCCGTCCTCGCTATAAAGCGCCATTCGCATTCGGATCGCGGCGCCATCGCAGACCGCGAGCGCGGCCACCGGCGAATGGCAATTGCCGCCAAGGCCGAGGATAAAGGCTCGCTCGACCAGCACGGCATCGTGGGTGTCCTTGTGATCGATTGCCGCCAGCAATTCCTGCATTGCCGCATCGTCGCTGCGCGCATCGATCCCCACCGCGCCCTGTGCGGCTGCTGGCAGCATGACGTCAGTTTCGATGAAGTGGCCGACGTCGCTTTGTCCCAACCGGTCGAGCCCTGCAGCTGCCAGAAGTGTGGCATCGGCCTCTCCCGCCTCCAGCTTGGCAAGCCGCGTGGCGACGTTGCCGCGCAAGGACACCGGGACAAGATCAGGGCGAATGGATTGCAGCTGCGCGGCGCGGCGCGGACTGGACGTGCCCACCCGCGCCCCTTGCGGCAGTGCGTCGATAGTGTCGGCGCCGACAAGCTTGTCTCGCACATCGGCACGCTCGAGCATTGCCGTGATGCGCAAGCCGTCAGGCCGCTCGCTTTCAACATCCTTCATCGAATGTACGCTGATATCGGTCTCACCCGCCAGCAGCGCGCGATCGAGTTCCTTGGTCCAGACGGCTTTTCCGCCAATTTCGGCGATCGGCCGATCGGTCACGCGGTCACCGCCGGTCTTGAGCGTGACGATATCGGTATCGATATCGCCGTGCGCCGCGTGCAGCGCATCCGCCACCATATGCGCCTGTTTGAGCGCCAGCGGAGAACCCCGCGTTCCGATCCTGACCTTTCGCACGGCCTAGCCCTGCCACCCCCAAGCCCCTAGCGCAACGCTCCACTTTTCGGCAGGAGCATCGGCAATGACATTGATCCTTGGCCTTGAGTCTTCGTGCGACGATAGCGCGGCCGCGCTGGTGACGTCTGATCGCCAGATCCTGGCGCAGGCCGTGGTCGGGCAGGCCGATCACCACCGTCCCTTCGGCGGGGTGGTGCCCGAAATCGCGGCGCGCGCGCATGTCGAGATCTTGCCGAGGCTGATCCGCCAGGTGCTCGACGAAGCCGACATTTCGATCAGCGAAGTGGATGCGATTGCGGCGACGGCCGGGCCCGGGCTGGTCGGCGGCGTCATGGTCGGGCTTCTCGCTGGCAAAGGGCTCGCATTATCGGCGCGCAAGCCGCTGGTGGCGGTCAACCATCTCGAGGGCCATGCATTGTCGCCCAGGCTCACCGACGCCTTGCTGCAATTTCCCTACCTCCTGCTTCTCGCGAGTGGCGGGCATTGCCAACTGCTCGAAGTGCGCGGGGTCGACGATTATCGGCGCCTCGCCACCACCATCGACGATGCCGCGGGTGAGGCGTTCGACAAGTCGGCCAAATTGCTGGGGCTCGGCTATCCGGGCGGTCCGGCGGTCGAGCGGCTGGCCAAGGATGGCGATCCGCAAGCAGTGCCCTTGCCGCGTCCGCTAGTGGGCTCGGGCGAACCGCATTTCAGTTTCGCTGGCCTCAAGAGCGCAGTGCAGCGTGCGGTACAAAACGGGAACCACACGCCCGAAGACATCGCCGCCAGTTTCCAGCAGGCGGTGGTCGACTGCTTTGTCGATCGCACGCGATTGGCGCTCGAAGACAGCGATGCGCCGGCACTGGTCGTGGCAGGCGGCGTTGCGGCCAATCAGGCCGTACGCGGCGCCTTGCAGGCCCTGGCGGAAGAGCAGAGCCGTGCTTTCTCGGTGCCGCCGGGCTGGCTGTGCACCGACAATGCAGCCATGATCGGTTGGGCAGGCGTGGAACGATTTACCGCAGGGCTCGTCGATGAGCTGGACACGCCGGCGCGGGCGCGCTGGCCGCTCGATGACGGCGCGGAAAAGGTACGGGGGGCAGGCGTAAAGGCATGAGCATCGAGAAACTGGCGGTCATTGGCGGCGGCGCGTGGGGCACCGCATTGGCGCAGGTCGCTGCGACCGGCGGGCGCGAAACGCTTTTGTGGGCGCGCGAGGATGACGTCGTCGAGGCCATCAACAAGATCCATGAAAACCCCATCTACCTCAAGGGACTGAAGCTCGATCCGGCAATCCGCGCCACCGGCAAGTTCACCGAACTGACGTCATGCGATGCCTGGCTCGTCGTGACGCCGGCACAGCACATGCGCACCGTGTTGAGCTATTGCCCCTGTCCCGAGATGCCGCTGATCCTGTGTTCCAAGGGCATCGAAGGCAAATCAGGCAAGCTGCTGCACGACGTCGCCAGAGACGTCTGTCCGACATCGCCCATTGCCGTACTGTCGGGTCCGACATTCGCACACGAAGTGGCCGCTGGGTTGCCGACTGCGGTGACGTTAGCGTGCGAGGACGAGGCGCTGGGTGAACAGATCCGCGATCGCATCGCCCTGCCCACCTTTCGCACCTATTTGACCGACGATGTCGCGGGCGCCGAAATCGGCGGTGCGATAAAGAACGTGCTGGCGATCGGGTGCGGGATCGTCGACGGCAAGGGGCTCGGCCAGAATGCGCGAGCATCGCTTATCGCGCGCGGTTTTGCCGAGATGATCCGCTTTGGCGAGGCGATGGGTGCGCGCCGCGACACCATGGCGGGCCTATCGGGACTGGGCGACCTCGTGCTGACCTGTTCCTCGACCGCCAGCCGCAACTATTCGCTCGGGGTTGCCATCGGCGAAGGCCAGGCTGCGGCCGACCTGATGAAGGACCGCACCACGGTGGCGGAAGGCGCGCATACCGCGCCGGTGCTCAAGAAGCTGGCCGATGACAAGGATATCGACATGCCGATCACCCAAGCGGTGGCGGCGTTGCTGGCTGCGGACCTGACGATCGACGAAGCGCTCGAACAATTGCTCAGCCGCCCGCCGCGTCCCGAAGCTCACTAGAAGTCCCAGGCAATTCCTTTTCTCTCCCAATCGCCATAGCGCGTCGGGTCGGGACGGTCTTTCTCGCCATAAGGTGCATCCGCCTCGTCGACCTTCTCCGGCTCGGGCACGGGGGGAGAGGGCGAAAGATATTCGGGCGGTTTGAGATGCTTTGGCCGTTTCATATCTGCCAAATGGGGGGTAAGGGGCCGCATGCCAAGACAGGATATAGAAGGTAGCGCCGCACGCGCCGCTGCACTGCGCATGCTGGATGCGGTGCTGCGACGTGACGAAACGCTCGAGCATGCCGCTGGATTTGCAACCAAGGGGTTGCCGCCAGCCGATGCAGCTTTGGCCGTGGCGATCGCGGGCGAGACACTGCGCCGCCTGCCCGATCTCGACGCGCTGATCGATAGCGCGATGCAGCGCCCGCTGCCCGAGGACGCCAAAGCGCGTACGGTGTTGCGGCTGGCGCTGGCCCAGAAAATCGGTCTCGACACGCCCGATCATGCCGTGGTGGCGACCGCGCTGCCGCTGGTCGATGGCGGCCCGCGCCGCCTTGTCCATGGCGTGCTCTCGACGCTGCTCAAGCGCGATCGCCTGTTGGATGACGAGCCGCCACGCCTGCCGGACGCGGTGGCGCGTCGCTGGTTCAAGGCGTGGGGCAAGGATGTCGTGATGGCAGCGCGGCGTGCGCTGGCATCGCGGCCACCGCTCGATCTCAGCTTCAAGGCCGAACCCGTCAAATTTGACGGTGTGAAACTCGCCCCTCTTCACCGCCGTCTGACCGACGCCGGAAAGGTGACGTCGCTTCCCGGCTTCGCAGAAGGGGAATGGTGGGTGCAGGACTTGGCGGCCTCCTTGCCCGCGCGCTGCATCCCGGACGATGCCAGCCGCGTGCTCGATGCCGCCGCAGCCCCCGGGGGCAAGGCGATGCAGCTGGCTGCTGCCGGGCATCAGGTCACCGCGCTCGACCGTTCTAAAAGTCGTCTCAGGCGACTTAGGGAGAATTTCACGCGCGTCGGTATCGAAGCCGAGATCGTCGAGGCCGCGCTCGAAGACTATGCTCCAGACGCGCCGTTCGATGCCGTCCTTCTCGACGCGCCTTGCAGTGCCAGCGGCACGCTGCGCCGCCATCCCGAAGTCCTCTACCGTGCGCGCCCGGCAGTGATCGAGCAGATGGCGGAGGTGCAGCACCGCCTGATCGACGCTGCTGCCAAGCTGGTCGGCCCGGGCGGTCACCTTGTCTACGCCACCTGTTCGCTCGAGCCCGAAGAGGGCGAAGAAATCGTGACTGCCTTCGTCGAACGAAACGGCGATTTCTCGATCGATCCGATAGCGCTCGATATCGACGGCATCGCGGCTGACGAGGCGGGATGGCTGCGGATCCTGCCCGGGATGCTCGAAGCCCAGGGCGGGCTGGACTTTTTCTTTATCTGCCGCCTTGTCCGAAAGGGCTGATCAAGGCTAATCGGGAAGCCATGGCAAAACCCCTCATTTCCCCGTCGATCCTGTCCGCCGATTTCGCCAAGCTGGGCGAGGAAGTCCGTGCCATCGACGAGGCGGGGGCCGACTGGATCCATGTCGACGTGATGGACGGTCATTATGTCCCAAACATCACGATCGGTCCGGCCGTGGTGAAGGCGCTGCGACCGCACACCGACAAGCCGTTCGATGTCCACCTGATGATCAGCCCGGTCGACCAGTATCTCGAAGCCTTCGCCGACGCGGGTGCCGATATCATCACCGTGCATCCCGAAGCAGGCGCGCATACCCATCGCACGCTGCAGGCGATCCGCGCGCTGGGCAAGAAGGCTGGGGTGGTGCTCAATCCGGGCACGCACGAAAACGAGCTCGACTATTTGCTCGACCTGGCGGACCTGGTGCTGGTGATGAGCGTGAATCCCGGTTTCGGCGGGCAGAAATTCATTCCCTCGCAGCTCCACAAGATTGAAATGATTGCCGAAAAGGTTTCCAAGCGAGGCCTTGACGTCACCATCGAAGTCGACGGCGGTGTAGATCCCGACACGGCGCCGCGTTGTGTCGACGCGGGTGCCTCGGCACTGGTCGCGGGCACGGCGGTCTTCCGCGGCGGGCCATCCGCCTATGCCGACAATATCAGGGCGCTGAAGGGGGCCTGATGGCATCGCTCGGTCGCCTCGCGCGCGGCGGCCCGCTGGAGCGCCTGCTGGGGCAGCGCAACAATGCGCTACGTCTGACGGCAATCCCGCGCGACCATGTCGAAGGCGACCGCCGCCTCGGCGAAGCGTTCCTTACCGGTACGCTCGTTCATGGCGCCGAGCGGCTCGATCTTCACGACCTCGATTTTTCAAACTTTCCGCCCAAATCGCCGGCGGCGCGGCACCTGCATAGCTTCGCCTGGCTACGCGACCTGGCCGCGGCGACAGGGCGCGAACAGGGTTCGCCGCTGGGCGAGGCCATTGCCGGACGCTGGCTGGTCGTCCACGGCGCCAAGCCTGACGAGGCGTGGGCACCGGAGCTTTGGGGCGAACGGCTGCTCTTCTGGACCGCCTATGCGCCCTACATCCTATCTACCCGCGAAACCGCGTATCGCTCGGCGCTGCTCAACACGATGGCGCGCGGTGCGCGGAGTCTGGCCAAGAATGCCGACAAGGCGCGGCCCGGGCTCGACCGCATTACCGCGTGGGCGGGGCTTGTGGTGACCAGCCTGTGCCTTGAGGGCATGCCGCGGGTTGCGCGCGCCGAAAGCGGGCTGATGCGCGCGCTGGCGCAGGGCCAATTCGATGATGGCGGGCTGATGAGCCGCTCGCCCTCCGAACAGTTACTGCTGGTCGACCGGCTGGGCTTGGTCCGCGCTGCCTATTTCGCTGCCAAGCAGACGCTGCCCAACGCGCTCGAGGATGCCGCTTCCGCCGCGCTTGCTGCCTTGCACGGTGTCACGATGGGCGATGGCGCGCTGGCCAGCTGGCAGGGGGGAAATGCAGGCAGCGCGCCGCGTATCGCTGCGATTACTGAAGGATGCGGCCTGCGTGCGCGCCCACTGCGGCAGGCGCGCGGGTGGGGTTATCAGCGTCTGAGCGCGCTCGGCACGGTGGTGAGTTTCGATGCTGCACCGCCGCCGCTCGCCACGATGATCGAGACGGGCTGTGCATCGACTCTCGCCATCGAACTGTCCGACGGTTCGCAGCGGCTGGTGGTCAGCTGCGGCGGGCCTGGTCGTGCCAAGGCCAGCTTGCCCAACGAACTGGTCGAAGGGCTGCGCTCCTCGGCGGCGCATTCCACACTCATCCTTGATGACATGAACAGCACCGCGATCCAGCCCGACGGACCGCTCGGCAAGGGAGTCAACGACGTCATCCTCGATCGCTCGGAAGATCAGGACGCCAGCATGGTGAGCGCCAGCCACGACGGCTACGCGCGTCGCACCGGCTTTGTCCACGAACGCGCGCTTACGCTCGGTAATGATGGCAAGGAGTTGGCGGGGGAGGACAGGCTTACGCCCAAGGGCCGCCGCAAGGGCAAAGCCGGCCTACCGTTCGCACTGCGATTCCATCTCGCGCCCGGGGTCGAGCCCACACCGACGGCCGACGGCATGGGCGCGATCCTGCGCTCGGACACCGCGCCCCCGTGGAACTTCCGCTGCCGTGGCGCGCGGCTCAGGATCGAACAATCGCTGCACGTTTCGGCGCGCGGCGAACCACTCCAGACCCAGCAGCTGGTCGTGACCGGCGAAACGCAGCGCGATGGCGCTGACGTCAGCTGGACCTTCCGTCGCTCAAGCTAAGGACATTTCATGCAGGACCATAAGAAGATTACGCGCGCCCTCTTGTCGGTGACGGACAAGGAAGGGTTGGAGCCGCTGGCGGCGGCGCTCGCGCGCCACGGTGCCGAACTGGTCTCGACGGGCGGCACCGCGGCCAAGCTGCGCGAATGGGGTCATGACGTCAAAGACGTGTCCGAGCTCACGGGCTTTCCCGAGATGATGGATGGCCGCGTGAAGACGCTGCATCCCAAGGTGCATGGCGGGATTCTCGGGGTGCGCAATAATGCCGACCACATGGCGGCGATGGACGAGCACGGCATCGGCCCGATCGATATGGTGGTCGTCAACCTCTATGCCTTCGAGAAGACGGTGATGAGCGGCGCGGACCGCGACACGATCATCGAGAATATCGACATCGGCGGCCCATCGATGGTGCGCTCCGCGGCCAAGAACCACGAGGATGTGGCGATCGTCACCGATCCGCTCGATTACGATGCGGTGATTGGCGAACTCGACGCTCACGGCGGGCTGACGCAGGAATTTCGCAGCATACTGGCGGCAAAGGCCTTTGCGCTGACCGCGGCCTATGACGCCGCCATTTCGAGCTGGTTTGCGTTCGGTGACCAGGGACAGGCCTATCCCGATCGCCGCGCGCTGGCGATGCACAAGGCAGACGAACTACGCTACGGTGAAAATCCGCACCAGAAGGCCGCGCTCTACATCCCGCAGGCGGTAGCGCCCGGGATCGCCGCTGCCAGACAGGTGCAGGGCAAAGCGCTCAGCTACAACAACCTCAACGATGCCGATGCGGCGTTCGATCTGGCATCCGAGTTCCGCGGCGGTGATCCCGCGATCGTCATCGTCAAGCACGCCAATCCATGCGGCGTCGCGCAGGCCTCGAGCCTACGGCAGGCGTGGCAGGATGCGCTTGAATGCGACAGCGTGTCGGCCTTTGGCGGCATTGTCGCGATGAACCGGACGTTGGACGGCGAGACGGCAGAGGCGATCGCGGAAATCTTCACCGAAGTCGTAATCGCGCCCGATGCCGACGAAGCAGCGATGGCGGCATTGTCGAAGAAGAAGAACCTGCGCCTGCTACTCACGGGCGATCTGCCCGATCCGGCGCGTCCGGGGCAGACGATGAAGCCGATCGCGGGCGGCATCCTGATTCAGGACCGCGACAACGGCAAAGTCGTGCGAGACGACTTGAAGGTGGTCACCAAGCGCGCGCCCAGCGAGCAGGAACTGGCCGACTGCCTGTTTGCCTGGACGGTTGCCAAACACGTGAAATCAAATGCGATCGTCTATGCCAAGGACGGCATGACCGCGGGCATTGGCGCCGGCCAGATGAACCGGCGCGACAGTGCACGCATCGCCGCGATCAAGGCTGGCGAAGCGGCCGAGAAATATGGCTGGGACCAGCCCAAGACGGTGGGCAGCGCCGTGGCGTCAGACGCCTTCTTCCCATTTGCGGACGGGTTGTTGAGCGCAGCCGAGGCCGGCGCGACGGCGGTGATCCAGCCGGGCGGTTCGATCCGCGACGATGAAGTCATTGCGGCGGCGGACGACGCGGGTCTCGCAATGGTCTTCACCGGGATGCGCCACTTCAGGCACTAGGATCAGGTCGGTGCGCTTCCGCTCGATCCGGGCGGGGGCAATTCGACGTCGTCTTCGGTGATTTCGCTCTTCTTCATCTTGAATAGTTCGCGATCCTCGGGGCCGAAGCCTTTTTTCCAGATGATGAAGCCGAAGGCGATCATGATGGCGGGCGCACCAATGGCGACCTGGCCCCAATCGGGCATCATGACCGCGAAGAAGCCGACGACCAATGCGGCGGCTGCGGCCCACAAGAGCGGCCAACGCCATCCCGATACGGGCGCATCGACGATGCCCGAAAGCAGCCACGCCTTGCTGAGCGCGGCAAAGCCCAGGGCCAGCGCCAATCCGATGGCCGGGCCCGTCGCCTGCACATAATCGGGTACGTCCATCGATCGCAGCACCAGGATAGCCCCAATCCCCAGCGCGACTTCCAGCCCGATCATGACGAAGCTGATCAGCATGTTGCGATGCCGCGCAAGGTAGATAAGCGCGGCTTCCGACACCGCGGCCATTGCAGCGATGACTTCAGCCGCCAGCAGCACGCCCAGGATGAGGAAGCCGACGCCGAATTCGGGGCCGATAAGGTTCATGATTGCCATTGCCGGAATGCCGAGCGCCAGCGCAACGCCCGCCTGCGCGGCGATAATCCAGAAACCCACTTGCCGCACCTGCTTGGCCACCGCCTTGTGGTTCCCGGCTTCGACATTACGCGAAATGACCGGGCCCATGATCGGGTCGAAACTGGTCTTCAATTTGGACGGAAGTGACGCCACTTGCTGCGCGCCCCAGTAGATCCCGACGATTGCAGGCGAGAAAAAGAGGCCGAGGAGCGCCAGGTCGATGCGCCGTGATCCCCATTCCACCGCATCGGCTGCCGCCACGGGCAGGTTTCGCCGCGCCATTTCCCACAGCTTCACGGGGTGCGGGCGCCAGTGGTGCGGGAAGCCGTAGCTCTTGAAGAACGGCCACATCGCGGCGAGCAGCGCGCCGACCATCGAGGCCACATAGGCGATGATCAGCCCGCTTTCGACCGCCCAGAAGGCCAAGATGCCTGCCACGATCGAGATGGTGAATGGCTCGACGATCGCGCGGCTGCGCACCGTCGAGGCGATATCGTGGCGGTAGGCGAGCGCGGCGAGCATGATCTCGGTCCAGGCCAATGCCAGCGCGGTGATCGGCAACAACCGCTCGAGCCCGCGTATCTCCGAGTTGGGGAACATCGCCTGCGGAAACACGAACAGGATCGCCATCATGATGAGCGAGCCGAAAAAGGCGACGATCAGGCCGTCATAGACAACCGCGGTGTGATCCTCATCGGGTGCAGCGGATAGCTGCTGCGCAAGTCCTCGTTTGAGGCCAAGCGTGGCCAGCTGCGCGGCAAATTCGACCACGATCAGCGCATAGGCAAAGCGGCCGACTTCATCGGCGCCATAGAACTGCCCGGCGATGAACAGGAACGGGAGACGCGCCAGCAGGCGAATGAGGAAGCCGCCGAAATTGATGCGGCCGCCGCGCGCCAGCGCCGCAAGGTCGGCCTTGCCGCCGTCAGCTTTCGGTGACGCCACTAGGTTTTCCCCCAAGAAGGACAGCGCGGCCTAATGCGCTGCGCCCCAGTTCTGGCCCCATCCGACATCCACGTCGAGAGGAACATCGAGGGCAAGCGCGGGCCCGGCGGCGCCTTCCATCACTTCGCGAATGACCTTGGCGGCGCTTTCTTCCTGCCCCTGGGGCACTTCGAAGATGAGTTCGTCGTGCACCTGCAGCAGCATCTTGACGTCATCGAGCCCCGCGTCGGCGAGCGCATCTTCCATCCGGACCATGGCGCGTTTGATGAGATCGGCGCTGGTGCCCTGGATCGGCGCGTTCATCGCGGCGCGCTCGGCCCCGGCGCGCACATTCTGCATCTTGGAGGTGATGTTTTCGAAATGCGTCTTGCGGCCGAACAGGGTGGTCGAAAAGCCCCGTTCGCGGACTTCGGCGAGGGTCGTGCCGATATAGTTCTTGATGCCCGGGAAGCGCTCGAAATAGCGGTCGATCATCGCCTGCGCTTCGCTGCGTTCGATCTCGAGGCGGTTGGCGAGGCCGAAGGCGCTGATACCGTAGAGGATCGAGAAGTTGACTGTCTTGGCGCGCCCGCGCGTCTCCTTGTTCACCTCGCCGAACAGTTCCTTGGCGGTGCGGTCGTGAATGTCCTCGCCATTCTGGAAAGCGTCCTTGAGCGGTTCGACATCGGCCATGTGCGCGGCCAGGCGCAGCTCGATCTGGCTATAGTCGGCACTCAGCAGGCTCATGCCTTCATCGGCGATGAAGGCATCGCGGATCTTGGCGCCGATGGGCGTGCGAATGGGAATATTCTGCAGGTTGGGATCGGTCGATGACAGTCGCCCGGTCTGCGCGCCCGCCAAGCTGTAGCTGGTGTGCACGCGACCCGTAGTCGGGTTGATCTGCTCTTGCAGTGCGTCGGTATAGGTGGACTTGAGCTTTGAAAGCTGCCGCCAGTCGAGCACCAGCCGCGCCACTTCGAACCCCTCGCCGGCAAGCCGTTCGAGCTCGTTGACGTCAGTCGAGTAATTGCCGCTCTTGCCCTTGCGACCGCCGGTGGCCCCAAGCTTGTCGAACAGGATGTTGCCGAGCTGCTGGGGAGATCCGATCGTGAACTTCCCTCCGGCCGCATCGAAGATCTTTTCCTCGAGACCTGCGATATCTTCGGCAAATTCCTGGCTCAGCTGGGCGAGATAGTCGCGGTCGACCTTCACCCCGCGCTCTTCCATGCGCGCCAATACGGCGACCATGGGACGGTCGATTATCTGGTAGACGCGCGTGACCTTTTCGGCCGCCATGCGCCGCGCGAAGCGCTGCCACAGGCGCAGCGCAATATCGGCATCCTCGGCAGCATATTGCGTCGCCTTGTCGAGCGGGACTTCGTTGAAGGGGATCTGCTTCTTGCCGGTGCCGCAGACGTCCTTGAACGGGATGCATTCATGACCGAGCAGCTTCTTCGACAGCGCATCGAGACCGTGACCGCCAAGGCCTTTGCCGGCGTCGAGATCGAAGCTCATGACCAGCGTATCGTCATACGGTGCGATGGTGACGTCATGCTCGCACAGGAGAACGAGGTCGTATTTCAGATTATGCCCGATCTTCAGGACGTCGTCGGCACTGAATAGCGGTTTGAGCGCAGCGAGCACCGCCTCGAGCTCAAGCTGGTCCGGCCGTTCCGCAAGCAGATCGTCTCCGCCATGGGCGACCGGTATATAGCAGGCCTTGCCCGGCGCGGTCGCAAGGCTCAGCCCGACGAGCCGTGCCCCCATCGCATCCAGGCTGGTACTTTCGGTATCGATCGCGACGAAGCCCTGCGCCTTAGCTTCTTCGATCCATGCGTTGAGACGCTCCATGCTGGTGACAGTCTCATAGGCTGACCGATCGACTTCGATTTGTTCGGGTTCGAGCGCGGCGGGCATCGACGTCATGACGTCATCGCTTTTACCCCGCTCTTCGGCGGTTTTCGATCCGCCGCCCATGCGCGCCAGCAGCGATTTAAACCCCTGGCCCTCGAGGAAGTCACGCAGCGGCTCGGCGGGAATGCCGTCGAGCTTGAGATCATCGAGCGGTTCGGGGAGCGGCGCATCGCACACCAGCTCCACCAGTTCGCGGCTCATCCGCGCGGCGGCTTCATGTTCGGTAAGATTGCGCTTGAGCGCGGGCTTGGTGATGTCCTCGATGTGCGCCAGCACGTTTTCGAGGTTGCCATACTCCTTGAGCAGCGTTGCCGCCGTCTTGGGCCCGACACCCGGCACGCCCGGAATATTGTCGACCTTGTCGCCCATCAGCGCCAGCAAGTCGCCCACCAGTTCGGGCCCGACCCCGAATTTGGCTTCGACGTCGGCGGCGCGAATGCGCTTGTCCTTCATCGTGTCATACATCTCGACATCGGCGCCGTTGTCGCGCGTTTCGATCAGCTGCATCAGGTCCTTGTCGCTGCTGACGATCGTGACCTTCCAGCCCTGGTCGGCAGCCGCGCGGGCATAGCAGGCGATAATATCGTCGGCCTCCAACCCCTCTTCCTCGATACACGGCAGCGAGAAAGCGCGCGTCGCATCGCGCACCAGCGGGAATTGCGGCACCAGATCTTCGGGCGGCGGTGGTCTATTGGCCTTGTATTCGGGAAAGATCTCGTTGCGATGCGATTGCGACGATTTGTCGAGGATCACCGCCATGTGCGTCGGCCCCTCGGATTCATTGAGATCCTTGGCTAGTTTCCACAGCATCGCGGTGTAGCCGTAGACGGCGCCCGCGGGCGTGCCGTGCTTGTTGGTGATCGGCGGAAGCTGGTGATAGGCGCGAAAAATATAGCTCGAGCCATCGACGAGGTAGAGGTGGGGCTGGTCTGCCATCAGCGGGGTTTAGCAGGCTTGGCGCGGCTTGCCAGCATAAGACGCCCCGTCCCGTCGCAATCCCATCCCGCCGTTACCAGTCGACCAGCCGACGCGCCCCTGCGACCATCGGCGCTATCGTTGGTTTACGTTCAGCTTCGGACAGCAAAAGTCGGTGGCACGCGAAACTATTGGAGTTCAATCGATGGCCCCGATTTCCATTCTCTATTTCGACGGTCACCAACTGGTCGATTCAGAATTACTGTCAGAAGGCGACCTCCTCGACGCTATCGACCGGGCGATCGAGATGCGCAGCGATTACCGCTCCGAAATCTGGATGCGCGGCACGAAGATGGGCGAAATCGACATCCCGGCGGAATAATTCGCGCCGATTTGACCAGGATCAAAGCAGGGGCGCCGCCGACATGAGACACAAGGGCATCAAACAAGGAGATGCCCAATGTCCCGTCCGCTCAAGCATGCCGATCTCAAGTTGGCGCAGGAACTTGCCCCCGCCCCCGCGCTCAAGCCCAATGTCCGCCAGGATATCGAAACCCGCCACTTCGACCTGCCGGTGGCGATCCATGCCGGCTTTTTCGGTCTGTTCCTCGCCTATCTGACGGTGATGTTCATCGGCTTTTACGAGCCGCAGATGATCCTGCCGATGGCGATCTTCGTCATCTTCACTGTCGGCTTTTACGTGGTGCCGGCCATGTGGGCCCGCGTTGGCCCCGACCGTAAAGCCAAGGCGATGAGCATGCAGCGGTTGCTCGGCGAAGGAATTGCCACCCATGTAGGTTGGTGCAACGGGCGCGATGCCATCATCCAGGCGCTCATCCTTCCGGTTCTCATCCTCGGCTGGGGCATCGCCGTGGTGAGCATCGCAGCGCTGGTCTGAATTAACCCCCCAGTGCTTCGAGCCGCGCGGCATCCACCACCAGGATGCCGCGCGTGCTCGTGCGTTCGATGATGCCGTCTTTTTCCAGCTTGGTGAGCTGGCGACTCACCGTTTCGATGGTCAGCCCGAGCAGGCCGGCCATTTCGCCGCGGGTCAACGGCAAGTCGAACCGCTCGGCACCATGGCACGGCGAATGGCTCGCCGCGCGCGAAAGTGCCGCGAGCAGGTTAGCGACCTTTGCTCCCGCCGATCGTTTGGCGTCGAGCGCGATCTGCGCCCGCGCATCGTACAGGTCCTCGGCCGAGCGCCGCAGCAGCGCGCGCGCCAGCGCCGGGAAACGGTCGATCGCGGCTTCGTAGTCGCTGCGCGGAAAGAGGCAGAGCTTGCTGTCGGTCAAGGCGATGACGTCATGATGCGCGACGGGCGCGAACATCTCGCCGACGAACCCTGCCGGATGGACGAGACTCAAAATGCGCTCGTTGCCGTCCTCGTCGACATGGCTGATCTTGAGCAGCCCCTCGGTCAGCGTGGCGCAAGCATCAAGGTCGTCGCCCGCCGCAAACACGGTATCGCCGCGCTCGAAGCTGCGATGCGCCCCGAGCCGCGCCAGTTCCGTCCGTTCGTCTTCGCTAAGCGCCGCGCAGGCGGCGCGCTCACGCACGGGGCAGGTTTCGCAGTGCAGCTTCACGGCACCAGCACCGTATCGACTGCCTCCGCATCCGTCTCGGGATAATCGAGCGTGTAATGGAGCCCGCGGCTTTCGTGGCGGCGGAGCGCCGAGCGGATGATGAGGTCGGCGACCTCGACCAGGTTGCGCAGCTCGATGAGATCGGGCGTGACGCGGAAATTCGAATAATATTCGTCGACTTCCTTGCGCAGCAGGTCGACGCGGTTCTTGGCGCGCTGGAGCCGCTTGGTCGTGCGCACGATGCCGACGAAATTCCACATGAAGCGGCGGATCTCGCCCCAGACCTGCTGGATGACGACCTCTTCGTCGGAATCGGTGACGCGGCTTTCGTCCCACGCCTTGACGTTCCGCGCCTTGGGAAGGTCGTCCCAGTTGGCGCAAATGTGGTTGGCGGCAGCTTCGCCGAACACGAAACATTCGAGCAGGCTGTTGGAGGCGAGGCGGTTGGCGCCGTGCAGCCCCGACATGGTCACCTCGCCTGCGGCATAGAGGCCGGGCGCGTCGGTCTTGCCGTCAAGATCCACCACCACGCCGCCGCACGTATAATGCTGCGCCGGGACGACCGGGATGGGCTCCTGCGTGATATCGATGCCGAGCCCGATCAGCTTGTCGTAGATGGTCGGGAAGTGCTCCTTCACGAACTCGGGCCCGCGATGCGAAATGTCGAGATGGACATAATCGAGGCCATCGCGCTTGATCTCGGCATCGTTGGCGCGCGCGACGATATCGCGCGGGGCGAGCTCCAAGCGCTCGTCGTAATTCTTCATGAAGCGCTCGCCGCTTTCGGGATTGATCAAAATCCCGCCCTCGCCGCGCACCGCTTCGGTGATGAGGAAATTCTTGACCTGCAGGTTGTAGAGGCAGGTCGGATGGAACTGCATGAATTCCATGTTCGATACGCGGCATCCGGCGCGCCATGCCATCGCGATGCCATCGCCCGTTGCGCCGCGCGGCGCCGTCGAAAACTGGTATGCACGCCCGGCCCCGCCCGACGCCATGATGGTGGCGCGCGCGCATAATGTTTCGATCTCGCGGGTGCCGCGATTGAAGGCGTAGCAGCCATAGACTTCGCCGCTGGTGGAGAAATCTTCGAGGTGCCGGCCCTGCACCAGGTCGATCGCGACCATGTTGGGTAGCAGCGTGATATTGTCATGCATCACCGCTGCTTTTTCGAGCGCTTCGGCCACTGCCCACCCTGTGGCATCGTGGACGTGGACGATGCGGCGGTGGCTATGCCCGCCCTCGCGCGTGAGGTGCCAATCGCCGTCGGTGTCGAGGTTGAAGGGCACGCCGAGTTCCGCGAGCCGCGCGATGGCGGCGGGCGCGCGTTCGACGACGAATTCGACGACGTCGCGGTCGGGCAGGCCGGCGCCCGCGACCATCGTGTCCTTGATATGGTTGTCGAAACTGTCTTCGTCCTCGAGCACCGCGGCGATGCCGCCCTGCGCCCACTCGGTCGCGCCGCCGCCAAGCTTGCCCTTGGCCAGAACGGCAACTTTCTTGCCGCAATTGGCGAGCGTCAGGGCAGCGGTAAGCCCGGCAGCACCGGTACCGATGACCAGCACGTCATAGTCGCTCATGCAGCGTCTTTCGTCAGTTGGAGGAAGACGTCCTCGAGATCGGGTTCGCGGGTGCGCACGTCGATAATGTCGTAGCCGCTATCGGCCAGCGTGCGAAGGACCTCGCCCGCATTCACTTCGCCCTTGTCGTAGGTGATGGCGAGATCGTGATCGCTCAGCCGCTCGACCCGCTCGAAACAGCGCGCGTCAGGCAGCGTCTCGATCACCTTGTCGACGGTCACGACCACTTCCTTGTCGGTCGCCTTGGCGATGAGGTCACGGGTGGATTCGTTGGCGATCAGCTTGCCATGGTTGATGATCGCGATGCGATCGCACAATTCTTCGGCCTCTTCGAGATAATGGGTGGTCAGCACCACCGTCACGCCCTGCGCATGGAGCGCGCGCACATAATCCCAAAGCTGCTGGCGAAGGTCGATATCGACGCCCGCGGTAGGCTCGTCGAGCACCAGGACGGGCGGCGCGTGGACCAGTGCCTTGGCGACCAGCAGCCGCCGCTTCATCCCGCCCGACAAGGTCCGCGCATAGGCTTCGGCCTTGTCGGTGAGACGCATGGCTTCGAGCAGTTCGGCGGTGCGCCGGTGGCCCTTGGGCACACCGAACAAGCCGGCCTGGTTTTCCAGTGCCTCGCGCGGGGTGAAGAAGGGATCGAACACGATCTCCTGCGGTACGATGCCGATCGACATCTTCGCGTTGCGATGATCGTGATCGATATCGAAACCCCAGATCGAGGCGCTTCCGCTGGTCTTGTCGACCAGCCCGGCAAGGATGTTGATCAGGGTCGACTTGCCCGCCCCGTTGGGACCCAGCAGACCAAAGATCTGGCCGCGCGGCACGTCGAGGCTGACATCGTCGAGCGCCTGTTTGCCGCCTGCATATGTCTTCGACAGGTTTTGGATCGAGATGGCGGCGTCATTTTGCATGGCAACGGCCATAGCGGGGGGAGCAGGCGCGCGCAAAGTGATATGGTTAGCGCGCTGTTAACCCTAATTCTTAGAGTGTATTTCACGTTAACCATCTAGCTCGCGGGCATGTTCAAGTATCTACTATTGGTGGCGCTCGCCACCTTCTCGATCATCACGCCGGCCAAGGCGCAGGTTGCAGAGCCTGACGGCAAGGCGCGTGTCACCATCGTCTCGCCGCTATCGGTGGTGAAGCTTCGCGATCTTGACTTCGGCACCGTCTACCTGGCCAGCGGCGCCGCGGGCGGCTCGGTGATCCTCGATCCGACCGCGCCCGAAGGGAGCGAATTGTCGGTCACCGGCGATCTTGTCAGTGGCAATGACGGCCATACCGCCAAGTTCGCCGGCTCGCCCGAACGGACCAAGAAGATCAAGATCCGCGTCCCCAAAGCCGATATCGTCCTGACGCGCGTGGGTGGTACGGAAACGTTGGTAGCGCGCAATTTCACCTTGGATGGACCCGACCAGCGCACCGTGACAGGCGGGACCTATTTCGATTTTCGCGTCGGCGCGACGCTCGACGTGCCGGGCGGCACCACCGACGGGGTCTACGAAGGCACGTTCGAGGTTCAGGTCCAATACCCCTAGTCGCAGCAAAATGCTGAAAAAACAGGGTTAACACCGCGCTATCCATATTCCGAAAACGCTTGGTCACGGGTTGGCGGGCATTATTGCCATTCCGGTAACTATCACTGGAATACGGTTGTGGACCAGATACTGCGATTCCTGATCGGCGCCTTGGGCGCCACCTTGATGCTGAGCACGCCTGCGCATGCCCAGCCAGTATCCAATAGTGATGGCCGGGCAATCGCCGAAGTCCTCAAGCCGCTCGCCGTCGTGGAGATGTCGGATCTCGATTTTGGGACGGTTGTCACCTCGCCGCTTGCCGGGACCGTTTTCATTCCCGCCAATGGCGGCCCGCCTGTCTACACCGGCGGCGTGACGGGCGTTCCTTCCGACCCTGTCATGCGCGGCGAATATCTGGTCGTCGGCGATCCTGGCCGCGATATCATTGTCACTTGGACCTGGCCGCCAATCCTGAGCAATGGCACTGGCGATACGATCGCCCTTTTGTCGGTAAATCTCGACGGTTTTGCAGTGCGCACGCTGAATGCGACCAATGGCCAGTCGACATTGCATTTTGGCGGCATGATCGCCGTCCCGGCCGATGCGCCCGAGGGTCTTTATGAAGACTTTTACACGGTGACCGTCGATTATCGCTGATTGAAGCGGCGTCGCCCACGCGCTAAGCGGGCTGCCATGTCGACGATTCCTCCCCCCGAAACCGTCAAGGTCAAGACGGTCAAGGTCCATTGCGACGGCGCGACCGAAATTGACGCTTCGCTAGGCCATCCGCGCGTCTTTTACGAGATCGACGAGAAGGGTTTCGTCGAATGCGGCTATTGCGATCGTCGCTTCGTCCTTGAAGGCGGGCCCGCGGATACCGATAGTTAGGGGATGAACCCCCGCGACTTTCTATACCGCGACGGCATGCTCGACCCCGACGGGGCACGCGCGCTTGCCGCCACCCATCTCGCCGCCCACGACGACGGCGAACTTTATCTCCAGTATCGCACCAGCGAATCCTTCCTGTTCGATGATGGGCGGCTGAAGAACGCCGACTATTCGGGCGATGCCGGTTTCGGGCTGCGCGGGGTAAGCGGCGAAACCACCGCCTTCGCGCACGCCAACGAGATCAGCGCCGCGGCAATTCAACGCGCCGCGCAGACGCTCAAATTGCTCGATCCACGCGACGGCGCAAAGGCTCCCGCGCCGCGCCGCACCAACACTGCCATGTACGGCGCGGGCGATCCGCTGACGGCGGTTGCGTTCAAGGACAAGATCGCGCTGTGCGAAAAGATCGAAGCGGCAGCGCGCGCGCGTGACCCGCGGGTCGACCAGGTAAGCGTGATGCTGACCGGCAGCTGGAGCGTAATCGAGATCGTGCGCGCCGATGGCTTCACCGCAACCGACGTGCGCCCGCTCGTGCGGCTGGGCGTGCAGGTCGTCATGAAGGACGGCGACCGGCAGGAAAGCGGCTTCCATGGGCTTGGCGGTCGCTATCTCTACGACCGCCTGATGGACGAAGCGACGTGGAACCGCGCCATCGACGAGGCCATCCGCCAGGCCGACGTGAACCTGCGCAGCGTGGCGGCGCCCGCCGGCGAAATGGAAGTCGCGCTGGCGCCAGGCTGGTGCGGAGTTCTCCTCCACGAAGCGGTCGGGCACGGGCTCGAAGGCGATTTCAATCGCAAGGGTACCAGCGCTTTCTCGGGCCGCATCGGCGAACGCGTTGCCGCGCCCGGCGTGACCGTCATCGATGAGGGCGCGATCGCGGATCGCCGCGGCAGCCTGACCATCGACGATGAAGGCACGCCCACCGGTCGCACCGTCCTGATCGAAGACGGCATTCTCAAAGGATATCTGCAGGACCGGCTGAATGCGCGCCTGATGGGCATGGAACCGACCGGCAACGGTCGCCGCGAAAGCTTTGCCCACGCGCCGATGCCGCGCATGACCAACACCTTCATGCTGGGCGGCCAGGACGATCCCGAAGAACTGGTCAGCAGGGTCAAGGACGGCATCTTCGCCAAGAGCTTTGGCGGCGGCCAGGTCGACATCACCAGCGGCAAGTTCGTCTTCAGCTGCACCGAGGCCTACCGCGTCAAAAACGGCAAGATCGGCGATCCCGTGAAGGGCGCGACGCTAATCGGTGACGGGCCCACCGTCCTCACCAAGGTCAAGGGCATCGGCAACGACATGGAACTGGACGAAGGTGTCGGGCTGTGCGGGAAGGGCGGCCAGACCGTCCCAGCGGGCGTCGGCCAGCCCACCCTCTATGTCGACGGCATCACCGTGGGCGGCACCGAGGCGGCGTGAGCCTCGTCGAACTCAAACGCTTCGGCACCAAGGTAGAAGCCGATCTGGCCGGGCACCAGCTCGACCAGGAAGACATCCACTATGTCATCCTCGATGACGGGATGAACAACGTCTTTGGCGGCGCCGGGCTGATCGCCGTGCGCCTGATGGTGCTCGATGAGGACTATGACCGCGCCGCCGCGGTGCTCGCCGCGCTAGAGTAAGTGTGCCACCGGGCTGATATCGTAGCCCGCCAGCGCCGCTTCCCTGATCAGCGCATCGCCTTCTTCGCCAGCTTCGGATCGCGCGATCGCGCTGGTCATGCATGACCGCATCCCCGAGCGGCAAAAAGCAAACACCTTGCCGTCCGCGCTGGCGAGCGCATCGCCCATCGCCTCGACATCGGCATGTTCGGGCCCGCGCGTCACAGGGATATGATGGTAGGTCAGCCCGGCTGCCTCCACCGCATCTTCGATCGCGCCGCTCGTTGGCTGGCCGGGTTCCTCCCCGTCGGGGCGGTTGTTGATGATCGTGGTGAAGCCCGCTTCCTTGAGCGCTGCGACATCCTCGGGCTGGATCTGCGGGCCGACCGACAGGCGGTCGTTAAGCTGGCGTATTTGCATCAATATCCTCCACGGCCTTGAGGAGCGAACTCCCGTATTTCTCCAGCTTCTTATCGCCGACGCCTTCGATTTGCGACAGCATGGCAAGCGTGGTCGGGCGGGTCGCCGCCACCGCGCGAAGCGTGGAGTCATGGAACACAACATAAGGCGGGACGCCCTGTTCCGTCGCAATGTCGCGCCGCCATGCGCGCAGCGCCTCGAAGCCGGGATCGTGCGGATAGTCCGCTGCCGTGCGCTTGGCCGCCTTGCGCTTGGGCGGCACGGCAATCACCAGCTTTTCGCCGCCGATCAGGATCGGCTTGGCGGCCGGGCCGAACGAAAGCCCGCCATAGCTGTCGGCGCGCAGCGCGTCGCGGGCAAGCAATGAGCGCGCAACCGGCTTGATGAGCGCAAGTTCTTCGTCTTCGGCGATCCCGAACACGCTCAGATGATTGTGGCCGTTGCTGATAACCTTCTCGGTCTCCTTGCCCGCCAGCACATCGGCCAGGTGCCCGACGCCAAAGCGCATCTCGGTACGGAACGCCGCACTGAGCAATTTCTGCGCCACTACGGTGACGTCGATAGTCGGCGGCGGGTCGATACAGTTGTCGCAATTGCCGCAGATCTCGGGCGGATCCTCGCCAAAATGTTTGAGCAGGATTGCGCGCCGACAGGTCGCAGCCTCGACAAAGGCGGCCATCGCGTTCAGCCGCGCACGTTCTTCGTGGCGACGACCCTCTTCGGTCTCGGTCTCGATCCGCTGGCGGGCGCGGGCGAAGTCTTCGGCGCCCCAGAACAGCCAGGCTTCGGCAGGTTCGCCATCGCGCCCCGCGCGGCCGGTTTCCTGGTAATAGGCCTCGATCGACTTGGGCACGCCGGCATGGGCGATGAAGCGCACGTCCGGCTTGTCGATCCCCATGCCGAAGGCGATCGTCGCCGCCATCACCATGTCCTCGGAGGCAACGAAAGCTTCCTGGTTGGCTTGGCGCACCGGCTTGTCGAGCCCGGCATGATAGGCCCCACTCGTACGCCCCGTCTCGCGCAACTGCTCGGCGACGCGGTCAGCCTGCGCGCGGCTCGGGCAATAGACGATGCCTGCGCCCTCATGCGCCTTGGCGAGCCGTTTGAGCTGGCTGGGCAGACCCGATCGCGGGACGACGTGATAGCGTATGTTGGGCCGGTCGAAGCCCGCGACGATCAGCCCCTCTTCCTCGATCCCCAGCTGGGTGAGGATGTCGGCGCGCGTGCGCTTGTCGGCGGTGGCGGTGAGCGCGAGACGCGGCGCCCCGAAATGATCGAGCAGCGGACGCAGCAGGCGGTAATCGGGCCTAAAATCATGCCCCCATTCGCTCACGCAATGCGCCTCGTCGATGGCGAAGAGCGATATGCGCGCCTGCTCCAGCAGCCGCCCGAATCCGTCGGTCGTCGCCCGCTCGGGCGCGACATAGAGCAGGTCCAGGTCACCCCGCACGAAGTCGTCCTGCACCTTACGCCAGTCATCGCTCAGCGAGGTGAGCGACGCCGCCTTCATCCCGTTTTCGGTGGCCGAACGCACCTGGTCCTGCATCAACGCGATCAGCGGCGAAATGACGATGCACGTCCCCTGCTTGGCGACGGCGGGCAGCTGGTAACAGAGCGATTTCCCCGCCCCCGTCGGCATCACCGCGAGCGTATTTCGGCCCGCCATGACCCGATCGACCACATCCCCCTGCACCCCGCGAAACGAGGAAAAGCCGAAGACGTCGTGGAGGATTTGGTGGGGGTCGGTCATTGTCGTGAGGCAGCCAGTTCAACGTACAAGCGCCCATAAAGCGAGGTACAGGAGTAGCTCGACTTGCCCCCTGCCGTGCGGTGCACAGTGAAATCGTCTCTCAGGTTCGCCACGACAAATCGCTCGTCGTTCTGAAAAGCAGATATCTGTAGATAGGACTCATGTCGTCCGGTCGAGCCGACGCTAAGTATTGCCTCCGCGTCTAGGTTAGGGTCGGAAAAGCGGCGATCAAACTCAAACCCTGGAACGGTTCCAACAACTGGCCCGCCGCCGGTACGAAGATCCCCGTCTTGCAGCTCCGACAGCCCCGCCTGTTGGAGAAAATCCTGCCATTCACTTTCATTATGAACTTCGACGTGCGCTACCTTTGTGCAGTGCTCTTCATTCGACGTGCAGGCCGTCAGCAACGGTGTCGCGACCAATGCCAGCGTGCGCATCGGAAAGCGTCCTTTGGTTGCTGAAGAAGTGGACAAGCCGAAGACATCGTTTGGTTGTTGGTGCGTGTCGGTCACAGGCCCAGCCTTTCCAGCTTCACCGCGCACACGCAAGCTTGCATCGCGATTCACCGCCCGCCACAGTCACCTCGATGACCGTTTGCGTAGATATGGGAACCGACCCGCTCGGAAAATCGGTGACCGTCGATCTTGAAGAGCTGCTTGCGACGCGTTTGCTCGTGCAGGGCAATTCGGGGAGCGGGAAGTCGCATCTGCTCCGCCGCTTGCTCGAAAAGTGCGCGGGGCAGGTGCAGCAGGTCGTCATCGATCCCGAGGGCGAATTCACCACGCTCGGCGACAAATATGGCCATGTCGCGATCGAGGCCGCTGAGCATAGCGAGAGCGAAATTGCCAAGCTCGCCGTGCGCATCCGTGAACATCGCCTGTCGGTGGTGCTGAGCCTCGAAGGGCTGGAGACGGACGGGCAGATGCGCTGCGCCGCCAGCTTCCTGAATGCCCTGTTCGATGCCCCGCGCGAGTTCTGGTATCCCGCGCTGATCGTGGTTGACGAAGCGCAGATGTTCGCCCCCACCGGCGGCGGCGAGGTACCCGAGGACGTGCGCCGCGCCAGCCTGTCGGCGATGACCAACCTGATGTGCCGCGGGCGCAAGCGCGGGCTCGCCGGCATTATCGCCACGCAGCGGCTTGCCAAGCTGGCCAAGAATGTCGCGGCGGAGGCCTCCAATTTCCTCATGGGCCGGACTTTTCTCGATATCGACATGGCGCGCGCCGCCGATCTGCTCGGCATGGAACGCCGCCAGGCCGAAGCGATCCGCGATCTGGAACGCGGGCAGTTCTTGGGCCTTGGCCCCGCCATCACGCGGCGGCCGCTAAAGGTAATGATCGGCGCGGTCGAAACCGGCCCGCGCGAGGGCACGCCAACGCTCATGCCGCTCCCTGAACCCGCCGAGAATGCCGAGAGCCTATTGTTCGACGGAATCGAGGATGCACCCGCGCCCGCCCCGCCGCCAAAACCCGAACTCAAGCCGCTGCCGTCCGAAGCGCTGATGGCCGAGCTTGCCGCCAGCGCCGCCGCCAAGCAGGCTGCGCCAAAGGAGGAGGCACCCGCCAAATCGGACGACGAGATCGAAACCGTGGTCACCGCGGCGCTTCGCGACATTGTCACGGACGAAGCGAGCGCGGGGCGCAATGCGTCGATCCTCTACCAGGATTTCACCGTGCGCTGCCGGATGGGCGGGATCGGCCTGCCGCCGCTCGATCTCGCCGGGTTCACCCGTCGCCTCTCCGCCGCGCGCGCGGGCATTTTTGAGGCGCCCGATGCTGAATATGGCGATGCGCTCGCGGTGGCCGAGGGGCTGCCCGAGGATATGCTCGGCCCCTATCTCCTCCTCGCGCGCGCCGCGCGCGACGGCGCGCCGAGCCCGAGCGACGAGGAACTCGCCGACTGCTACGGCACCGCAAGCCTGGCGCGCGCCCGCCGCCTGCTGGACTATATGGAAGAACGCGACCTCATCGTCGCCCGCACCGATCTCGGCGGAAAGCGGAGTATCGCGATACCCGCACTAGGCTGGGCGACGACGGCGGCTTAGTCTTCGACTGCCTTGGCAAGCTCGTCGAGCGCGAGCGGCCAGTTTTCGGCGTGCGCATTGCGCGATACCTTGTTTGGGAATCCGGAGTGGGTGAGGCGCACGCAAGTGCCGCCCTTGACCGCGTCCAGCGCGATCCGGAGGATCGTTTCGGCACCCTGCGTCCCATCGGCTCTGCCATCGCCGGTGAGCCATGTCATCTCCACAAGCCTGTTGGTTTCCAAGGTTAGGAAACGCCCGTAATGGGGGTGCCGACCCCACTCGTCGCGATTATAGAAGAAGAAGGGCTGCCCCGATTTAACCTGCATGACCAGGGTGCCCGTCTGCGCGAACCAGCGGTCGAACCCGGTGGTCCACGCCTCGAACAAGGCTTCGGGCGAGGCTGCAACGATGCGCTCGCAACTGCACGAAAATGGTCGATTGTTATGGTCCGGGCGCGGGATCATGTTGCGCAGACACTATCTTGCGCATCGCTTCGCCGCAATAAAGTGCCTATTCCGCCGCCTGCTCCAGTTCGCGCTCGGCCTGCTGGCGCGTCCAGAGCTCCGCGTAAATCCCGCCTTGCGCCATCAGCGCGTCATGCGTGCCGCGTTCGGCGACCTTGCCATCGTCGAGCACAACGATCTGGTCGGCGCCGACGATGGTGCTGAGGCGGTGGGCGATGACGATGCTGGTGCGCTTGCGCATGACGCGGTCGAGGGTGGACTGGATCGCTTCCTCGGTGCGGCTGTCCAATGCGCTGGTGGCCTCGTCGAGAATCAGGATGGGCGGGTCTTTTAACAGCGTGCGGGCGATGGCCACGCGCTGCTTCTCGCCGCCCGACAATTTCAGCCCGCGTTCGCCCACCTTGGTGTCGTAGCGTTCGGGCAGTTTTTCGATGAAGCTGTCGATGCTCGCGCCCTTGGCGGCTTCGCGCACCGCGGCGTCATCAGCATCCTCGCGGCCATATCCGATATTGTAGCCGATCGTGTCGTTGAACAGCACCGTGTCCTGCGGGACGATCCCGATCGCCTCGCGCAGGCTCTCCTGCGTCACGCCCGAAATGTCCTGCCCGTCGATGCAGATGCGCCCGCCTTGCACGTCGTAGAAACGGTACATCAGCCGCGCCAGCGTGGACTTGCCCGCGCCCGATGGCCCCACCACCGCAAGGCTGGTGCCAGCGGGGATCGTGAAGCTCACGCCTTTCAAAATCTCGCGCCCGTCCTCGTAGGAGAAATGCACGTCCTCGAAGCTGACATCGCCATCGTCGACCACCAGCGGCGCGGCGTCTGCGCGGTCCTCGATCTCGGCGGGCGTATCGAGCAGGTCGAACATCTTTTCCATGTCGATCAGCCCCTGCTTGATCGAACGATAAACCCAGCCGAGCATGTTCAATGGCCGGAAGAGCTGGAGCAGCAGCGAATTCACCAGCACCACGTCACCTGGCGTGAAGCGTCCCGTCGACCAACCGTACACGGTATAGGCCATCGCCCCGCCCAGCATGATCGTGGTGATGATCGCCTGCCCCGCGTTGAGCCAGGCAAGGCTCGTCTCCGTCTTCACCGCGGCGTCGGTATAGGCGACGATTGCCTTGTCGTAGCGCCTGGCCTCGCGTTCTTCGGCGCCGAAATATTTTACCGTTTCGTAGTTCAGCAGGCTGTCGACCGCGCGCTGGGCGGCCTGCTGGTCGACCTCGTTCATTTCGCGCCGGATGGCGACGCGCCACTCGGTCACCTTGCGCGTGAAGCCGATATAGACGGCGACCATCGCCAGCGTCGCGGCGGTCAGCCCCCATCCAAACTGGACGGTGAAGATGATGCAGATGCCGGCGAGCTCGATGAAGGTCGGCGCGATGTTGAACAGCACGAAGTAGAGCATGCTGTCGATGCTCTTGGTGCCGCGCTCCACGATCCGCGTCAGACTTCCGGTGCGGCGTTCGAGGTGGAATCGCAGGCTCAGCCTGTGGATATGGCGAAACAGCTGCTGCGCGAGTTTGCGCGCGGCATTCTGGCCCACGCGCTCGAAAATCGCGTTGCGCAACTGGTCGACCAGCGTCGAGAGCACGTAGAGCACTGCATAGCCCGCCACCGTACCCGCCACGATGGTGAAGGCGGCATTCTCGACCGCCATGCCATCAATGATCGCCTTGTAGGCAAAGGGAACAGTGAGCACCGCCGCCTTGCTGGCCAACACCAGCAGGACCGCAATGACGACGCGCGCCTTCAGCCCGGTTTCGCCTTTGGGCCAGAGCATGGGGAGAAAACGCCACAGCGTTCTGAGGCTGCCGCCATCCTCTGAGGGTTTGGAAGAAGAGGATCCGCGCGCCATTGCCTATGCAAGTAAGGTGGAGGCTCTCGAGCCGCAAGATTTCCCGTTCATCATTGGGAAAGTTTCCCAACCCTTCGCAGGAAATACCACCAACCTTTGCATGGCGGAAGGCCGTCGCACTGAAAAACAACAACTTTTTCAAATTGGCACGGCAGTTGCAATGTGTAGGGCGAGCCCAAACGGGGGCTCAACAAAAAGGAGAAAAGACAATGTTTGCCCAGGTTTCCAACGCTCGCGAAATGATCATCACGGTCGCTGCTTCGCTGTTTGCTGCTTATGTTTTTGTTGGTTCGACCATCGGTGCGACGCCGATCGCCTAAGCCGACGTCACCCCAATCAAGGAGAAGAAATGTCCAATCGTTATGTCCTGAACCCCACCGAGGGTAAAATCATGGGCGTGGCCGCAGGTCTTGCGGACTATACCGGCTGGGATCCCCTGCTGATCCGCTTGGGCCTGATTGCCACCGTCCTCATTACCGGGCCGATTGCCATCCTGTTCTACATTCTGACCGGCTGGCTTGCCCCTACCAAGGGATAAGGCGCGGGGCTTACGGGGCCCCGCCCTTTTCATCCGCCCATCCTGTCAGATGACGGTCCGGCCCTAAAGACCGTAGGTGATCGACAGGATGGCCGACAGGCTGGCGACCATCAGGATCACCAGCGGAATCCCCGTCTTCAGATAATCGTTAAACTTGTAATCGCCCTCGGCCATGATCAGCATGTTGGTCTGGTAGGCGATGGGAGTCGCGTAACACAGGTTGCAGCCGAACAGCACGGCCAGCACCAGCGGTTCCACCGGCAATTGCAATTGTCCTGCCAATGCAAATGCGATGGGCGTGCCGACCGCCGCCGCGGTCGCGTTCGACGCAAAGTTGGTCAGCAACGTCACGAACAGCATGATCAGGCTGAGCACCAGCCAACCGGGCGCACCCTGCATGCCTGCCCCCAACAATTCCCCGAGATATTGCGCCGCGCCGCTTTCGAAGATGAGCGCGCCGATGGCGATCGATGCGGCGACCAGCACGATCACCTTGGCCGACAGCGCGCGCCCGACCTTGTCGAAATGCACGCATCCGGTGATGAACATCGCAATCGCGCCGGCCAGCGAACTGATCGCGATCGGCACGAAGCCGAGCGTCGCGGCAAGCACCGCCGTCCCCATGATGGCAACGGCGGTGAGCGCTTTCGACGTGCGCGGCAACGGACGGGCGCCGTCGAGCATCAGGAGCGCCTCGGCCTGCGCGAATTCCTGCAAGGCGCTTTCGCGGCCCAGCACCAGCAGGATGTCTCCTTCGGCAAGCCGCGCTTCGGCGCTTTTCTCGCGCGGGGCGGCAAAGCTGCGCGTCGGGGCCTGCGATACACCCAGCACGGCAACGCCTTCGAGGCCCGCAGTCTGTAGTGTGCGACCGACAAGGCGACTGTCGGCGCTAAGCGCCATTTCGGCTTCGATCAGATCCTCGCCGGTGCTCGACGCTTCTCGCTCGATCCTTTCGATTAGCCAGCGCGGCGCCGCCGTTGCGCTAAGCTTGCGTGCGCCCTCGCGCAGCGCTTCGGCCGTGGCGGTTACGGCTACGCGGGTGCGCGCTTCGAGGACGTCGATGGGGCGCAGGAAGCTGAACCCTTCGGGCAAACGCTCGATCAATTCTTCGCCCGTCTTGCCGAGGAGCCCGCCGCCATCGCCGATGCGCAAGGACGCAATGAACTGGCGCGGATCATGGCCCGCTTCCGGACTATTGTCGGGCAGCAGGCGCGGCATCACGAGCCAGATGTAGGGCAGGCAGATCAGCGCCGCCATCATCACGATCGGCGTAAAATGGAAGATGCCGAGTTCGGGGAGGCCGAGATCGGCCGCGATCGAGACCACGAGCAGGTTGGTCGACGTGCCGATGGTGGTGGCCATACCGCCGATAAGGATGGCTGCGTTCAGGGGAATCAGTGTCTTTGATGCCGGCATTGCGCCGCCCTGCGCCAGCTGGACCATGATCGGGATCAGCAGGACCAGCACCGGCGTATCGTTGACTACCATCGATGCGCCCATTGCGAGCCCGAGCGTGACCAGCAGGCCAAGGTGCGGCCCAATCCGGAAGACGCTGGCGAGCGCGCGGGCGGCGGGTTGCAGCGCACCGGTGACGACCAGTCCGCGCCCCATCACCATCAGCGCGACGATCGTAATGAGAGCGGTATGGCCAAAGCCCTGAAAGGCGAGCGCAATCCCTTCCTTGGGCGCCATGCCCGGGATCGGCAGGAAATAAAGCATCAGCGCGATCACGCCGATGGTGAAGAGCGAGATGATCTCGACGCGGAAACGATTGCTTGCGAAGGCGGTGAACATGCCGATGGCGACAAGCATGGCCAGGGCGGCATGCAGGCTCGGTAGGCCGATCATCGTTCCGTCCCTCTCACAGCATTGATGTTAGGGCGGCAAGCGGCTCGGAAACAAGCGGTTTTCTGCTGCTCGTCCTACACCCCACTATGTCTGCCTTGCACAATTGCCGCGACAGGCAGACAATGGGGAACGATAATGGCAACACATCCGGCTTTCGCGTGTTGGTCCGGAAACGAAAGACAAGGAGTGCCTTATGCATAAGGAAGGCGACGAAATTCACGTCACGGAAGAGGAAGCCACGGCTGCCAAGGGACACCAGCACCTGCGCTATGTCCTCGGTATTTCGCTGTTCCTGATCGTGGTCGCGATGTCGATCATCTGGATCATCCCCGCGCTCCAGACCTGAGACGTGCAGCGACACAGTTGATCCTTTCCGGCGTTGCCGCCGAAGTCCGCGGCTGCGTATCTGGCTGCCTCCACAAGGCCAATGCGATGCCGCATGCACGCCGATCGCAAAAGCTGATAGCGAGAAAGAGTTAGGGCGCCGCCGGAAAGTTCCGACAGCGCCCTGATCCGGTTCAAGTCCGGTGAGCGGACCGGCCTTGCGCCGGATATAACCCAATCGATTACGACGCCGGCATCAGCACCGTATCGATGACGTGGATGACGCCATTCGACGCATCGACATCGGTCGTCACGACCGTTGCGGTGCCGCCATTGGCGTCGGTCAGTACGAGATTGCCGTCGACGAGATTGGCGGTCAGCGTACCACCCGAAACGGTGGTGAGCTCGACACCTTCTTCACCGGCTTCTTCAAGCAAGGTGATGAGGTCGCCCGACATCGTTTCGCCAGCGACCACATGATAGGTCAGGATACCGGCGAGCTGCGCCTGGTTCTCGGCTGCAGTCAGCGTTTCAAGCGTGCCTTCGGGCAGCTTGGCAAACGCATCGTTGGTCGGCGCGAACACGGTGAACGGGCCTTCACCCGACAGCGTTTCTACAAGCCCACCAGCCTGCACGGCGGTCACCAGCGTCGAGAAATCCTCATTGCCTTGCGCGACCGAAACGATCGTGCCGGCTTCTTCTTCCATCATCGAAGTTTCTTCGACGGCAGTTTCGTTTTCGACCATGGTGTCGTCACCGGTGTCGCCGCATGCGCCAAGCGCCAGCGACGAACTCGCCATCAGTGCGATAATTGTCTTTTTCACGGGGAAATCCTCCAAAATAATCTTCTAGTCTCGGGAAGTTACGGGGGACCAACCTATCAGATGCCGCCACGTTCCGATAATAGACCAAAAGCGGGGGTGGCCCGTGTCCGAGCATCGGTGGATGCCGGTTTTCGCGCCATCTGCGTAGCGTAAGGGCGCGCCGTTAACCGCTTGCCTGCCAATCGTTTCTCTCCGACAAGGAAGAATGTCCGAGCCTGCATCCCTCCCCGAAGACCGCCGTCTGGGGCTGCTGTCGCGGCTGGTCTGGTGGCTGCTGATCGGTCTGTACAAGGGGCTGGGGTGGCGCGCTGTCGGCAAGATGCCCGATGCGCGCAAGTTCGTGATCGCGGGCGCCTCGCACACCTCCAACTGGGATTTCATGGTGTTTCTCGGCACGGTGCACGAAAAAGGGGTGCGGCCGCGTTTCATCGGCAAGCACAGCCTGTTCAAATGGCCATTGCGCGGTTTCATGCGCGATATGGGCGGCATCCCCGTCGATCGCACAAAACGCGCCGATCTCGTCCGCCAGGTGACCGATGCGTTCAACCGCCATGACGATTTCAAGCTGATTATCGCGATCGAAGGGACGCGCTCACCGACCGAGCAGTGGCGCACCGGTTTCTATCACATTGCCATGGCGGCTGGCGTCCCCATCGTGTGCGCCGGTCCCGATTATGATCGCAAGCTGGGGGTCATCGGCCCGATCATTCACCCGACGGGCGATTATGACGCCGACATGGCGCCTGCGTTCGAGTTCTTCAAACGATTGAAGCCTCGACATCCGGAGAATGCCCTGTTTCCCGACGGTGGCACTTTCATCGACGAACCGCACGGCATTGAATGACACGCGCGACACGACGCGATATGCTGGTGCAATGAAACGTTTGCTCCCGATCCTGGCGATTTTCGCGCTAGCCGCCTGCGGTGGTGCGCCCCCTGATGCATTGACGGATGAGGATCTGGCGCTCGCCGATCCGAGTTGGCCGGACAGCCTCCCTGCCGCAAATGACGGATATCCCGATTTGGGCGATCCTTGCCGTCTACTGGGTGAAGCCGAGGCTACGCGCCCCTTCATCGACGAGGGTGCGGAACTGGTAGGTTGCCGCGATCCGCGTGATGCAGCGATGATCGACGGTGCCCGCGTGGTCGGTGAGGTCGACGGAATAACGCTGGTATCGGTCGCATTGCCCCAGCCCCCACCCGAGGTCGTCGAAGATCCGCAAGCGGTGGAACCGGCGGCGCGGCTTATCGCCTGCACCGGCCGCGGGATCGAAGGACCCGCTCGCTGCACCGTCACGGTCGAGCGGCGCGAAGATGGCACAAGCCAGCTCAATATCCAGTTCGACAACGGCAACCGCCGTACGCTTCTGTTCCAAGGCACCAGCCTCGTCGGCGCCGACAGCAGTGAGGCCGACGGGTCGGCGTCCTTTGTGCTCGACGGTCGACGCGATTTTGATCGCACCATCGTCAGCTATGGGCCCGAACGCTTCGTGATCCCGCATTCGCTATTGCCTAGCGTGCCGGTCGTGCGGGGCCAGCCCGCGCCGCCGCCTACCCCGCCGGTCGATCCGCTGGCCGCACTTCCGCCGTCGGAGTGATGGCTCTGCTGGCCTTTCGTCCGGATGGCGTTGCAACCATGCTGCGTGCAGCAGCAGTGGCATGAACAGGAGAATGATGATGCGTCGACTGACCCTTGCCTTATTTGGTGCCGTTGCCCTTGCCGCGACCCCGGCATCCGCACAGCTGGCGGCCGGCACAAAGGCCCCCGATTTCAAGACCATGGGTGCGCTGGGCGGGACGACCTTCCGGCTGCACCTGTCCGAGCAGCTCCGACATGGTCCGGTCGTGCTCTATTTCTTCCCCAAGGCCTTTACCAAGGGCTGCACCTTGGAGAGCAAGGCCTTTGCCGACGCGATGCCGCAGTTTCGCGCCGCGGGTGCCCGCGTGATCGGCCTGTCGGGCGATGACCTGCCGACGCTCGAGAAATTCTCGACCGAAGTGTGCCGCTCGATCGTTCCGATGGCGCGGGCGACCGAAACCATCATCGATGATTATGATGTCGCACTGCCCGTTGCCGACGCGATCAGCCCCACGTCGAACCGCACCAGCTATGTTATTGCGCGCAACGGCACGATCATCATGGTCCACAGCGACATGGGCTATGAGGAACATGTCGCCAAGACACTGGCTGCCGTACAAGAGCTGGCGAAGAAGTAAGCCTTATTCGGCCGGGTCGTCTGCTTCGGCTTCGGGTTCGACACCGGCTTCCTCGTAATATTCGCTGAGCGCCTGCGTCATGGCTTCGCGCATGTCGGCACGCTGCTTGTAGGCGAAATAGACGTTGCTCGTGGAATAGAGCGCTTCGAGGAAAGCGGCGTCATATTGCGTCAGGCTGGCGGGTGCTTCGCCGGTTTCTTCAAGATCGGTGAAAAGGTGCAGGATGGACGGCGTCGACAGGCGACCGACGTCAGCCTTGTCCATCTTCACCATGGCGCGCATCAGCGCGTGATCGGCTAGCTGCTCCACGGACAAGCCGGTCGCGGCATCGGCATCGATCACCACCACGGCGGCGCGCGTATCGGGCCGCGAGGTCGAGCGGATGCGCGAGGGATCCTGCATGCTTTCGTTGACCGTGTAGCCATTGAGGCTGTCGACTGGCAGCGCGTCGAGATCGCGGTCGGCCTGTACTACGACCTGCCAGGCGGCAACGGGGCCTTCGGTGCGCTGGATCCGGCGGATATCGGCAGGTTCCATGCCCCAGAAGATCTTGCGGTGGTCGCGGCGCAGCTCCTTGAACACCGCGTCGCGATCTTCGGCGATCACGAGCATCAGGTTGGCGTCGCATGGTGCATCGGCCGCACCAATGCCGACCGCACTGGCGACGCGGCGCATCCGAGCGATCAATGCGTCCGCCTGCGCTTTGGGCAGCCCGACGATGAAGGGGCAGATGGGACGATGGAAGCGCGCGATCTGGCCCTTTGTCGGCTCGTCCGCCAACGCGCGCACAACGCTCTTGATCTTCTCATGTTCGGTTTCGGGCAGTTCGCCCGTCACGACGATGTCTTCCTCGACCGGTGGTGCATCGGCACCGGCGGCGGGCTGGGCAGCGGCTAGGGCTGCGGCAATCGAGAGCGCAAACATGTCGTTACTCCTAAAACTGGGTCGCTCGCCGCCTAGCGCGGCACCTGCTGCAGCGTCACCTATTCTTCGACCAGCCTGCGCGTCCAGACCGACGAAAGGGGGTGGAAAAGCGTCATGCGCTCCTGAAGACCGATTTCAGGTTCATGAACTCGTGCAGGCCGAACCGCGCCAATTCGCGGCCATGACCCGAATTCTTGACCCCGCCGAAGGGCGCTTCGGGGGTCGAGGCCGTCATCTGGTTGATTGCGGTCATCCCGGCGTCGAGACCGGAGATGAATGCTTCCTGTTCCTCGGCATCGCGCGTGAACACTGCCGAGCCAAGGCCGTAGGGGGTGATGTTGGCGATGCGGATCGCATCGTCGATGCCCTCGGCTTCAAACAGCATGGCGATCGGGCCGAACAATTCCTCGTCGCGCATGTCGCCCGCAGGGTCGAGGCCCGTCAGGACGCCGGGGTTGAGATAGGCACCTTCGCCCTCGGGCGCTTCGCCGCCGTGCAGGGTCGCACCGGCGGCCTTGGCCATGTCGATCTGATCCAGCACGGTCCGCAGCTGGTCCTGGCTGGACATCGGACCAATGTCGCTGGCTTCGTCAAACGGGTCGCCCGCCTCCTTGTCCGTCATCGCGGAAATGAAGCGATCCGAAAACTCCTCGAAAACGTCGCGGTGGACGATCATGCGCTTGCCGCAGATGCATGATTGCCCGCTATTTTGCAGCCGCGCCTTCACGGCGGTTTCCACGGCATCGTCCATGTCGGCCGACGGCATGACGATGAAGGGATCAGAGCCACCAAGTTCCAGCACTACCTTCTTGAGGCAGCGGCCTGCGGTTTCCGCCACCGCGCGTCCCGCGGGTTCGCTTCCCGTCAAAGTGGCGGCGCGTACGCGGTCGTCTTCGATGATGCCGGCCACCGCATCGCTGCCGATCGAGAGGTTTTGAAACAAGCCTTCGGGGGCGCCGGCTTCGCGCACCATTTCCTCGATGAGCTTGCCCACGCCTTGCACGTTGCTGGCATGTTTGAGCAGTCCGACATTGCCTGCCAGCACGGTTGGGGTGAGGAAGCGAAGAACCTGCCAGTAAGGAAAATTCCAAGGCATCACGGCAAGCACGGGCCCGATCGGCAACCAGCGCAATTCGCCCTTGCCGCCCGGAATCTCCTCGCTTTCCAGCATCGAGGGACCATGCTCGGCAAAATAGCGCAGCGCAGTGCCGCACTTCGCGACTTCTGCCGTGGCCTCTCGTATATGCTTGCCCATCTCGCGGGTCGCCATCTCCGCCAGGCGGTCGCGGTTCGTGTCGAACTGGTCGGCGATCGCCAGCAGCAGCGCCGTGCGCTCCTCGAGCGACGTTTGGCGCCATTCGCGGTAAGTCTTATCGGCCTTGGCGAGCGCGGCATCGATGCCGTCCTCGTCCAGTGGTTCATGCGTAGCGATGACGTCGCCAGTGGCGGGATTTCGGCTTTCCAGCATCGGGGCCCTCCTTCTCGAAGGGCTAACGAAGCGTTGGTGGCGACGTTCCGCTACGTGGCGACCGGAACGCCGGCGCGCTCGGCGCAGCGGCGGGCGATCTGATGGCCTTCGTCATTGCCCAGCGTGTCGGTCATGGTCATGCCCCTGGCTTCCAGTCCATCGAGGATGCAGCTGCAGACCTCGGTTTTGGCTTCGGGCGAGGGGGCCATGCGGGCAAAGGTGCGTTCGCAGCGCGCCTGGCTCGCGTCACGCCCGCCAGACGAACAGGAGGCGACGATCCCGCAGGCCAACGGCAGCGCCAGAAGTGCGATCTTGCTTGGCATGGACATTCTCCCTGGGTTTGCGCTTAAGATGCGCGGCAACGGTGATGAATATCCGAAGGATGGCAGATGCCCCGCGAATATCAAAGCTTCGACGCGTTCTGGCTCTATTACCTGCGCGAGCACAGTCGGCCGCAGACGCGGGCTTTGCATTATTTCGGAACGACGCTGGTGGTGGCGATTGCGATCGTCGCGATCCTGCGCGGCCCGCTCTGGATGCTGCTCCTGATGCCAATCGCAGGCTATTTCTTCGCTTGGGTCGGGCATTTCGGGGTGGAGAAGAATCGCCCTGCCACCTTCACCTACCCGCTCTGGTCGTTGCAGGCGGACTTCAAGATGTGGTGGTTGTGGCTGACCCGCCGCCTCGGGCCCGAACTCGAGCGCGCCGGCGTGAGGCATACTTAAGCCATGGCTTCCGACGCGACTTTGCACGAACTTTCCGGCAAATGCCTGTGCGGCGTGGTCACGATCACCGCGCGCTTTGCGGGCAAGCGGATCGAGGCCTGTCATTGCACCCAGTGCCGCGCGTGGGGCGGCGGCGCATATCTCGCCACGCCGATGACCGACGACTTTACGATCGATGGCGCGGAATATGTGGCCCGCTTTCCCTCATCGGCGTGGGCCGAGCGAGGCTTTTGCAAGCGCTGCGGATCGAACCTGTTCTACCATTACCTCCCCGCGCAAAAACGCAGCTTTCTCGCCGGGCTCTTCCCGGGTCTCGACGATGGTGAACTGCACGAAGAGATCTTCGTCGACCAGAAGCCTGACTATTACTGCTTCGCGGGCGAGCGCGACCGGCTGACCCGCGCCGAGGTCATCGAGAAGTTCGGCATCGAACTACCGGACTAGTAGTTCCAGGCTCTGCTGCTTCTGGTGATTTTTGATCCATATTGTAGTAACGCATTGCTGCCGAATCGAATATTAAGGCCCTAACGGCCTGAGGGGGAATTCGATGCGCATAGCAGCAATGGCATTCGCAACCGCAGTTACGGTGACGGCTTGTTCGCACGTGGACACGGGGGCGGTCGATTTCCGCCGCGCCGAGCCTCCGCCCACCAAGTCTGAGACGGCCGGTAAACTCAGACAATGCCGCGACGATAATAGCGCATGTAAGATCGAATTCAGTTCACAGCTGATTGCCCAATCAATGGGACCAATTCACCGCATTAAAAAGAACGATGTTTATTCTATTAGCCTTGAAAGCCTGACAATGGGCAATCGGATGCTTGAAGGGATATTTCTCGGACAGGAGTTGGGGAAACACGCCGAATTTGCCGTTCTCGTCAACGCGTTCGAAATGAACCCCGACAAGGCTAATCGCTTCCTGAACCCCTGGGAATATAATAATAACGAGATCGACAATGGAGATAATGAGTTCAAACTCGTTTTCTTCGGCGACGATATCCAACGTGGGCAGGTGCTCAATAAGGTCAATCTGCCGGTGGTCCCCAAGTCCAAATATGGCGGCGGTTCAATCGGAATTCAGATCGTTATCGTCGAAGTCGATGGCGACAATCAGAAATTCACGAAGCTGCTCGATGAGGTGGCGAAAATTGGCCGCGATGCATTGACCACCGATCCGGGTTTATTGGGAACCGCGATCGATCTTGGCAAAAGCCTATACGAAGGCGGATCCGGGGATGACCGGCTGCTCGATTTCAGGGCAGTTTTCGAGGGCGCGGCGGCGCACGATCCGTGGGGCGCCGGCGCGCTGGGTCCCGCATTCGGGCAAGGTCGATATGTATTTGTGCGCGCGCAGGATCGGCAGACTGAAGTCGACTGGTCGCAATTGCGGTATGACTATAATACCCGGGTTCTGCGCAAAGATGGCAAGGTTTATCGCGAGAATCTAAATTTCTCGTTAGCTGTGCGTGCGTTTCCCGCCGACACACCGCTAGAGAATTATTCGCTTGAGGCGTGGGAAGATGTCGATGAGCAGGCCAAACGTCTCGCCGGCGCTGATCTTGAAATACTAGGCGTACTGGCCGATCAGATGAGTGATCGCGTGGACCGGCTAGTTGGAGATCGTGCTGTAGAAGCGGTTGGAGAGCGATGGATTTCGGCGGTCGATGCGCTCAAAATCGTCGCGTCGGCAGCACCATCAGATTTAGCTTCAGCAACCATTACCCAATGTGCTGATTATGCTGACCTGCGCTTGCGCCTATCATCTGCCGCAGACGACACTGCGCTGGAGGCGCGGGTCGAATTAGAAGCCTTCATCGAATCCTATCTGCGCATGACGGCGCTAGAGTCCGACACTGACGCGACCAAAAAGATCGTGGTCTCGCAAGATGGCAAGCGCGCTCTCGTGGCAGAAATTGCGCGCCAGTTTACTCCTTGGGAAATGAGTGACGACTGGAAAGCCAAACTTAGTTCTCCAGAAACGTTTCTCGCCATGCTTCAGGCTAGTGACGAGAAGTCGGCATTTGTTGATGAAGCAGTTGTACGTGCCGAAGAACGAAGGCTAGAGGCAAAGGAGTGCGCTGGTCTCGAAATGTTTCGCTAGCTTAGGTGTGCGGTGCCGGTTGGCTAGGCGAGCTACAAGTGGCTTCTTTCAGCTCTACATTGGTAGTCTTCTTAACATTTTTCTGACGGGATCTAAGGTATGCGTGCGCTTGCGAGTACTCCATTCCTAGGCCGAAGTCCCATTCTACAATAAGTGTTATCATCTTGACCTTGACTCTCCCTGGCGCAGTGACGGTAATTGGCAAGCGCGCATGATCCCATTCCGATTCCTCATGGGCGAAGCGACGACGCTATGGGTCGCTACGCGCTTTATCCCAGATGGACTGCGTGATGTGCTTCGTCATCCAGCCTGATACTCTGTGGTGCAGGAGCGCCTACGCATTGCAGGCGAAGCCTTGACCCGGACGAGAAGCTGGTCCTTGGCTGGCTGGATCTAGGATGATGCGCTGCTGTCCCACTGCGGGCTGAGCGAAATAAAGGATGATAGTCATGAAAACCTCTCTAGCGGCGGCCGCCGCGCTAAGCCTCGGCGCATGCGCAACCATGGATGCGCCGCGGTCCACCCCCGCCGAGGCGTTCTTCACCGCGCTTTCCCAGTATTGCGGGCAGGCCTTCGAAGGCCGCATCACTTCCACGGATGAAGCAGACGATGATTGGCGCGGCCAGCGGATGGTCATGCATGTGCGCGAATGCAGCGACGACGAAATTCGCATCCCGCTCCATGTCGGCGAAAACCGTTCGCGCACCTGGATCGTGTCGCGCACCGGCAATGGCCTGCGCCTCAAGCACGATCATCGCCATGAAGATGGCAGCGACGATGCCGTCACCATGTATGGCGGCGACACCCGCACACCGGGGCTGGAATGGCGCCAGGAGTTTCCCGTCGATGATTTCTCGATCGCCATGTTCGAACGCGAGGGCCTGTCGGCGTCGGTCACCAACGTCTGGGCGATGGAGCTGCTGGACGATCGGTTCGTCTATGAACTTCGGCGTCCCCCCATCCCCGGCGGTCGTCACTTCCGCGCCGAATTCGACTTGGCCAAGCCGGTCATCGCACCGCCGCCGCCATGGGGCAGCGATTGAACCACTTGCCTTTGCCAGGCATTCTAGCGTCTAGTCAGCAATCATTAAGTGGCGGTCCGTAGTAGGGAACGCCAAGTTCCCGTCACGAGAGGTACCGCCATGCGTCCGTCCAGATTTCCCGCCCTTGTTGCCATAACCGCGATGCTCGCGTCGTGCGGCGGCAGCAGCTCCAGCAGCGGCCCGATTGCCGGCGGCGGCGGTGGCGGCGGCGGTGGTGGCGGCACCGATGCCTGCGCGCTGTCGGCACGACAGGCCTGGGTGCTGGAGCAGATGGAGGAATGGTATCTCTTCCCCGACCTTCTCGATACGAGCGTCAATCCGGCCAACTATTCCGATGTGCAAAGCTATATCGACGCGCTGGTTCGCCCGGCGCGCGAACAGGGCATCGATCGCAATTTCACCTACATCACCTCGATCCAGGAAGAGAACGACTTTATCGAAAACGCGACGAGCGCCGATTATGGCTGGCGCCCCGTCCTGTTCAGCAACGACCGGCTGTATATCCGCGAAACCTATGAGACCGCGCCTTCCTTCCAGGCCGGCGTAGACCGCGGCGCCGAGATCGTGCGCCTTGCCGCGGCCGGCGGCACGCTGCGCACGCCCGCCCAGATCATCGCGACTGACGGTGTGGAATTCCTGTCCAACCTGGTCTTTCCTTCTGCGGAAGGCGATGCGATCGACATTGAATTCGTCGATGCCGATGGCGGACCGGTGCAAGCCGCCACGCTAACCTCGACCGAATATCAGCTGCAGCCCGTTTCGCCGCGCTACGGCGCGCTGGTGATCGGGGATACCGGCTATCTCAACCTGCGCACATTCTTCGCCGACACGGCGGAGGCGGACCTGACGACGGCGTTCCAGACCTTCGCGGCCGCCAATGTCGACAACATCATCGTCGACGTGCGCTACAATGGCGGCGGCCTCGTGCGCGTTGCCGATCACCTTGGCGACTTGCTGGGCCGCAACCGCAGCGGCCAGGTCTTCAGCAGGACTACCTTCCGCGCTTCCAAGGCGTCGAACAACAGCACCGAATTCTTCGAGCCCCTTTCGGCGTCGCAGGATCCGGTGCGCCTGTCCTTCATCACGACCAACCGCAGCGCGTCGGCCAGCGAACTTGTGGCCAACAGCATGGCCTCCTATTACGGCACCAATAGCGCGATCGTCGGCTCCAACACCTTTGGCAAGCCGGTTGGCCAGATCGCGCTCGACCGCGCCGAGTGCGATGATCGCCTGCGCGTTGTCGCCTTCCGCACCGAGAATGCCGATGGCGAAGGCGATTATTATAATGGCCTGGCGACCACCTACCCGGTGACCTGCGCGGCGAGCGACGACATCTTCGAGATGTTCGGCGACCCGGCCGAAGCTTCGACCGCGAAGGCGCTCGATTTCTCGGCATCGGGCCAGGCTGCCTGTACGCCGATTACCGGCGCTGTCGGCACCCGCTCGGCGCTCGAACAGCGGCTCATGCCGACCAGCCCGACGGTGGCGCAGCGCGTAACGCTGGGGATGCTCTAAACGCAACCAGCCGGATGTTGGGGGCCGCCGCGCCTATTGGCAGGCGGCGGGATCGTTGGCGCGCATACGCGTCGCGCGGCTGATCGACGGGCCGACGACAATGCGCTGGCGGCCGCATTTGCGCAGCTGGAACCGCACCTTGCGCGTGCGGAAATCGAGGCTGACCTTGCTGAAATTCTCGAGGATGTCGGTGCCCAGCATCAGCGCCGGCTCATCGGCAAGCCCGAACGCGGTGAAGGGCTGCACGTCGGCGAACACGATCGGCACGTTGCGCAAGGTGATCGGGCCCAGGTCGAGCTGCCTGAGCGTCACGACCTCGACCCGCGCGGTCTGGCCGGTAACCCCGGTAATATAGGTCGCGGCTTCGGTCTGCACCTTGTGCCGGGCAAATTCGCGGCGCAGCGCGCTGTTGCCGATGGTCACCTGGCTCCCCGTGTCGACGATCGCATCGAGCTTGATCCCCGAAGCGTCGACCTCGGTCAGGATCAGCTGGCCGCGCCGCCGCTTTGCGACGATGACGATATCGCCCGGCTGGCTACGCACCTTGGTGCGCGAATCCTCGATCCGGATCACCTTTTCGTCAAAATCCATCATCAGCCGCTGCTTGGCCAGCGCGTCGATGCCGATCATGCCGTCGCCGCCCATATCGCGCTCGCGAAGGACGGGGAGGATGAGGTCGTTGACCGTGGTGGGGCCAAGCTCGAGCGAGGCGACTTCGACGCGGTCGACGATATCGCGCGAGTTGATGGTGACCATCGTGGCGGGGGTGGAAAGCGGCAGCTGCAGCCCTTCGGCGATGCGGAAACCCACCGCGGAGGTATCGGCGCCGCTATCGACGATGAACTTGTAGGGGCCGGTCCCGTTGACGCCGACTTCGACGCTGAGCCGCGTTTCGATCTTCTGCGCATCGACCTCCTCGCCATCGATGGCGAGCGCATTGTCGATCACCGCGGGGGGCAGTTCGGGCACCTGGACATCGGTTTCGGGCGCAGGCCGCGGGGCGGACGGGCGTTCCTGCGCGGCGCTGCTGTCGGCGACCAGCAACATCGCTGCCCCCGCGAGCATCGCCTTGGTCGACCGTCCTATCGTTCGCCTCATGATCATGGGGTAGGATACCCCATGGGTCCCGCCAAAGCCAATTTCTGCCAATGACCCGCCCTATCCGCCGGCAGGCGGGAAAAGCGGCACGCGCGACCGGCGACGCGCACGAAAAAAGGCGACGCGGCCCATGATGGACCGCGCCGCCTTTACTTCTTCCCCCCGCGGGGAAGCTCGTTAGTCGGCCATCGACAGGTTGACGGCGCTTTCCTTGCCGTTGCGGCCGGTCTCGAGCTCATAGTTGACGCGATCGCCTTCATTGAGGCCGTTGAGACCAGCGGCTTCGACCGCCGAAATGTGAACGAAGGCATCGCCGCCGCCGCTTTCGGGCGTGATGAAGCCATAACCCTTTTGGGTGTTGAAGAATTTTACGGTGCCAGTGTTGGCCATGATGTGTTCCTTTCAAGAACGTCAGTGTCGCCCCGCCCGCAACAGCGCGGATAGGGTATGCTTTTCCGTTTCGTTTGAAGGGAAGTCGCAGTCTGGTTTACGCCGGGGTGCGGTTGGCACAAGCGGCGGCAGTCAAAAAACGAATCCGTCGCAAATGTCGACGTCAGCACGCGACTGCTAGCAGCTAGTCGCGCCGAAAGATAGGAAAAGCGGAGCGAAGCGAGCGTTCCTATCTCGAGAGACGCGACCGCCCGGCCGGGCTGCGGCGCTCGCTAGCGCCGACAGCTTCGACGGCGCGAGGCCCCCCTCGCGCTAACTTTCTACTCGTAGCCTGTGAAATAGCTTATCCGCTTTCTGCATTGGTAGAGCGGGTTTTCTGAAGCCTGAGGCAACGCTACGATCAATTTCAGCATCGCTTTCAATGTCGTGAAAGAACACCTGACAAATCTTCATTCCCGGCCAAATCTCGAGCGGAATCTCCCCAACATTTGCAAGTTCTAATGTCAGGCACCCCGAAAAGCCGGGATGAACTCCAGCTGCTGTCTCAATGATCAAACCATGCCGTCCGAGGGTCGATTTTCCGGTGACGTATCCCGAAATATCCTTTGGAAGTGAGAGCCACTCAAGGGTGGCACCTAAAACAAACGTGTTCGGATGAACCACGAACTTTTTCCCAAAAGGAATGAAGTGCTCCTTTGTTGGAAGGGCTTTGGTCGATGCGTCACCCTCGGGTGGCGGCGATAGATCACAAGATGGGGTGTGCGTATGCTTAAAAGAACGAAACCACCGGCCTAGGCGAAAGTCGACGGATGTTGCATGTCTCTCTTCGAATTCTGAGGCCGGCGGTTGTGGGATTATCGAGAGCTTGGCGCCGTTTTTGCCATCGATTCTGTCTTTGATTCCACCAACGCTTAGCATTCTGATGTCCTGTGTAGGTATTCGCTGACTTCGATCGATTTCAACATAGGCTCTTCGACTGAAATTTTTGGGTCAATCTTGCTCTCACCTTGAGCCCGAAAAATTCGCCATCCCGCACACACAATATTAGACAAGTCAGTAGCATTTGGATGCGGCACCGCCTTTCTAAAGTTTGCCTCAACTTGCGCAATCAACTCAGAGTTGGGCCGAGGTATGGTCGAATCATCGATAAGCTTTGTAGCAGCCGCGTAAATGTCGGACTCAATTGCCGCAGCAGCTTTGTCTAAGAGTTCTTCAACATCAGAGTCGTGAACTGGATTATCGGGAGAAAGTCTCCATCCTTCTCCAATGCCTTCTGGAAGTTCAATCCCTTCCTTTTCCGCGCAATCCATCAAAAAGCGCACACGGTGCTCTTCAGATGGGTAATCGCTATCGCGCTCTGAGCCGCCCGGGTAAATAAGATATTCGAACGCGTAGAAGTATGCTTCACCGAACAAAATTAGCCCGAATGCATCACAGAAAAGCTCTTCGACGCGTCGAATTCCCTCGTCTCTGAGAAAACCGGCACAGTCTTCTCCCAAATGGGTTTTTAGTTCGCCTGAGAGATCTTCGTCTTTTGCCAGTAAGTTCTCGATTGCGGACGTGAATTTGCTCCCTATCGCATCGGCCAGGCCATTGAACTTCCATGCAGAATGACCAATTTCATGACCAGAGATCGGCATCAGCAATGCGCCCGATGATTCGTGTGCTGGCCCGCCGACCAGAACATGATTTGGAAGCACCGCTAGACTCATAGGATATGTGAAGGGCACAAAATCCCACTCCGACGAAACCACTAGCTGCGCTTCTGCATCAATGGCTTTGACCACTACATCCTTGAGAGGGTCATAGCCTTCAAATGCGTTCCGAACATTGGTGGATCTGAGTATAAAGCCGAGCACCGGTAGATAGGACTCGACCTCTTCCAGCGAACGCAGGCATAATCCCTGAATAAGCTTGATCGAGTAACCATCTGTATCAGCTAAATCGTCTTTGAGAGCAGTTATATGTTCGTCGATCTGCTCCAGTGCATTCTCAGAATCCTTGTGCGGGAAGTCTGAGCCACGGAGTTTCTTGATCTGTTCGAGGAATAGTGCAGTGCGCCTTCTAGACGCAGCTAGCCGTGCTTCGTTTACTGCCTGCTCTTGCTCTGCGTTTTCTGGCAAGTCTTAGCTCCGAAAGTTGCGCCTGTGCTAGTTCCTCATGGAGATCAGCACAAAATGAAGCTAGTTTCATAGCCAATTCTTTGTCTCGATTGGCCAAAAATGCCTTTAAGTCGGCTGTCATCTGAACGAAACGCTGCTGGACTTCGCCTACCGAAGAGACTCCCAGCTTTTCTTTTCCCAATCGCATGTATGGCGAATGATAACCGATGGCGAAGTATTTTCCGGCAGGAACGCCTTCCGATACTCCGGCGGTGTCAGTCAGCACGTCAGCCAACTCAATAAGCACATCGTCGTCGTAGGCGCGGTCCAGATTGTATCGCTCAAGAGATATGGCTGAGCGAATCGCAAGCTCTGCCAGCAAGTGTCGCGAAACAACAGCTTTTTCAATCTCTTGGCTCAAATCTCTGCACACTCCTCCCAGCGTTAGATGTTCTCCTCGACCACCTGACTCGATCCGAGTCAAATGACTCAATCTGAGTCCGACCACAGTCGACCAAAAACCCATTGCTCAATGAGTTCAGCGCGACAAAGCAAACCAAGCGCCTTCGAGTTGGAAAGCCCGATATCTTTCGCGTGTTTGGTAAATGTCGTTTTCTGTTCTTCGGTTACGCGATGCGAAGTTATCTTTTTCTCTGTGAAGTTGTTTGGAATACCAAGCCGCGCACGCAAATCGTGAAGTCGCCGCAATTGTAGTTCTCGCAAAACCAACAATGTAGCGACCGAGCTGCCGTCGAGGCCGACCTTGGCAGAATAGTCGCCAAATTTTTCTCGATCCTCTGAAGGCATCCTGCCAGTGATCTGCGTCAAACTGAGTCTTTCCAAGCAATGAAAAGCTGCAACTTCGCCCCCCCTCACCCAATAACCCGCACGCCCTCCTCGGCCCATGCTTCGTCGACATCGACGCCCTGGTCCGCCCATTGTTCGCGGGTCCAGCATTTGACGCGTTCGATGCGGGAGCCGGTGGTGGCTTCGATGTTCATGCAGTAGCGGGTTTCGCTCGTGCCCTCGGGGGCTTTGCCGTGGTGCTCGGCATCGGGGCTTGCGGCGGCGGGGGTGGCCAGCGCGGCGGTCAGCAGCAGGAACAGTCGGGACATGGTTGGTCTCCTTGCAGCGTCGAGAGCGACACGGAGACTAGCATAATGCCGGGTTCGGCGCGAGGCTTCAGCCGCCTTCGATCATGCCCAAGCTGAGTGGATTGAATCTCCAAAAGGCCACGGTGGCGACCAAAATGGTAGCCTGGATCAGCCAGTGGACAACGCCAGCGCGCAATTTGGGCATGCTGACGAGCGGTATCCTGTCCTCGTCTTGACCGGCGACCGCGCTCAATGTTTTGCGAAAGCCGCGCCACGACCTGTAATGCTCGTAGATGATGGCGCCGGAGACGACGGCAACCAGAACCATGAGCCAGCCAGCCCATGGCGCAAACGGGAGAACCTGCTCGGCCCCGTACTGCAATCTCATGGTTACGCTGCCCCCCAGGATAAGCGAGTAGACCTGCACGAAATGTTTGAACGCGTCGATCTGGCCAGCGCTCTTGTCACGAATGTGATCGGTCAGCATTGCGCAATTCGCGTCAACACTCAGTCTTTGCATCTACTACGCTCCTCCAAGCTTACCGAGCATCATTATTCCACGTCCTCGGCATCGAGATAGAGCTTGTCGCCTTTCTCTTTGTAGACGCGGCTCATCTTTTCCATGCCTTCTTCGGCGCTCTCGACCTTGCTGCCGTCGACCGGGGCGTCACCCTCGGGTTGGAGCGAGTTGAGGACGCCGGCTTCCTGCTTGGCGGCGAAATCGCGGACTTCCTGCGTGATCTTCATCGAGCAGAATTTGGGCCCGCACATGGAGCAGAAGTGGGCCGTCTTGGCGCCTTCGGCGGGGAGCGTCTGGTCGTGATATTGCTCGGCCGTGTCGGGATCGAGGCTGAGGTTGAACTGGTCGCGCCAGCGGAACTCGAAGCGGGCCTTGGAGAGCGCATCGTCGCGGACTTTTGCGGCGGGGTGGCCCTTGGCGAGATCGGCGGCGTGCGCGGCGAGCTTGTAGGTAACCACGCCCACTTTCACATCGTCGCGATCGGGCAGACCCAGATGCTCCTTGGGGGTGACGTAGCAGAGCATCGCGGTGCCGTACCACCCGATCTGCGCGGCGCCGATGGCGCTGGTGATGTGGTCGTAGCCGGGCGCGATGTCGGTGGTGAGCGGCCCAAGCGTATAGAAGGGGGCCTCGTCGCAGGCCTCCAATTGCTTGGTCATGTTCTCCTTGATCTTGTGCATCGGCACGTGGCCGGGGCCTTCGATCATGACCTGGCAGTCATGTTCCCATGCTTTCTTGGTGAGCTCTCCCAGCGTGTAGAGCTCGGCGAACTGGGCTTCGTCGTTGGCATCCGCGATGCTGCCGGGGCGCAGGCCGTCGCCGAGGCTGAAGCTGATGTCGTAGGCCTTCATGATCTCGCAGATTTCCTCAAACTTTTCGTAGAGGAAGCTTTCGCGGTGATGCGCGAGGCACCACTTGGCCATGATCGAACCGCCGCGCGAGACGATGCCGGTGACGCGCTTTGCCGTCATGGGCACGTAAGGCAGGCGCACGCCCGCGTGAATGGTGAAATAGTCGACGCCCTGTTCGGCTTGCTCGATCAGCGTGTCGGCAAAGATTTCCCAGGTGAGGTCCTCGGCGATGCCGCCGACTTTCTCCAAGGCCTGGTAGATGGGCACGGTGCCGATGGGCACGGGCGCGTTGCGAATGATCCACTCGCGCGTGTCGTGGATGTTGCGGCCGGTCGACAGGTCCATGACCGTATCGGCGCCCCAGCGGGTGGCCCAGACCATCTTGTCGACTTCCGAAGCGACATCGGAGGCGACGGCGCTGTTGCCGATATTGGCGTTGATCTTGACGAGGAAGTTGCGCCCGATGGCCATCGGCTCGGCCTCGGGGTGGTTGATGTTGGCGGGGATGATGGCGCGGCCGCGCGCGATCTCGTCGCGAACGAATTCGGGGGTGATGAAATCGGGGATCTCGGCGCCGAAGGCCTCGCCGTCGCGCGGCGTGCCCAGCGCCTGGCGGCGGCCCAGATTTTCGCGGATCGCGACATATTCCATCTCGGGCGTGATGATGCCCTGGCGCGCATAGTGCATCTGGGTAACGTTCGCACCCGGCTTGGCGCGGAGCACCTGGCGGCGCACGTTGGGGAATGGCTGGACGCCGCCCGAACGATCGGGGCCGAGCTGACCGTTGTCGACCGCCTTGACCTCGCGCTGGGGCTTTTCCTCGACATCGCCGCGGCCGCGGATCCAGTCGCGGCGCAATTCGGGCAGGCCCGCGTCGATATCGATCTTGGCGTCGGGATCGGTGTAGGGGCCGCTCGGGTCATAGACGGGGACGGGGGGCTCGCCGCCTTCGAGGTGCACCTCGCGCATAGCAACGCGGATGCCGCCCTTGCCTTCCACGTAGATCTTCTTCGACCCGCGGATGGGGCCGGTGGTGACGGAGGGCTGGGCGATTTTGGGGTCGGCGTCTGCCATGGAATTGTTCCTTTTACGCGAGGAGAATGGGGTAGGCCGCGACGAAGGCGCCGGCGGCAATGATGAGGGTGAGGATGGCCCAGAGACGGTTGTTGCCGCCGAGCATCTTGTCGGAAAGGCGAAGGATGAGATCGGGCGCGGCGATAAAGATCGCGCCTTCGAGCATCAGCCCCCAGCCCACGACGGTTGTGACGAGATCGCGCCAGTCGCTGCCGCCGTCATGCGTGGCGGTGATGGCCACGCCGGTCCACAAGAGGACGAGGCCGGTGAAATAAGCGAGCGCAAGATTGGAGCGCAGCCCGTCGATCATCGCCTGCCAGGCGCCGGGGCGGCGCAATTCGAGGATCGCGGCGCAAAGCGAATAGAGCCCAACGGCAAAGAGCACCCAGCCGGCATATTCCGTCGCATCGGTGGCAGGCATGTATTGCGCTCCTTTCTCGGGCCGAGAGGAGCGGGAACAGGCGGGCGTGGCCCGTCGTCATTCCGCTCCCTACGGCCTTGCGGCATCAGGTTCGACGGGTCGGGCGCTGCTTACACGCCCCTCTCAGCGAAAGCTCGCTCCCCGGGGATGGCCACTAGGTAGGCCAGCGGGGCCCGTTTGGGAAGGGTTCAGGTGGGACCGGCATTGTGTCTACGCGACAAGGCCCTAGGTTGGGCCGCCAATTTCCAGACCCGGAGCCACGATGACCGAAAATCCAATTCCGCCCTACGAGCATGAACGCGCAAAAAAGAACGCCTTTTCGCGGTTCCTCGACGGGGTGGAGTGGCTGGGCAACCTGCTGCCGCATCCGGTCACGCTGTTCGCCTTGCTGGCGCTGGGCATCGTGCTGCTTTCGGGACTGTTCGCCTGGATGGGGGTCGCGGTGGTCGATCCGCGGCCCGCGGGCGCGAACGGTGTCGCCGCCGACGGCATGATCCGGGCCGTCAGCCTGATGGACGGCGACGGGGTGCGCCGCATCTTTACCGGCATGGTCGACAATTTCACCGGTTTCGCGCCGTTGGGCGTGGTGCTGGTGGCGATGCTGGGCGTCGGCGTGGCCGAACATTCGGGCATGCTGAGCGCGGCGGTGCGCAGCCTTGTTCTGGGCGCGCCGCCCAAGCTGGTGACGGTCGCAATCGTCTTTGCCGGAATCATCTCAAACACCGCGAGCGAGGTCGGTTATGTCGTGCTGATCCCGCTGGGCGGCGCGATCTATTATGCGCTGGGGCGGCATCCGCTCGCCGGGATGGCGGCGGCCTTTGCCGGAGTGTCGGGTGGTTATTCAGCCAACTTGCTGATCGGCACAGTCGATCCGCTGCTGGCAGGCATCACCGAGGAAGCCGCGCAGTTGATCGATCCCGGATATACCGTGCTGGCGACCGCCAACTGGTTCTTCATGTTCGCATCCACCTTCCTGATCACGCTGATCGGCAGTTGGGTGTCGCTCAAGATCGTCGAGCCGCAGCTTGGCACCTACGACAAGTCCAAGTCCGACGGGACGATCCTCGACGACCACAACTTGGAGCCGCTGACCGACAAGGAACGCAAGGGTCTCAAGTGGGCCGGGATCGCGTTCGCGGGCGTGCTCGGGCTGATGGCGCTGACGCTGGTTCCCGAGTGGGGCATCCTGCGCAATCCCGAAGACGGCGACCGCATGGATTCGCCTTTCTTCGATGGTTTCGTGATGTGGATCTTCATCTTCTTCATCGCCATCGGTTACGCCTACGGGCGCGCGGCGGGGACGATGAAGACCGACCGCGACATCATCGATGCGATGGCCAAGGCGCTCAGTTCGCTCGGCCTCTATATCGTGCTCGTTTTCTTCGCCGCGCAGTTCGTCGCCTTTTTCGGCTGGACCAATCTTGGCGCGATCACCGCGGTGACGGGCGCGCAGTTCCTTGTCGATACGGGTATGACGGGACCGACGGTGTTCTTCGCCTTCATCCTGATCTGCGCGATCATCAACCTGTCGCTCGGCTCGGCCAGCGCGCAGTGGGCGGTGACCGCGCCGATCTTCGTGCCGATGCTCATGCTGATCGGCTATGCGCCCGAAACGATCCAGGCCGCCTACCGGATCGGCGACAGCACGACCAATATCATCACCCCGATGATGAGCTATTTCGGCCTCATCCTGGCGTGGGCGACGCGCTACCAGAAGGATCTTGGCGTTGGCACGTTGATCGCGATGATGCTGCCCTACACGCTGTTCTTCCTCACCTTCTGGTCGATCTTCTTCTACCTGTGGACCTTCGTCTTCGGTTTGCCGGTCGGGCCGGGGTCACCGACCTTCTATACGCCGTAGCATCGGCCGGCCGCCGCAATGGTCTGCCAGGTCGGCGCCTAGTTGCTGAGTGGCTTGGGCGAGGACGAGCGGTAGCCGGACGGCGCATCCCACATTGACGCGCCCGACGCGGCGAATTTGTCCAGCGATCGCAGAGAGTGGCCCGTGACGGTTCTTGCGGGGGAGCTAGCGGCCAGGCGCCGGTGCGGCCTGCTGCGCGGTGCCGGCCTGGATTTCCATCGGCGTGACGATTCCGTCGAGGTCGGTATCGAGCGCATCGAACTGGTTGAGCATCACGCGGCGATGTTCGAGCAGGGTGACCTGCCCGTCCTGGTTGAGGTCGACGCGCTGCATGTAGCTCGCCGGGCTGACCGGCTGCGAGGAGGCCACTAACTGGGCGAATTCGTCAGGGCTCACCATGCCATCGCGATTGGTGTCGAGCTGGGCGAACAGCTGGCGGTTGGCGGCCATGGCCTGCGTGCGCTCGTCCTGCGTCAACTTGGCACTGATCTCCTGCGGCGTGACCCAGCCGTTGCCGTCCGCGTCCATCGCGGCGAATTCATTGTCCATGATGGCCAGGTAGTCGGCGCGGGCCACCGGTTCGGCGACGGACTGGAAAGCAAGAAGCAAGGTGAGGCTGATCATCGACGCGATTCCCGTTACTTAAGTGGATGCAACTTGGCGCAAGCCCGCCGCGTTGTCGAGTTGCCAAGCCGCGCTCCATCAGTAGGGTGCGCCCAGATATCCGATCCGAATCCCTTCAGGAGAAGTTGATGAAAGCCGTGTTTTCCCTGTCCGTAGCTGCTGCCGCGATGGTGGCCTCGAGCCCCGCGTTGGCGCGTCCGATGACGCCCGAAGACGTGATGAAGGTCAAAAGCGTCGGCGCGATCGCCGTTTCGCCCGACGGCACCCGCGTCGCCTACCAGGTCGGCGGACGCCCCGACATCATCGCGGGCGAGGAAAATGGCGGCTACGAAAGCCAACTGTACATCGCTGCGGGGCCCAATGCGGCCGCGCCTTATCTGCCCGAAGGAATGAGTGTTTCGGACATCCAGTTTTCGCCCAATGGGCAGTGGGTGAGCTTCCTGCATAAAGGCGAAGATGACGACGAACGCAGCGTCTATGCGGTGCCGGTCTATGGCGGCTCGTACCAGAAAATTGCCGAAGCGCCCGATGCCGCCGTTTTGAGCCACGCATGGTCGCCCGACGGCAGCACCGTCTATATGTTGGCAGACGCCGCCAAGGACGAGGACCGCGAAGCCGAAGCCAAGAAGGGTTTCAACAGCCGCGTCTACGAAGAAGAAGCCAAGCTGCGCCGCATGTTCTCTTCGCGGCTGGGCGAACTTGGCGCGGGTGTCGAAGCCAGCGAGATCGTGATTCCCGGCTATGTCACCGAGTTCAAGGTGTCGCCCGACGGCAGCTTTGCCATCGTCGGGTCGCAGCCTACTCCGCAGATCGATGACACTTATACGTCCAAGCGCTTCCATATCATCGACCTCGCCGATGCGAGCGTTCGCGCCGTCGTGGAAACGCCGGGCAAGGTTGGCGATGCCGAAATCAGCGAAGATGGGCGCACGATGAGCCTGATTGCCGGTGTCGACATGAACGATCCAGCGGACACGACGCTGCACCTTGTCGACACGACTACCGGGACATTCCGCGCGCTCAATGCGGGCGCGGCCGAAGCCGCGGTCGACGCTGAATGGCTTGAGAACGGGCAGCTTGCCGCCGTCATCCATGTCGGCGCGCAAAGCATGCTGCGCATGTACAACGCCGATGGATCGGTGGCTGGCGAGATGGACCCCGGCGCGCTGATCCTCACCGGGATCGAGGCCGATGGCGGCACGCTGGTGGCGCGCGCGGACGCGCCGACGCATCCCAGCGAACTGTTCCAGGTCGACGAAGGCGGTAGCTTTACCCGCTGGACCAACAGCAACCCGTGGCTCAGTGAGATTACGTTCGGCGAACAGCGCACCGTGCGCTTCAATGCGCGTGACGGACAAGAGGTCGAACTCGTGTTGGTCGAACCGGTCGGGGGTATACCGGCTGGCGGCGCGCCACTGATCCTCGATGTGCATGGCGGGCCCGAAGCGCATGACAGCAATGGCTGGACGACCAATTATGGCGGACCGGGGCAGGTCGCCGCGGGCAAGGGCTATGCGGTGGCGCAGGTCAACTATCGCGGCTCGACCGGCTACGGCACGGACTTCTCCAAGCAGCACCAGGGCAACTATACCGATCCCGAATTTGCCGACCTCGTCGATGCCAAGAACGCATTGGTCGAGATGGGCGTCGCCGATGGGAACCGCACCGGGATTACCGGCGGCAGCTATGGCGGCTACGCGTCAGCCTGGGGCGCGACCTATTATTCGGACGAATTCGCCGCAGCGGTGATGTTTGTCGGGATCTCCAACCAGATCTCCAAGTTCGGCACGACCGACATTCCTTATGAGATGTACAACGTGCATTCGCGCGCATGGCCGTGGGACAATTGGCAGAAGATGCTCGAAGTCTCGCCCATCTATCATGTCGACAAGGCCAACACGCCGATCCTGATCATGCATGGTGAAGACGATACGCGGGTCGATCCGAGCCAGAGCTTCGAGCTGTATCGCAGCCTCAAGGTGCGCAAGCCCGATGTGCCGACGCGCATGGTGCTGTATCCGGGCGAAGGCCACGGCAATGGCCAGGCAGCCGCGCAATATGACTATATGCTGCGGATGATGCGCTGGTTCGACACCTACCTGATGACGGGCGATCGCGATGCGCCGCTGCCCGACACGCGGCCGGTTCTCAACCTGGCAAGCGACGACGAGTAGGTTCTGATCTGAGGAAAGGAAAAAGGCGCTCCCGAGGGGGCGCCTTTTTTCATTCTGCCGCCTTCTCGGCCTCGTGATTAGCTTGGTGGTCGGGCATGTTCGATACCAGCATGATGAGCTCGCCGCGCGTCATCAGACCATCACCGTCCTTGTCATGCGCGAACATCTTGTCGACGCCTTCGGCCAACTGGGCGTCGTTGATCGAGCCGCCGCCAAATAGCTTGTTTCCTAAAAGGTGTATCCGATCCCGGCAGCGAGAAAGAACTGGTTTGGATTGCCGCGATCGGCGACCAGCGGGCTGTCGGCAAAGTCGCCCTGCAGGCGGGTATAGATGGCGGCACCGAAGACCGACCAACCCTCGAGAATCGATTCCTCGAGGCTGTGGCCGAACAGCAAGCTGGCAGACCAGCTCTTGAAGCCGCCATCGAGTTGATACTCGCCGAGCTCGGGGACGAGCAGCGCTTCGGCGGGACTGATGCCGAAATAGGTCGAAGCGAAATCGTCGCCGACAAATTCGGCGGCGACGCCGACGCCGACAAAGGCCTTCATCGACAGCGGGGTATTGAAGTCGATGCTGGGCGAAATGATTGTGTCGCCGTGCGCACCGTTGACGTCGTGATACGCATCGAGCCGGAAACTGAGGCTGTCGAACGGGTTGGTGAGCTGCTTGACGGTCACGCCGGCAAAGCCCCCCAGCTCGATCGCGACGTCGCGGTCGGGCAGCCGGTCCACGATCTCGTCCGCGACGCTGCCCGTGCGGTTGAGCCGCACGCCCGCAATCGGACCGACATTTAACGACACCGTGTCGCTGATGTCGGGGCCGACATCGGCATAAAGCCGCAGACCGCGATTGACAATCGAGATGCCGCTCACCTGCGCGCGGATGATGCCGCCCGGAATGACGCGGTAATCGTCCGAGCCCGAATAGTCGGGACCGATCGCGCCGCCCAAGCCGATCGTGATGATGTCGCCCGACAAGTCGGGCGGGCCGCCCGGTGCGCCAGCGGGCGCCCCGGTGATGGGCGGTTCCTCGACCACCATCGAATCCTGGGCATGGGCTGGAAGAGCGAAGCCGGCGCTGGCCAGCAAGAGGATCGTTACGCGCATGACATCATAGCGCGCCAGTCGCGATGCGGTTCCCTGCGTGCTTACAGGCCGCGCTTGCCGAAACCGCCGGTGCGACGGCCGAAGGCCGGACGCGCGGGAACGGGCTCTCGCTCCGGCCGGGGTGAAGGCGACATGCCGCCCGATCCCAGCGGCCTGTCATCGCGGGGCGGATCGTGGCGCGGGCGCCAGCGGCCGTCGGGGCCGCGGATTTCAAGCCGGAGCACCGGGATGGGTTCGCTGCGGCCATGGGCATCGCTCACCGCGTGCCAGGCGCGCGCCAGCGGATCGCCGCTTTCCTCGCCAATCGTATCCCCGTCGCCCATGACCGGGCCGTTGATGAGGAGGTAGCGCTCGATATTGTTGAGCTGGTCCCCGACATGTTCGATGTCACCGGGTGCATCGAGAATCTCGACTTCGCGGCCGATGAACGGCAGCATGCCCGCCGACGACAGCGAGATATTGCCCGCGCTGGTGTCCGGAAAGGCGTGCCAGATGAAGGCCTTGATCGAAACTTCATCCTGCGCCAGCGCGCCGACCAGCTCGTCGAGAAAGTTGCCGGTGAAGCAGCTTTGCGTGGCGGCGTTATAGGCGCCGACGGCATAGCAGTCCTGCGCATGCTGCGGCCGTGCCGCGATGGCGAAACCGCACATCATCGCCTTGGCGCTTTGCCGCACGTCGAGCCAGCTGGCGGTGGTGCAATCGAGATCGCACTCGATGGTAAGGTAAGAGCGATGGCCGCGCAGTGCCGCCAGCGGTTCGCCGCGCGTGACGCCGAGCGAGCGGTCGAGCGCCAGTTCGACCATCCACGCCGGCAGCACGTCGTCATGGTGCGAGAGGCGAATCTTGCCGCCGCGGCCATGCATCAGCGTGTAGTCGCCCTCGGCTTCGACCTGCCAGTCGCCTTCGGCGTCGAAGGCGCCGAGGATATCGCGCAGCGTCTTGTGGTTGAGCGGCGCATATTTGTCGAACAGCAGGACGAGCGTCGGCAGTCGGTCGGCGCGCACTTCTTCATCGTGGAATGACGGCAGCGCGCCGAAGTTGATCAGGTCAGCCATGTCGGGGCCTCGCTGGCTCAGCGCCTGGCTCATCGTTTTCTCGGTCGTGGCCATCACAAGGACATCGAAGCCGAGGATCGCGCTGCGTTCGCGCGGCAGGCGATCGGGATAAGGCAGGTTGGTGATCCTGGACGCGATGCCGGGGTTGGCTTGTTCGCGTAGGGCTTCGGCGCGATCGAACTCCGCACCGGGATCTGGCGCATCGACGCTGGGCGCCTGCGGCGACGTGTTGCCGAGCCCGGCGACCATATCGGCGATCTTTTCGCCGCCCATGACCAGCTCGGCCATGCGCACAGCATCTTCGAGCCCGATCCATTTGTCGGTGCCATCGAAGCGCACCTGGACACTTTCTTTGTCGATAAAGGCCATGGTCGACGCCATGACGGCCGCGATGCGTTCGGCCAGGGTATCGCTGTCGGTGGTCGGGCGCTTGGCGCGTACCGCAAACCACCGGTCCCCTGGCGGCGGCGGGGCGTCGTCAACGGCGCCATGCTGGACGTCGACCTCGACAAAGACGGCATCGCTGTTGGCGCGGCCGCTGACCAGGATCGGGCGCTCATATTCGTAGGCGCAGTCGGCGGTGCCATCGTCCTCTTCGCCGCACGTCCAGCTATAGAGCGGCACATGCTGCGCCAGCAGCGTACGCACCGGCCCGGCCGGAAACTTCTTGGGCCTGGAATAGAGGATCGTGAACATGAAAAAACCCCGCAAACGCCTTAACGAATGCGGGGTTAAATCATGCCGGTTAAGATTGGCTTGAGGAGCGCAGCCTAGTCGCCTTCGCCAGGCTCGGTGCTGAAGTATTTCTCGAACTTGCCTTCCTCGCCCTTATACTTGTCGGCGTCTTCGGGGCTTTCCTTCTTGACCGTGATGTTGGGCCATTCTTCGGAAAACTTGGAGTTGAGCTCGACCCACTTTTCGGTGTCGCCCTCGGTGTCGGGCAGGATAGCTTCGGCCGGGCATTCGGGTTCGCACACGCCGCAGTCGATGCATTCGTTGGGATTGATGACGAGCATGTTCTCGCCCTCGTAGAAACAGTCGACGGGGCAAACCTCCACACAGTCCATATATTTGCAGCGGATGCAGGCGTCGGTAACGACGTAAGTCATGAAATAGGCTCCTTGGTTGGAGCTTGGCTAGAAAGCGCAGGCCCGAGCGTCAACGGTCTATGGCTTGATGCGAGTCGTTATCAATTCACCGCTTCGTAACAGGCGCGCGCCTCTGCCGCAGGGCCGCGCCGTTCCGGCAGCGACAGGATGCGCACGACCAAGATGCCCGAAGGCAGAGGAAGCGTCAGTACCTGGTCCGCCGCGATCTTCGTATCGGGCTTGAGGCAGCGCTTGCCATCGACGCGGATGAGACCGTCGGCAATCAGCTTTTGGGCGCGGCCGCGGGTCTTCACGAAGCGCAGCCGGCAAAGCAGCGTGTCGAGCCTGAGCGCTATTTCTTGAGATCCTTGAGCGCGTCCGCAAACGCGTTGGCCGGACGGTGGCCCTTGCGCTGATGGCGCTGCTTCTTGTGGTGCGGGCGCTTGTTCTTGCGATGTCGGCGCGGGCCGCGCCATTTCCAACGTTCCCCCTTGGGCACGAAGCCGATTTCATCCATCAGCATGGCGACGGCCTGGTCGTCGAGGCCGAGGCTGGTGGCGAGCTCGCTGTTCAAGGGGTCGCCGCCCTTTTCCTTGGATTCATATGCATGGGTGGCAAGGCGATCGGCCATGTCGACGCGTAGCCACATTTTGCCCAGGCGGCGGAAGGCGAGCCCGGCGCCATGATGGTCGGCGGTCTCGTCGAGGGTCGAGGTGCCGGGTTGCGGCAGGGCGGGGAGTTTACGTTCCTCGCGCACGGCGAGCAGGGCGGCGCGCCATTCCTGCGCGGCGGGCTTGAGCAGCGTGGCAATGAAGACGTCGAGCGCACCGAGGCGCACGCGCAGCTTGTAGAGCGCCGAGCGATCGGCCTTGTCGAGGTGCGAAATGGCGTTGGCAAGATCGCGGCGCGGCATCAGCCCGCCGGCATCGGCCAGCATCGCCGCGATGGCGCGCACGTTGGCGGGCGTGTCCTTGTCGGCGGCCGCCGCGGCCAGCTGCTTGAGCGGCGACAGATGCCGCTCGATCATGGTTTCGACCCATGCTTCGAGGCGGCTGCGCAGCGCGGCGCGCGCAGGGGTCGACAGGCGGTCGAGCGCGCGCGTGGTGCGCACCGCAGGTTCGAGCAGCGATCGGCCTGGCGACAGCCGGGCAAGAAAATGGTCTTCCCAAGCGATGCCGACGCCGCTCCCGTCTTCGGCCAAGGTGAAGGCCGTGTCGGGGGCATCGACGAGCGTTTGCGCGCGGCGCGAAAGCTCCTTGCCGAGACGTCGCTCGGCGGCGGCCAGAAGCAGGCGCTTGTCGGCATGCTTGGCGGTGGGGTCGACCTTGAATTCAAAGCCTTGCAAATGGCCGATCGGTTCGGGGCCGACCATGACCTCTCCTTCTGCGGAAACGGTGACGGGCAGAGCGTCGGCACCGTTTGACCCGATATCCTTGACCAGCATCGCGGTGCGCCGGTCGACGAAGCGCTGGGTCAGCGCGCGGTGGAGCGCGTCGGAGAGCCGGGCCTCGACGTCGCGCGTGCGTTCCTGCCATTTGTGCGGATCGGCAAGCCAGTCCGAGCGCTGCGCGATATAGGCCCAGCTGCGGATGCCCGCGAGGCGGTCGGCGAGGACTTCGATATCGCCCTGCACCTGATCGAGCCGGGTGACTTCGGCGGCGAACCAGTCCTGCGCGATATGCCCGCCCTCGCCAATGTAAGTGAAAACGCGCTTGACCAGGCGGGCATGGTGCTGGGGGCCGACCTTGCGAAAATCGGGAAGGCCGCAGCATGCCCAGAGGCGCCTGGCGGCCTCACCCTCGGTGTGGGCGATCTTGGGGTCTTCGGCGAGCTGTTTGAGCACTGCGAGATCGATTGCCAGCGGGGCCGAGCGCAGCACCGGATCGTCGCTTTTCTCCTCGAGACTGGCGATCAGCGTTTCGACGTTGGTGTAGTCGAGATCGCTATTGCGCCAGAACAGCGATTCGAGCGGGCGGAATCGGTGCGCTTCAATGTTGGCGATTTCCTCGTCGGTCATCTCCGGGCTCCGGTCGCCCAACGACAAGGTGCCGAAGGTGCCGTCCTGCTGGTGGCGTCCGGCGCGCCCGGCGATCTGCGCCATTTCGGAGATGCGCAGCCGGCGTTCACGGCGGCCGTCGAACTTCGAAAGGCCCGCGAAGGCGACGTGCTTCACGTCCATGTTGAGCCCCATGCCGATGGCGTCGGTGGCGACAAGATAGTCGACCTCGCCGCGCTGGAAGAGTTCGACCTGCGCGTTGCGGGTAGCAGGCGACAGCGCGCCCATGACGACTGCAGCGCCGCCCTTGAACCGGCGCAGCATTTCGGCAAGCGCATAGACCTGTTCGGCGCTGAAGGCGACGATGGCGCTACGCGGCGGCAGGCGCGAAAGCTTGCAAGCGCCGGCGTATGAAAGCGTCGAGAAGCGCGGCCGGCCAACGATTTCGGCGCGCGGCAGGAGTTCCTTGATGATAGGCCGCAGCGTGTCTGAACCCAAGATCAGCGTCTCTTCGCGGCCTCGAGCATGGAGCATGCGGTCGGTAAAGACATGTCCGCGTTCGGGATCGATGCCGAGCTGGGCTTCGTCGATCGCGGCAAAGGCATAGTCGCGCGGCAGGTCGCCCGGATCGCCGGGCAGCATCTCGCCGGTTCCCGACGGAACGGGCATCGATTCCGCGGTGCACAGCACGTAGCGCGCTTGCGGCGGGACGATGCGTTCTTCGCCGGTCACCAGCGCGACCGACTTGTCGCCCTTGAGCGCGACGACGCGGTCATAAACTTCGCGCGCCAGTAGCCGCAGCGGGAAACCGATGACGCCCGATGAATGGGCGCACATCCGCTCGATCGCCAAGTGCGTCTTGCCGGTATTGGTGGGCCCCAAGATGGCCCGGACGAGGCCGTCCTCGCTCATGCCGCCACCGTGAATCGACGGACCGTTCGATGCAAGAGCTAATCGGCAAGGCGAAGACAATTTGACATAAAGCCTTGTTAACCAAGACGATGCTAGGGAAAGTGCAGCAGTTTTTCGCGGGGATGAGCGCGTCAAGATGGACATGATGGCACAAGACGGTTTCGGGCGGTCGCGCACCTTGCGCGAACGCGCCTTCGTGCCGCCGCCGCCGCTTGCCTTGCCCTATGCCGACGCGCTCGATGAAGCGCGCTTTTCCAGCCTATGGTGGCGCGGGTGTGCAGCGCTTGCGCTAACCAGCATGGCCATCATGGTCGCAGGCCCCGCAAGCGGGCTGCCGACGGTCGCTGCCGCGCTACCCGTCGATGACACCGCCATCCAGTATCGCGCGGCTGGTGTGCGCGCGCTCGATGCCGGCGGGCAAACGGGCCTGCGCATGGCTGCGGACGATCGCGTCGAGACCATCGCGGTGGTCCCGCAGCGGCCCTGGCGTGAATTGGTGGCGACGCTGGGAAAAGGCGACAGCCTCGAAGCGGGGTTGCGGCGCGCGGGTGTTGCACAGGTGGATGCCGGCGCTGCGGCAGCGGCGGTGCGCGCAGCGGCGCCTGGCGACCTTCCAGCGGGAACGAAGGTGAATATCCGGCTGGGGCAGGCGAGCCTGAGCGGCGCGCGGCCGCTCGAAACGCTAAGCCTCAAGGCGCGCTTCAACCTGCGCGTCGCGCTTGAGCGTAACGGGGATAGTTTTTCGGTCCGCAAGGAGCGGATCGCGGTGGCGAGCGAACCGATGCGCATTTCAGGCTCGGTCGACCAAGGGCTGTATTGGTCGCTGCGCGCCGCCGGGGCCAGCCCGCGCACGGCCAGCGACTATCTCAAGGCCATCGGCGCGAAGATCGATGTCGGCACCGTGCTGCGCGGCGACCGCTTCGACCTGGTGCTCGAACGGCGGGTCAGCGATGCCGGTGAAGAACTTCCGGGACCGCTGCTGTTTGCCGGCGTGAAGCGGCAAGGCATGGACCCGATGGCGCTCGTCAAATGGCGTGTCGCGGGCGATGAACAATGGATCGATCCCACGGGCAATGCGGTGGTCGAGGAAGAGGGGCTGAGCTGGCCCGTCAATGCCCCCATAAGCTCGAACTTCGGCATGCGCGTGCATCCTATCCTGCGCTACAAGCGGCTGCATGGCGGCATCGATTTTCGTACCGGTCACGGTGCGCCGGTCTACGCCGCTGCCGACGGCCGTGTGACGCGTTCGGGCTGGAACGGCGGGGCGGGCAAGCAGGTCAAGCTGGCGCACGCCGAGGGCGTGGGGACGAGCTATTCGCATCTGTCGCGGATCGTGGTGCCGAGCGGTGCCAGCGTCAGCCGCGGCGACGTGATCGGCTATACCGGCTCGACCGGCCTGTCGACTGGGCCGCACCTCCATTACGAAGTGACGGTGAGCGGGCGCAAGGTCGACCCGCACACGGTAAAGACGGTGCGCCGCCAGCTGGTTGATCCGCAAGTGCTGGCAGCCGCGCAGCAGCGCTATCGCAGCTACCAGCAGCTGGCGCCGGTCGCGAGACCCGCACCGCTGCCGACGAGCTAGTTTAAAAGGTCGAAAAAGCCCGCGCGCTTCGCTACGCCTGAAGCCGTGGAAATCTACCTCCCCATCGCCGAGCAATCGGTCAATATCATCTTCATCATCGGGCTAGGCGCGCTGGTGGGGATATTGTCCGGGCTGTTCGGTGTGGGCGGCGGCTTCCTGACGACGCCGTTCCTGATCTTCTACGGCATCCCGCCTGCCGTTTCGGTGGCTTCGGCGGCGACCATGATCACCGGCGCCAGCGTTTCAGGCGTCGCTGCGCACATGCGGCGCGGCGGGGTCGACTTCAAGATGGGAGCGGTATTGATCGGAGGCGGGCTGGTCGGCTCGGTGCTGGGCGGGTTTCTCTTCCGCCTGCTGCAAAAGACCGGTCAGATCGACCTCGTCATCGGCTTTCTCTACGTCGGCCTGCTGGGCTCGATCGGCGCGCTGATGCTGCGCGATGCGATGGTGGCGCTGGGCTGGATCAAGCCGCCCAAGCGCGCTGGACCGCCGTCACGCCACAAGAAATATGTCGCTGCCCTGCCGCTCCGCTGGCGCTTCTACGCCTCGGGGCTTTACGTCTCCCCGCTCGCACCAGCCATGCTCGGCTTCGTGGCCGGCATTCTGACCGTGCTGCTGGGCGTCGGCGGCGGCTTCATCGTGGTGCCGGCGATGATCTACATCCTCGGCATGTCGGCGCGCGTCGTGGTGGGCACCAGCCTGTTGATGATCCTCGGCGTCAGCGCGGTGACGACGATGGTGCATGCGCTATCGACGCAGGCGGTCGACATCGTATTGGCCGCATTGTTGCTGCTGGGCGGCGTGGTCGGCGCGCAATATGGCGCGGTGGTCGCGCAGAAGATCAAGCCCGACCTCCTGCGCTTTGCCCTGTCGGTGATGATCCTCGTCGTCGCGCTGCGGCTGTTCCTCGGGCTGACCTGGCGGCCCGACCAGATCTACACGGTGACCTTGCTGTGATGCGCGCGCTGTTCCTTGGGCTGTGCCTGCTGGGGCTGACCGGGGCGAGCGCGCCGGTGCTGGTCCCCGATATCAGTTCGCGCGAAGTGCAGATCCGCTACAGCTTCACCGGTGCGCAGCTATTGCTGTTCGGTGCGGTGCTTTATCCCGGCGGGCGGGTGCCCGAAGAGCCTGCCCACGTGGCCGTCGTACTGCGCGGGCCGGTCGAGCCGCTGCTCCTGCGCGAAAAGCAGAAGAAAGCGGGCATCTGGATGAATGCCGACAGCTATCGCTTTACCTCGGTTCCGGGGTTCTACGCGGTCGCCTCCAGCGCTCCGCTCGATGACCTGCTCGATGAGCGCACCGCAGCGATCTACGAGCTCGGCGTGGACAATCTCCAGCTTTCGCCCGGCGGCGGTGAGCAGCCGGAAACGGTGCGACGCTTCGAAGCCGGGCTGATCGACCTTCGCACGCAGAAAGATCTTTACGTCGAATATCCGCAAGGCGTCGAGATCAGCGAAGGCGTGCTGTATCGCGCGCGCATCGCGATCCCCAGCAGCGTGCCCGTCGGCACCTATACGGCCGAGACATTCCTCATCGAAGATGGCCGCATCGTTGCCGTTGCCACCCGTGACATCGTCATCGAAAAAACCGGGTTCGAGCGCTTCGTGGCCCTACGCGCGGTGCGCAATCCTTTCCTCTATGGGCTTGCCTCGGTGTTGCTTGCGCTGTCGATGGGCTGGATCGCCTCGGTCGCATTTCGCAAAACTACCTAAGTGAAATTTAACGCATTTTGCTCTATGGGCATAAAGGAAGCGTAATTTTTGGGGCATAACATCGATGAACGACCAGCCGAACCTGCAGCAATTTGTAAGCGAGCTGAATAGCTACGGCCGCGAGGAAGGCGATGTTCCGCCGCCCGCACCGGGCGCCGAACCGCCGATCGGGCACGTGCTGGAAATCGCCGGTTCGGGTAGCCGCGTCGTCATGGATGCGCGCCGCCTGATCGAACTGTCCACCCACGAAGACCCCGCGCTCCAGATGTCGGGCCAAGTCGGCAGCCAGGTGAAGATGGCGGTAGGCAAGAGCTGGCTGATCGCCAACGTGCGCACGATGAAGGCCTTCGAAGGCACCACCGTGCTGGCCTATGTCGACTTCCTGGGTGAAGGCAAGCGCGAGGCCGATGGCCGCATGTCGGACTTTAAACGCGGTGTAACCCGCTTCCCCATTCCGGGCTGCGAAGTGCACGCCGTGACCACGACCGACCTTCGTTCGGTCTTCGCCGCCGACAGTCGCCCGCATATCGAGATCGGGAGGGTCTATCCGACCGAGGATATCCGCGGTGCGCTTTATATCGATCCGATGCTCGGCAAGCACTTCGCGGTGCTTGGGTCGACCGGTACGGGTAAGTCGACCTCGGTGTCGCTGATCCTGCACCGCATCTGCGAACATAGCCCCGAGGGTCACATCATGATGATCGACCCGCACGGCGAATATTCGGCCGCCTTCAAGGGCTATGGCGAACTGTTCAACGTCGACAATCTGCAGCTGCCTTATTGGCTGATGAACTTCGAGGAGCATTGTGAAGTCATGCTCGTCTCGTCGGGTCATGATCGCCAGCGCGATGCCGACATCCTTGCCAAGTGCCTGCTGGAAGCGCGCGGCCGCAACAAGATGGCGGAAGAGTTCGGCAAGGTGACGGTGGATTCGCCGATCCCGTACTTGCTGACCGATCTCAACCAGATCATCGTCAACGAGATGGGCAAGCTGGATCGCGCCGGCGATGCAACGCCCTACCAGCGCATCAAGAACAAGCTCGACGAGCTGCGTTCGGATCCGCGCTTCTCCTTCATGTTCTCGGGCATGCTGGTCAGCGACACGATGGCCAGGTTCTTGCAGAAGATGTTCCGCCTGCCCGCCGAAGGCCGCCCGATCTCGATCGTTGACGTGTCGGGGGTTCCCTCGGAAGTGACCTCGACCGTGGTGTCGGTGCTGGCGCGCATGGTGTTCGACTATGCCATCTGGAGCCGCACCGAAGCGCAGCGCCCGATCCTGCTGGTCTGCGAAGAAGCCCACCGCTACGTCCCCAAGGACGAAACCTCGGGCGCGCAAGCCGTGCGCCGCATCCTCGAGCGGATCGCCAAGGAAGGTCGTAAATATGGCGTCTCGCTGGGGCTGATCACGCAGCGTCCGTCCGATCTGGCCGAAGGCGTGCTGTCGCAGTGCGGCACCATCCTCTCGATGCGTCTGAACAACGAGCGCGATCAGGACGTCGTGCGCGCCGCCATGCCCGAAGGTGCCAAGGGCTTCCTCGATGCCATTCCCGCCTTGCGCAACCGCGAAGTGATTGCATCGGGTGAAGGCGTGAACATTCCGATCCGCGTCACCTTCGATACGCTGGAGGCGGAAAAGCGCCCGGCGTCGAGCGATCCCAGCTTTGCCGAAAGTTGGCGCGAAGTGGGCGATGAAGAAGGCATCATCGAACGCACCGTGCGCCGCTGGCGCGGCCACGGCAAGTAGCGCTGGCCGGTTAGAAGTCGGCGCCGAGGCTGACCACCGGCCCGGACCCCGGGTCGGCGTTGCCGGCGACTTGCTGGCGCCAGTCCAGATGGAGTTTGACGCCGCCGTATAGCGGCATCGAGAGTCGCGGCCCGACGTCGAGCCGCGACAGGCCGGGCTGCGCCCCGCCCCATATGCCAAGGCCGCCGTCGACATTGGCGATAAGCGGGCGGGTAAGGGTCAGCGCGCCGTCGACGAACAGGTTGCGCTCCTCGATGCCGACTGCACCGCCCTGGATATAGGCATTGGCTTTTACATCGGCGGCAATCGACCGGTCCCAGACGCCGGCTTCCGCGAACAGTGCAAAATCGTTGCGGCCACCGCTATCGCCGATCCCTTGGCGCCGTTCGGCGGTGAGGGACAGCGGGATCCCGGTGAAGGGCGTGAAGCGGACCCCCAGCGCGACCTCGCCGCCATCGATGTCGCGATTGGCGGGGGCACTGGCGCGTGCGGACACGGCGAAGTTCTGGTCGACGCGATAGAGCAGGCGGGCGCCGGCCTGGCTGCCGCCGAGCGCCCCGGCGGCGGCTAGCGACTGGCCGGGCGCATCGTCGCGAAACAGGCCCCAACCAGAAAGCTGCCAGCGATCGAACGGGGGCGGCGCTACCGCGGGTGCTCCGGGCGATACGGGCGCTGGCCGAGGTGGCGGTAGCGCGGTCGCGACAATCGAAATAGGCCGCCCGCCCGCCGACAAGGTCCATGGCATCGGATCCACCGCACGGGCTCGTGGCGGCGGCGATACCATGGCTCGGGCCATGCCGGCGGGGCGGGCGAACGCAGCGACGGTCGGGGGGGATGCGACCGCATCCGCGCTATGTTCGATATAAACTGGGTAAGGTACGTAGACGGTCGTGGCGGGCCGCGGCGCTTTGGCCGCCTGCACACTGGCTGCAGCGACCAATGGGATAGTGTCGAGCGGTTTGGCGAACGCGCCGGGATAAAAGCCTGCAGTGGCGACACGCAGAATCACCCAGCCCGCGACGAACATCGCGAGAAAGCTTGTCGGGCTGCTCATGTGCTCGTCTCCGGAAAGACGTGTGCTGTCTTGTCCCAGCGGGGCGCACCGCCACGTAGATGAAAGCCAAGCGCCCGCTTCACTGCAAGCATCGTGATGATGTTGCCGATGACGATCCGCGGGATCGACAGGAAGCCCTGCCAGATCCCGTACGTCGCCGCAGTGAAACCAAAGCGCATGGCAAGGCGCCAGGTCAGGAACGCGGCATTGATCAGGAGCAGAAGCTGGAGTGCGGGGCCGACGCCCAGATCGACCGGAGCGCCGAAGCTTTTCGCCAGCCACAGCTGCGACCACAGCAGGGCGGCAAGGTAGCCGGCGGCGAGAAAGAGCGCGGCAAGCGGTCCGCGCCGGTCGCGCATGCGCATCCAATATTCGCCGAGCCGGCCCCGCCAGCCCAGCCGGTCCCAACCGGCCAGCGCGATGCCGCCGATCCAGCGCGCTTTCTGGCGCACTGCACCGTCGAGCGTCGACGGGAAATGGCCTTGGGTGGCGACGACCTGATGCTCGCCAGGCAATGCCGGGATGCGCACGAACATGGTTTTCATGCCAAGCGCGCCAAGTCGCAGGCCGAGTTCGTAATCCTCGGTCTGGCTGTCGCCCGAAAAGGGGGTGCCTTCATGCTGCGCAGCAAGCCGCGCCATCGCATCGCGGCGAATGGCGCAGGCGACACCGGCGAGCGGGATCGAGGCGCCGACGGCCTCGCGAACTACCAGCTCCTTGCCATGGCTTTCGGCGAACTCGTCGCAATAGTGCCCGCCGATCCAGGGCGACTCGCGATCGATCAGCGGGATGACGGGGAGCTGGATCGCAGCGGCGCGATCGATCAGCCGATCAAATACCGCCAGTTCCAACGGGTGTACCAGATCTTCCGCATCGTGAAGGATGATCGCCCGCGCGCTGCTCCCGCGCTCCGTCTCTTCCACGATTAGAGCGTCGTGCAGGTAGTTGAGGCAATGTGCCTTGGTGGTCGGCCCGTCGGCGTCGACCTCGACCGGAATGATGCGCTCGTCATCAACGGCATGAACCGCCGCGCAGGTTGCCGGATCGTTGCGATAATAGCCGACGAAGAGCCGGTAATCGGCGCGGCCATAGCGGGCCAGCGTTTCGCGCAGCATCTTCGTGATGACGGCGCTCTCGTCCCAAGCCGGGATGAACACGGCCATCCAGCCGTCATCGCGGGTCGTTTTGAAGCTGTCCGCGTGCGCGCGCTCGTGTTGGCGATAGACGGTGGCCGTCCGCCAGAAGCGGCGCGTGAAATAGAGGATGTCGACGACGAGGTCGTCGAGCGAAAAGAGGAAAAAGCCGACTGCAGCGAACAAGGCCAGTTCGCCAGCGATGGACGCCATGAGTTGGGCGATGCTCATGGTCGACTATTCGCAATGTTTGGAATCGACGCTCGATACATGCGGTCCTATCCGCTGAATATCCGAGCAAGTTTGACCTATGTCAGAAACAATTCGGTGCCGCAACTACCTCCATTTCGGAGGCTATCCTTGAAATGCGAGTTCAATTTCAGCGATTCCTGCAACGTTTTCAGCGTGATGACGGAACAAGACGGGCTGCGGGGCTTTACCGAATAGTAAGTCAATTGCGTTAGCGAAGGGGCACGCCGACCGAGAAGGAAGTGCCCGTTTGATGATTGCCGCTCTTACTCAGAATATGCAGACCCGCGCTGCCAATCTGCTGGCTGCGCTCGAGGCAAGCCTCAAGACGATCATGGCCTTCTGGCTGATCCTTGCGATGGGCGCCTGTTCGCTACGCGTGTCGCTTGGCGCGGTTGGCGCCGGTTCGAACGATCTCGGCACGGCGCTGCCTTATATATTGGTGATCGTCATGCCCCTCGTCTCGATGGGGCTCGCGCTCAAATGGTTCGCCGACGGCGAAAACATGGCGCAGCCTGACATGCGCCTTGCCCTCGTCGGCAAGTGGCGCGACGTCGATGCTTCCGAAGCCAAGGCGCATTCGCTTTATGGTGCCAGCGGTATCATGGTTTCGTTGCTGGTCGGCATGTTGCTCAACGTCCCGGTGCGTGTCGCCGAGTTCCTGGTGGCAATTCCCGCGATCACCAGCGCGGTGCCGAGCTGGCTCTCGGTGCTGCACTTCATGATGACGCTCGACGTCGTGTTGCTGACCAGCCTGTATACCATTGCTTTCGTTGCGGCGCTGCGCCGCGTGCCGCTGTTCCCGCGGCTGCTGGTGGCTGTCTGGTGTATCGACCTGGCGATGCAATTGTCGGTGGCGCAGTTGGTGGCCGCGCAAGGCCTGCCCTCAAGCGTTGCCGCACCATTGCAGACATTGCTCGATGCGAACGTCAAGAAGGTGCTGATATCGGTCGGCCTGTGGGCGCCGTATCTGTTGCTGTCACGCCGCGTGAACGTGACCTATCGCCACCGCGTGGAAGCGTAGGCACCAACCTTTCCAATCAATCTGCATCGTTGTTTTTGTCCCCGAGTCGCGCCCGCGACTCGGCGCGGATGCAGCTGATTGAACTGCGACTTAAACCGTGAGCGCTCATTTTTTTGTCCTGTTTTGAAACAAATATTAATCTGAATTAGGTTCTGTTAACCTCCCATTAAATGCCATTACCCACGCAAATCTGCCATTTCTGGCCGATTACTGCAGTTTGGGAATATAATGGGAGTTAAATTTCTATGCTTGACGAAAAGTTAAAGCGCGTAAAGAAATGAGCCATCCGATGCGGGCGGAAGCTAGGTCGGGGGGGATCGCAAGTGCATTTGTTGCACGCGTTTTGCGATCGTGTCTCTCAGCTCTGTTTCCATCATCGGTAGACGGATCGCCGGCATGGCGGTTCGGGAGTGATAAAGAGAGTAGGGGACGAAGAATGAAGAAGTTTGTTGCAATGATGAAGAATGAGTCGGGTGCGTCGGCTGCTGAATATGCGCTGATCCTCGCCATTATCGGTTCGGTCCTGGCGCTTGCCGCCGTGGCCCTGGGTTCGGCGATTGGCAACGCCATCGACGACACGACCGAGTGCATCAACACGGACGGCACCAGCTGCCCGTAAGTTGAGAGAGTAATACGTAACGAAGATGGCCGGTCCGTTTTCAACGGCCGGCCATTTTCATCTCTGCATCAGTAATTTGGAAATTAACGCCTTTTTCCTAGGCGCTGTGGAGAAAAGCTGATACAGGTTAACGGATTTTCAGTTGGGGGGATGATCGGGCTATGAACCGTAATTCAATTATTGCGCTGGCTGTGGCTGTCGTGCTCGGCATCATCGCCGTCTACCTCGTGAATAGCTATTTATCAGGCCAAGAGGGCCGCATTGCCGCGCAGGAAGCCGCTGGCGAGCGCACTCAGGTCGCTGTCGCCGCTGCGCCCTTGGGTTATGGCACCGAAATCACGCGCGACCGCGTGCGGTTTGTAAGCTATCCGACCAACGCCTTGCCGCCCGGCACATTCCCCGATTTCGAGACGCTGTTTCCGGAAGGCAAAACGCGCCATGCACTGCGTCCGATCCAGGTCAACCAGCCGCTGCTCGCCGCCGATCTTACGGGCGAAGGCGAAGGTGCCTCGATCGCTGCGACGCTGCCCCCGGGGATGCGCGCGGCTACGGTTAGCGTAAACGCCGTGTCGAGCGTTGCGGGCTTCATCCAGCCCAATGACTCGGTCGACGTCCTCATCACGCGTCAGTCACTCAACGGGTCGCAGCAAGTGACCGACGTACTGCTCCAGAATGTCCGCGTCATCGCGATGGATCAGCGCGCGCAGGATTCGAACCAGCCGGCGGTGTCCAGCACGGCGACGCTCGAGGTCACGCCTGTCGACGCTCAGAAGCTCGCGCTTGGCCAGCAGCTCGGACAGCTCAGCCTCGTGCTGCGCAAACCGGGCGTCGAAGAAAATATCCCGACCGTGGAAACCGTAAGCCTCAACGACCTGCGCTACGAGCTGCAGCGTGGCGCTTACGAGGGTGCGACGGCCGCCGTGCCGGAGCCGACACAGGCGGTAGCGCGTCCGGCACGACGCTTTACCCGCCCGGCCGCAACGGCACGTCCGGCGCCGCCGCCAAAACCGCGGGTCGAAGTTACGAGAGGCCTGGATACAAGCAGCTACGAGGTGGGCGAATATGAAGACTAGGGGGACCATGCGCGCCGCGCTGGCCGGATTGATGCTGGCCGCGGGGGCGGCTGTCATCGCGGCGCCGGCACATGCGCAGCTTATCGAGGCAGGGGACGGCATTCACGCCGGCGAACTCGCTATTCCCGTCAACAAGAGCCAGGTGCTGCGGACCGACCGTCCTTTCGCCCGTGCGCTCGTCGGCAACAGTGAAATCGCTGACGTACTGCCGCTGTCGGATCAGTCGCTATACGTGCTGGGCCGCAGTCAGGGCACGACAAGCCTGACGCTTTACGATTCCAGTAACCGCCTGATCGCTGTCATCGATGTCGCGGTCGGGCCTGACGTGACCAGCCTCAAGCGCCAGCTCTCCGACCTCATGCCGGGCGAAGACGTCGGGGCGCGGATCGTCAACGATTCGATCGTGCTCGACGGCATCGTGTCATCGGCCGTGGCTGCCGACCGCGCGATGCAGCTGGCAGAAGCCTACGGCGGCAATGTCATCAACATGATGTCGATCGGATCGTCGCAGCAGGTCATGCTCGAAGTGCGCTTCTCCGAAGTGAATCGTACCGCGCTCAAGGAGCTCGGAACGGGCTTCTTTATTTCAAACAACGATGGCGATTTCGGCGCTGCAATCGGCGACGGCGCATCGGTGTTCGACCGCGACAATCCGGGTAGCGGCGTGGCGCTCGATACGGTGCAAGATGCTTACGGCGCCTTTGCTGGCACCTTCACCCTGTTTGGCGCGAATGTTGCCGCCTCGCTCGATGTGCTCGAGCGCAAGGGTGTCTCGACGACGCTGGCGGAGCCGACGCTGGTTGCACTGTCGGGCGAGCAGGCGAGCTTCCTGGCGGGCGGCGAGTTCCCGATCCCCGTGGCGCAAGGCGGTAGCGATGATGGCGCTGCCATCTCGGTAGAATTCAAGCAGTTCGGCGTCGCGCTCGCGTTCACGCCGACGGTGCTTGCCGATGGCGTCATCAATGTCGTCGTGCAGCCCGAGGTCAGCTCGATCGATTCTTCGGCCTCGGTTGCCATCAACGGCATCGTGGTTCCGGGATTGCAGACGCGCCGGGCCTATACGACGGTCGAACTGCGTGACGGCGAAAGCTTTGCGCTCGCCGGCCTTTTGCGGACGGACTTCCGCGATACCGTACGTCAGTTTCCGATCCTGGGGTCGATCCCGATCATCGGCTCGCTGTTCCGGTCGACGGACTTCCAGCGGCAGGAAACCGAGCTTGTCATCATCGTCACCCCGCGCCTCGTGCGCCCGGTGCCGCACGGCTATCTCCAGTCGCCAACCGACCGCGTGACGCCGCCCGATGAAATCGACCTGTTCCTGCTCGGCAAGACCGATGGCGCGGTGCCGCCCATCTCGCTGCCGGGCGAGCAGCCCAATCCGAGTTGGTATCCAATCGGCGAACCGCCGAGCGAATATGCACCGGAAAACCGCAACAACGATGGCGGCGATACCGGTGGCGGTATGGCCTCTGTCGATCCGCGCACGCTCGAAAAGGAGTATGGACATGACCTGTAAGCTTTTGATTGCGGGCATCACCCTGCCCCTCGTCGCAGCGGCATGCGCGCCGGTCGATCCGGGCTATGGCGATGCGGTGGCCTACAACAAGGCTGCGCACACGATCGATCCGGAACCCGAATATGAATGGGACGACGCCAAGCCGGGTGAAAGCGGCGAACGCGGTGCCGACAATGCGAAAGCGTATCGCGAAGGCACCGTCAAGCGGCCATCCGGCGCTGGCGGAAGCGGTGGCAACCAGGGCGGCACAGGCGGCGGGGGCCAAGGCGGTCTCGGCAGTCGTCAAAGCAGCGGACCTCTGTAAGGCGCTGTTGGGCGATTAGGAGATGATTGATGTCGATGCGACAGGGTCAATTGGGACGCAACACTGACGGCGCCGTGGCGCCGCTGGTGGCATTGCTAACCTTTCTCCTGGTCGCTTCGGCCGGAATCGCATTCGATTATTCGCGCATCGCGGGTCTTGATACCGAAATGCAAAACGCTGCCGATCAGGCGGCTTTGGCGGCTGCGACCCAGCTCGACCAGCTCGGCGGCGCGCAGGCGCGCGGCACGGCGGCGGCCGAAGCGCTGGTCGATAACCTCACCTTCTTCGGCAATGACGGCGACGCAGACGGGACCAGCATCTCGATCGCCGAAGTCGTATTTTATCAGACGGAGCAGGCCGCCGTCGCCGACAACGCTACCGATAACGAAGCCTGCCCTGTGTCGGATCTGCCAGGTGTGACGCTGCTCGACGACGATATCGCGGCTGAATTCGTCTGCGTGCGCACTGTGGCACGCACCGCCAATTTCGCGCTGACACCGGTTGTCAGCGCTGTGTCAGGCGACGCCTCGGCAATGGCGGTTGCGTCGATCGGCGCGGCGATCTGCCGGGTGCCGCCGTTGATGATCTGCAATCCTTCATCGCCCAATCCGCCGCCCGACGACATCATCTCGGATGCCTATATCGGCGTCGGCTTTCGCGTGACCGGCCATGGCAACACCAAGCTGTGTACCGGACAGGGTAATAGCCAGGTCACCGATCCGGAAACGGGCGAACTGGTCAATTGCAGCCAGAATGTCAGCGCGTGGTCACCAGGCGGCTTCGGTTTTCTCGAAGTCGGTTCGGGACAGAATGCCGATCTCATCCGGGCCTTGGCATTCGATTTCGTTGATTTCGAGTGCCTAACCGATGAAGGCCAACAGGTCTCGACCGGTAATCCGCAAGCGCTTTACGACGCGATCAACACGCGTTTCGATATCTATGACTTCAACGCCAATAACGGCAATGGCGGCAACAACAACGGCAATATCTTGTCGAACTGCGGTACGACCAGCGTGTGTCCGCCATCGCTCAATACGGTCAAGGACGTCGTCAATCCGAACCCACCAAGTTCAGTGCCGACATCGGGAGCGAACAACAACGTCGGCAGCAATAGATGCAAATTCAAGAATAGCGCAGGTTCAGGCGGCCAGGGCTGGCGCTTGCCAAGCGTGAAGTACACGCCGCAAAACTATAACATTCTCAATCCGACGTTGGCTGGGAATCCGGTAGCGCCTACCCACAATACGTCGGCGGGTCCGCTGGCGGTCATGGGTTACCCGCGCGACCTTTGCCATTATAACAGCTATAACACTCACAGCTCGGGCGGTGCCGACACCAATTGCGGCAGCCTATACCCACTCAAGGTCGGTAACGGAAATTGGGGTCGCGGGGACTATTTCTCGCTTTATCATTCCGGCACCACGCCGCCTAACGACATCACCCGCTACCAGACTTATCGCTGGGAACTCGGTGACACGATTGTTACCGCGGGCGGCACGGTCCTGAATGGCTCTGGGGACACTTCCCGTCTGCCCAGTTCGACTCCGGGGGGGCAGCGGTCGTCGCCGATCTGCAATGCGGCGACGAGCGATCTCGATCGCCGCGTCCTGACGGTGGCGATCGTCAACAATTGTTCATCGCTCAGTGGTTCTTCGACGCCCGTCATCATCGGCGAATATGTCGACATGTTCCTGGTCGAGCCGATCATTGACGGTGGCCAGAACAACATCCGCGGCAATGGCGATGTTAAGGACTCCATCTACATGGAGCTCATCGGGCCTGCCGGGACCGGGAACAGGGGGGCGCAAACGGTACAACGCCGTGTGCCGTTCCTGATCAAATGACCCGTGTTGTCGCCATGATGCGCTGCGAGCGCGGGGCCGCTGCTGCCGAGATGGCCGTGGTGACGCCCTTTCTGGTGCTCATCCTCGCGGGTCTCGCCGAAACCGGTTATTATTTTTACGCGCAGCATCGCCTTGTCGAAGGCGTGCGCGACGCCGCGCGGTACGCGGCGCGGCAAGAATTCACCAACTATTCCAGCTGTCCAACAGGGGCGACGCCGACCGATATTTCGGGAACTGCAGTCGCGACCAATGCGCAGCTCGTGGCGCGCAAGGGCTCGCTCGATACTACGCGCACCGATCGGTTATGGGGTTGGAGCCAGACCGGGGCCAACGCGCCCGTGTTCACCGTCACCTATGAATGCTTCACGACGCGTACGGGAAGCTCGGGAACGGCGCAGAACATGGAAGGCATTTACGAAAACGTCGTGGGCGGCGCGCCGGTTGTGACCGTCGATGCGCGGCTCGCCCATAATGGCGTGTTCGCTGCTATCGGCTTCGACGTTGCCACGCAGCTTAACGCGCAAAGCAGCGCATCGGTGGCCGGATTATGATCCGCCGTATTCTCCTTGACGCCCGCGGGGCGAGTGCCGCCGAGTTCGCGCTCGTCCTTCCGCTGCTGATGATCCTCACGCTCGGGACGATCGATGCCGGCCGCTACTTCTGGGAACTGAGCCGCGCCAAGAAGGCCACGCAATACGGGGTCCGGATTGCCGCGGTCACCGATCCCGTCGAAGGCGCGATCGCTACCGAGAGCTATATTGGGAAGGCCAACGGATCGGGCATTTTGCGGCAAGGTGACATTATCCCGGCCGCTCTGGTGCCTACGGTGACATGCACGCATGATGGGACAAACCCGTCCTGCACCGGATGGACGGGGACCGACGCGAGTAGCGTCGACACCGGCGCCGATAATCCGTTCGAACAGATCTACGATCGCATGGAAGTGATGTTTCCTGGGATCGCTATCGAGAATGTCGTGATCCGCTATGAAGGGTCGGGCGTCGGTTATGCCGGCGATCCCCATGGCCCCGATGCGGTCCCACTCATCACGGTCGAGCTGCAAAACCAGCAGTTCAGGCCGATTACGGCATTCCTCCTGGCCAGCCTGAATCTTCCCAGTGTGGGTTCGTCGCTGACTGCAGAGGACGCCGCCACCCATAATACGGGTTGGGGCAGCCAATCGAATTGAGGAAGTTATGTCTGTTATGAGTTACGATCAGAGTGAAAGCCGCCAGTGGAGGGCCAGTGGGCGAGATGCGCCCGTGCGCCTGTTCCTGACCGGTGCAGAAGGCGACACAGGCGCCTTGGCCGGGGCACAAGCTGCCGGCTTCCCGATCGAGCTCAGCATGCTTGACGACGGGCGCTTGGTCGAGATGGAACATCTCGAGGGCGTCGCCGCTGCGGTGATCCAGGTGTCGGTAGATAATGACGCGACGGTCAAGCGGTTTGCTGAACTAGCGGCCGCTACCAATACGCCGCTGCTCGCCGCCGCCTTCGATCCGCCGCTGGCGCTCGTTCGTACTCTGGTGCGCGCCGGTGCGCACGATGTGATTCCGCTGCCGCTCGAACTCGATGACCTTGAAACCTCACTGAAACCGGTGCGAGCGCAATTTGATGCCGACGCCGTGCGGGCGCAAGCGTCGGATTCTCGAATGGTCACCGTCATCAAGGCCGAAGGCGGCGTCGGTGCGACAGCACTCGCCGTGCAACTTGCCACGCGCTTTGCCGCGAGCGAAAACAAGGTGGGGCGCGAAGTCGCTCTGCTCGACCTCGATGTGCAGTTCGGCGATGCAGCATTCCAGCTTGGCCTACGCCCCAAAATCAACCTGTCCGATCTGATCGAAGCCGGTAACCGGCTCGACGGCGATTTGCTGCGCCAGGCTGCGGCGGCGCATCCTTCGGGCCTCAATATCTTGTCGGCGCCCGAAGAAATTACCCCGCTCGAGGCACTCAATTCGGATCGCGCGCTGGCGCTGGCCGATATCGCGATGCGCGAGTTCGGGACCGTCTTCGTCGACCTGCCGACCAACTGGACCAACTGGTCCCTGTCGCTGCTTGCCAAGTCGGACCTCGTGCTGATGGTCTGCGAACTTACGATCCCGAGCCTTCACCGGGCACGCCGTCAGCTAGATTTGCTGGCCAATCAGGAGTTGGGCGAAGTGGACATCCGGGTGGTTGTCAATCGCTTCGAAAAGGGACTGTTCAAAAAGGTGACAGCCGAAGATGCCGAGCGTGTGCTGGGCCGGCCCGTCGCCTATACGGTAGTCAACGATCATGCGACCATGACGGCAGCGATCGAACGCGGTGTCCCCATCGGCGAAATCCGCCGCCGCAGCCCGCTTAGCCGGGACCTCGATCTGCTTGATGCCGGCATTGCCGCAGCAATGGGGCTGGAGCGGTAACTATGTGGAATATCAAGAAAAAGTCGACTGATGGCGACGTCGTCGAGGTCCATGAAGAAGATGCGTTGAGCTCAGTCGAGCGCGAAGAGGCGCGCAAGCTGATGAGCATCGGCGATGCCGGCGCGTTCGCCAAACGCGATGTCAACACCGAGCTCAAGGTCGAACTGCACCAAAATCTGCTCAATCAGATCAACCTGGCAGCGCTCGAAAGCATGTCGCGCGAGCAGATTGCCGACGAAATCGGCGACATTGTGCGCGAGGAACTGGCCAAGACGAGCCACGCGCTCAACAACCAGGAACGCAAGCAACTCACCGAGGATGTTCTCGACGAGTTGCTCGGGCTCGGCCCGCTCGAGCCACTGCTCAAGGATACGACGATCACCGATATCCTGGTGAATGGCCACGACAAGGTCTATGTCGAGCGCTTCGGCACGCTCGAACCCACGCCCGTCGAATTCAAGGACGAGCGTCACCTCATCCGGATCATCCAGAAGATCGTTAGCGCGGTGGGTCGGCGCGTCGATGAATCCTCGCCGATGGTCGATGCCCGTCTTGCCGACGGGTCCCGTGTGAACGCGGTCGTGCCGCCGCTGGCGCTCGATGGTTCGCTATTGTCGATCCGTAAGTTCGCCAAGGTGCCGATCAGCCTTGATCGCCTGGTCGAGATCGGTTCGGTGCCGCAGACGGTGGCCGAAGTGCTGGAAGCGGTCGTGCGGTCGCGTCGTAACGTCCTCATCTCGGGCGGTACCGGTTCGGGTAAGACGACGATGCTCAACGCGATGTCGGCCTTCATCGACGGCAAGGAACGCGTGGTCACGATCGAGGATTCGGCCGAACTGCAGCTCCAGCAGGATCACGTCGTCCGTCTCGAGACGCGACCCCCCAACATCGAGGGCCGCGGCGAAGTGGCGGCGCGCGATCTGGTCAAGAACGCCCTGCGTATGCGCCCCGATCGTATCATCGTCGGCGAAGTGCGCGCCGGCGAGGCGTTCGACATGCTGCAGGCGATGAACACCGGCCACGAAGGCTCGATGACCACCATTCACGCCAATACGCCGCGCGATGCCTTGAGCCGCGTCGAGCAGATGATCGGCATGAGCGGCATCGACATGCCCGAACGCTCCGCACGCCAGCAGATCGCCTCGGCTATCAACGTGGTGATCCAGGTGAGCCGCCTGCCCGACGGGCGCCGTCGTCTCACCAGCGTGTCGGAAATCACCGGCATGGAAGGCGACGTGATCACGCTCCAGGAGATTTTCCGCTTCCGCAAGACGGGCATGGACGAAGACGGCATGACGCTTGGCCATTTCGAGGCAACGGGTATCCGCCCGCGCTTCGTCGAGGTCGCGCAGTCGTTCGGCATCGACCTGTCGCCCGAACTGTTCCGTCCCGACACGAGGTTCGAATAGATGCCAGAGAGTCTAGTACGCATATTGATCCTGCTGTTCGTATTTGCAGCCGTGTTGCTGCTGGTCGAACGGCTCGTGGCTTTCTTTGCGCAGCAGCGCGGCGAGGGGCAGGCGATCAACAAGCGTCTGGACATGATCGGCAAGGGCATGAGCCGCGCCGAGGCGATGAGCCTGCTGCGGCGCCAGGAATTCGACCCGGGCGGCGCACCAAGCCTGATTGCCGCCGCGGGCACCTGGCTCAATCGGTTGCTGGTGCAGGCCGGGATCACGGTTTCGTCGAGCTCGGTCGTGCTCCTCCTGCTGGCTCTCCCGGTGCTCGTATTTTTCCTCTTGTTGGCCTTCATGGCGTTGACCGGCTCGGCCTTTTCACCCGGCCGCCTGTTCCTTCTCGCGCTGGCGGGAATCGTACTCGGCGGACTGATCCCCGTGTTTTTCCTGCGCTTCAGGGCCAATCGCCGCCGCAAGAAAATGCAGGAGCAATTTCCGGTTGCGCTCGACATCTTCGTGCGCGGCCTGCGGGCGGGGCATCCGGTCTCGGCTGCGCTTGATCTGCTGACGGTCGAAATGCCCGATCCGATCGGGTCGGAATTTGGCCTGGTGATCGATGAGGTCACTTATGGCGCTGATCTGCGCGATGCGTTGAGCGCCATGGCCGAACGCTGGGATCTCGACGACATCAGAATGTTTGTGGTGAGCCTGTCGGTGCAGAACGAAACCGGCGGCAACCTTGCCGAGATCCTCGAAAATCTGAGCGAAGTGATCCGCGAACGGCACTCACTATTCATGAAGGTGCGCGCGCTGTCATCGGAAGGCCGAATGACCGCGCTGATGCTGTCGGTGCTGCCGATCTTCACCTTTGCGATCGTCTTTTTGGGAAGCCCGTCATTCTATTTCGCAGTGTCCGACGATCCGGCGTTCATTCCGTCGTTCTTCGTGCTGATCCTGATGTGGATCCTGGGCGTGATGATGATCCGCAAAATGGTCGATTTGAAGGTGTAGCGCGATGGTGCAGTCAGTCATCCAGAACCTGCTCGAGAACGAGGTCGCGCGCTGGCTGGCGCTAGTCGGCATTTTCCTCGCCGTTGTCATCGTGGTCGTCATTGTCGGATCGCTATTCGGGCAGCGCACACTGGCGCGCCAACGTCTCGATGCCGCAACCGAAAGCGGCACGACCTACCATGCCGGACCAACGACGCTCCGCGGCGATGTGACGCGAAGCCGCTGGATCGCTATCGTCAACAAGATCGAAGCGGCAGGCGTGAGCTTGGTCGATACGCGCGACGAATCGCTGCGTCGCAAGCTGATTGCGGCGGGCTATACCGGAAAGGCCGCACCACGCGTCTTCACGTTTATCCGCCTTGCATTGACCCTCGGCTTGCCGGTCATCGTGGTCTTTTACATGTGGGTGGCAGGCAGCACCAATCTGACGAAAGTGTGGATGGCCGGCCTGATTTCGATGGCGATGGGCCTTTATCTGCCCAACCTGTTCGTGCGCGCCAGAGCCGACCGCCGCCAGGAAGAGATCGTCAACGGCTTTCCCGATGCGCTCGACCTAATGCTGGTCTGCGTCGAAGCCGGGCTGGGGCTCGAAACCGCGTTCGATCGCGTCGGCCAGGAAATGGCGCAATCGCATCCGCTGCTTGCCGAACAGTTCGGTGCCACGGTGCTCGAGCTTCGCGCCGGTCGCAGCCGTGAAGATGCGCTGCGCCGGATGGCGGACCGTTCGGCGGCTGACGAGGTCAGGTCGTTCGCGACGCTGCTTATCCAGTCGACCAAGCTTGGCAGCTCGGTCGCACAGACGCTGCGGACTTACGCTGCCGAGATGCGTGAGAAACGCCGCATGCGCGCCGAAGAGCGGGCGCACCGCTTGCCGGTGCTGCTTTCGATTCCGCTGGTCGGTTGCATGTTGCCGACCATGATCGGTGTGTTGATGGTGCCCGCGGTGATCCGCGTGTTGCGCGCCATCGTCCCGCAGCTCGACTAAGGGCCGGGGAAGAAAAAGGGGGAAGGACATGAAGAAAATTCTTCTGACCGCGACGGGGCTTGGGGCTGCATTGGCTTCTTGCGCCTCGCCCACGCTAGAGATCCGCGAAGCGAAGCGGCCGATCACCGAAGGTGAGTTGCCCACGGACGCGCGCCTCGCCGAAGGGCATGCGATGATGCGGCTTGGCAATGTCGGTCTTGCGATCGAGTCCTACCGCCGAGCCCTGCGCCGCGCCCCTCAGGACGCCAGCGCGCATGCCGCACTGGCCAACGCTTACGAAAGCATGGGCCGCTACGACCTTTCGCAGCGCTATTACGAAAAAGCGCTGGCCTACGCACCGCATCGCCCCGAGCTTTACGAGGCGCTTGCCGCCTCGTTGGCACGTCAGGGCCGTCCGCTTGAGGCTGCGAAAGTCAAAGCCGAAGCCATGGCGCGGCGCGGCGCGCTTGAAGCGCAGGTCGCCGCTAACGGCGAACTGGCCGAAGTCGTGGCCGCCGAAGCCATGCCCGCCATGCCCACACCTGCCCCGACTAGCCAGGTTTCGGTTTCCTTGTCGGCGACCGAGATCGCTTACTCGGACCAGGTGGAGGCGATGCCAATAATCGCGCCGGTAGCAGTTGGCGCCGTGCAAGCACCCACAATCGACGGCCAGCGAACGCTGGCCGAGGTCGAAGCGGTGGCAAGCGATGATATCGGCCCGATCTTGCCTGCGGCCAACGTTACCGCGGTCGACGCGCCGCAGCTCCAGGCGGCGCCGGTGACAGAGCTTGCCGCGATCGATGCCGACGCGATCGGAACGATCCGTGCGCCGATCGAACGTGAGGCCATTAGCGCGCAGCAGGTCGACATGGCCGTTGCCAGCTTGGTCGACGATAGCTTGCTGCCCGAGATGAAGATCGCGGCCGCGCCGACGATCAGCACACCGCTAAAGCCCCAGCGCATCGGGCGCGCCGAAGTCGGTAGCTTTAGCGCCGTAAAGATCGCCACCGGTCCGCGTCTCGAACGCACATCTGCCAGCGAAGTCATGCTGATTACGCGTCCCGATGATGTGCTGCCGGTCGCACCGCGGGCGACGCGCCGTGCCGAGAGCGCGGTGACGCTTCTGAAGACAGCGCCGGAGCAGGGGGCCGTCCGCACATTGGTCGCTGATCAGCGTGTTGCCCGCGCGCACGTCGAACCCGCGCCGGTGTTGTTGATCAATGCATCGCGTCGCCAGGGCGTGGCCGAGAATGCGCGCGGCCTGCTGGCGGGCCATGGGTATGCCGAGCTCAAGATCGACACGTCGCCGACCGGGCGCGCGCGTACGATCCTGCTCTATCCCCGCGGCCAGCGCGCCGAAGCGGAAAAGCTCGCGCGGCGCTTCGGATTTCCCGTGGTGTTCCAGGTCGGCCCGGTCGAGCAGATGACGCTCCATCTTGGCCGCGACGCTGCCCATCTGTTCGCCGAGGGATAAATGATCCTCGCGCTGCTGGCTCTGATGGCGGCGCCGAATGTGGTGCCCGATGGTGCGATTCCATCTGTAGCAACCGCAGAACAGAACGAAGCCGACCGCCTGCTGGCCGAGGCCGGCCATGCGCTGCGCCAAGGCCGTTTTGAACAGGCATCGACCATGGTCGGGCTGGCCGTCGCGGCGGGCGCGAATGGCAGTGCGCTCGATCGCGTGCGTGCCGATATCGCGCATATGCGCCGACAGGATGCGGCGGCGCTGCAAACCTATCGCCGGCTGTTACTGGAAACGCCCAACGATCCGGCGCTGCTCGAACGCGGCGGGATCAGCGCGCTGCGCCTTGGGCAAACGGGTGAAGCCGAAGCCATGCTGACGCGCGCTGTAGCGATCACGCCGGGACGCATGCCAATCCTTGGCGCGCTGGCCGTGCTGAGCGATCGCAAGCGCGATTTCGCGGCGGCCAATCGCTATTATGCGTGGGCACTAGCCCAAGCACCCGACGATCCGCGATTGTTATCCAACTATGGCTGGTCGCTGATCCTGCAAGGCAGATGGAGCGATGCCATGGCGCCGCTTGAAAGGGCGCTTGCAATATCGCCGCGATTTGCGCTCGCCGCCCGCAATCTGGAGCTTGCGCGCAGCGCGCTCGATGCGCGGTTGCCGCAGCGACGCGAAGGCGAAAGCGATAGCGACTTTGCCGCGCGCCTCAACGATGCGGGCGTCGCCGCAATGGCCCGCGGCGAGAAGGTGCGCGCGCAGGCAGCTTTTGCAAGAGCGCTTGAAATCTCCGATCAATGGTATGATCGTGCTGCCCGGAACCTGGAGCGGCTGGAGAGCAGATAGTGAATTTGATCGAGATGGGGCCCGAATGGGGCTTCTTCGTTTTCATCGGCCTGCTGGTCGTGGCGGCCGTCCAGGATGCATGGCAGCTCAAAATCAGCAATTTCATTGTCGGCGGCGTGCTGCTCGCCGGCGTCGTGATCGCGGTCCTGGCGGGGCCCGAATGGTCTTTATGGCAGAATGCCGCGATGATGGTGGCGATGCTGGTCGTGGGCACCTTTCTCTTCTCGGCCGGCTGGATGGGCGGGGGCGATGTGAAACTGCTCGCCGCCAGCCTGTTCTGGTTCGACGCTGCGGGCGGTGCGCAGATGCTCATCGTCACCGCGATTGCCGGCGGCATCCTGACCATGGCGCTGATGGGCCTGCGGATCGTCTTCGGGAAGGTCGGGGGTATCGGTGCGCTGCGTAAGGGCGGCGGGATGCCCTATGGCATCGCGATTGCCGTCGGCGGCGCACTGACCGCGTGGTGGCAGACGCTGCCGGCATGATCATCGCGGCGCTCGCGCTCCAGTTGACGCCGATCGCAGCGGACAGGCGCTGGGCGGCATTCGAATTCGATGCGCATTGCGAAGCCCGCGTACGGGCATGGCGGACGCGCGAGGATCCGGTCGAGCAGCCAAGGCTTACCTTCAGTTTCCGCGAGAGCGGCGGCATCGAATTGCACGCCAATTTGCGCCGCGTCAGCCGCGAAGGATCGACCGCTATGCTCCATATCGACGGGCAACCGTTCGCGCTGTCGACGGACGGCCGCAATGCCTGGTCGGGCGGAGGCGAGGCCAGCATGATCGCGGCGCTACGGGTTGCAAGCCGCCTCAATGTTGTCGCTACCGATCGCGCCGGACGCCGCTTTGTCGACTATTATCCCCTCGACGGCATCCAGACGGCAATCGACGCAGCAGCGGCATGCGCCGCCAAAAAGGCTGGCAATTAAAGGGCATAGCCCCTATCTCGCGCGCATCCATGAGTGCCGATACGCCCTTGATGCCGATTCCCGGCAAGATCGACCCCGTGCCAACCAAGCGCGGGGCGCCGGCGCGTGCCGATGGCAAGGTGAACCTTGTCGGCCTACCCAAGGCGCAGGTTCGCGAGGCATTGCTGGCCGCCGGGATGGCCGAGAAGCAGGCCAAGCTTCGGTCAAAGCAGATCTGGCACTGGATCTATAATCGCGGCGCGATGTCCTTCGAGGAAATGACCGACATCGCCAAGGCGCAGCGGCCCTGGCTCGAGGACCATTTCACGATTGAGCGTCCCGAGGTCGTCGAGGCGCAGGTCAGCGAGGACGGCACGCGCAAGTGGCTGCTGCGCACGCATGATAGCCATGATTTCGAAATGGTCTTCATCCCCGATGCCGACCGCGGAACCTTGTGCGTGTCGAGCCAGGTCGGGTGCACATTGAATTGCAGCTTCTGCCACACCGGCACGATGCGTCTGGTGCGCAATCTCGAGCCCAGCGAGATCGTCGGGCAGGTCATGCTGGCGCGCGATGCGTTGGGTGAATGGCCAAGCCGCCCCGAAGGACGCATGCTCACCAATATCGTCATGATGGGCATGGGCGAGCCGCTCTACAACTTCGACAATGTTTCGCAGGCCTTGCACATCGTCATGGATGGCGAGGGGCTTGGCCTGTCGAAGCGGCGCATTACGCTGTCAACCTCGGGCGTGGTGCCGATGATCGAAAAATGCGGCGATGAAATCGGCGTCAATCTGGCCGTGTCGCTGCACGCGGTGCGCAAGGATGTGCGCGACGAAATCGTGCCGCTCAACCGCAAATACGGCATCGAGGAACTGCTCGAAGCCTGCGCGGCGTATCCCGGCGCCAACAACGCGCGGCGCATCACGTTCGAATATGTGATGCTCAAGGACAAGAATGACAGCGACGAGGATGCACGCGAGCTGGTGCGCCTGATCCGCCACTACAAGCTGCCCGCCAAAGTGAACCTCATTCCGTTCAACCCGTGGCCGGGGGCGGGCTATGAGTGCTCCGATCCCGAACGCATCAAGTCGTTCAGCAATATCGTCTTCGAAGGCGGTATTTCGGCACCCGTCCGCACGCCGCGCGGTCGCGACATCGATGCCGCCTGCGGCCAGCTCAAGACGGCGGCCGAAAAGAAATCGCGCGCCGAGCGCGATCGCGAAGCTGCAGCTCAGGCCGACTGAAGCCTGAAGCCGGGACGTTCGCCATAGGTGAGCGTGCGCCACACCCATTCGAGCGGCCCGTAGCGATAGGCCTTGAGCCAATAGTGGCTGAACGCGGTTTGCAGCGCGAAAAAGCCCAATCCGATGGCGAGCGCGGTTGGCGGCGGGATCCTCCCGGCCATCGAGAGGCCGCCGGCAATCCCGTAGAGCAGCCAGAAATAGAGCACGCTCTGCATGATGTAGTTGGTCAGCGCCATCCGGCCGACAGGCGCGAAGAGACGCGGTAGCCAGCCCCACGAATTGCTGTGGAACAGCAGGATGAGCCCGGTGGCATAACCGACATCGAGAAGGGGCACGCCAACAGCATGAATGGCGCTGCTGACAAAGAAAATCTGGGGCAACAGGTCAAATTGCATTGCCGCATAGATACCTTCGAGCGCGAGGCCGAGAGGCAGGCAGATCAGGCACAACTTGCGGATATGCGGCAGCAGGTCGCCGGCGCGCTGGAGCCAGCCTTGCCGCGCCACCCATGCGCCGATCAGAAAGCGGCCAAGGACGTAGAGCAACCAGCCGACGATCAGACCGCTCGACAGATATTCATACCAGTGCAGGTTGAAGACTTCGCGCACCCAGGCGCCATAATCGTCCCCGATGAAGGCGGCGTGGCGCGCTGCTGTCGCGTCGGTGGTAAAGACCATCTGGAACCCGCGATCGCTCAGTCCTGATAGATCCTTGAGCCAATCGACGATCGGCCTGGCGAGCAAAGCCATGGCCGCCCCGCCAAAAAGCATTGCCCGCATCGACAGGCCGCGCAGCGCGAACAGGGCAAAACCCATCATCGCATACATGTGGAGGATGTCCCACGGCCAGAACAGGAAGAGGTGGGCGACGCCAATCGCAAGCAATATCGTCAGGCGGCGCATGTAAAGGCGCTTGAAGTCGGCGCCGCGGGCTTCGAGGCGCTGCATCTGCACCCAGAACCCCATGCCGAACAGAACGGCAAACAAGGTGTTGGCCTTGTCCGAGACGAGCCACTGCACACCCATCAGAAACTGCGAGTAAACCGGGTCTGCGAAGTGAACGTCGACCTGTTCGACCGGCGTGGAAAATTTCCAGGCCGTCCACCATACGATGTTCGCGATCAACACGCCCAGAAGCGCAAAGCCCCGCAACACGTCCATCTCGCCGATACGCTCACTGGACGTCACCGGCGCCGCGCCGGTTGCACTCGATCGGCCCATGAATTCCCCCTGTTGAAGGAGTTTACTTAACCTATGTTGGGTGCAAACGCCATGGGTTTGCGCGACGCTGCCATGAACAGGAGCGCGAGCAGGATTAACGGGGCGGGATAGATCGCTTCTCGCCCGAGGAAGATCATTGCCGGCGGGAGCGCCAATGCGAGGCCGGCGATGAGGAATCGCGGGCGTTCCCCGCTGCGCCACGCATTATGAGCGAGCAGCAGGGCGGCGAGACCCACCACGGTCAGGTCATAGTTGAAGCCGTAGGGCAGGATCAGGAAAGTGGCGATGGCACCGCCGAAACAGAGGCTGGCGCGATTGCGCGGCAGGTTTATCACGAGGATGAGCGCGACCAGCGCCACCGCGATCTGTGCGCCCCATGCCAGCGCGGGCGATGCGCCGGCGGCCAGCATGTTGGTGACCGTCCCCGTCATCATCCGGGCGAAGAAGGCGTCGATATTGTCGACCAGCCCCAGCTGCGTGCCGCTGGTCGAAGTGAGATAGGTTTCCCACAGGCCTGCCCCGAAGAGGGCAATCGACAGCCCAACAAGGGCCCCGAGTGCCAGCGCCGCCCATGCGAAGGCGCGCCACGCTCCCTTTAGCACGAACAACAGCGGCATCAGGATGGCCAGATGCGGCTTGATGATCATCAGCGCGGTGGCGATCCCCGCGGTGCGGGGGCTGGTGTCGACCTCGCGCCACGCCCACAACCACAGCGCGCCGAAAAACAGGCCGTAATGTCCGGCCCATAGGCACAGGGCGGTGGTGGGCAGCAGCAACACCCAGGGCGCGGCGATCCCCGCATCCTTGAGCCACGGCCGCGCCGCGGCAACAAAGGCGACCGCCGACAATCCGAGCCATGTGAAGAGCGCCGTGACGTAGGGTAGCGACGCGAATGTCCAGGCATAGAGAAGGCTGGTCGGCGGATAGCTGTAATTATGATGCTTGATGCCCGGATCGAGATTGGCTGCCTGCCACGCCTGGTAGGCGTTGATGTCGTATAATGCGGCGAGGTCGCCATCGAGCAGCATGCGCCCGCCCGACCAGACATTGACGAAGTCGCGGCCCCACAGCGTGCTGTTGTTGATGAGCAGCCCGTCGCGGCCCGCGGCGCTGTTCCAGTCGAGCCAGAACAGATAGCCGACGACACCAATCCCGATCAGCAGGAAAGGCACGACAGCCCACGACAACCCGTTCTTTACGCGTCCCCCGATCATGCATGGCATCTTGCACGTCGCGCGGGCGCTTGCCAGAAGTTTGGATCATAACAGGCGCGAAAGGAGCTCCATGTCGTTGATCGGGAAACTGGCCGGGGGCTTGATTCACAAGGGACGACTGAACCTTGTCATGGCCGATGGTGAACGCGAGGCAATCGGTCCGGGCGATGGCTCCGAAGTCACCGTGCGCTTCGCCGATAAAAAGGTGCCGATCGACATCGCGCGCAACCCGCGCCTCGCCATGGGCGAAGCCTTTATGGACGGGCGCGTCGAAATCGTCGACGGCTCGATCCTCGACCTGCTCCAACTGCTGCAAAAGAATAATCGCTGGGAAGAAGGCGGGCTGGCACGCGCCGGAATCGGCAGGGAGTTCTGGAACGGCGTGAAGCGCTTCGCGCGCCGCAATGCGCCCGACAAGTCGAAGAAGAATGTCGCGCACCATTACGATCTTTCGGACGAGCTCTACGATCTCTTTCTCGATCCGCAGCGCCAGTATAGCTGCGCCTATTTTAGCGACCCCGGCATGGGGCTGGAAGAGGCGCAACTTGACAAGCTCGCGCATATCGCGGCCAAGTTGCACCTGCGCGAAACCGATCACGTACTGGATATCGGTTGCGGATGGGGCGGGATGGCGCGCTATCTCCACAAGGTGGCAGGCTGCAAGGTGACGGGGATCACCCTGTCCGAAGAGCAGCTGAAATATGCCCGCGCCAAGGCTGAGGAATTGGGGATCAGCGACGCGGTCGATTACCAACTGGTCGATTATCGCCTGCTCGAAGGACAGTTCGACCGCATCGTGTCAGTGGGTATGTTCGAACATGTCGGCGAAGCGCATTATGACGAATTCTACCGCGCCTGCCGCCGCCTGATGAAGGACGATGGGGTGATGCTGCTGCACACGATCGGCCGTTTTGCCGAGGCCGCGGCGCCCGATCCCTTCACCGACAAATATATCTTCCCGGGATATCATATCCCGTCACTGTCGCAGATGTGCGAAGCGAGCGAGAAAGCGCGGCTGATCCCGAGCGATGTCGAGTGTTTGCGGCTCCATTACGCCTATACGCTGCGCCATTGGCTTGAGCGGGTCGAGAAGGAGAAGGATGCCATCGTCGCGCTCTATGACGAGCGCTTTTACCGCATGTGGACCTATTATCTCGCCGGCGGGGTCGTGATGTTCGAGGATGGTGGTTGCTGCAATTACCAGGTGCAGTATCTCAAGGATCGCCGCGCGGTGCCGATCACGCGCGACTATATGCTGGAAACCGAGGCGCGCTACCGCGCCATCTCATGAACGCTAGCGATAGACCCAGAGGCGGTGGGCGGCAAAGGTCAGCCACGGCGTGACCAGCACGATGGGCACGGTGGACCACCAGACGGGGCCATCCAGTTCCTTGACCAGCCACCACACCCAGAACTGGTTGAGCAGGAAACCTGCCACGTTGACCACGGCGAAGCGCGCGCCGCGGACATGCGGCCGATCGCGACCGCCATGCCCGGCAAAGCTGTAACGCCCATGGACGAGGTAGCTGATGCCCGTGAACACGACGAACACGATCGCCAGCGCCAGGTTGGGATCGACACCGCCGAAGGTGGCGACCGCCCAATAGGTGGCGGCGAAGGCGAGGGTGATCAGCCCGCCCGCCACGCCGTAGCGCACGATCTGCCCGGTCATTGGGGATTGCTTGAGCCTGTCCAGCATGCGGCCACTCATGCACGACTGTGCGCCGGCGACAAGTCTGTGCTTGTTCGCCAAGCCCCGGCGCGGCTAGCGTGCGCAGCGGGGGTACGATGTTCGACAAAGTGAAAACGGTCATTGCGGAGCGCTGGATCGAGGGCGTCGTGCTGGCCTGGCTCGTCATCGCGGCGCTTCTGCTGGCGCAGCGCATCGGGATGGTCGAGCACTTCTTCCTGACCGACACGGACGATAATCTCAGGATGGCGCAGGTGCGCGCCTGGCTTGACGGGCAAGCTTGGTACGACCTGCGGCAGTACCGACTGGCACCGCCGGGCGGGTATGACATCCACTGGTCGCGTTTGGTGGACCTGCCGATCGCCGGACTGATCCTGCTGCTGACGCCCGTCCTGGGCAGCGGCGAGGCCGAGCGCTGGGCAGCGGCGCTGGCGCCCTTCATCCCGCTTTGCCTCACGCTATTCGCGCTGGCGCTGGTGGCGCGGCGCGTGATCGCACCGGCGGCCTGGCCGCTGGTCATGTTCGGGCTGATGTTTTCGAGCATCGCCATCGGCATGTTCTTCCCGCTGCGCATCGATCACCATGGCTGGCAGATCGCCATGGTCAGCTGGGTCATGGCGGGGCTGGTCGACCCCCAGCGCCGCCGCGGCGGCGTGATCGCGGGGCTTGCTACTGCGCTCTCGCTCGTGATCGGTCTCGAAATGCTGGTGTTCCTGGCGCTGCTTGGCTGCGGCGTGGTGCTCGGCTGGGTGGCGCGTCCTGAAGAGCGCGAGCGACTGGCGGGCTATGCAGTCTCGCTCGGCGGTGCGGGTGCCTTGGGATTCGTGATCTTCGCCTCGGAGGCGAACCAGAGCCTGCGCTGCGACGCGTTTACGCCGGTTTGGCTTGCCGACATATTGATCGCGGGGGCGCTGGCGCTGCTGCTGGCGTGGCGCAATCCGGTGCGCTGGCAGACGCGGCTTGCGTTTGCAGCGCTGGCCGGCGGCGTGCTGGCGGCTTTCCATGCGCTCGCCTTTCCGGCTTGCCTGTCGCGCCTCGAGGGCGTGCCGCCCGATGTGGCGGCGCTGTGGCTCGACCGGGTCAACGAAGCGCGCTCCATTCTCACGCACAGCCCCAGCCTGCAGCTGCGCACCTTCTCGGTGATCCTGGCAGGGCTCATCGGCTACGGACTGCTGATCGCGTCGGCGCGCAGCGATGTGGAGCGGATGCGCAAGGCGCTGCTGCTAAGCGTGCCCGCCCTCTTTTCGACAGCATTGTTGTTCTGGCAACTGCGCGCCGCTCCCGCCGCCCAGTTGTTCGCGATCCCGGGCGCCGCGGCGCTGATCTGGCTGGCGATGCCCAAATTCTGGAACTCCGGGAACGTGATCGTACGCACGCTGGGTGTGTCGGCGCTGTTCTCGGTCGGGATCGGGGCTCTGCCGCAGGTCATCGGGCAATATATGCCCAAGAATGCGGTCGAGAAAGCGCGCGCCACCACACCGCCGACGAGCCTTAGCTGCAATGCGCCAAGTTCGCTGCGGATGCTCAACGCGGCGGAGCCTGGCGTCATGTTCGCGCATATCGATTTGGGGCCGAAGATCCTCGTGCAGACGCATCACGATGCGACGTCGGGGCCTTATCATCGCGGCTGGCGTGAGATCGGGGTCATGATGCGCACCTGGCAGGCCGAACCGGAAGAGGCACGCGCGGCGATCGAGCAGCGGGCCGATTACTTGCTGATTTGCGACGATGCGCGCTATTCGCGGCGCACGGCGCAGCAGCGGCGGCTCGCCAACAGTTTAAAGCGCGAGGTGCCGGGCTGGCTGGAGCCAGTGGAATTGCCTGAGCGGGCGCCGTTCAGGCTGTACCGGGTGCGAGCGCCGGAAAACTCGTCGCCAGACCGTCGATGACGAACTGGGCCGCCAGTGCGGCGAGGATGACGCCTAGCAGGCGGGTGATCATCGCTTCCATCTTGTGACCGAGGAAGCGCATCAGCGGGCCGGCGGCCAACAGCGCCATCAGCGTGATGAGGATGACCAGCGTCATCGCGCCAAGCACGATGCCGAGCTCGGTCGGGCCTTCGGCGCGGCCCGCGAACAGCATCATCGCGGCGATGGTGCCGGGACCCGCGATGAAAGGGATCGCCATCGGGAAGATCGACACGTCTTCCGCCTCGGGCGTGCCCTCGATCTCCTGGGCGCGATTTTCACGCCGCTCGGTGCGCTTTTCGAACACCATGTCGAGCGCGATCATGAAGAGCATGATGCCGCCGGCGATGCGGAACGCAGCAAGGCTGATGCCGAGCGCTTCAAGGAGCGGTTCGCCCAGCAGCGAGAAGAAGAGCAGGATCGACCACGCGACCACTGCGGCGCGGATCGCCATGCGGCGGCGCTGGCCATCGGTCGCGTCGCGCGTGAGCGACGCGAAGATCGGCGCGTTACCCGGCGGATCGACGATCACCAGGAAAGTCACGAATGCGGAGACGAAGAGTTCGGTCATAGAGCAGGTGCCTCTAGCCCTTCGCGCTGGTGGGCCGCGATGAGGGTGTTGCGCAGCAGCATGGCGATGGTCATGGGGCCGACGCCGCCGGGAACGGGAGTGATCGCGCCGGCCTTGTCGGCGGCTTCGTCATAGGCGACATCGCCCACCAGCTTGCCCTTGGTTTTGCCCTCTTCGGGCGGCAAGCGGTTGATGCCGACATCGATGACGGTGGCGCCCGGCTTGATCCAGTCGCCCTTGACCATTTCGGCGCGGCCCACGGCGGCAACCACGATGTCGGCGTCGCGTGCCAAGGCGGGAAGGTCCCTGGTGCGGCTATGCGCGATGGTGACGGTAGCATTCTCGGCCAGCAGTAGCTGCGCCATCGGTTTGCCGACGATGTTCGAACGGCCGATGACAAGCGCGTGTTTGCCGCTGAGATCGCCGAGTTCGTTTTTCAGCAAGTGGAGGCAGCCATAGGGGGTGCAGGGCACCAGCGCCTGCTGCCCGACCGCGAGCTTGCCTGCATTGAGGATGTGGAAGCCGTCGACGTCCTTGGCCGGGTCGATTGCGTCGAGCACCGCGTCTTCGTCGATTTGGTCGGGGAGCGGCAATTGGACGAGGATGCCGTCGACCTTGGGGTCGTCGTTCAACCGTTCGACTAGCTGCAGCAGTTCGTCCTGCGTGGTTTCGGTGGGCAGGCGGTGCGTGAAGCTCTCCATGCCGGCTTCGAGCGTCGCCTTGCCCTTGGAACCGACATAGACGGTGCTGGCGGGATCATCGCCCACCAGCACGACGGCCAGTCCCGGCGCGCGCCCGATGCGGTCGCGGAAAAGCGCAACGCCCTCGGCGACTTTCCTGCGAACGTCGAGGGCGGCAGCCTTGCCGTCGATCCGCTTGGTCATGAGAAGACTGTCGGCCCCAGTTCCATCGCCACGCCCGCAAGGACGCGCTGAAGGATCATGATGAGGATGATCAGCACCATCGGCGACAGGTCGATCCCGCCAAAATCGGGCATGATCTTCCTGATCGGCCGGTATAACGGCCCGGTGATCCGGTCGAGCGCATCGACGAGGCCGCGCACGAAGCTCGAGCTCGGGTTGATCACGCCGAAGACGAAAAGCCAGCTGAGGATAACCTGCGCGATGATGATGTAGAATAATACATTGAGCAGCAGGAAGAGGATGTCGAAAAAGGCAGCAGTCATGCGCCCCTCCTAGCGACGGCAGGCGAGGGGGGCAACGATGCTTCTGCGGGTGCGCATGGCCGCTCGATCAGGGGGCGAAGCGGTTGGGCTGCGCTTCGGCAAGGATGAAGGCGAAATCGTCCGCATCATCAGTCCATTCGGCCACCGGGGTCCAGCCGCCCGCCAGCAGCAGCGTGCGCGCCGCGCGCTTGCCGTATTTGTGGCTGTTTTCGGTGTGGATCGTGTCGCCTTCGTCGAAGCTGAAACGGGTGCCGTCGATGGCAAAGGACATGAAGGTGGTGGCGACGAGGTGCATCTCGATGCGCCCCAGCATCTCGTTCCAGCGCGCTTCGTGGCGGAACAGGTCTACCGGAATGTCGGCACCAAGCTCACGGTTGATGCGGTGAAGCAGGTTGAGATTGAACTGCGCGGTGACACCGTCTGCATCGTCATAAGCGGCGCGCAGGCGATCGAGATCCTTCACCCGGTCCATGCCGATCAGCAGGCTCGACCCATCGCGCAAGATGTCGCGGAATGTGCGCAGGAGGTCGGCGGCGCTGCGCGGCACGAAGTTGCCGATGGTGGAGCCCGGGAAGAAGCCGACTCGGTGCAGGCCCCTGATGTCGTCGGGCAGATCGAACGGCTTGGTGAAATCGGCCTCGATCGGATCGACGGCAAGATCGGGATAGTCTTCGGCCAGACGCGCGGCGCTGGCGCGCAGGAACTCGCCTGAAATATCGATCGGCACGAAATGATCCGGCTGCAACGCGTCGATCATCAGCGGCGTCTTGGTGACGCTGCCCGCGCCGAATTCGATCAGCGCACCGCCGGTACCTGCAGCAGCAGCAATGGCCGCGGCATTGTCGCGCATGATCGCGGTCTCGGTGCGGGTGGGATAATATTCGTCGAGCCGTGTGATCTCGTCGAACAGTTCGCTCCCGCGATGATCGTACAGCCAGCGCGCCGGGATCGACGGCTGGGCCTGCTGCAGCCCGCGGATGACATCATCACGAAAGGCGGGGTCGACGGTATCTGCCGCGTCAGACATTTCGGGCAAGACGCACTCCGGTGAACTGCCAGCGTTGGGCCGGGTAGAAGAAGTTGCGATAGGTCGCGCGCGAATGGCCGCGCGGGGTGGCGCAGGACGCGCCCTTGAGGACAAACTGCCCACACATGAACTTGCCGTTATATTCGCCGATCGTGCCGGCTTCAGGCATGAAACCGGGGTAAGGCGAATAGGCGCTGCACGTCCATTGCCAGCAATCGCCGAACAGGGCGTCCGATCCCATCGGCATGACCGCGGCGGCGCTGGTCAACTGGTTGCCGTCGGCGGGATCGTGACCGGCGCCGACGATCTCCCATTCCGCCTCGGTCGGTAGCCGCGCGCCAGCCCAGGTGGCGAAGGCGTCGGCTTCATAATAGCTGACATGGGTGACGGGCAGCGCAGCTTCGATCGGGCGGCGGCCCGATAGGGCAAAGCGGCTCCACCCGTCCTGGTCGCGGCGCCAGTAGAGCGGGGCATCGATGTTGTTTTCCTTCAGCCACGTCCAGCCGTCCGACAGCCAGAGCGAGGGCGTGGAATAGCCACCATCGCGCATGAAATCGGCCCAGTCGCCTTGGGTGACGAGCCGGTCGGCGAGCTCGAAAGGTTGTAGCAGCACCTCGTGGCGGGGACGCTCGCTGTCGAAGCTGAAGCCGGTGCCGTCATGACCGATCGCAACGCGTCCGCCGTCGCGGCGCGTCCAGCCCATGGGCGCTTCTTTGGCATCGGCGACAGGCGGCCCGTCCATATAGGCCGGATCGAGTGGATTGGCGTCGAGCGTGGCGAGGATGTCGGTAAGGAACAGCTCCTGGTGCTGCTGTTCGTGATGGATGCCGAGTTCGACCAGCTTTCGCACCTCATGCGAAAGGTCCGGCAGGGCGCGGATCAGCGCGGCATCGACATGTTCGCGATATGTCCGGATCTCGTCGATGCTGGGGCGGCTGATCAGGCCGCGGCGCGGGCGGGCATGGCGTTCGCCTTCGCCTTCGTAATAGCTGTTGAAGAGGAAGGGCCAGCGCTCATCATAAAGCGTGTAGCCCTCGACATGGTCGCGCAGGATGAAGGTTTCGAAGAACCAGCTGGTGTGCGCCATGTGCCATTTGGACGGGCTGGCGTCTTCGTGGGGCTGGATGGTGGCATCGGCATCGCTCAGCGGTGCCGCCAGGTCGAGCGTCAGGCTACGCGTCGCCTCGTATCGTGCCCTCAGATCGGGCTTTGGCTGTTCATCTGCACGCGCCACAATGGCTCTCCCTTACCATGCCAAAGCGGGATAAGGCCAAGTTTGTTCCACTTTCGTTTCTGGTCAGCGCGTAGCGCCCGGCTGCCACAGGATGTCGCCGCCGCCTTTCGCGGCGAGCGCGCGTGCGGTCACGAAGAGGTGATCGGAGAGGCGATTGATATAGGCCAGCGCGGCCGGGTTGATGTCCTCCTCGGCCGCGAGCTGCGTAGCGGAACGCTCGGCGCGGCGCACGACGGCGCGCGCCAGATACAGGCTGGACGCCGCTGCGTCGCCTCCGGGCAGGATAAAGCTTTTGAGCGGGTCAAGCTGCGCCGTGATGGCGTCGATCTCGCCTTCCAGCCGCTCGACCTGACTTTCGAGGATGCGAAGCGCGCCCTCCATCTCGCCTGGCGTGGCAAGATCGGCGCCTAGGTCAAACAATTCGTTCTGGATACGGCGCAGCGCGTCGAAATGGTTGCCTTGCGCCATGTGCGACAACGCGACGCCGATAGCGCTGTTGGCTTCATCGACATCGCCGATTGCGGCCATACGCGGCGAATATTTGGCGACGCGGCTGCCATCGACGAGGCCCGACGTGCCGTCATCGCCGGTCCGCGTGTAGATCTTGTTGAGCTTGACCAAGGGGTCAGGCGGCCTGACCGGCCAGGATCAGCAACAGGGCGATGATGACGATCGCAATGCCCTGGAAGAAGACACGCTTGCGCATATAGTCCTGCTGGCGCTGCTGGTCGATTTCCTTGCCCGAAGCCATGGCGATCACGCCGCGGATAAGGACATAGGCGGTCGCGGCCATTGCCGCGATGAGGAGGAGTGCGAGAAACCAGGTCATGACGCCTATGTAGGCTCGATCAGCCTGAATCCCAAGGGCAGACTTTGGTCCGCCAGGCTCTTGGCCAGGGTTACGCCATCCACGCCTTCGTCGCGCATGGCTTGCAGCGTCGGTGCCTTGTCGCGTTTGGCCAAGCGCCGGCCATCATCGAAGGTGACGAGACGGTGGTGCAGGTAGCGCGGTTCGGGCAATCCGAGCAGCATTTGCAACAGGCGCTGGATGGGCGTGGATTGGCGCAAATCCGCGCCGCGCACGACCAACGTCACCCCGCTATCGGCATCATCGAGCACGCACGCCAAATGGTAGGAGGAAGGCGCGTCCTTGCGCGCGAGGATAGCGTCTCCAAGGTCACCCTGATTGGCGGTGAAGGGGGTGCCGTCTCGTTCGACCCATTGCGGCAGCCCGCCAACCTCTAACAGCGCCCTGGCGGCATCGAGACGCCAGCTGTGCGGCGTGGACGCGCGGCGATCCGGATTATCGGGCAGGCCGCGGCACGTGCCGGGATAGTGCGCGCCAGGATCGCCGTGCGGGGCGGTGAGCGCAGCAGCAATGTCGCTCCGGGTGCAAAAGCAGGGGTAAACGAGCCCGCGCGCTGCCAATTCGTCGAGCGCGTCGTCATAGCGGTCGAGCCGCTGGCTTTCGCGCAGAACCTCGCCGTCATGCGCGACGCCGAGCCACTTGAGATCGTCGAAGATCGGCTGGATGAACTCATCGCGGCTGCGGCCGGGGTCGAGGTCATCGATCCGCAGGCGCATTTTATCGCCCGCCTTCCGCGCCATGACGGCGGAATAAGCGTGTCCCAGATGCAAGCGGCCCGAGGGCGAAGGCGCAAAACGCGTGACGATCATGACGCATACAGTGTTGCAAAAGGGACTCTTGACGCAAGGATTCCCGTCATGGTGTCTTACGCCTGTCACCAACTGCTGGCATCAGGCGGTGAACGCAACGGAAAGACGGGCCTTGGCCGACGGTCTCCCGATGGTGGGTGTGAAGCGCTAAGGGGTCCTGGTCAGGTCCAATGAATGGACGACCGCTAGGGAGCTTTTGTGCCGTGACCCACGCCGACCGCTTGAGACACCCGGAAAACTGCCCCGCGCTCGTGCTCAACGCCGATTACACGCCCTTGTCCTATTATCCGCTGAGCCTGTGGCCGTGGCAGACCGCGGTAAAGGCGATGTTTCTCGAACGCGTCGATATCGTCGCCCATTATGACCGCGAAGTGCACAGCCCCTCGGCGACGTTGCAACTGCCGAGCGTCATCGCGCTGCGCCAATATGTGAAACCGAACGAGTATCCGGCCTTCACCCGATTCAACCTGTTCCTGCGTGACAAGTTTTCCTGCGTCTATTGCGGCAGCGGGAACGAGTTGACTTTCGACCATGTCATCCCGCGCCGGCAGGGCGGACGCACCAGCTGGGAAAATGTCGCGACCGCCTGCGCGCCGTGCAACCTCAAGAAGGGGGGCAGGACGCCCAAGGAAGCGCATATGCCCGTCATCGGCGGCGATCCCATCCGCCCGACAAGCTGGCAGTTGCAGGAACATGGCCGGGCGTTTCCGCCCAACCACCTGCACGATAGCTGGCACGATTATCTTTATTGGGATGTCGAACTGGAAGCTTAGGCGTTCTTCGCCAGCCATTCCTTGAGCGTTGGCGCGATTTCGGCGTCGGCCATGCCGAGCGCCAGGTTGGCGAGCGCGAACCCGGCCTTGTTGCCGCAATCGTGGCGGACGGCATCGACTTTGAGCGCGTGAAAGGGCTGCTGGCCGATGAGTTTGGCCATCGCGTCCGTCAACTGGATTTCGCCCCCTGCGCCGCTGTCCTGGTTGGCCAGCAGATCCATGAGTTCAGGCTGGAGGATGTAGCGACCCACGATGGCGAGCGTCGAAGGGGCCTCGGCGGGGTCGGGCTTTTCGACCATACCTTTGACCTCGGTTGCCTTGCCTTTGGTGTCGCCGGGATCGACGACACCGTAGCTGGCGGTGTCTTCTTTATCGACGTCCATCGCGCAGACGATATTACCGCCCAGTTCCTCGTAAGCATCGACCATCTGCTTCAATGCGCCGGGCTTACCCACCATCAGGTCATCGGGGAGCAGGACGGCGAAGGGCTCGTCTCCCGTCACGGCGCGCGCGCACCAGACCGCATGGCCAAGCCCGAGCGGTTGCTGCTGGCGCACTGACACAAGTTCGCCGTACCGCGTGCGGCTTCCGGACAGCGGGGCGAGCGGCTTGCCCTTGTCATCCATGGTGCGTTCGAGTTCGTAGGCCATGTCGAAATAGTCGACGAGGCTGGCCTTGCCGCGCCCGGTCACGAAGATGAGCTGTTCGACGCCGGCTTCGCGCGCTTCGTCCACCGCATACTGGATTAGCGGACGATCGACGATGGTCAGCATTTCCTTGGGCATGGTCTTGGTGGCGGGCAGGAGCCGCGTGCCAAGCCCGGCGACCGGAAAGATGGCTTTCTTGATCTTCTTCATCGTGGCTCCGCAGGATCGGTGATGTCGACCGGATCGTCGGCGTCCTCGTTATAGTCGGGCGCCGGGGTCAACGCCGCGCCGCCTTCGGCTGGCGGCAGGTCGAAGGGGTCTGGCGCGCGCGGCGCGGAACGCTGGATCAGCTCGTCCACGCGCTCGGGCCTCGCATAGGGCGGCGGGGTCAGCAGGTCATCGGGTTGCGGGACTTCGGCGGCCAGCACCGGCTTGGGCGGCAGCTCTGCGCCCTCGGCCGGCTTCAAGGGGCCGGTGGTCCCGCAAGCGGCGAGCAAAAGCGTCGTCAGGATCAAAAGGCTGCGCATCGCCACCCAAATGCCGCATTGCGGGCAGCCTGCCAACCACTTAGCGAAGCGAGCCATGAAAAAGCTCCTGATTCTCGCGGCACTGGTGTTGAGCGCCTGCGGCACCGATCCAGCCACCGAAACGACGACCAAGGCTACCGAGCAGACGGCGCTGCTGCGCGACTATGCCGGAACGGACATGCCCGATATCGCGGTGACCGATCCCGATGGCGAGCAAACTACGCTGGGCGAAATCGCGGGCGGCGAACCGATCCTGGTCAACCTGTGGGCAAGCTGGTGCGCGCCGTGCGTCAAGGAACTGCCGACGCTTCTGGCGTTGTCGGAGCGCGGCGATGTTCGGGTGCTGGCGCTCAGCCAGGACATCGGTCCGCAGCCATCGGTGCGCGCTTTTCTCGAAGGGCACGGCGTCGGGTCGCTCGGCGCGTGGCAGGATGCCGACATGGCGATGACCGACGCGCTGCCCGTCACCATCATGCCGACCACGGTGCTTTACGATGCGCAGGGCAAGGAAGTCTGGCGCTATGTCGGCGATCTCGATTGGTCCGGCGATGAAGCCGCCGCGCTAATCGCCGAACTCGACAGCTAGTCGCGCAGCAGCTCGTTGATGCCCGTCTTGCTGCGGGTCTTTTCATCGACCGTCTTGACGATCACCGCGCAGGCAAGGCTCGGCCCGTTCTCCTTGCCGGGAAGCGTACCGGGCACGACGACCGAATAGGCCGGGACGCGGCCATAGTGGATCTCGCCCGTGGCGCGATTGACGATCTTGGTCGAAGCCGAGATGAACACGCCCATCGACAGCACCGCGCCTTCTTCGACGATGACGCCTTCAGCGACCTCGCTGCGCGCGCCGATGAAGACGTTGTCCTCGATGATCACGGGCTCGGCCTGAAGCGGCTCCAAAACGCCGCCAATCCCTGCGCCGCCCGAAATATGCACATTCTTGCCGATCTGGGCGCAGCTACCGACGGTCGCCCAAGTATCCACCATCGTACCCTCGTCAACATAAGCGCCAAGATTGACGAAGCTGGGCATCAATACGGTACCGGACGCGATATAGGCGCCGCGGCGCACGATGCAGCCGGGGACAGCCCGAAAGCCAGCCTTCTTAAAGGCTTCATCGCCCCAGCCGAGGAATTTGCTGTCGACCTTGTCCCACCAACCTGCGCCGCCGGGGCCGCCCGAGATCGTCGCCATCGGGTTCAATCTGAAGGACAGGAGCACGGCTTTCTTGAGCCATTGGTTGACCTGCCACTTGCCGTCGATTTTCTCGGCGACGCGCTGTTGGCCGCTGTCGAGCAGGAGGATCGCTTCCTTGACCGCCTCGTGCAGCGCGGCATCGCTGTCGGGGGTCACGCTTTCGCGCTTGTCCCACGCGGCTTCGATGGTGCTTTGAAGGTCGCTCATCCCTGCTCTCCGAATAATTCGTGCAACCAATCGCTCACGTCGGCGATGGTTTCGTCAATATGATCTGTATCCACGCGCGCTAGCGCCTGTTCGGAGCCGTTGTCGACCCATACGGTCATCATGCCCAGCGCTTTTGCGGGTTTGAGGTTTTTCGCCATGTCCTCGACCAGCACTGCCTTGCCGGGCGCGATTTCGAAGCGTTCGCACATCAGTGCATAGCCGTGCGGGTCGGGCTTGGGGCGCAGGTCGGCGGCGATGATATCGTGCAGCCCGTGGAAATGATCCTCGATCCCGAGCCGACCCAGCACACGGCGCGCATAAGGCGCATCGCCGTTGGTGAAGATGAACTTGCGTCCCGGAAGCCGACCAAGACCGCGCGCCAAGGTCTCATCGGGGCCGATTACGCCGAGATCGATGTTATGCACATCTTCTAGGAAATCGTGCGGATCGATGCGGTGCTCGACCGTCAGGCCCTTGAGCGTGGTGCCATGGGTATGGAAATGATGCTTCTGAACGCGGTGGGCTTCGTCCTCGTCGACGTTCAGCAGGCGGCGGATATAGGCGTTCATGCGCGCATCGATCTGCGTAAACAGCCCCGTCGACGCCGGGTACAGCGTGTTGTCGAGATCGAAGATCCAGTCGGTTATATGCGCGAACCGCTTTTGCATGCGCGCCGCGCTACCGCGCCCTTCAGCAAATTGTAAGTTGTTTCCGGCTACCCCCTTGGGCATCGTTACATCGGCGGGGGCGCTGTTGGGAGGAAGTGCGTTGGGCAAGCGTCGTCTGTTGATATCTAGTGCCGTCGGCGTGTCGCTGGCCTTGAGCGCCTGCGGCGGCGGCGGATCGCCCAGTCGTCCGATCAGCGAGCCCCCACCCGCGCCTAGCCCGCCGCCCCCGCCGCCGCCGCCACCCACCAATTTCGACACGACCGAGTACCGAACCAGCACGGCAGCGGTCGCGGCCGATGCGATAACGGCTTACGAGGCCGGCGCGACCGGGGCGGGCGTAAAAGTTGCCATCATCGATACGGGCCTCAATCCGGACCTGCGCGACTTCACGGGCAGGATCGATCCTGCCAGCGGCGACGTGGCGGGCACCCGAGGGCTTGGCGACAGCGATGGCCATGGCACGGCCGTGGCGGCGATCTTCGGGGGCGCGAAGGACGATATCGAAACGCACGGCGTGGCATTCGACAGTACGATCCTGGCCTTCCGGGCCGACAGCCCGGGGACCTGCCAGACGTCGAGTGACTGCGTCCTGCTCGAAAGCAATATTGCCAACGGCATAGACAAGGCCATCGCCGCCGATGCGCTGGTCGTGAACCTGTCGCTCGGCGGCGGCGCGCCGAGCCAGCAATTGCTGAATGCGATGCAGCGCGCGGTTGATGCCGGGCTGATCCTCGTCATTGCGGCGGGCAATGACGGGGGGACGGGCCAGGGCAGCAACGCCGATGACTTCGCGCTGGTGCCGGCACAAAGATTTCCCGGTCAGGTGATCATTGCCGGTTCGATCGGTGTGGACAATGGTGCGGGCGGCACCGATCTCGACCAGATTTCGGACTTTTCAAACCGTGCCGGTGACGGTGAGCAATGGTTTTTGACCGCACTGGGCTATCGCGTCCAGGCGCCCGATCAGAACGGCGACCAGTTCCTGTGGTCGGGCACCAGTTTTGCAACGCCCGTGATATCGGGCGCGATAGCGCTGCTGGCCGAGGCATTTCCCAACCTGACCCCGCAGGAAATCACGCAAATCCTGTTCGAAAGCGCCGATGATCTTGGCACTGCGGGCACCGACCGCATCCACGGGCAGGGCCGCGTTAATATCGGGGCAGCCTTCCAGCCTTCGGGCAGCGTGGTGCTCGCCGGCACCCGCGAGCCACTGTCCTTGACCAACAATGGACGGCTTCCGTCGGCTGCGGGCGATGCGATGCGCACGATGTCGGTTGAGGCGATCGCGCTCGATCGGTTCGACCGCGCCTATACGCTCGACCTTGGCGCGACGCTCGGCGCGGCGCGCCAGCGCGCGCCGCTGGGCGAAACGTTGGCCCGACCGACGCAAACGCGCAGCTTGGCAGTAGGCGGGCTCGAGGTTTCCACCAGCGTTGTGCCGCGCGAGGCCATGGCAGGGTTGGCGGCGCTCGAGGGCCAGGAACGGCTGGGCATGGGCCAGGACCATTATCGCCAGGCTCGCTTTGTCGCGGGTAGCGCGGTCGCGCGGCTTGGCGATGACAAGGCCATTGCCTTTGGCTTCGGCGAAGGTGCTGCGGCAATGCAGCGCAAGCTCGAAGGAGTGGGCGGTCCGGCCTTCCTGGTTGCACGCGATGAAGCCATCGCCAGCGTCCGCCGCGACGGCGCGCTCGCCTTTCGCCAGCAATTCGGGGCCATCGGCATCGGACTGGCGGTGGAAAGCGGCGAATATCGCGACCGCGATCATACCGGTATCCTCGCCGCGCCGTATCGGCATAGCGATCTCGCGATCGACTGGCGCTACGGCAAAGGCGGTTCGGCGCGGCTGGGCTACGGGCTGATCGAGGAGCAGGAAAGCTGGCTCGGCGGGCGGCTCGACGGGCCGTTCGGCGGTGTCGGCGCGACGACGCACCTTTTCTCGCTCGAGTGGCGCGAAGACGTTGCGGGCTTTTCGCTCGGCGCGAAAGCGCAGCGCGGTTGGAGCCAGCTTGGTGGCAGCACCGTAGGCCTCGACGCCTACCGGATAGACGTGTCGCGGCGCGGCGTGTTTGCGCCGGGCGACCAGCTTGCGGTGCGGGTCAGCCAGCCGCTCCGCGTGCGGTCGGGCGGGCTCAATCTCGCGCTTCCGACCGGCTATGACTATGCCTCCGAGACCGCAATCGTCAGCGATGTGCTGGTGCCCTTTACCCCGACGGGGCGCGAGCTGACGGGCGAACTCGCCTACGGCACCGGACTTTGGGGCGGGACGGTTGATGCCAATCTCTACTATCGGCGTGACCCCGGCCATGTCGCCGATGCCGGCGATGATATCGGAGCCGCGATCCGGTTTACGCTGGGGCTTTAGACGGTAAAACTCTCGCCGCAACCGCAGGCGCCGGTGGCGTTGGGATTATCGAAGACAAAGCCGGCGGCGAAATCGTCCTCTTTCCAGTCCATGATCGACCCAACGAGATAGAGCACGCTCGCACCGTCGACGTAGAACGTGCCGCCGGGAGTCTCGATCTTTTCGTCGAACTTGGCTTCTTCGGTGACATAGTCGACCGAGTAAGCGAGCCCCGAACAACCGCGCCGCGGAGTCGACAATTTGACGCCGATCGCGTCATCGGGCGCTTTGGCCATCAGGTCGGCGATGCGCTGCTCGGCAGCGGGCGTCAGCGTGATCGCGGCGGGGCGTTGTTTGGTATCAGCCATCAGAGCATTCCCAGTTCGAGGCGGGCTTCATCGGACATCTTGGAAGGGTCCCAGGGCGGATCCCACACCAGCTTTACTTCGGCATCACGTACGCCGGGGACGGCGAGAACGGTCATTTCAACTTCGCCGGGCATCGATTCCGCAACGGGGCAGTGCGGGGTGGTGAGTGTCATGGTGACGACCGCATCATGATCCTCGCTAACCTCGACGTCGTAGATCAGCCCAAGATTGTAGATGTCGACAGGGATTTCGGGATCGAAGATGGTTTGCAGCGCGGCGACGATGGCTTCCTTCACCTCGTCCGTATCGCCCGACGGGGCAGGCGTTTCGGTCGCCTTGGTCAGGAAGCCTTCGAGATAGTCGCGCTTGCGCTTCATCGTCTGCATGGGCGTTTCGTCGACGCGCGCGCGAGGCGGCTTTTCCACCGCGTCCACTTCCTCGACCGTGATCTTGCGTTCGTCGTTCATCCGAAAATCCGTTTCACTTTCTTGAGCCCCTCGATCAACGCGGCGACATCGCTCGCGTCCGAATGCGCGGCGAAGCTGGCGCGCACCGTCGAGGGAACGCCGAGATAATCCATCAAGGGCTGGGCGCAATGGTGGCCCGCGCGCACCGCGACATTGGCGTCGTCGAGGATCGTGGCGACGTCGTGCCCATGCACGTCGCCGACATTGAAGCTGACGATACCGAGCGCGTCGTCGGGGCCGTAGAGCTTAACGCCCTCGACCTGCGCAAGCTCTTCGCGCGCAAACGCGACAAGGCCGCGTTCATGCGTCTCGAGCCGCGCGATATCCTGCGCCCGCACCCAGTCGATCGCGGCGTGGAGCCCGACCGCGCCGACGATGTGCGGCGTGCCAGCTTCGAAGCGCGTGGGGGCAGGCGCGTAGGTCGTCTTGTCAAAGGCAACGCGGTCGATCATCGAGCCGCCACCCTGGTAAGGCGGCATGTCGGCCAGATGCTTGGACCAGAGCGCACCGATCCCGGTCGGACCATAGAGCTTGTGCGCCGAGTAGACGTAGAAGTCGCAGCCGATGGCTTCGACGTCGACGGGGAGGCGCGGGACGGCCTGGCACGCGTCGAGCAGGATTTTTGCGCCGACGTTGTGCGCCAGGCGGGTCGCTTCCTTGGCGTCGAGGACAGAGCCGAAGACGTTGGAAACGTGGGCGAAACTGACGAGCTTGTGCTCTTCGGTAAGGATCGCTTCGACTGCTTCGAGATCGATGCGGCCATCGCCGGTGATGGGGGCGACATCGATATGCGCGCCGACCTCTTCGGCCAGCATCTGCCACGGCACGATGTTGCTGTGATGCTCGAGCTGCGAGAGCAGGATTCGGTCACCCTTTCCGATATGCTGGCGGCCCCAAGTCTGCGCGACGAGGTTGATCGCCTCGGTCGCGCCGCGGGTGAAGACGGTGTCCTCCGCCTTGCCGCCGATCAGCGAGGCTGCGGCATCGCGTGCGGCCTCATAGGACTGCGTCATGGCGGCCGAGCGTTCGTACACGCCGCGATGGACCGTCGCGTAGTCGTGCGCATAGGCCTTGGTGATCGCGTCGATCACCGCCTGCGGCTTTTGCGCGGTCGCGGCGGTATCGAGGTAGTGCCAGCCCTCGCCCAGTCCCGGGAATTGGGCGCGTACGTCGACGACGTCATTCTTGAGGGTGGCGGGTGCGTTCATCGCGTGAGCTCCCGCAGCCGGGTGCGCGCGAGCGTCGCGATCTCGCTGTCGTCGCCCAGTTCATCCCACAATCCGCCGACAAAGCCTTCGAGCAGCAATGCCTTGGCATCCTGCGGCGGCAGGCCGCGCGCGGCGGCATAGTATAGCTGCATCGGGTCAAGCTCGCCCACGGTCGCGCCGTGTTCGCACACCACGTCGTCAGCATAGATTTCGAGTTCGGGTTTGGCGTTGGCGGTGGCGCCGCGTGTCAGCAGCATCGCCTTGATGTCCTGCGTCGAATCGGTGCGCTGGCCTTCGCGCGACACCGCAACCTGCCCGAGATAGGAGCCGGTGGCCTTGTCGCCGAGCACGCTGCGCACCGTCTGTTCGCTGGTGGCGGACGGTGCAACATGACGCACGACAGTGACGATCTCGAGCGTCGAATCGTCGCCGCCAAGGTTGGCCGCGTTGAAGGTGAATTCCGCTTCCTCGCCGAGCGTCACATCAAGTTCGATGCGCCCGTAGCGGGGTGCAGCATTGAGCGCGAAGAGTTCGTAACTCGCGCCCTTTTCGACATGAATTTCAGCGCGCTTGATGTCGATCGGGTCGCCCCTCGGGAGCCAGATTTGCTGCACTTTTTGCTGCGCAGCAATTTGCAGCATTTCAGGTGCCGAAAGGTCGTTCCAGACCTCGGCCAGTGCCTTGTGATCGGCGTAGCGAAATGCTTCGTCTTTGGGGGTCGGCAGTGCCGTCACGCCAGCACCTCCGCATAGCCTTCTTCCTCAAGCGCGAGCGCGAGGTCGGGGCCGCCGGTTTTGACGATCTTGCCGTCCGACAGGATGTGCACCTTGTCGGGCTGTACGTAATTGAGAAGGCGCTGGTAGTGGGTGATCAACAGCACGCCCTTGTCGGGTGCGCGCATGATGCGGTTGATGCCTTCACCGACGGCTTTCAATGCATCGATATCGAGCCCGCTATCGGTTTCGTCGAGCACCGCGAACCTGGGATCGATGATCCCCATCTGCACCATCTCAGCGCGCTTCTTCTCGCCGCCCGAAAAGCCCACGTTGACGGGGCGCTTGAGCATGTCGGCGCTAAGGCCGAGCGCTTCGGCCTGGGCGCGGGCGCGCTTGATGAAGTCGGCGCCGGACAATTCTTCCTCACCGCGCTCGCGGCGCTGGGCGTTGAGGCTCTCGCGCAGGAATTGCAGCATCGAGATGCCGGGGATTTCGACCGGGTACTGGAAACCGAGGAACAGGCCCGCGGCAGCGCGCTCATGCGGCTCCATGTCGAGCAGATCCTCGCCATTGAAGTTGGCAGTGCCGCCGGTCACATCGTAGCCGGGGCGGCCACCAAGCGCATAGCTCAGCGTCGATTTGCCCGCGCCGTTGGGGCCCATGATGGCATGGACCTCGCCCGCAGGAACGGTGAGGTCGAGCCCCTTAAGAATGGGCTTGTCGCCAACAGCGACGGTCAGATTTTCAATCTTGAGCATTTAGAGAATAAAACCCTGCTTTTCGAATTTCTTGGCGATCTTATCGATGTCCTTCTGGGACGTGGTGGCGATGGCGACGCGGCCCGAAGTTTCGTCAACGTGAACGCCGGTTTCCTTGCAGCTCTTCTCGACGAAAGCCTGCACGTCCTTGGCGATATTGGTGGGTACGTAGCGGATCATTCGGCTTCTCCTTCGGCGATAGCGGCATAGGTAACGCCCATGCGGATCATGCCGTCGACCATACCGGCGATTTCTTCGTTTGAAGCGCCGGGGAAACGTTGCTCGAGACCGTTGATAATCCCGGCTCTGAGCGAGGGCAGTCCGCATGTTTCATGGTCAGCTTCCATCGCTGTGCGTTGATCCGATGCCAATCGAACGGCCTTTCCGACACAAGTGAAGACAGCTATATCTTGTTCGTTGGTCAGGCCTTTGTCGGCATCTTCATCCAGCATGTAGGCGATCATCAGATCGCGGCGTGCCTCGTCTGACAGCGTAAGCTGCTCCGCACGCCGCGGCGCGATTTGTGTCCAGTCTGCGCGAAGCCGTTCGATCACGATTTCTTCGACACGGTCCTGCTTGCCCGGAATGATGCCATTGCGTTCAAGATGCGCCATTTCCTTGGCTGCCAGTTCGTGACCGAAAGTATAGAGTGGCATTGTCGCGTTTGAGCAATATGTCCCGCCCGCTTTGTCGAAGAAGGCATCGTTGACCGTGATTTCGTCGATCGATTGTGATGCATAAGGGGGCTGGTTGGACAGCCAAGCCAGGCAGGCCTGCCGATCGTCGGCGCCTTCGATTTCTGGCGTTGCAGCCAGTGCGAATATGATAGAAAACATCATCCCACACTCCCCTCAAGCGAAATCGCCAGCAGCTTCTGCGCCTCGACCGCGAACTCCATCGGGAGTTCCTTCAGCACTTCCTTGGCAAAACCGTTGACGATCAGTGCAACGGCGGCTTCTTCGTCGAGGCCGCGGGACTGGGCGTAGAAGAGCTGGTCTTCTGAAATTTTGCTGGTGGTAGCTTCGTGTTCGACCTGCGCGGTCGGGTTCTTCACCTCGATATAGGGCACGGTGTGGGCGCCGCATTTGCTGCCTAGCAGCAGGCTGTCGCACTGGGTGAAGTTGCGGACGTTTTCTGCCTTCGGCAGCACGCGCACGAGGCCGCGATAGGTATTGTCGCTCTGCCCGGCGCTGATGCCCTTCGAGATGATGGTCGAGCGCGTATTCTTGCCGATATGCACCATCTTGGTGCCGGTATCGGCCTGCTGGTGGTTGTTGGTCAGTGCGACCGAATAGAATTCGCCGACGCTGTCATCGCCCTTGAGAATGCAGCTGGGGTATTTCCATGTGATTGCAGAGCCGGTTTCGACTTGCGTCCAGCTCACCTTCGAACGATCGCCAGCGCACAAAGCGCGCTTCGTCACGAAGTTGTAGATGCCGCCCTTGCCGTCCTTGTCGCCCGGGTACCAGTTCTGGACGGTGGAGTATTTCACCTCGGCATCTTCGTGCGCGTAGATTTCGACCACGGCGGCATGAAGCTGGTTTTCATCGCGCATCGGCGCGGTGCAGCCTTCAAGGTAACTGACGTAAGAACCTTTTTCGGCGACGATCAGCGTGCGTTCGAACTGGCCGGTATTTTCGGCATTGATGCGAAAATAGGTGGAAAGTTCCATCGGGCAGCGGACGCCTTCGGGGATGTGCACAAAGGTGCCGTCGGAAAAGACCGCGCTGTTGAGGCAGGCGAAATAATTATCGCGCTGCGGGACGACCGAGCCGATATATTTTTTCACCAGCTCGGGATGCTCCTTGATCGCCTCGCTGATCGACATGAAGACCACGCCCGCGGCTTCCAGTTCCTTGCGGAAGGTGGTGGCAACGCTGACGCTGTCGAACACCGCATCGACCGCGACCTTGCGCGCACCCTCGACGCCCGCGAGCACCTTTTGCTCCTCGATGGGGATGCCGAGTTTCTCGTAGGTGCGACGAATTTCGGGGTCGAGCTCATCCAAGGACTTTAGCGTCGGCTTCTTCCTGGGCTCGGCGTAATAATAGGCGTCCTGGTAATCGATTTCAGGGATGTCGAGTTTGGCCCAGTCGACTTCCTCCATCTCGAGCCAGGCATGATAGGCCTTCAAGCGCCAGTCGAGCATCCACTCGGGTTCACCCTTCTTGGCGCTGATGAAGCGGACCGTGTCCTCGTTGAGACCCTTGGGCGCGAAATCCTGCTCGATATCGGTGGAGAAACCCCACTCATATTCCTTGTCGAGCGCCTCGCGGGCCTCGGGATTCATTTCCTCGCGGGAGGTCAGTTCTCGCTGGTCGGTCACTTACTCAATTCCTGCAGGCTGACGGCGCCAAGCGCGCCGCGTACTTTTTCGCCGACGATGCCCATGTGCGGCTTGACCCGGCACATGGCATCCAAAGCGCAATCCGATACGCCTTCGCTGCACTGCGTCAGCGCGATGGGGCCTTCGACCGCCTCGACGATGTCGGCGAGGCTGATCTCGGTCACCGGGCGGGCAAGGACATAGCCCCCGCCGGCGCCGCGCTGGCCCTTGAGCAGGCCGGCACGCCCAAGCGACTGCATCAGCTTCTGCGCGGTCGGCAGCGGAACGCCAGTTTCCTCCGATAACACGGTCGCGGACAGGCACTCCCCCTCCTCGCGGCGGGCGGCGGCGCTCATCATGACGACGGCATAGTCGGCTAGGTGCGTCAGGCGCATGGCAAATCGGACTGTTTCATTCCGAATTGCCATTTAGGAGGATTCGCCGGGGAATCAACCGATTCCCCGCTGTTGCGAGTCGTTCTTAGCTGGCTTTTTTTGCGGCCACCCACGCACGGATATTGGCATCGAGCATGTCGAGCGGGACGGGCCCCGGCGTCAGCACTTCATCGTGGAATTCGCGCCAGTCGAACTCATCGCCCAGCTCTTCCATCGCATGTTGGCGCAGTTCCATGATCTTGAGTTTGCCGATCATGTAGGCGGTCGCCTGTCCCGGATAGACGATATAGCGCTCGATCGCCTTGCGGATATCGCCGTCGGGGTTGGGCGTATTCTCGGTGAGGTAGGCGATTGCCTGCTCGCGGCTCCAGCGCTTGTGATGGATGCCGGTGTCGACCACCAGCCGCGCGGCGCGCCACAGCTCCATGCCGAGCCGGCCGAAGTCCGAATAGGGGTCGGTATAGAAGCCCATGTCCTTGCCAAGCTCTTCGGAATAGAGGCCCCAGCCTTCGGTGTAGGCGGTCTGTCCGCCAAAGCGGCGGAACGCGGGCAAGCCCTCAAGACCGGTCTGGATCGAGCGCTGGAGGTGATGGCCGGGCGAGGCTTCGTGATAGGCGAGCGCTTCGAGCTCGTTGAGGCTCATCGCGTTCAAATCGTAGAGGTTGACGTAATAGGTGCCGGGGCGTGAGCCGTCGGGCGCGGGGGCCTGGTAAAAGGCTTTGCCGGCGCTCTTTTCGCGGAACGCCTCGACCGGTTTGACGACGACGGGATCCTGCGGAAGCACGCCGAAATATTGCGGCAGCGCCTTGTCCATCTGGGCGATCGCCGCGTTGGCCTTGGACAGATATTCCTCGCGGCTCTTGGCGAAGAATTGCGGGCCATTGCGGGTGTAGACGAAGAATTCCTGCAGCGTTCCGTCGAAGCCGACCTGCTCCATGATCGCGCGCATCTGTCTGTGGATGCGCTCGACATTGTCGAGGCCGATCTGGTGGATTTCGTCGGGCGTGAGGTCGGTGTTGGTATATTGCGCCAGCCTTGCAGCGTAATATTCGGCACCATTGGGCAAGCGCCAGACGCCGTCGTCGGTCGGCGCATTGGCCTGCTGCGTAACCATTTCCTCGCGCAGCGCGAGATAGGCGGGCGCGGCGTGGTTTTCCCACGCTTCGACGGCGCGGGCATTGAGATCGGCACGCTGGGCGTTGCTGATTTGCAGTTTCCCGACCTTGTCGCGGAAATCGTTCAGGATCGCGTTCTGGCGGCCGGCGTTGAGCAGGTTGTCGATATCGCTGATGACGTAGGGATAGACCCACTTGGGCGGCATGATGCCGAGCCGCGCGCGGGTGCGCGACTGTGCGGTCAGCTCGGGCATCGCGCGTCCGATATCTGCGATGCGGCTGATATAGGCCTCGGCGTGGCTGACCTCGCTGACGCGGTGAATGTTGATCAGGAACGCCGGAATGCCCGAATGCTGGCCGAACATCTGGTTGAACAGGAAGGTGTGCCGGTCGAAGGGTTCGAGACGCTCTTCCATCGCGAGATTGCGCAGGAAAAGTTCGTAGCTGATGCGGTCCTGCTGGTTGAGCGTGGCAGGATCAAAGTTCGCCTTCATCGCGGCGGCGGTCTGGCGCATCAGTTCGAGGTAGCGATCGTCATTGGCTTCGCTGACATCGCCCCACGTGCCGTAATCCTCATCGATGATCCCGCGGTAAGCCTTGGCCTGCGGCGCTAGCGCGAGGCTGGCCTGATCATACGCTTCGAAGAGTTGCGCGAGTTCGGCGTTGGCGGCGACCTGGGGCGCCTCCGTTTGAGCCGCGGGGGCGCTAGCGCTTTGCACTGGCGCGGTTTCGGGGGTGCAGGCGGCGACGAGGGCGCTGGCGGTGGCGAGCAGGGCGATGCGGGTCATATGATCTCCTGTAAGCATACGCGCGCGAGGGTGGCGCGCCGACATCGTATGATCAATTATTTTCGATGAAAGCTTGTTCCGTCTGCGCTAGGCACGGCGCCGATGTTGTACAATCTTGCCAAGCCCCTGATCTTTCGCCTCGACGCCGAACAGGCGCATCGCCTGACGATCGGCGCTCTAAAACGCGTACCCGACCGGCCCATCCCGGATTTCGCGCGGCGCCTCGGCCAGACCGTGGCGGGCTTGCACTTTCCCTCTCCCGTCGGGCTTGCCGCCGGTTTCGACAAGGACGCCGAGGTCTATTCCGAAATGCTCGGGCTCGGCTTCGGCTTCGTGGAAGTCGGCACTATCACGCCGCGCCCGCAAGCGGGCAATCCCAAGCCGCGCCTATTCCGGCTGGTCGAGGACAAGGCGGTGATCAACCGCATGGGGTTCAACAATGGCGGGCAGGCGGCAGCCGCGCAGCGATTGCAGATGCGCGTGCGCGAACGCGGCATCGTCGGGGTCAATATCGGGGCGAACAAGGACAGCGAGGATCGCATTGCCGATTATGTGCTGGGCGTGCAGCAGATGGGCGGGCTCGCCGACTATCTCACGGTCAACATTTCTTCGCCCAATACGCCGGGGCTCCGTCAATTGCAGGATGAAGGCGCGCTCAAGGACTTGTTGCAGGCAGTGCGCGAGGCGCGGGGCGATGCGGCGACGCCGGTTTTCCTGAAGGTCGCGCCCGATCTTGAAGCAGATGACCCTGACCGCATTGCCAAGGTGGCGATCGATGAAGGCATCGACGCGTTGATCGTCGCCAACACGACGATCGACCGGCCCGACGACCTGCAATCGAAATATCGCGGCGAAGCGGGCGGGCTCTCGGGGCGTCCATTGGGACGCAAGGCGTTGGCAGCGCTGCGCGCCTTTCGTTCGGCATCGGGCGGCAGGATCCCGCTGATCGCGGCGGGCGGCATCGAAAGCGGTGCCGATGCCGAAGCGCGCATCCGCGCCGGCGCCAGCCTGATCCAGCTCTATTCGGCCCTGGTCTACCAGGGCCCGGGTCTCGCCATGCGGATCGCAGGCGACCTGGCGCAGCGCATGCGCGAAGAAGGCGTCACCGATATTGCCGATTGGGTCGGAAGCGAGTAGCCCTCGCAGCTTATGAGAAGCGCGATCCTACCTGCCATCGCCCTGCTGCTCGCCTCCTGCGCGACGTCACCACGGGCCGACACCACCATTGTTCAAGGCGCCGTCTCCAGCGCCGATCCGCGCGCTACCGCGGCGGGCGAGGAGATGCTGGCGCAGGGCGGGAGCGCGACCGACGCTGCGCTCGCCGTGCTGCTCGCGCTGACGGTGGTCGAACCGCAGTCGAGCGGAATAGGCGGCGGCGGGTTCATGGTCCGCGCCGATGCTGACGGGAATGTCGTCACCTATGACGGGCGCGAAACTGCGCCCTTGTCCGCAGGGCCCGACCTGTTTCTTGACGCTAATGGGCAGCCGGTGAGCTTTCGCGATGTCGTCCCGGGCGGCCGCAGTGTCGGCGTGCCCGGCAACGTGGCGATGATGAAGCTGGCGCACGATCGCCATGGCAAGCTGCCCTGGTCCGCTTTGTTCCAGCCTGCGATCCGGTTGGCGCGCGATGGCTTTGCGATGAATCAGCGCATGGCCGGCTATTTCGAGCGCGATGCAGATGATCCCGATGGAGAGTCGCGCAATGTTGCCCTTTATAGCGAAAATGGCCGCGCGCTTTTCCTCGACGCTGACGGCAAGCCCTTTCCCGCGGGCACGCGGCTGACCAACCCTGCGCTGGCGGCGTTCCTGGAGCGCCTCGCCATCGAGGGCCCCGATGCCTTCTATCGCGGGCAGAACCCCGCAGCAGTGATCGCTGCGGTCAACGGCGACACCAAGGCGCCTGCCGATCTCACCGTGGCGGATTTCACGGCCTATACGGCCAAGGAGCGCCCGCCCGTGTGCAGCACATACCGCGCGCATCGCATCTGCTCGATGGGTCCGCCTTCTTCGGGCGCCACGACCGTGCTGCAGATCCTCGGACTGCTCGAACGCTTCGATCTTGCTGCGCTGGGCCCCGACGATCCGGTGAGCTGGCATCTCTTCGCCGAAGCCAGCCGGTTCGCTTATGCCGACCGCGCACGTTACCTTGGCGATGCCGATTTCGTATCCGTTCCGGTGGCCGGTCTGATCGACAAGAATTATCTAGCGGGACGCTCGGGCCTGATCGCTGCCGATACGGTCATGGCGCAGGTCAGTGCCGGTACGCCGCCGGGTGCAAATCTCGCGCTAGGCGTTGGTATGGAGCCCGCCGAAAACGGCACCAGCCACTTCGCGGTGGCCGACCATGACGGCAACGTCGTGTCGCTCACTTCCACGATTGAATCGGGGTTCGGATCGGGGCTGGTGGTCAACGGCTATTATCTCAATAACGAGCTGACCGATTTCAGCTTCGCGCCGACCGACGATAGCGGCCGGCCAGCCGCCAACGCCCCCGCCGGCGGGAAGCGGCCCCGCAGCTCGATGAGCCCGACGATCGTTTTCTCGCCAGCGGGTGAGGCGATACTGGCGGTCGGCGCAGCGGGCGGATCGACCATCATCACGCAAACCGCCAAGAACATTATCGCGGTGATCGACTGGGACCTGCCCGCGCAGGAAGCGCTGGCGCTGCCAAACCTTTATGCGCCCGGCTCATATGTCATGGTGGAGGAAGCGCCCGGAAGTGACGCGCTGATGGCGGCGCTCATCGCCATGGGCCACCAGAATGTCCGCCCGATCGGCCCGCGTTTCAAGGCCAATGCGGTACAGAAAGTGGGGAATCGCTGGGTTCCGGCCTTCGATCCGCGCACGCAGGGAGATGCGACGCCATGAACCCGTTCAAGGGCCAGAAAGAGCTCGAACATTTTCCCAACCTGGTGACGATGTTCTTCACCCGCGCGCGCCGGCTGGGCGACAAGCCGTTTTTGTGGGCGAAGAAGGACAAGAGCTGGGAGGCGATCACCTACCGGCAAGCGGCGCAGCAGGTGGCAAGCCTGGCGCAATCGCTGCGCGATATCGGGTGCGAGAAGGGCGACCGCGTCATGCTGGTCAGCGAAAACCGCCCCGAATGGCTGATCGCCGACCTTGCCATCATGGCCGCGGGCTGCGTCACCGTGCCGACCTACACCACCAATACGACGCGCGACCACCAGCATATCCTCGGCAATAGCGATGCCCGCGCGGTCATCGTGTCGACGCAAAAACTTGCAGAACCGCTGCTGCCCGCGGTGCTCTACGCGTCGGAATGTCATCACATCATTTCGATCGACGATATCATCCGCGGCCAGTCTCCCGACATCGCGAAATTCCACCATTGGGGTGAGCTGGTTGGCGGCGATGCCGATGTCGAGAAGTTCGAGAAGGAAGCCGAAGCGTATGGGCGCCGGGACCTTGCCTGCATCATCTATACCTCGGGCACCGGCGGGGCGCCGCGCGGCGTGATGCAGCATCACGGCATGGTCCTGCATAACGTCGAAGGCTGCATCGATGTCATCGCCAACGATTTCGGCTGGGACGAGGAAGTCTTCCTGTCCTTCCTGCCGGCAAGCCATGCCTATGAACATTCGGGCGGGCAGCATTTTCCGATCGCGCTGGGTGCCGAGATCTATTACGCGCAAAGCCTCGAAAAGCTGGCCGCCAATATCGAGGAGGCGCGTCCGACGCTGATGGTCGTGGTGCCGCGCCTGTTCGAGATGCTTCGCCAGAAGATGCTCAAGCAGATCGAAAAGCAAGGCGGGCTTGCGGCATATCTTCTGAAACGTGCCGTCAATATCGAGACCAAGCGGTATGAGGGGCGCTCGAACCCGCTCGACCTGCCGATGGACGGCATCCTGTCGCTCACGCTGCGCAAGAAGGTGCAAAAGAAATTCGGCGGCAGGATGAAGGCGATGGTGTCGGGCGGGGCGCCGCTCAATACCGACGTCGGCCTTTTCTTCCAGGCAATGGGCATCACCGTGCTCCAGGGCTACGGTCAGACCGAAAGCGGTCCGGTGATCAGCTGCAACCGCCCCGCTGCGGGCATCAAGATGTCGACCGTTGGTCCGCCGCTTAAGAACACCGAAGTGAGGATCGCCGACGATGGCGAGATTTGCGTGCGCGGCGAGCTCGTCATGCAAGGGTACTGGCGCAACAGGGACGACACTGAAAAAGTACTCGATGGAGAGTGGCTGCATACCGGTGACATCGGCCATCTCGACGAGCAAAACCGTATTGTCATCACCGATCGCAAGAAGGACCTCATCATCCTCGACAAGGGCGACAATGTGTCGCCGCAGCGGGTCGAAGGCATCCTGACGCTGCAAAGCGAGATTGCGCAGGCGATGGTTTACGGCGACCGCCGGCCCTACATCGTGGCGGTGCTGGTGCCCGATCCCGAACTCGAGGCCGCGCACAAGGGCGATGCCGAGGCCATACGCAAGGCGCTTGGCAAGGCAGTCGACAAGGTCAATGCCGATCTTTCGGTGATCGAGAAGGTGCGCCGGTTCATCGTCGCCGACGAACCCTTCACGGTCGACAACGAGCTTATGACACCCAAGCAAAGCATTCGGCGTCATAGAATCAAGCCGATCTACGAAGAGCGTCTGTCGAAGCTCTACAAGAGCTAGGCCTTAGCTCGCCTCGTCGGCGTCCTCGACCTTTTCATATTGGGTCCATTCGCCGATCGAGCAGCTGCCCCGGAACATGCCGGTGGAGCTATCCACGACGCGGGCGATAGTGCCCGAGCACATGCTGCCTAAGGTGCCTTCGGTCACGAGCGCGGTGTGCACGTCCGATGCGCTGGCGCAGCTCGGTCCGAGATTTTGTCCGTAGAGGTTGCCGCCCTGGCGCACGAGGATCGTGCCGTCTGCATAGACCCGCGTCGATGCCTGGCTGCGGCCCGGAAGACAGTTGCGCGTTCCCGCCGGCGCATATCCGACGAGGCGTTCCTGCACCTCGGCTCGTGCTTCTTCGGCTTGTGCGCTGCGATAGCCATCGTCGGTAGTACATGCCGCCAACGTGAGAGGTGCTGCGAAAAGAATCACGTGTCGCATAAAATTCTCCCTTTTATGCCGCTCCGACCGGTACGTGTCAGAAACGATCTTTATCATTCCTGAACGCGGCAAACTCGGCGGGGGTTGCAGCGCGCAGGAAGGGGTTGGTGGCTTTTTCGGCAGCGACGGTGGTGGGAACGGTGCGCTCACCGCGCGCGCGCATTGCGGTCACTTCCGCGAGTCGATCCGCGATTGCGCTATCCTGCGGCATCGCGTGCACGGCAAATTTGGCGTTGGCGAGCGTGTATTCGTGCGCGCAGTAGAGCTTCATGTCGTCGGGAAGGTCGGCAAAGCGCTGCAGGCTTTCATGCATCTGCTCCATCGTGCCCTCGAACACGCGACCGCATCCCATCGCGAAGATCGTGTCGCCGACGAAGGCGACATTGGGGCCGCGAAATATATAAGCGATGTGACCGAGCGTATGGCCCGGGATATGCCAGATTTCGGCTTCCTCACCGCCGAAGGTAACGCGGTCGCCTTCGTCGAGTTGGCGGTCGATGCCGGGGATCTTGGCGGCCTCGGGGGCGGGGCCCCAGACCTGGCAACCGGTGGCATCCTTGACCCTCAGGTTGCCGCCCGTGTGATCGGGGTGCCAGTGCGTGTTGAGGATGTGGGTGATCGTCCAGCCGCGTTCTTCTGCCGCCTTGAGCACCGCATCGCCGTCGCCCGGGTCGACGACCCCGACATCATTGCCGCTTTTGACCAGCCACAGATAATTGTCGTTGAATGCGGGGACAGCGACGATTTCCATTACGCACATCTCCTTGAGAAAGCGGCCCGCAACATCATTCCTCGTCTGTAAAAGGTGTAGGCACGGCGGCGGGTTCCGACAATGTCTGCAACAGGCGGATTGCGGTGCGCTCGGCCGCGCTGCCGGGTGCGACCTCGCGAACCTTTTGCAGATGCGCACGGGCGCCTTCCAGATTTTCGGCTGCGGCCTCGATCGCGGCGGCGCGCAGCAGCACATCGCCGCTATCAGGTGCGAGCACGAGCGCCTGTGCGATCTGCTGGCGCGCGGTGATCAGGTCCTCGTCCTCCAGCGCAATGCCGGCCCCGAGATACCACACCCACGGATCGGCGGGCACAAGCGCGCGGGCGCGTTCGAGATGATCGCTGGCCATGGCGCTGTTGCCGCCCATCAACGCGGCGCGGGCGCGATCGAGATGGGCAAAACCGCGCTGGACGCTGTCGAGCGCATCGATAGCAAGCGCCTTGTCGATCGCAGCACCAGCGCGTTCGGCATTGCCCGCGGCAAGCCACATATTGGCCCCCGCAAGGAGCGCACGCGAGGCCTTGTCGGGATCGGCTGCAGCAAGCCCGGCCGCTTCCTCGAACGCTTCGGCGCTGTCGGTGAAGCGGTCCTCGCCTTGCGCGACTACGGCGCGGCACAGGACGGCATCGACGCTATTGTCGCTGGCGCACCGCAGGACTTCGGACGGAACTTCGACCGGCGCATCCTGCGCGGCGAGGAGAAGGGCTAGAAGAAGGCTCAAGGGGTCACCGTTTCAACAAGGGCCACCAGCTCTGTCAGGATGGCGGCGATTTCGTGGGGCTCGGAAAGCCGATGTCCACCATGCTTGATGAGTTTGAGCTGAATATCGGTGCCCTTGAGCTGGCGCATGGCCTTCAATGCGATCGACACCGGGACATCCTGGTCCTTGTCACCGTGCACGAAGCGGGCTGGGCCGGAAAAGTCGATGTCGCCATCGAGCAACCTGAGCTGTTCGCCCGATTCCCAGAAGCCCTTGTGCGTGACATAGGGTTCGGGACCGTAGGGGTTGGGTTCTTCCAGCTTGCCGTCGGCGCGGATCGTGTCCTTTTGCGCCTGGGTGAATCCCCAATCGGTGAAGTCGGGCGCGGCGGCGATGCCCATCACTCCGGCGACGCGATCGGGGCGGCGTAGCGCGATGAGGAGCGCCAGCCAGCCGCCCATCGAGGAGCCGATGGGGATGACCGGCCCTTGCGCCTTGGCATCGAGGATGGCGAGCGCCTCGTCGAGCCAGCGGGAAAGCGTGCCATCGGCGAAGGCACCATCGGAAAGCCCGGTGCCCGAATAATCGAATCGGATGCAGGGCAGGCCGCGTTCTGCCGCCAGCGCGTCGATCGCGGTGGCCTTGCCGCCATCCATGTCGGAGGCATAGCCGGGCAGGAACAGCATGGTCGGGCCAGTCCCTTCGCGGATGCGGCAAGCAAGACGGCGATCGTCGAGGAGAAAGTGCGATAAAGGCGGTGAAGTCATGCGCCGTCGCCTAGCAGGCCCTTACTCGTCGAGGAAGCTATTCACCCGCTCGGTGAACAGCTTCCGGAAGTTCATCGTATCATCCTTTCGGGTCGAAAATCTCTTCGATACTCATTTCGAAGACGTCGGCGATGGTGAAGGCGAGGGGGAGCGAGGGATCATATTTTCCGGTCTCGATGGCGTTCACGCTCTGGCGCGATACGCCCAACCGGTCGGCAAGATCGCTCTGGCTCCAGTTGCGCTCGGCGCGCAGGACCTTGAGACGGTTTTTCATCAGCAGGTCTCGCCGGTGGTGCCGTAGGTCAGCTTGTTGACCACCGCGCCCACGCCGATGCCGAAGAACCATAGTATCGGCCACCAATAGGCCTCGATATGCGGCGCCTGGCCGAAGCTTTCGAGAAAGCCCCACACCGAAGCCGCCGAAAAAGCCAGCCCGGTGGCGATCAGCGACTGGCGGACCATCAGCATGCGCAGGAACTCGTCCTTGAGCTCGACGATGTAGCGGCCCATCGCCCAGAAATACCCTACCACGGCGATGCCGGGGATGATCGCGATGGCGATGCTGACCGGCGTAATGGGGTCGCCCTCGCCGATGAGCTCGGTGGCGGCAAAGAGCGAGCCGACATAGGCCAGGCTCAGCACCAGCATGCGCGTAAGGTAATTGCGCTGCGGGCTGCCGCGTTCGCCATGGCGGCCGGCATTATGCATCGCGTTCAGCCCTGCCTTCACGAGGAAGATCATCGGCACCAGCATCATCGCATTGGCAATAAGCGGGTCCTCGATATTGCTTCGGTCGAGGATGAGCGCCATCGCGCCCAAGGCGACGAAGAATAGCAGGAACCAGAAGATGACCGGGCGTTTTTGCGCCTCTTTCAAGGAATCGGTCATGATCAGCACCATCCCTTGGCGCGGCATCCTTTGCCGCTCGCAAGGCTGGCGGTCGCGGCGCCGACCATCGCGAAGACGAGGCCCGTCGCAGCGTTGTCGCTCATCCCCTGATCCTTGGCAGCGTAGGCGACAAGTATGATGATCGATGCCCAGATGAGGCTCTTCAGGATGTTGGTCATTAGTCAAACTCCCTTTTCAGTATGTAAAGTGTGTTTTACATGATTCGCGGCCGATGTCAAGGAAGCTTTCCATAATGCCAAGTTTGCTTGAATTTCCTTTTGGTTGAACGGCTTGGCGCACTGCACTAGGTGACTGTCCATGACTGAGCTTTCGAAAATCGAACTCCCCGACGGCAGCGTGAAGCAAATGAAGGCGGGGGCGACGCCTTATGATGTCGCTGCCGAGATCGGCCCCGGGCTCGCCAAGGCGGCGCTCGCTGCGCGCGTCGATGGCGAAGTACGCGACCTCAAACGTCCGTTCGAAGGCGATGCGAAGCTCGAACTGATCACCAAGCGCGACGAGGCCGATGCGCTCGAGCTGGTGCGCCATGACTTTGCGCACGTGCTCGCCGAAGCGGTGCAGAACCTGTACCCGGGTACGCAGATCACCTTTGGTCCTGCGACCGACGACGGCTTCTATTACGATTTCGCACCGGCCCCGGGCCGCGGCATGTTCACCGAAGAAGACCTGCCGCAGATCGAAGAAGAAATGCGCCGGATCATCAAGGCCGACAAGCCGCTGGTCCGCGAAGTCTGGGACCGCGAGAAAGTGCGCCAGTTCTTCATCGACAATGGCGAGGCCTTCAAGGCCGAGTGGGTGATGGAGCTACCCGAAGACGAGCCCATCACCATGTACAAGACGGGCGAGGGCGAGGCCGACTGGATCGACCTGTGCCGCGGGCCGCACCTGCCGTCGACCGGCTATCTCGATCCCAAGGCGTTCAAGCTGACGCGTGTGTCGGGCGCCTATTGGCGCGGCGACCAGTCCAATCCGATGCTGAGCCGCATCTACGGCACCGCGTGGCTCGACAAGAAGCAGCTCAAGGAACATCTGCACCGGCTCGAGGAAGCGGCCAAGCGCGACCATCGCAAGCTGGGTGCGGAGATGGACCTCTTCCACCTCCAGCAGGAAGCGCATGGCAGCGTCTTCTGGCATCCGCAGGGTTACAAGGTCTGGCGCGAGCTCGAGGCCTATATGCGCCGCGCCATCGACGATGGCGGCTATGACGAGATCAAGACTCCGCAGCTGATGGACGTCAAGCAGTGGACCCAGTCGGGCCACTGGGGGAAATATGCCGAAAACATGTTCGCGGTCCCTGACATCGTGCCCAATGTGGAGAGCGAGGAGGAGGCTGCCGCGCCCGACGTCGCGGACGACGCAGACTGGATGGCGATCAAGCCGATGAACTGCCCGGCGCACGTGCTCGTCTTCAAGCAGGGCATCACGTCCTATCGCGAGCTGCCGATCCGGCTTTATGAAAATGGCTGCTGCCATCGCAACGAGCCGCATGGCGCGCTGCACGGCCTTATGCGCGTGCGCCAGTTCACGCAGGACGATGCGCACATCTTCTGCACCGAGGATCAGGTCGTCGACGAGATCCACAAGTTCTGCAAGCTGGCCGACCGCATCTACAAGGACTTCGGCTATACCTACCACGTCAAGCTGGCGACGCGTCCCGAGAAGCGCTTTGGCACCGATGAAATGTGGGACAAGGCCGAGCAGGAAATGCGCGATGCGGTGAAGGCCGCGGGCATGGATAATGACGATTATGGCTGGGAAGAGCTCGAAGGCGAAGGCGCCTTTTATGCGCCCAAGCTCGAATGGCACCTGACCGATGCGATCGGGCGGACCTGGCAGGTCGGCACCATCCAGTCCGACCGCGTCCTGCCCGAGCGGCTCGACGCGACCTATATCGGCGAGGATGGCGAACGCCATCGCCCCGTCATGCTCCACCGCGCCATCTTCGGCAGTTACGAGCGCTTTATCGGCATGCTGATCGAGCATTATGCCGGCAAGATGCCGCTATGGCTGGCACCCAGGCAGGCCGTGGTCGCGACGATCGTGTCCGATGCCGACGACTATGCCAATGAGGTCCTTGCCAAACTCCAATCCGCGGGCTTCCGCGCCGAGGCCGATCTTCGCAACGAGAAGATCAACTACAAGGTGCGCGAACATTCGCTCGCCAAGGTGCCGCTACTGCTGGTGGTGGGCAAGCGCGAAGCGGAGGAAGGCACCGTCGCGCTGCGCCGTCTCGGTTCGGACGAGCATCAGAAAGTGATGAAGGTCGACGAGCTGCTCGCCCTCATGCAGGACGAAGCGACGCCTCCCGACCTGCGCTGACCGGTCGCAAAAATTAACGTTCCGTTTGCCATTATTTGGCAAGAGGCTTTCCAATCGTGGCGCGCGCGTGGTGCGTCCATTGGGAGGTCGCGTGAAAAAACTTCGTTTCTTGTACGATCAGGTGGCGCTTACCGTAACGCGCGTCGCGCACGGCGAATTCGCGATCGGCCGGGCCGTCATCATCACGATTGTCGTGATGGCCGGCATCATCCTCTACTCCGCGAGCGTAAGCCTTGCCGGGACTATCGAACAGCGACGCCAAGTGGCTCTGGCCCATCAGGCCGACCAGATCACGTCCAGCATCGTTGGCGCCGGCGAAGCGTGGGCCAAGGCACGCGCCAGGAGCTATATGGCGCTCAACGCGCCGACGCCCGTGACTGCAAAACTTGCCGCGCAAATCCGCGCCGATCGCGCTCGGGGCGACCAGCTCATGCGGCAGGCGCTGTTGCAGTTCGACGCCAGTTTGCCGAACGAGCGCACATTGGTGCAGGATTTTCGCGACGCTCAATCCGAATATGAAGCATTGGCCGCGGAAGCCGACGCAGCGATGCAACTCCCGGCCGATCAGCGCGATCCGACCATCGCGAGAAGCTTTTACGCAGCCGCCAAGAATCGCACGATCAGCGCCCAGGAAATCCGCTTTGCGGCGGCCAACCTGTTCAAGGCCGACAGCGATCTGACCAACCTGCTCATGCTCAAGCACCTGAGCTGGGAAATGAGCGAATATGCCAGTCGGGAGCGCGGTATGATTGCTGGGGCCATTGCCGCCAACCGGGCAATCGATCCCGCGATGCGCGCCGAGATCATCGAGAATCGCGGCCGGGTCCTGGCGGCGTGGGACAGCGTTCGCGCGATCGAAGGCCAGCTGACCAATGACGATCGTATCGGCAAGGCCATGGATGACGCGCGCTCATCCTTCTTTTTCGATTACGACAAGGCTCGTTTCTCGGTTGTCAGCGCCAGCGATCAAGGGCGCGCATACCCTCTCAGCGCCGAGGGGTGGATCGAGCGATCTTCGGAGGCCATCGCGACGCTCGAAGCGATCAATCGGGCGGCCGACGTGGTAGCCGCGGACATGGTCGATGACAGCGAAGCAGCCGCCAATCGCCGGATGATCATCGCGGCGGTCCTGCTGGTATTGGGCGCGCTGCTTGTCGCCGGGCTGGTTTACATCGTGCGACGCGAAATCAGCTTGCCGCTCGAAGCGCTTGGGCGCAGCACGCGGCGCATCGCCAAGGGCGATTTTGACGTTGAACTACCAACCGAAGCACGAGCCCTCGAAGTGCGCGCGCTGGCGCAGACGTTGTCGCGCTTCAAGGAAACCAAGGCAGAAGCCGACCGGCTCGAGCGCGAAGCCGCCGAAGGGCGTGAACGCGAAGCACGCGCCCGCCAGGCCCAGCTCGAGATCGAGGAAAAGGCAATGGTCGAGCGCGAGGAGCGGGCGCGCAAGCTGGCGTCGACATCGGCGATGTTCTCCAGCCAGATGCATGAGGCGGTAACCGCGCTCGCGGCGTCCGCCGACGAGCTTAGCGCGACCGCCGATCTGATGGTCGAAACGCTGACCAATACCACGCACGAACTCGGCTCGGTCGCCGATGAAACGCGGTCGGCCTCGGGCCATGTGCAAGCGGTCGCGGGAGCCGCGCAGCAGATCCGCAACGCCATTGCCGAAGTGGCCAGCCAGATCGAGGCCCAGCGCACCAGCGCTGCCGCCGCCGCGCAGCGATCGGGCGATACGGCGCGCACGGTCGACAAGCTGTCGGGTTCGACCCAGTCGGTCGGTGACATGGTGCACATGATCGATGAGGTCGCAAACAAGACGGGGCTGCTGGCGCTCAACGCCACGATCGAGGCTGCGCGCGCGGGCGAGGCCGGGCGCGGCTTCGCTGTAGTCGCCGGCGAGGTGAAGGCGCTGTCCGAACAGACTGCCGAGGCGACCGCAAGCGCAGGCAAGCAGGTGCACGAAATGATTGCGGCGATCGAAGGGTCGACCAGCGGCTTTGCCGAGGTCAACGATGCGATCCAACGCGTGAGCCAGGCCGCGGCGGCGATTGCCGCCACCGTCCAGCAGCAATCGAGCGCGACGCAGGAGCTTTCGGCCAGCGTCAACAGCGCCGCGGGCATTGCCGATCGGGTCGCCAGCCGCGCGAAAACGGTCAACGATGGCGCCGGATCGGCGATGGCTGCTGCCAGCCAGATCAAGGGCGCAAGCGGCGAACTGGCGCGTCTTGCCGAAGGTGTGCGCGAGGACGTCGAACGTTTCATCGCCGAGATTCAGGCCGCTTAAGAGCCCGTTTTACCCCAAATCGCTTCTCCTGCCCCTTTGCAAAGGGCGAGGAAGCGCTTATCTCGACCCCATCACAACGACTCCAAAGGAGAATACGCTATACGACCCCCTCGAATGCGACGCCCGCAGTCGCCGCCGCCAATGACCGGCCCCCGCTATGATCAGTTCATCCAGTCCCAGAAGGTCCGGGTGATCGACGAGAATGGCGAAAACCTTGGGGTAATGTTTACGCGTGAAGCGATGGAACAGGCCAACGAGATCGGCCTGAACCTCGTGGAAATCTCTCCCAACGCCGATCCGCCCGTCGCCAAGTTCCTCGATATTGGGCGCCACAAGTACGAAGCGCAGAAAAAAGCCAATGCCAAGCGCAAGGCTCAGAAGACGCAGGAGATCAAAGAGATCAAGATGCGTCCCAATATCGACGATCACGACTACCAGACCAAGATGAAGAAGGTCGTCCAGTTCATCGAGAATGGCGACAAGGTGAAGCTCACCATCCGATTCCGCGGCCGTGAAATGGCGCACAACCAGCTCGGCATGGCGGTTCTGGAGCGGGTTGAGGAAGACACGGCGGAAATCGCCAAGGTCGAGCAGCGTCCCCGCATGGAAGGCCGCCAGATGCTGATGGTCGTCGCGCCCAAATAGCGCCATTGCCGTAACGGCAACCGAACAAGAGAAGCCGCAGTCCCGCATTGGTGGGGCTGCGGCTTTTCAGTATTCGATCGATACTTATTGTGCAGTGCGCAAGAAATGCTGCAATGCAAGCTGTTGTAAATAGGCCTCAATAGGGGCGTGTTTCGACGGAAATCACCGATTTTCGCTACCCATTTGCTTTGCAACGCTTAGCCCCTGCACTAACAACAGGGTCAATTAGAAATACAAATCAGGAGGGGTGCACAAATGCGCAAGACCGTATGGATGCTTTCGGCCGGGATGATGGCGATTGCCACGCCGGCTTTTGCCCAGGAAACCGATACCGATGACGGCGGCGCCGAACCCACACAGGGGGCAACGGCAGAAGCCGCAGCGGTTGACGACAGCACGGTCGAACAGGACCTCGACGACCAGGATACGAGCGCAATCGTCATTACCGCGACGCGTCGTAACGAAGCATTGTCCGACGTGCCGCTCGCGGTGTCCGCGGTCACGGCCGAACAGCTCAAGAATACCGGTGCCGACGACATCCGCGCCCTGACCCAGGTCAGCCCCTCGCTGCTGGTGTCCTCGACCTCGTCTGAAGCTGCTGGCGGCGTCGCCCGCATCCGCGGCGTCGGCACGGTCGGCGACAACCCCGGTCTTGAAAGTTCGGTCGCGGTCTTTATCGACGGCGTCTACCGCAGCCGTACCGGCGTTGGCCTGACCGAGCTGGGCGCGATCGAACGCATCGAAGTCCTGCGCGGACCGCAGGGCACGCTGTTTGGTCGTAACGCATCGGCCGGCCTGATTTCGATCATCACCGCCAAGCCGCAATTCGGCACCGAAGTGGCGGGCGCGATCAGCCTTGGCAATTACGACTATCGTCGCTTCGACCTGTCGGCCACCGGCGGTCTCAGCGATACCGTCGCGGCGCGTATTGACGGCGTCTATGTCCAGCGCGACGGTTTTCTCGAAGATGTCATCTCGGGCCGCACGGTCAATGATCGCGATCGTTGGCTGGTGCGCGGGCAGCTGTTGTTCGAACCGTCGAGCGACCTGTCGATCCGCCTGATCGGCGACTATGCCAAGCGCGACGAGGAATGCTGCGGCGCGACCTACCTGCCGGCGTTCAACTATACGCAGGCCGGCGAAAGCCCGTCGTCGATCGCTGCGCTCCAGCGCGCGCTCGGCGCGGTCATCAACGATGATACCTTCACCCGCGAAATCGCCATCACGCCGGGACGCGACTATAACTCCGATGTCGAGGATTGGGGCGTTTCGGGAGAGATCGTCTATGATTTCGGCGGCGTCGAACTGACCTCGATCTCGGCCTATCGTTTCAACGAATATGTCCGCGGCCAGGATGCCCACTATAACAATCTGGACATCCTCTATCGCCCCGGCGACGGCACCGGCTTTACCGAATTCAAGACCTTTACGCAGGAACTTCGCCTGCAGGGAACGGCGCTCAACGACCGGCTCGACTGGCTCGTCGGCGGTTACTTCGCCAAGGAAGACCTGACGCTTCGTGACAATCTTGCGTATGGCGATGATTATCTGCGCTACTCGAACTGTCTTGCGCTCGCTTCGTCGCTTCCCGCGGCGCTTGCGCCGACGACCGACCCGAACGGCACCTGCACCAATGCCGCCGTGCTTGGCGGCGCGCAATCGCAGGTCAATGCCGGTGTCGCGCAGCTTCAGGCGGGCATCGCCCAGCTCGATGCTGCCATCGCGCAGGTGCAGGCCGCCTTGGCGATGGACCCCAACAACGTGGCACTCCAGCAGCAGCTCGCGGCGCTGCAGGCCCAGCGGGCGGGCTTTGCTGCCCAGCTCGCGGCGTTGCTGCCGCAGGCGGCGTTGCTCAACACGCTCAACGCCGATCCGACCAATCCGATCTTCGGTTCGGCGGCGCTTGCCGTGGGCTTGGGGTCGATCGATCCCTTTGCGGGGGTCAGTCTCGATGACCTGTACGAACAGTCGAGCACCAACTTCGCGCTGTTTACGCACAACATCTTCGAGATCACCGACCGGTTCGATCTGACCCTCGGCCTTCGCTACACCAACGAATCGAAGTCGCTCGACGTCAGCCTGGCCGACAACAATGTATTCTGCCGGACCATCAGCAATTCGCCATTGAATGCGTTCGACCAACTGCCGTGCGTCATTCCGGCAACGGCAACGGGCACGCTGACGGGGTCGTCGGAACGTGACGAGTCGGAGTTCTCGGGCACTGCGGTGCTGAGCTACGAGCTGACCGACAGGCTGCTCGGCTATCTCAGCTATTCGCGTGGCTACAAGGCCGGCGGCTTCAACCTCGACCGCAGCGCGCTCGCGCGCATCGGCGGGGACGGTGCGCTGTTGCCGAACCAGGATTTCGACACGCTCCAGTTCGAGCCGGAAATCAACAACGCCTTCGAACTCGGCTTCAAATATGACGGGCGCGGGCTCGACATCAACGTTGCCGCCTTCGAACAGCGCTTCGACAACTTCCAGCTCAACCAGTTCAACGGGCTCTTCTTCGAGGTCGAGAACGTCAACGGCTGTAGCGATATCGGCGATCCCAATGCCGATAGTGACAATGTCATGGGCAACGGCGCCTGCGTTGGCGACCTCGAATGGGGGGTGCGCAGCCGCGGCGTCGAGTTCGAATTGTTCTCGCGTCCGATCGACAACGTGCAGCTCAACTTTGGCGGCACCTATGTCGACACGAAGTATAACGAGGACCTCGTCGGTGCGAACGGTGCACCGCTCGGGACCAGCTTCTTCCAGCTGCCGGGCCGCCGCATCTCGAACTCGAACCAGTTCACCATCACTGGCTCGCTGGCCTGGACCCCGCCGATCGGCAATAGCGGCCTGACCGGCCTGTTCTATGTCGATGGTCGTCACATGAGCTCGTTCAACACGGGTTCGGACCTCGATATCGAGAAGATCCAGCCAGCCTTCCAGGTCGTCAATGGCCGTGTCGGCATTCGCGGGCCCGACGAGAACTGGTCGATCGAACTGTGGGGCCAGAACCTGCTCAACGAGGACTTCATCCAGGTCGCGTTCGACGCGCCGATCCAGGGTGGTGGCTCGCGGCGCGGTGTCGATGCGGGCTTCGACCCGATCGCGACGCGTCTCTACGGTGCCTTCCTTGGCGAACCGCGGACCTACGGCATCACGCTGCGTGGCAAGCTTTCGCCGCCGCCCAAACGCATGCCGGAAGTGGCGCCGCCGCCTCCGCCTCCGCCGCCTCCGCCGCCTCCGCCCGCGACGCAGACCTGCCCGGACGGTTCGGTGATCCTGGCGACGGAAGCATGTCCGCCGCCGCCGCCGCCGCCTCCGCCGCCGCCGCCTGCGGTCGAGCCCGAGCGCGGCTAGGCTCTAGTTAAAAAGGGGAGAGGGCCTCGCCGGAAACGGCGGGGCCCTCGACTTTTGGGGGCTCAGTCGCCGGCCGCGTCGATAATGGCGGCGTGCAATTTCTCGGTTATCTCGGCCGAGAGCTTTCGTCCGTGACGATCGGTAAGGTAAAAGCTGTCGACAGCGCGCTCGCCATAGCTGGTGATATGCGCGGAATGGACGATCGCATCGCTATCGAAGATCGCATGCGCCAGGCGGGCGAGCAGTGCCTGCCGGTCGCGTGCGTTGACTTCGACCACGGTCATGCGGTTCGAGGCTTTCTGGTTGATCAGCGCCGATGGCGCGATGTCGAAGGCTTCTTCGCGTTCCGAAAGTTCGGCGAAGTCGGGCCGCGGCGGCGCATCCTGCGCGGCGATCGCCTCGCTGAGCGCACCGCGCAGCCGATCCTGGCGGCGCTTGTCGGTGTAGGCGCGGCCCTGCGCGTCGGTGATCAGCAAATTGTCGAGCGCCATGCCGTCGCGCGTAGTGTGGATGCGGGCATCGACGATGCTTGCGCCCGCAGCGGCCAGCGCCGCGCAAATTCGGAAGAACAAGCCTTCGCGATCGGGCGCGAATATCGAGACGCGCGTGGCGCCGCGTTCGGGATCGTCCGCCAGCGCGATATCGGCCTCGACATCCCCAATCCGCGCTTCGGCATTGGCCATCTGGCGCGCATTCGCTTCCTGCCAGTCTTCGGGTTCGGCGAGCCAATAGGCATCGGGGAGCCGCTGGCCGTGGGCGCGCATGACCTCGGCCGTCCAGCCGAGCCGGTTGCCAAGGTCGCGCTTACGCTGGGCCACCATCTCGTCGCGCCCATGCTGCTTGTAGCCAAGGCGCAGCCGCTCTTCGGCAGCCTCGTAGAGCGTGCGCAGCAAGGTGCGTTTCCATTCGGTCCAGGTGCCGGGGCCCACGGCGCGAATATCGACGGTGGTCAGGATGCCGAGGAGCTTGAGGCGCTCGGGGCTTTGCACCGCGGCGACGAAATCCTCGATCGTCTTGGGGTCGGCAAGGTCGCGCTTGAACGCCGTGGCGCTCATCAGCAAATGGTTGCGCACCAGCCACGCGACGGTCTCGGTCTCTGCGGGCGAAAGGCCAAAGCGCGGGCAAAGCTCGCGCGCGATCTCTGCGCCCAGCTCGCTATGGTCGCCGCCGCGGCCCTTGGCGATATCGTGCAGCAGCACCGCGACATAGAGCACGCGGCGATCGGCAAGCTTGCGCAGCAGTGCGGTGATGACCGGATGGTCGTCTTTCATTTCGCCGCGGTCAATGGCGGCGGTCAGCCCGATGGCGCGGATCGTATGCTCGTCGACCGTATAGTGGTGATACATGTCGAACTGCATCTGCGCGACGACGCGGCCGAAGTCGGGCACGAAGCGGCCGAATACGCCCGCCTCGTTCATCCACCGGAGAACCAAATCGGTGTCGTCGCGTCCGGTCAGGATGTCGAGGAACAGCGCATTGGCCTTGGGGTCTTCGCGCACGTCATCGGCCAGCCGCGCGTCGCGCGCCGCCGCGCGCATGGCGTCGGGATGGATCTCCAGGCCTTCGCGCTGCGCGACCCTGAACATTTCGATCAGCCGCACCGGGTCCTGCTTGAAGAAATCGGGCTTGGGTATGGTGAGCCGACCGCGATCGAGCGTGAAGCCATCGAGGTGACTGGTGCGCCGGAACATGGTGGGGATCGCAAAGCGCTTGCCCTTTTTGCCCATGCGTTCGTCCAGTTGGGCGAGAAAGACGCCGGTGAGGTCGCCCACCGCCTTGGCGTTGAGAAAGTAGAACTGCATGAAGCGTTCGACTGCGGACTTTCCCGGTCGGTCGGCATAATTCATCGCCTCGGCGATCGTCTTCTGGTGATCGAAGCCGAGCCGGTCTTCGGCGCGTCCGGCGCTCTGGTGCAGATGGCAGCGCACTGACCACAAGAAGCGCTCGGCGCGTTCGAAGCGGCGAAATTCGCGCGCATCGAACAGCCCCGCATCGACCAGATCGGCCGGTCGCTTGGATCCGAAGACATAGTGGCCGATCCAGTAAAGCGTCTGCAGGTCGCGCAGCCCGCCCTTGCCGTCCTTCACGTTGGGTTCGACGAGATAGCGGCTGTCGCCCATCTTCTCGTGGCGCGCGTCGCGTTCGGCCATCTTGGCGGCGACGAATTCGGCCGCGGTGCCGTGAACGACCTCGGCACGAAAACGCGCGCTGGTGCCATCGAAAAGGATGTCATCGCCCCAGATCCAGCGCGCTTCGAGCATGGCGGTGCGCACCGCCATATCTTCGCGCGACAGGGCGATGACTTCCTCTGGCGTGCGGACCGAGTGGCCGACCGTGATCCCAAGATCCCAGAGGAGATAGAGCAAGGCTTCGATCACCTGCTCGTTCCACGCCGTCTTGCGCTGCGGGACCAGCATCATGAGGTCGAGATCGCTATACGGCGCCATTTCGCCGCGCCCGGTGCCGCCGAGCCCGCAGATCGCGACGCGTTCGCCCGACGACGGGTTGGCGTTGGGATAAAGCTTTTGCGTGATGAAGTCCCAGCCCAGCCGCACGACCTGATCGGCGAGGAAACCGTAAGAGGCAGCGTGAACGCGCCCGCGCCCGGGTTCGTCGGCCAGGCGGCGGGCGATTTCGGCGCGTCCGGCCTCGTAGGCCTCGGCAATGATCGTCGTCCCGTCTTCACGGTCGGGCCGGTCCAGCGCCGACAGGCGATCCGCCAGCGCGCGGCGATCGATGATCGACCGGCGATCGTCGACGTCACCGACGCGCAGCGGCTGCATTATTCGCCGTCCTCGGCGAGACGTTTGAGCCGGTAGAGTTCGTCGAGCGCTTCGCGCGGCGTCATCGCATCGGGGTCGAGCGCGCCGAGCGCATCGGCGAGCGGATCGCGCGTTTCCTCCTTCAGCGGCGTCGCGGCGAAGAGCGGCAAGGCGTCGAGCCCCGCGGCGATACCGCCGGTGGCTTCGCGGCCTTCTTCCAGCTTGGCAAGGACCGCCTTGGCGCGCGCCAGCACCTTTGGCGGCAGGCCGGCAAGCTTGGCGACCGCGATACCGTAACTGCGATCGGCGGCGCCATCGGCGACTTCATGGAGCAGCACCAAGTCGCCCTTATATTCGCGCGCGCGAACGTGGTGGAGCGAGAGCGCATCGAGGCGGTCGGCGAGGCGGGTCAGTTCGTGATAATGGGTCGCGAACAAGGTGCGCGCTTCGATCGTGTCATGCATCGCCTCAACCACGCCCCAGGCGATGGCGAGCCCGTCATAGGTCGAGGTGCCGCGCCCGATTTCATCGAGGATCACGAGGCTGTGTTTGGTCGCCTGCGCAAGGATCGCGGCGGTCTCGACCATCTCGACCATGAAGGTCGAACGGCCGCGCGCGAGATTGTCGGCAGCGCCGACGCGGCTGAACAACTTGTCGACCATGCCGATCTTGGCGCTTGCGGCAGGCACGTAGCATCCGGCCTGCGCCAGCAATGCGGCAATTGCGACCTGCCGCAGGAAGGTTGATTTGCCGCCCATGTTGGGGCCGGTGATCAGCCAGAGCCGGTCTTGCGGCCCGAGCGCACAATCGTTGGCGACGAAGCGCTCGCCCTCCTTGTCGAGCGCGGCTTCGACGACCGGATGCCGCCCCGCCTCGATCTCGAGACAGGGCTGGTCGACCAGGTGCGGCAGGCACCACTTACCCTCGATCGCGCGCGCGGCATTGGCGGCAGCGACATCAAGGCGCGCGGCGGCATCGGCGGTTTCGGCAATACGCGCCGCGGCGGCGATCGCCTTGTCGGTCAGTGCGGCAAGGTGTTTCGCTTCACACGCAAGCGCTTCCCCCGCGGCCTCGGTCAGGCGGCGGGCTTCTTCGTGCAGGTCGCTCGAATTGAAGCGCACGGCGTTGGCCATCGTCTGGCGATGGGTGAAGCCGCTATCCTCGGCCATCAACTTGTCGGCCTGTTTGGCGGGCACCTCAATATGATAGCCGAGCACATTATTATGCTTGATTTTCAGCGCCTTGATGCCGGTGGCGTCTCGGTACTTGTGCTCAAGCGCAGCGATGGCCTGGCGTCCGCCGGACGCCATGTCGCGAAGATCATCCAACTCGGGATCATAGGCCTTGGCAATGTAGCCGCCTTTGGCCGCATCGATCGGCGGGCTCTCGACGAGCGCGCGTTTGAGTTCGTCGACCAGCGCATCGTGGCCAACGAGGCGCGGCAGTAGCGCCGCGAGCAACTCGGGGTGCGGGCCGGTGTCACCGATCGCTTCCGCCAGTTCGCGGCAGGCGACAAGGCCATCGCGCAGCTGGCCCAGGTCGCGCGGACCGCCGCGTCCGGCGACGAGGCGGCCAAGCGCGCGCGCAATGTCGGGCATCGCTTTCAACCGGCTGCGCACATCGTCGCGTTGCAACTGGTCTTCGGCAAAATGCTGGACGAGCGCGAGACGCGCTTCGATGGCGGGACGATGCGTGAGCGGTGCCGACAGGTCCTGGGCCAGCAAGCGCCGCCCGCCCGCCGACACGCAGCGATCGATGCAATGCAGCAGGCTCCCGGCATGGGCGCCGCTCTGCGTTCGCGTGATCTCCAGGCTGTCGCGCGTCGCCGGATCGATCGCCATGTGGCCCGACCGTTCGATCCGCGTCGGGCTGGCAAGGAAACTGGCGGCGTCCTTTTGCGTGGCGTCGAGATAGGCGAGAAGGCCGCCCGCCGCCGCCAATTCTGCGCGCCCCGGCGACCCAAAGCCGTCGAGGCTCTTCACGCCGTAGCGCGCCTTGAGCGCCTTTTCGCCCGCGATGCTGTCGAAACCGCCCTGGCCGTCGGTGGTGGCGATGCCCGGCACCTTGTCATCGGCAATCGTTTCGGCAGGGTCGAGCCGGGCGAGTTCGGCCTGGAGGTCGCCCGGGCCGCAGGCGATCAACTCGAAGCGTCCCGTTGAAATGTCGGCCGCCGCGATGGCCCATTCCTCGCCCGCGCGGCCGATCGCGGCAAGCCAGTTGGCCGCACGCGATTCGAGCAGGCTTTCCTCGGTCAGCGTACCGGGGGTGACGAGGCGGATGATGGCGCGGCGCACCAGCGCCTTGGATCCATCGCGTGCCTTGGCTTCGGCAGGCGTTTCGACCTGTTCGGCGATGGCGACGCGGTGACCACTACGGATCAGCTTGGCGAGATAGCTTTCGGCGGCGTGGACGGGCACCCCGCACATCGGCACGTCTTCGCCTTTTTCCTTGCCGCGCTTGGTCAGCGCGATGTCGAGACAGGCGGAAGCGACCTTCGCGTCCTCGAAGAAAAGTTCGAAGAAATCGCCCATCCGATAAAAGAGCAAGGCGTCGCCCGCCTCTTTTTTCAGCGCAAAATATTGCGCCATCATGGGCGTCACTTTTGCCTTGGGAGAATCGTCGCGGGCCATCGGCGGAGGCTAGCATGGCTTGGCTGCACTGCACCATGGTTTCCCCCGTGACTCCGGGGTGAAAAAGGCTCTAAAGCGCCCATCCAAAGGAGAGGCAGCATTCATGAGTGAAGCCAACGTCAAATTTTCGGACGCGGAAGCGATCGATTTCCACGCGCGCGGCCGTCCCGGCAAGATCGAGATCACGCCGACCAAGCCGATGACCACGCAGCGCGACCTGGCGCTGGCTTATTCGCCGGGTGTCGCGGTGCCTGTCGAAGCGATCGCCGCCGATCCGGGCCGTGCCTACGAATTGACGGCGAAGGGCAATCTCGTCGCGGTCATTTCCAACGGCACAGCAATTCTCGGTCTCGGCAATCTCGGCGCGCTCGCGTCCAAGCCGGTGATGGAAGGCAAGGCGGTGCTGTTCAAACGCTTCGCCGATGTCGATTCGATCGATCTCGAACTCGATACCGAGGACCCGCAGGCCTTTATCGACGCGGTGGCGCTGATGGGGCCCAGCTTTGGCGGCATCAACCTTGAGGACATCGGGGCGCCCGACTGCTTCATCATCGAGCAGGCATTGAAAGAGAAGATGAACATCCCCGTGTTCCATGACGACCAGCACGGGACCGCGATCATCACCGCGGCGGGGCTCATCAACGCGGCGCACCTGACCAATCGAAAGCTTGCCGACATGAAGGTCGTCGTGAACGGCGCTGGTGCGGCAGCGATTGCCTGCAGCGATCTGATCGTCGCGATGGGCGTCAAGAAAGACAATGTGATCATGTGCGATCGATCGGGCGTCATCCACAAGGACCGCGACGATCTCGACCAGTTCAAATCGGCGCAGGCCGTTGATACCGACAAGCGGACGCTGGCCGAAGCATTGGTTGGTGCGGACTGTTTCCTCGGGCTGTCGGCGGGTAACGTGCTCGATGGCGACATGATCAAGCAGATGGCGGAGCAGCCGATCATCTTCGCGATGGCCAATCCCACACCCGAAATCTCGCCGCCGGTGGCCAAGAAAGCGCGGCCCGATGCGATCATCGCGACGGGGCGTTCGGACTATCCCAATCAGGTCAACAACGTCCTGGGCTTTCCCTTCATCTTTCGCGGCGCGCTCGATTGCCGCGCCACGGGGATCAACGAGGAAATGAAGATTGCCGCGGCGCAAGCGCTGGCAGATCTGGCGCGCGAAGCGGTGCCCGAAGAAGTCGCGGCGGCCTACGGCGAATCCAAGAGCTTCGGACCCGACTATATCATTCCCGCGCCGTTCGACCCGCGCCTGATCGAAGAAGTGCCGATGGCGGTCGCCAAAGCGGCGGCGCAATCGGGCGTCGCGCAGAAACCGATCGAGGATTATGACCAGTATCGCCGCCAGCTGCGCGCGCGTCTCGATCCGACGGTCTCGGTGCTTAGCCTCGCTTACGAGGCGGCCAAGCGTAATCCCAAGCGCGTGCTGTTCGCCGAGGGCGAAGAAGACAATGTCTTGCGCGCCGCCATTGCGTTCAAGGAAAACGGTCTGGGCGTGCCGGTGCTGGTCGGCCGCGATGACGTTTACGACAAGCTCAAGGCGCTGGGCGTCGAGGATGCCGACGAGTGGGAGGTTCTCAACAGCCGCAATTCGCCGCTGGTCGAGAAGGCGGTGGACTTCATCTACGAAAAGCATGCGCGCCAGGGGCTGCTGCGCCGCAAGGTCGAACGCATGGTCAACCAGGATCGCAACTACTTCACCGCCGCCATGCTGGCGCTGGGCGAAGGCGATGCGATGATCACCGGGACGACGCGGCCCTTCTCCGAAAGCCTGGCCCAAGTGCGCACCGTGATCGACGACGATCATGGCGGGGAGCCGTTCGGGATCAACATCGTGGTCGGCAAGGGCCATACGGTGCTGATCGCCGATACCTCGGTGACCGAACGCCCGACCGCAGAGCAGCTGGCGACCATCGCGATCCGTTCGGCAGCGTTTGCGCGGCGCATGGGTCAGGAGCCGCGCGTTGCCTTCATTAGCTACACGACCTTCGGCAATCCCGAAGGCGAGTATATCGATGAATTGCGCGACGCGGTGAAGGTGCTCGACCGCACGGCGACCGATTTCGAATATGAAGGCGAGATGGCACCCGACGTAGCGCTCAACTTCGATGCGCAGCGCAAATTTTACGGTTTTAGCCGCCTGACGGGTCCCGCGAACGTACTGATCATGCCGGGGCTGCAATCGGCCAGCCTGTCGACGAAGCTTTTGAAGCTGGTCGGCGGCGAGAATGTGCTGGGGCCGTACCTGGTCGGGATGAGCCAGCCGGTGCAGATCGCACCGATGACCGCGACATCGAACGATTTGGTGACGCTGGCGGTGCTGGCGGCTGGCGGCGCGGACGCGATCCGGCGCGGCAATGCTGCGATGCGCGGCGCTGCGGAAGAGGTGGTCGGCTAGCGCCTAGATACGCTCGGCCTGGCTCACCACGTCGCTGGCGCGAAGCGCGGCGATGATCGCGTGCAGGTGGGCCAGGTCGTGCAATTCCACGTCGACGTGGAAGGTGTGGAAGCTTCCGTCCCGGTTTTCGAGATGGAGATTGACGATATTGGCGTCGCGCGCGCCCAGGATCCCCGCCATCTCGCCGAGCGCACCTGCAACATCGCGCAGGATGATCGCGATTTTGGCGGTGCCGCCATCGGTTTCCTCGCCCCAGCTAAGATCGATCCAGTCGGCATCTTCGCCCGAAGCGAGCTTGTCGCAGCCGATGACGTGGACGTCGATCGCCTCATCATCGCCGCGCACGCCGACGATACGGTCGCCCGGGATGGGGTGGCAGCACTCGGCCAGGTGGAAGGCGACGCCGGGGGTGAGCCCCTTGATCGAGATGGCCGACTGCTGGCCCGGCATCTTGTCCTTCTTGCGGCGACGGCGCAGCAGCCCGGTACGCTCGGTGGTCGATCCCGGCAGAACGGCCTCCATTACCGCCTCGTCGGTCAGTTTCTTGCGCGCGACCGCCATGAGGAGCGCGTCTTCATCGCCATGCATCAGCCGGTCGGCGGCCTCGCGCAGCGGCTTGGCGGGCAGCTTGCCGTCGATGCGCTGCACGATGTCGTCGAAGATCTTGTGGCCAAGCTCGATATTCTCGTCGCGCTCCTTGTGGCGCACGAAGCGGCGGATCGCCGAGCGCGCCTTTCCGGTCGCCACGAAGCGCAGCCAGCTGGGCTGCGGGTGCTGCGATTCCGAGGCGAGGATATCGACCTGGTCGCCATTTTCGAGCGGGGTGCGCAATGGAACCACGCGCCCGTTCACTTTGGCGCCGACCGTCTGGTCACCAAGATCGGTGTGGACCGCGTAGGCGAAATCGACCGGCGTCGCGCCTTTTGGCAGCTGGATGAGCTCGCCCTTCGGCGTGAAGGCGAAAATGCGATCCTGGTACATCGCCATGCGCGTATGTTCGAGCAGCTCGTCGGGATCGTCGGCATGATCGAGGATTTCGACGAGATCGTTGATCCAGGGCACCTGCATGTCGGCGGCAGGCTTGCCCTCCTTGTAGGCCCAGTGGGCAGCAAGGCCGCGTTCGGCCTGTTCGTGCATCGCGCGGGTGCGTATCTGCACCTCGATGCGCATATTGCTGTCGTGGATGATGGTGGTGTGGAGCGAGCGGTAGCCGTTACGCTTGGGGGTCGAAATAAAATCCTTGAAGCGGCCCGGTACCATCGGCCAGCGCTGGTGGATGAGCCCAAGCGCGCGGTAGACGTCGGCGTCATCCTCGACGATCACGCGAAACGCCATCACGTCGGACAATTGCTCGAAGCTGATGTGCCGCTCGGCCATCTTCTTCCAGATCGAATAGGGATGCTTCTCGCGTCCCGTGACCTCGGCTTCGAGGCCATGATCGGAAAGATGGAGCTGAAGGTTGAGTCCGATACGATTGATCGCATCGCCGCCCGATGAATGGAGCTGTTCGAGCCGGCGCGTGATCGAGGCATAGGCATCGGGTTCGAGCTGCTGGAAGGCGAGCGTTTGCATCTCCTTCATCATCTCGTACATGCCGATGCGCTCGGCGAGCGGGGCATAAATGTCCATCGTCTCGCGCGCGATGCGGCGGCGCTTCTCTTCCCTGGGGATGTGATGAAGCGTGCGCATGTTGTGGAGCCGGTCGGCCAGCTTCACCAGCAAGACGCGGATGTCGCCCGACAGCGCGAGCAGGAATTTGCGCAGGTTTTCCGCCGCGCGCTCGCTCTCGGTCATCGCTTCGACCTTGGAGAGCTTGGTCACGCCATCGACCAAACGCGCCACCTCCTCGCCGAACAGGTTCTTGATCTGCTCGGGCGTGGCGACCGTATCCTCGATCGTGTCGTGGAGGATCGCGGTGACGATGGTTTCATCGTCCAGTTTCATGTCGGTGAGGATGCCGGCCACTTCGATCGGGTGGCTGAAATACGGGTCGCCCGAAGCGCGCAATTGCGCGCCGTGCGCCTTCATCGAGAAGACGTAAGCGCGGTTGATCAGCGCTTCGTCAGCCTCCGGGTCATAGGCCCGGACCTTCTCGACGAGTTCATATTGTCTCAACATCCCCTACAAGATGGGGTCACGAGGGGTCTCTTCGCAAGTGCAAAAAACTATTTGGCCTTGGCGTTGCACTTGGCGAGGGCAGTCTGGTCCATTGCTCGCCCGTTGACCGAGAAGCTGGCCAACCTGCCGACTTCTTTGGCGAGACGCTCGCACAGGATGTTGGGACGGCTGGCGTCGGACATGGTCTTGCAGTCGCCGCCAGTGCAGTTCCACGAAGCGCCCTTCGTGATGATGCGCCCTTCGGCGCCGGCTTCGGGGGTGGCCTTCATGAGCGGTGCGGCACCCGCCAACGCGGGGGCGGCGACAAACAGGAGTGTGAACGGGAGCAGGGCGCGCATGACGTAATCCTTTTCAGTTGCGATGAACAACCTAATAAGAATTCCGATTTCAAAACGCAACTAGTTTTCATTGAATATCGGGTTTAAGGCTTGTCGCATGGCTGACACCTCCCTCGCCGAAACGGCGCCGTCGATCGAAGATTTCAAGGATGCAGCGCTGCGCTGCCCGCTGCCTGCCGCGATCGAGTTGATCGGCGAAAAATGGGCATTCCTGATACTCCGTGGGGCGTTCAACGGTCTTCAGCATTTCGAACAGTTTCAGGCCGGGCTGGGCATAGCGCGCAACATCTTGTCGGACCGGCTGACCAAGATGGTCGACGGCGGGGTGCTGGCGCGCAATCCCGATCCGGACGATCGTCGCAAGGTCGTCTATTCGCTCACCGAGAAAGGGCTCGCATTGCTGCCTGTGGTGGTGGCGCTGCGCCAATGGGGAGAGGATTGGGGTCATGGCCCGACCAACATCATCCTTGCCGATACGCGCGATGGCAAACCCATTCGCAGGATCAAGCTGATGAGCCATGACGGCCGCGAACTCGATCTCGAAGACCTGATGTGGCTCGACCGGCGGTCGGGTGCGGCAGTGCGCCGCGAAGACGGCTGGCACGGCAAGATCTAGCGCGCCGCGAGCGACAACGAGAAAGGGCGGCCCGATGGAGCCGCCCTATTCCTATCCGAAGATGAACTGCCTTAGCGGCGCGGATCGTAGTCCGCGGGCGCGGCCGACGGGGTCGGGCGCGGCGGTGCGGCAGCGGTGAGGCGCAGCGCTTCTGCGCTTTCGCTCAGGCCCGCCAGTTCATCAACCTCGTCATCATCGTCGAGCTGCACTTTCTGCAGGCTCATGATGACGGCTTCTTCGAGATGCTTGGGCTTGATCGTCTGCTCGGCAATTTCGCGGAGCGCGACGACCGGATTCTTATCACGATCGCGATCGATGGTGAGGTCCGCACCACCCGAAATCTGGCGAGCGCGCTGGGCGCTCAGCAGGACCAGATCGAACCGGTTGGGGACCTTGTCGACGCAATCTTCGACGGTAACGCGTGCCATGGGCCGCTTTTCCTTTAGAAAAATGGGCGGAAATTCGAATGGGCGAGATAGGGATGCGCGGGGCAAGAGTCAATCGCTTGTCATGCCTTGCCCAAGGCTCCATGACGCTTGGCATGCACGATCATCCGTCAGGTTTCAGTTTCGAGGTGGACGGCCACCAGGGTCGCCTCGTCACTGGCGGAGCGGAGCGGCTCGAGCTCATTCTCGACATGATCGCGAGCGCAAAAAGACGCCTGCAACTGGTATTCTATGACATGGCGGACGACGATCGCGGCATGCAGATCCGCGATGCGCTCGTCGATGCGGGCAAGGGCGGCGTCGACATCACGATCATGATCGACGGGTTCGGGTTGATCGATCTCAAGGACGAAGAAGAGTTCTTCGCGCCGATCACGTCTGCGGGGGGCAAGGTTCACAAGATGAACCCGTCCTTCGGGCGGCGCTATTTCCTGCGCAACCACCAGAAGATCGTTGTCGTAGATGGCCAAAGCTGCCTGGTCGGCGGTGCGAACTTGGCGAACGATTACCTGTCCGATGACCATGAGACGTGCTGGCGCGACGTGTGGCTGCGCCTCGATGGGCCGCAGGCGGCGTACCTGGGCGACTATGTCGATGCGCTTTGGGGTTTCGCCCATAGCAACAAGCGCCGGTTCGGCGAACTTAGCGACATCGTTGCCGAATATAGCCAGATCGATGGCGCGCTGCAGTGGAAGCTGTCGGGCCCCTGGCCGCGGCAGACGCCGTGGCCCACCGACTATGTGCGCGATCTTTGGAAGGCCAAGAAGGTCGACATCATCGCTGCCTATTTCTCGCCGCCCAAATCAATCAAACGCCGGCTATGGCGCGTTGCCGATCGCGGCGGCGAAGCGCGGATCGTCACGCCAGCCAAGTCGGACAATAACGCCACCATTGCGGCGGCAAGGCACACTTATGGCCAGCTGCTGGCGAAGGGCGTGCGGGTCTTCGAATACCAGCCGTGCAAGCTCCACACCAAGCTCGCGATCGTCGACGACGTCGTATATATCGGCTCGTCGAACTTCGATTTCCGTAGCCTTTTCATCAACATGGAATTGATGCTGCGGATCAAGGACGCCGACGTCGCGGACAAGTTTCGCGCCTATGTCGATGCCGAGTTGAAGGACGCCGAAGAGATCACGCGGCAGGTATACAAGGAGCGCGCAAGCCTGTGGCGGCGCATCATGTGGCGCCTGTCCAACTTCATGGTGACGACGATGGATTACACCGTCTCTCGCCGCCTCAATTTCCCGCTAGGCGACGATTGAGCGCTATCGGCCCCATTGCGGGGAGCGCGCTGACGAGCCGCCAGTTCATCTTGCTCTACGCTGCCATGCTGGTCAGTGCGGCTGGCAACACCGCCTTGCAATCGGTCATGCCCGCGATCGGGCGCGCGATGGGCGCCCCTGACATCTATGTCGCGCTGACCTTTTCGGTTTCGGCGGTGCTATGGGTCGTCCTGGCCCCGCGATGGGCGCGGCAGAGCGATCACCATGGACGCAAGCCGCTGATCATCCTGGGCGTCGGGGCAGGATTCACGCTGTCGTCGCTGCTCTGTGCTTTTGTCCTGTGGGCGGGGCTGGAAGGTTGGATTGCGCCGGCACTGACCTTCTTGCTGTTCGGCATCGTGCGCGCGCTCTACGGCATCTTTGGTTGCGCCACGCCGAGCGCGACGCAGGCCTATCTTGCCGCCAAGACCCGGCGCACGGCGCGGGTCAAGGCGCTCGCCGGGCTGACCAGCAGCTTCAGCCTCGGGACGATCATCGGCCCGGCGCTGGCGCCGCTGTTCGTGCTGCCCTTCGTCGGCCTTTCCGGCCCGCTGTTCGTCTTCACCGGCTTTGGCATCGCGGTGATGCTGGCGGTGTTGCGCTGGCTGCCCAACGACCAGGGCGCGCACGGGCGCGGCGCGGCGATGAGCTATCCCTCGCTCGCCTCGACGCCGACAGGGGCTAGCATCAAGGCGGCAACCAGCGAACTGCCCGAACGCATGCGATGGAGCGACCCGCGCATCCGGCCATGGATACTCGCGGGTGTCGTCACGAACCATGCGATGGCGGCGATCCTGTCGGTAATCGGCTTTTTCACGATCGACCGGCTGGGCCTCGACCCGGTGGGGTCCGAACAATCGATCGCGCTGGTCATGTTGGCGGGCGCGGTGGCGACGCTGGGCGCGCAGTGGGGGATTATTCCGCGCCTCGGCTGGGGACCGCGCACCCTGATCCTCGCAGGTTCTTCGATCGCGGCGGTGGGAATGGTCGGTACGATGCTGGCCGACACGCTGTACGGCATCGTGCTCGGCTTTGCCTGCCAACATCTTGGCTTCGGTCTGATCCGTCCCGGCTTCACCGGGGGCGCGAGCATTGCCGTCCCGCTGCGCGAACAAGGCGGGGTCGCGGGGGTCGTGACATCGGCCAACGGCGTCGCGTTCGTGGCCGCTCCCACGCTCGGCATCGTCGCCTATCAGCTCGAACCGCACCTGCCTTTCGCGGCGAGTGCGGTCCTGCTGGTCGGCGTCGTATTGTGGGGCTGGCGAAAGCTGGCCTAGCGCTCGCCGTCGACACTCGGAATATGGAAGCCGATCCCTGCCGTCGGGCGCACCGCGTCCGATTTCAGGTTGGCCTGGATCTTGGCATATTCCTCGATCATCTTCTCGGTGACCGATGCACCGGTATCGCCCAGCGCGGCTTCGAAATCGGCGCGCGTCACCTTGGGCTCCTCATCGTTGCGTCGCAGCGCGATCAGGCCCGCGCGGCGGGTCAGGTCCTCAAGATCCGCACCGGTGAAGCGCTCGGTCTTTTTCGCCCATTCTTCCAGATCGACATCGTCTGCCAGCGGCATATTTTGGGTGTGGATCTGAAGGATGCGGAGGCGCCCCTCATAGGTCGGCGGGCCGACGTAAATCAGCTCATCGAAGCGGCCGGGTCGCAGCAACGCGGGATCGACCAGGTTGGGCCGGTTGGTGGCGCCGATCAGGACGACATTGTTGAGGTCTTCGAGCCCGTCCATCTCGGACAGGATGGTGTTGACCACGCGTTCGGTGACTTGCGGTTCGCCATGACCGCCACCGCGCGCGGGGACGAGGCTGTCAATTTCGTCGATGAAAATGATCGTCGGCGCGACCTGACGGGCGCGCGCGAACAGGCGGGCGATCTGCTGCTCGCTTTCGCCGTACCATTTGGACAACATGTCGGACGACTTGACCGAAATGAAGTTGGCGTGGCTTTCGCGCGCGGTAGCCTTCGCCAACAGCGTCTTGCCGGTGCCCGGCGGCCCATAGAGCATGAAGCCCTTGGCAGGGCGGATGCCAAGCCGCTTGAACGCGTCGGGATGGGTGAGCGGCAGTTCGATACCTTCGCGCAGCTTATCGCGGGCATCGTCAAGGCCGCCAATATCCGACCAAGTGGTCTGCGGGATCGAGACCATGACTTCGCGCATGGCAGACGGCTGGACGCGCTTGAGCGCTTCCTGGAAATCGTCGAGATTGACCGAGAGGTTGTCGAGCACTTCTGCCGGAATCGTGTCGTCTTCTAGGTTAAGCTTCGGCATGATACGCCGAACGGCCTCGAGCGCCGCCTCTCGCGTCAGCGCGGCAACGTCGGCGCCCACAAAGCCGTGGGTGCGCTTGCTCAGCGCGTCGAGATCGACATCCTCGCCGAGCGGCATGCCGCGCGTGTGGATGCCGAAGATTTCGCGTCGGCCGTTTTCATCGGGGACGCCGATCACGATTTCGCGGTCGAAGCGGCCGGGGCGGCGCAGCGCCTCGTCGATGGCTTCGGGCCGGTTGGTGGCGGCGATGATGACCGTGTTCTGGCGCGGTTCGACCCCGTCCATCAGGGTCAGCAGCTGTGCGACGAGGCGCTTTTCGGCCTCGCCGGCGACGCGGTCGCGCTTGGGCGCGATCGAGTCGATTTCGTCGATGAAGATGATCGACGGGGCTTCCTTGGCCGCCTCCTCGAACAGTTGGCGCAGCTTTTTCTCGCTTTCGCCATAGCCCGAGCCCATGACTTCAGGCCCTGCGATGTGGAAGAATTTGGCGTCGCTTTCATTGGCGACCGCACGCGCCAGCATCGTCTTGCCAGTTCCGGGCGGGCCATGCAGCAGCACACCCTTGGGCGGATCGACGCCAAGTCGCTGGAACAGTTCGGGGTGGCGCAGCGGCAGCTCGACCATTTCGCGCAGGCCATCGATGGTGCCCGACATTCCGCCCAGATCGTCATAGGTCACCGCACTGCGCGGATCGGGGGTGGCGGCGTCGCCCACCGGAAGAAGGCTGACCTCGGTATTGGCATCGATGTGGACGATGCCATCGGGCTTGGTTGAGACGACTTTTAAACGGATTTCCTGCAGCGCGAACGCCGGCGCGTTGAGCAGGCGGCGAAGCTGCTCGGGCATTTCCTGGTTGACGCGCTGCTGGCCAGCCGTGGCGACAAGATCGCCCATCTTCATCGGACGATTGGCAAAACTGCGCTGCAACGCTGCGGAAGAACCTTGCAGGCGCACATGCGGCTGGGCTGGGGCGAGCACGACCGACTTGGCGGCGACCGAGCTGGTCTTGGCGATGGTCACGAAATCGCCGGCGCCGACCTGCGCATTATGGCGCTGCAGCCCGTCGATGCGGATGATGTCGAGGCCCTCGTCATCGGGATAGGGGCGCACCGCAACGGCAGGCGTCGCGCGCTTGCCGCAAATCTCGATAATGTCGCCGTCATTGAGCCCCATCTCGCGCATCAGCGAAAGCGGCACGCGCGCCAGCCCGCGACCGCTATCGCCGGGGGGGAGGCTTGCAACTTGAACTTTACCGGGTTTGGTTTCGGCGTCGACCATCGTCACTCCTTGGAATTCTCATCGCCGTAACGGTGCACGGCGGGTTGAAGTTCAATGTGGTACGCTTTGCAGACAAAAAAAGGGCCCGGCGCAGTGCGCCAGGCCCAGTCAGGAGAGGTGCCATGTTACTGGCCCGTTCTTTATTGCAACGCACAATGAATTTTGCAAGTGCGATTGTGCGTTGCACCAATACTTCACCTATTTCTTGATCAGATTCACGATTTTGCGGAGCGTCGAGCGCGGGAAGATGCGGTGCGCCTGCGCGCTCATCTTGTTGGTCATCCCGGGCACCACGACCGCCTTGTTGGCATCGAGGCCGGCGATCCCCGCTTTCACCACGTCGATCGACTTGGCGGCCAGGTTGTCGACGGCCTTGTTGCCGCCAAACCCCGCCACCTTGCCGAATTCGGTCGAGGTCGGCCCCGGGCAGAGCGCGCTGACCTTGATGCCATGCGGCTTCACTTCCTCGTGCAGCGCCTCGCTGAAGCTCAGCACATAAGCCTTGGTGGCGAAATAAACCGCCATGCCGGGGCCCGGCTGGAAGCTGGCGACCGATGCGACATTCATGATCTCGCCGCGGCCGCGCTCCACCATGCCGCCGAGGCAGGCATGCGCGAGGTCGGTCAAGGCCCCGATGTTGAGGTCAATCATCTGGCGCTGGCGTTCGCCGTCCAGTTCGTGGAAGCGCCCGACCAGCCCGAAACCGGCATTGTTGATCAGCACGTCGACATGCTCGCCCGCCATATGTAGCTGCGTCATCAGCAGCGCCACGGCATCCTTTTCGGACAGGTCCATCGCGACGATCCGGGCATTGCCGACCTCGTCTGCCACTTCCTGCAAGCGGTCCTCACGCCGCGCTACCAATACCAGCCGATGCCCGCGCGCTGCATATTCGCGCGCAAAGTCGACGCCGAGACCGGCAGAGGCCCCGGTGATAAGCGTGACAGGCGAGCTCATCAGCTGACCGTCGCCTTTTCAATCTTGCCGGGATTCTGGACCGGTTCGCCCGTCGGCAAGGCATCGATATGCTCCATGCCGCTCTCGACCTGGCCCCAGACGGTATACTGGTTGTCGAGGAAGCGGGCATCGTCGAAGCAGATGAAGAACTGGCTGTTTGCGCTGTCCGGATTGGGCGTGCGCGCCATCGAACAGGTGCCGCGCACGTGCGGCGCGTCGTTGAACTCGGCCTTGAGGTCGGGAAGCTTGCTACCGCCCGTGCCAGTGCCCGTCGGATCGCCGCCCTGCGCCATGAAGCCGGGGATGACGCGGTGGAAGACCACGCCGTCGTAGAAGCCGTCTTCGGCAAGCTTGGTAATGCGCTCGACATGGCCGGGTGCCAGGTCCGGGCGCAGCTTGATGACGACATCGCCGCCGGTGGAAAGGGTGAGGGTAAGCGTATCGCCCATGAAAGGCTCCTTGGTTACGTGATCGTTCGCGACGGGATGTAGCGGCTGCTGACCCGTTGCGCCACCGGGGGCTTTGCGCCTAGGTAGACGCGTGGCATCGCGAAGGGGGACGATCATGGCCGAGACCGATACGATTCCCCCAGAGGAAGACGGCATCCACGACAAGGAAGACCGCCTCCTTCCGGAATATGTCAAACAGGTCATCGAGGCGGTCGAAGCCGGCGATGATGCGCGCGCCCGCGACCTCGTCGAACCGCTCCACCCGGCGGACGTCGCCGACCTCATCGAAGTGGTCAGCCAGGAAACCCGCGCGCGGCTGATCACCGCGCTCGGTCACGAAGTCGACGCCGAAGTCTATGCCGAGATGAACGACTATGTCCGTGAGGTCGTCATCGAGGAGATGGACCCTGCGGTCGCCGCCGAACTCACCGGCGAGATGGATACCGACGATGCGGTCGCGGTGCTCGAGGATCTCGACGATGACGACCAGCGCGCCATCCTTGACGCGATGGAGCCAGATGACCGTGCGGCGGTCGAAGAAGCGCTCACCTTTCCCGAAGAATCGGCCGGTCGCCTCATGCAGCGCGACCTCATCGCGGTGCCCGAACACTGGCATGTCGGGCAGGTCATCGATTACCTGCGGTCGGACGAAGACCTGACGAGCGATTTTTGGGAAATCTTCGTGGTTGGTCCGCAGCATCGGCCGGTAGGGACTACCAAGCTTTCCACGCTGCTGCGCACCCCGCGTGCCGTCCCGATCACCGATATCATGCAGGAGGAACAGACGCTGATCCCGGTCGACATGGACCAGGAAGAGGTGGCGCTGAAGTTCCAGAAATACGGGCTGATTTCGGCCGCGGTGGTGGACGAGAACGGTCGGCTGGTGGGCATGATCACGGTCGATGACATCGTCCACATCGTCCAGGAAGAAGCGGGTGAGGATACGCTGCTGCTGGCCGGTGCCGGCGAAGGCGACATCAACGAAAGCATCGCGGAAGCCTACAGCGAACGCGTGCGCTGGCTGATCGCCAACCTTGGTACCGCGCTGATCGCAACCTTCGTCATCGCGATGTTCGAAGGGACCATTGCCGAACTGGCCATCCTCGCGGCTTTGATGCCGATCGTGGCGGCGCTTGGCGGCAATGCGGGGACGCAAAGCCTTGCGGTCACGGTGCGCGCGCTTGCCACCAACCAGCTGACCGGCGCAAACCGCTGGCGCACGGTCGGCCGCGAGTTCCAAGTGGCGATGCTCAACGGCATCACCATCGCCGTGATCCTGGGGATCGGCGTGTCGATCTTCCTCTATCCGGCAATGGGCGCGGTGATCGCCGCCGCGATCCTCTTCAACATCCTGATCGCCGGGATGGCGGGCGTGCTGGTTCCCGTGGCGCTCGACCGCTTCGGCGCCGATCCCGCGGTGGCGAGCAGCGTGTTCGTCACCACCGTTACCGACACCATGGGGTTCTTCGCGTTTCTCGGGCTGGCCAGCGCCGTCCTGCTCTAAGCCAGCCCTCGGCCTGCATTGAAACTGCGCTGCAGTGACGCCAGTTTATAGGCAATGCCGGTTCATCTCACCAAGGTTGCCTACGGCGCCAAGACGCTGCCGACGCTGGAAAAGCGTATCGCGGCGCGCGCCCGCAATGGCGAGGTCCGGCTGGTGACCAAGCGGCGGCCGCGGCGCCATGAAGAGGCCGTCGATGGCGGTGCGCTCCACTGGATCATCAAGCACCGGATCGTGGCGCGATCGAGGATCCTGCGCTTCGACCATCGCAGTGACGGGCGCTGGGACATCGTCTGCTCCGATCGCTTGGAAGTGGTGGCGGCCAAGCCCAAGCGCGCGCACCAGGGCTGGCGTTACCTGGAAGAAGCGGACGCGCCGGGCACCGATGCCGATGATAGCGGTATCGCCGAACTGCCGCCCCGGCTTTACGGGAAGCTGGCGGCGCTGTCGCTCGTCTAGCGGCGGTTGCGGCCGAAGCCTTCGCGCACTTCGCAGCCGCTGATGCGGGTCGGGCCTTCGATGTTGAGCGTGCAGGCGGGGCGTCCCTGTAGCGCGATGTCACCCGCGCCGCGCGTTTGCAACTCGGCTGAATTCGTCGCCGTGATCTGCACCATTCCATTGCCATCGACGGTCAGGTTGAGGTCGCGCACTTTGAGATCATTGGCCTGGAGCGACGACAGGCCGCGAACGAGCACCTTTGCCTCGAGCGTTTCGCCCGCCAGTCGCATGCTGCCTGCACCCGCCAGACCGACCGTCAGACGTTCGACGTCCATCGCGGTGATTTCAGCATGACCCGATCCACCAAGGATGAGCGAGAATTCGTCGACCTCGATGCGTTCGATGCGCAGGCGCCCCGGCCCGTTCACGCTGGCGCGGTCGAGCGAGGGGGTGCCGATCTCGATGCGCAGGGGGTCGCCGCCATCGGTCGGGTTGGCCCCCCATGCCGAGCGGTTGACGCTCACCGTCATGATACGGCCCGTCTGTTCGATCTCGATCTGTGGGATGGCACGCGCCGGGCCGATCACGCGGGCATAAGGCGCAACGCCCGTTTCGACATGCACATCGACCGCGCCGCGAATTATCAGCTGGTCAAAAGTGGTGACGGTGAAGTTGCGCGTTTCCGCCGATGCGGCGGCGCCGCTGATCAATAGCAAAAGGGCGATGATGGCTTTCATGGTCGCCACCATCGCCCCGAAAGGTGAATTTGTCGATAACCGCTATTCGCAGTTCACCGAACCGGCGCCTGACGTCGAGGAGTTGCACGTCGCGCCGCCGGTAATGTTGATGCTGCCGGCGCCCGAAACGCGGGCGTCTGCGGTGCCGGTGACGTTGGCATCCATCGATCCGGCACCGCTGACCCGCAGGTCGGCGTTTTCGGCAACGAGGTTTGCACCCTTGAACCCGCCGGCACCCGAAATGCCGACCTTGAGCATGGCCGCGGTCCCGCGTGCTTCAAGGTCGCCTGCGCCCGAGATGCCCAGATCGAGCATTTCCACGTCGACATCGGCGATGCGCATTTCACCGGCGCCCGAAACGCGACCTTCGAAGCTCGCGCCTTCGACCTTGTCGATCACCACTTCATTGGCGCCCGACACCTTGACTTCGTTCACCATCGGCACGGTGATGAGGATGTTCACGCCCTCATCGCCTTTCCAATTCCAATTGCCGTCCTTGGGCCGGATGGTGAGAAGATCGCCGTCCTGGACGATCTCGGTTTCGGCCAGCATATTCTCCGGGCCTTCCATGTTGAGCGAAGGCTCCTGCCCGGTCTGGATCACGATGTCATAGGCACCGCCGACCGACAGGCGCTGGAAGTCGGCGACTGCTTCGCTCACTTCGCCCATCGGACCCGGGTCGCGAGCTTCCATGATATCGAAACAGCCAGCCAGCGGCAGCGCGGCCAGGACGATGAGAGATTGCTTGATCATTTCCAGACTCACCCTTTCATATTCTGTATTGCATATCTAATACAGTAGGACGGATGCGCCTGCAAGGGGGCAAAGAAAAAGGGCGCCGCGTCCCCCCGACGCAGCGCCCTTCAATTTCGTGTCGAAAGAGCTCTTAAGCCTCTTCTTTTTCCGCGTTCCAGATCTTCGCGGCGTCGTCGAGAACCTTGATGATCTTCTTCAATGCGGTCGGCTCGTCGGTCTTTTCCATCGCCGCGAGTTCACGGGCGAGGCGGCTCGAGGCCGCTTCGAAAATCTGACGTTCCGAATAGCTCTGTTCGGGCTGGTCGTCGGCGCGGAACAGGTCGCGGGTCACTTCGGCGATCAGGATGAGATCGCCCGAATTGATCTTGGCTTCATATTCCTGCGCGCGGCGCGACCACATGGTGCGCTTGACCTTCGGCTTGGACTTCAATGTTTCCATCGCGTCCTTCATCGCCTTGTCGCTCGACAGCTTGCGCATGCCGGTCGATTCCGCCTTGTTGACGGGGACGCGAAGGGTCATTTTTTCCTTCTCGAAACGAAGGACGTAAAGTTCGAGCTGGGTGCCCGCGATTTCGGTTTCCTGCAGTTCGATAACCTTGCCCACACCATGCTTGGGGTAAACGACATAATCGCCAACGTCGAAGCTGAGCGCCTTGCTTGCCATGTATAAATGCCTTTCGCTTTTGCTCGCTGGCACGATTGTGTCCGGTATGTCGTCGCCCCCCAACAGCGATGTCCGGTCGTGGTTCCAGCTAAGGATAAGTCCTGTATGAAAGCGCCGACACGTGACCGCGCCGGCTCTGTTGCCATTATATAACAGAAAGTTACCTAAAAAGCGAGTCCCAGTTGCTTTGGGCAACTTTCCGGCGATTCTACCGGCGAATGCACCCCAAGCCCCAGCAATCGCACCGCTTTGTTCAACGGCATGAGCGCGGCAAGCAGGTCCTGCCCGGTCTGCAGAAGTAGCGCCTGCGAATCGACGGGTCCGGCGAAGCTTTTCGAACGGGTGATGATGGTGAAATCGGAGAACTTGACCTTGAGCGTTACCGTCCGCCCGACAAACTCGGCCTTCTCGACGCGTTCCCAGGTGCGCGTGCCGATGCGCTCCAACTCGGCGGCGAGGGGCTCGTGTTCGATCAGGTCGGCGCCGAATGTGTCTTCGGTGCTCACCGATTTGCGCTGGCGGCGCGATTTTACCTCGCGCTCGTCGATGCCGCGGCTGATCCGGTAGTACCAGCGGCCCGATGAACCGAAGCGCGCTTCGAGGTCCTCGAGCGGCCAGCTGGCAAGATCGGCGCCCGTGTGGATGCCGAGCCCTTCCATCTTGGCTGCGGTTTTGGGGCCGATGCCGTGGAAGCGTTTGACCGGCAGCGTTGCGACGAAGACGGGGCCCTTGGCGGGCGGGATGACGCAGATGCCGTCGGGCTTGTTCTGGTCGGAGGCCAGCTTGGCGATGAACTTGCAGTAGGACACGCCGGCCGACGCGGTGAGACCGGTTTCGGCCTTGATGCGCGCGCGGATATCCTCGGCGATCGCCCTCGCGCTGCCCAGCCCGTGGCGGTCCTCGGTCACGTCGAGATAGGCTTCATCGAGGCTCAGCGGTTCGATCTTGTCGGTGTGGTGCGCGAAAATGGCGCGGATCTGCTGGCTCACCTCGCGGTACACGTCGAACCGCGGTTTGACGAAGATAAGGTCGGGGCAGCGCCGTCTGGCTGTGACCGAGGGCATGGCCGAGCGCACGCCATATTCGCGCGCTTCGTAGGAAGCCGCCGCCACCACCCCGCGATGACCCCCGCCAACCGCCACCGGACGCCCACGCAGTTCGGGATTGTCGCGCTGCTCCACGCTCGCAAAGAACGCGTCCATGTCGACGTGAATGATCTTTCGCTTGGGAGAATCGGCGGTCACGCCCGCCTTGGTAGCAAAGCCGCCTTTTCCTCGTCACCTCGATATGCTTAAGGGCGCAGCGAACTTTTGATTCTGCCGAGGACGCTTTCATGAACATCCACGAATACCAGGCCAAGGAACTGCTCGCGAAATATGGCGCGCCCGTGCCCGCCGGTCACGCCGCCATGAGCGTCGACGAAGCGGTCGCCGCCGCCGAGAAGCTGCCGGGGCCGCTGTGGGTGGTGAAAGCGCAGATCCATGCCGGTGGCCGCGGCAAGGGCCATTTCAAGGAGCTTCCCGAAGGCAGCAAGGGCGGCGTCCGCCTTGCCAAGTCGATCGACGAGGTGCGCGAACATGCCAGCGACATGATGGGCAACACGCTCGTCACCATCCAGACCGGCGATGAAGGCAAGGAAGTCCAGCGCCTCTACGTCACCGACGGCGTCGATATCGACGAGGAATTCTATCTCGCGCTGCTGGTGGATCGCGCCAGCGGCCGCATTGCCATCGTCGCAAGCCCCGAAGGCGGTATGGATATCGAGCAGGTCGCGCACGACACGCCCGAAAAGGTCCACACCTTCACCATCGATCCGGCGACCGGCCTGATGCCGCACCATGGCCGCTCGGTCGCCGCGGCGCTCGGGCTCGAAGGCGCGCTTGCCAAGCAGGCTGCCAAGGTCACCGCATCGCTCTACAAGGCGTTCGTCGCCACCGACGCCTCGCAGATCGAAATAAACCCGCTTGCGGTCTCGGGCGATGATCTTCTCGTTCTCGACGCCAAGGTCGGTTTCGACGGCAACGCGATGTTCCGCCACCCGGACATCGAAGAATTGCGCGACTTCACCGAAGAAGACCCGATGGAAGTCGAAGCGTCGAAATACGACCTCGCCTACATCAAACTGGACGGCGATATCGGCTGCATGGTCAACGGCGCGGGCCTTGCCATGGCGACGATGGACATCATCAAGTTGAATGGCGCCTTCCCCGCCAACTTCCTCGACGTCGGCGGCGGCGCTTCGAAGGAAAAAGTCACCGCTGCCTTCAAGATCATCCTGTCGGATCCCGCGGTCAAAGGCGTGCTCGTCAACATCTTCGGCGGCATCATGCGCTGCGATACGATTGCCGAAGGAATCGTCGCGGCGGCCAAGGAAGTCGAACTCGATGTGCCGCTGGTCGTGCGCCTCGAAGGCACCAAGGTCGCCGAGGGCAAGGAAGTGCTGGCCAATTCGGGTTTGCCGATCATCGCTGCCGACGACCTTGGCGATGCCGCCAAGAAGATCGTCGCACAGGTAAAGCAGGCGGCCTGAGCGGCCTAGCCGCCGCCGCCCAGCAACTGGCTTAGCCCCCACGCGATGGCCGCGAGGCCCATGCTGACGCTCAGCAGCAGCAGCACGCCGTCGCGCACCAGTAGCGCCAGCCCGATGAAGACGATGGCCAGCATGGGGCCCGCGCTGGCGAACGGCAGGAATTCGAGCGGCGGGACGGCGAAGCACAACGCGATTACCACCACAGCCGCCAGCTTGATGAAGATGCCGCTGGTGAGGCCCTTCAGGCGCTTGTGGAAGAGGCGATCCATGAATTCGCCGATACCTTCGACTTTCTCGGATGCCTTCTTGAGCTTGTCGCCAGCGATCCGCTGGTTTTCGATGATGTCGGGTATCCAGATATGGTCCTGCCCCAACAGCATCTGGAAGGCGAAAATCGCGACGGTCACGGCGAGCAGCGTGGGGACGCCGGGCACCGCGCCCAAAGGGGTGAGCTCGAGCAATGCGGGCACGATCAGAAAGGGCGCATAGGTCCGCGTCCCGAAGGCATCGGCCATATCGCCGACGCTGACGCAGCCATGCTCCTCCCCGATCTGGTGGAGGCATTCCAGAATGTCGGCGACGCTCTGGATGTGTCCGAATTCACCTTGGCTCTGGTGCACGCTCATGTGGGCTGAACGGCGGGGCGCGGCAATTCGTTGCGTCGAGCGGCCGACTCTCCCCGGGCACTACGCAATCGTGATCGGTACGGGTTGAGGCGGAAGCGGTGCGATAATCATGCTCTTCTGCCCCTACGGAACTTTGCCTATTTGACGCGCGCTGATTGGTTAAGCATATCGCACCCAGATTTTCTTCAGGAGAGCACCTTCATGAAACTGCTGGTCGCCGTCAAACGGGTGATCGATTATAACGTCAAGCCGCGCGTCAAAATGGACGGCTCGGGCGTCGATCTCGCCAATGTCAAAATGAGCATGAACCCCTTCGATGAAATCGCCGTCGAGGAAGCCATCCGCCTCAAAGAAGCGGGCAAGGCCGAAGAAATCGTTGCGGTATCGATCGGCCCGGCAAAGGCGCAGGAAACGCTGCGCACCGCGCTGGCGATGGGCGCCGACCGCGCGATCCTCATCGAAACCGACGAGAATGTCGAACCGCTCGGCGTCGCCAAGCTGCTCGCCAAGGTCACCGAGGAAGAGGGCCCCGATATGGTCATCCTTGGTAAGCAGGCGATCGATGACGACAGCAATGCCACCGGCCAGATGCTGGCGGCGCTGCTCGACTGGCCGCAGGGCACCTTTGCCTCCAAGGTCGAACCCGATGGCGGCGCGGTCAGCGTCACCCGCGAGGTCGACGGCGGTCTCGAAACGGTGAAGCTCCAACTGCCCGCCGTCGTCACCACCGACCTTCGCCTCAACGAGCCGCGCTATGCCTCGCTGCCCAACATCATGAAGGCCAAGAAGAAGCCGCTCGATACCAAGTCGCCCAGCGATTACGGCGTCGATATCTCGCCGCGTCTCGAAACGCTCAACGTCGCTGAACCGCCCAAGCGCGAAGCCGGGGACAAGGTCGACAGTGTCGATGAACTGGTCGCCAAACTCAAAGATCTGGGAGTCGCCTAAATGAAGACGCTCGTACTCGTCGAACATGATGGCGCCGTCGTAAAGGACGCCACCCTCGCTACGGTCACCGCCGCCAAGGCGCTGGGCGATGTCGATCTGCTTGTCGTCGGCAAGGATGTCGGCGGAGTCGCCGATGCCGCCGCCAAGATCGATGGCGTCGGCACGGTCCACGTGGCCGATGGCGCGCACCTCGAACACCAGCTGGCCGAGGACGTCGCCCCCATAGTGATCGCCGCGATGGACAGCCATGATGCGTTTCTCGCGCCCGCAACGACGACCGGCAAGAACATCGCGCCGCGCGTCGCGGCAAAGCTCGATGTTGCGCAGATCAGCGACATCATCGCGGTCGAATCGGACGACACCTTCAAGCGCCCGATCTATGCGGGTAACGCCATCGCGACGGTTAAATCGAACGATGCCAAGAAAGTCATCACCGTGCGCGGTACCGCGTTCGAAAAGGCCGCCACTGAGGGTGGATCTGGCAGCGTCGCAAGCATCGACGCGGGCGGCGACAGCCCCAAGAGCGAGTTCGTCTCGGCGCAGCTCAGCGAGGGCGATCGTCCCGAACTCACCAGCGCGGGTGTGATCGTTTCAGGTGGCCGCGCCTTCGGGTCGGAAGAGGATTTTCACAAGCTGCTCGATCCGCTCGCCGACAAACTCGGTGCAGCCGTGGGTGCCAGCCGCGCCGCAGTCGATGCGGGCTATGCCCCCAACGATTACCAGGTCGGGCAGACGGGCAAGATCGTGGCGCCAGAAGTCTATATCGCGATCGGCATTTCGGGCGCGATCCAGCACCTTGCCGGCATGAAGGATTCGAAGGTCATCGTGGCGATCAACAAGGACGAAGAGGCCCCGATCTTCCAGGTCGCCGACATCGGCCTGGTGGCGGACCTGTTCACCGTGGTGCCCGAGCTTACCGAAAAGCTTTAGGGCTCCAGCGCCGCCGTACAGGCGCTCTAAGAAAAAAAGGCCCGCGCGGGGCACGCGCGGGCCTTCGCTCCCGTTGGGGGGGCGGGGACTAGTTGGCGTCGGCCCGGCCTTCTGCCTTGCCTTCACCGCGCGCCGAACCGCTGGCGCCGATCGAACCGGACAATGGCAGGGTCGAGGGGCTGACGCTGCCCGCGGCCTGACCCGCGGCATTCGCGGCCGCATTGGCCGCAGCCGAACCCGTCTGGCGGGTGCGTATAACAGCGCTGTTCGCCGCGCCCGTCGCCTTGGCCTGACCTTCAGCGGCTGCGTTGCCCGCGGCGCTGGCGGCGCCATTGGCGATGCCGGTCACGTCGTTAGTGCCAAGCGTATCGACGCCAAAGCTTGCGCTCTTGTTGGCCGATGCATTGCCCGAGGCAGAACCACCGGCATTCATCCCGGCAGCCGATGTCGCACTGTTGGCGACGGCATCGACCGTGCCGGCAAGCCCGGCATTACCCGACGCCGAACCGCTGCGCGCATCGACATTGCCATCGGCGTTACCCGACGCGTTCCCGGTCACCGAGCCGCTAACGCTGTTGGCGATGTTGCGGGTCGATCCGAGCAGGTCGCCGTTCGACAGCGTGCCGCCAAGGCCGCCGCGTCCGCTGAGCGTGCCGCGCGCGACATTACCGACCGTGCCGTCGACAACGCCGCCGACCGTACCGTTTACGGTGCCGCTCAGGTCGGGCACCAGCTGCGCCGAAGCGGGCGTGGCGGCAAGGCTGGCACCGGCCATCAGGGCAATAGTGATCATCTTGGTGTTCATCTGTATTCTCCTTCTTCCGCGCAGACCCTCCCGGGGTGCGCTACGTGAAGGAAACGACAGCCAATCGGCGCTTCATCCGCGAAAAGTCGAAAATTATTTCGCGCCGACCTGATCGGGGTCGATCCGGCAGGGCATGCATACGATGCCGCGCCCGACGCGGCCCTTGCCCTTTATCGCCTCGCGACCAAGTGAAATGACATTGCCGCGCGCAAGCAGCCGCGCGCTGGCGAGCGGCGCGGCAAAGCTGGTGCCGCGCACTTCGATATAGCCCCCGCCGGGGCGTGCCGCGGCAAGGTCTGCGCCGGGCGCTGCGAAGGCGAGATTGTCCGTGCGTCCGGCCTCGCGCAGGGCGCGGCCATGTTCATCGACGCCGGTGATCGCGACCACGCCGGGATAGGATGCGGGGTAGGGATCGGGCGCGGCCGGGCCGTCATTGCCAACCGCAGCCACGACCTCGGCACCTTGGCGGCGTGCGCCCGCGATGGCGCGTTCGACCAGGGCGTTTCGCGGGCCGACCAGGCTGATGTTGATCACGTCCGCCTTCTCGGCCACCGCCCAGGCGATGGCATTGGCGATCGCCGACGCCGAGCCCGCCGCCGGGCTGCCGCCATAAATGTCAGCGACCAGCAGGCGCGTTCCCCGCGATGCGCCGCGAAACGCGCCATCGTTACCGACGACGAGCGAGGCGACCGCAGTGCCGTGGCCGGTCGGCACGACCTGACTGGCAAAGGCGCGCTGACGCAGATTTGCGGACGACAAGGAGGGATGCGATGCGACGCCGCCGTCGATGATGGCGATCGTCCCCGATGCAGCGCGCGGCTGGCCCATCGCCGCCGCGGCATTTGTCAGCGGCGAAAGGCCGCCGCCGGCGGGTTCGAAGACATGGTTATAGTCGATTACCAGCTCGGGCGCGGCCTTGCGCAGCCGCTTGATGGCATCGCGTATGTCGTCGTCCTGCGCGGGGACCGCGAGCGTGACGAGCCGCACGCCGAGCGCATCGAGCCGGGTTTCCGCGATCGGGCTGAAACCGGCGGCGCGGGCGCGGGCAAGACCGGTCGCATCGGGATCGACCAGCAGCAACTCGCCGCGGCGGACCGGATAGTCGTCGCGGTCGCTATCGAGTTCGGCTGGATAGTCATCGATCAGCTTTTCAAGCCGTGCTTCGCGCAGCCGCTGGAGATCGCGTCGCCCAAGCCGAGCCGAAATACCCGACTGGCCCACCCGGTTGAGGGTCGGTGTCGCAAGTTCGGCTGCCTGCGGTTCGCGCTCCAACAAGTCCCCGACCACGGGAATGTTGACGTTGGGCAAGGGCGGCAGGAGGCCGGGTCCGTTGGTCAGCCCGCCAAGATCGGGCACCAGCTGTGCCGACGCAGGGAGCGACAGCAAGGCCGCACAGGCGGCTATCAGGGGCAGACGATGAGTGGACATGGTATTTTCCTATATTATGCATGGTCGCGGATGAAACGACAGCCGGCGCACGTTTCATCCCCATGAGGTGCCATGAATTCATCCTGTACGAGCTTCGAAGCCCAGTTTCGCGCGATCTATCCGCGCCTTCGTCGTTTTGCCTATTCGCTCACCAGCCAGTCGGCCGATGCCGACGACTTGCTGCAACGTGCGAGCGAGCGCGCATTGCGCAATTTCGCCAAGTTCGAGCAGGGTACACGCTTCGACAGCTGGATGTTCCAGCTTACCCGCAATCTTTGGATCGATACGGTCCGCGCGCGTGGACGCCGCGCCAACCGCGAGGTGCCCGAGGAAGCGGGGCTGGGCGTGGGTCACGATCCGCGCCCTGCCACGCATGCGGCGATCGATCTGCAAAAGGCGATGAACGCCATGGCGCAATTGCCCGAGGAGCAGCGCGAGATCGTCGCGCTCATCCTGGTCGATGGCATGGGATACCGCGAAACCGCCGAATTGCTCGACTTGCCGATCGGCACGGTCTCGAGCCGTCTCGTGCGGGGGCGCAAGGCACTCTTGGAAATGCTGGGCGAGGGAAATGATGACTGACGAAGAAGAATTTTTCGCCTGGCTCGACGGCGAACTGGATCCCGAGACTGCAGCACGCGTAGCCGCACGGGTCGACGCTGATCCTGCCTTGCAGGCATTGGCGGACGAGCATCGCGCAATGACCCGCGATCTGCGCGCTGCGTTCGATCCGGTGATGACTGCGGCGCCCGAAACGGCGGCAATGGAGCCCGCAGCGCCCTTGCCCGCCAATGATAACCGTCCCTGGTGGCGCGCCGCGGCGGCGGCCGCGGCCGTCGCGCTGGCGTTCGTTGGCGGCACGCAATTCGCAGGATCGCCCGGTCTGATCGACCATCGCGGCGGACAGATGGTGGCGACCGCTTCGCTGCACGAGGCGCTCGACCGCCAGCTTGCTTCGGCGCCTGAGGGCGATATTCGGATCGGGGTCAGCTTTGCGCAGGCGGACGGCAGTTTTTGCCGCAGCTTCAGCGTCGCGGGCGATAGCGGCCTTGCCTGCCGAGACGGCGACGCTTGGCGGGTCGAGGGCCTGTTCTCGGGCGAAGACGTGGGCGGCGACTTCCGCATGGCGAGCGGCACCGATCCGCGCCTCGCCGCGCTGATCGATGCGCGCATTGCAGGCGAACCACTGGACGCCGCGGCCGAAACGGCGGCGCGTGAGGCAGGCTGGCGTTAAGCCGTCTCGCTCACGCCTTTGCGTGCCTTTTCTTGGCGTTTGAGTTCATCGTCCGCGCAGAAGACGTCGCCCGCCTGCTCGATCTCTTCGGCGGTGGATGGCCGCGCATTGTTGAAGCGCAAGACGGCATAGCCGACCAGCGCCGACAACAGCGAGCCCATCAGCGTCCCGATTTTTGCGGCATCGATTTCGCTCGGATGCGCCGGGAAAGCCAACGCGCCGATGAACAGGCTCATCGTGAAGCCGATGCCGCACAGGATGGCGGCGCCGTAAATTTGCGCCCAGCGCGTGCCCCGCGGACGGCGGGCAAGCCGTGTCTTGCAGGCGAAATAGATCGTGCCGAACACGCCGATCTGCTTGCCGATGAACAAGCCGAGCATAATGCCCAGCGGCAGCGGTTCAAACAACGCGCTCATGTCGCTCGGCAACTCGACGCCGGCAGCGGCAAATCCGAAAATGGGCACGATGCCGAACATCACCCAGGGGTGGATATTATGCTCGAGCCGGCGCAGCGGGCTTGTTTCCTCGCCCTTGCCGAGCGGGATCGTCAGCGCTGCAAGCACACCGGCAATCGTTGCATGGACACCGCTGGCGAGGACCAGCAACCACAGGACGAAAAATCCGATAAGGAAGTAGCGCAGCTTGCGCACGCCGTAGAGCGCCATCGTCCCCATGACGGCCGTCACCGCGCCGGCACCCGCGAGCGCCAGCGTGTTGAGATCGGCGGTGTAGACCAGCGCAATGATGGCCACCGCACCGATATCATCAACGATGGCGATGGTGACGAGCAGGAGCTTGATGGCGGCGGGCGCATGCCGGCCAAGGATCGCCAGTACGCCGATGGCAAAGGCGATGTCGGTGGCCGCGGGGATCGCCCAGCCCGCCGAAAGGTGGGGATCGAACCCGACGACGGCGAGAAAGACGAGCGCTGGCACGGCCATGCCGCCAATGGCGGCGATGATCGGCAGGCGCCGTTCATCAGGTGTCGACAGGCGCCCCTCGAACCATTCGCGCTTCACTTCCAGCCCGACCAGCAAGAAGAAAACCGCCATCAACCCATCGACGATCCAATATTCGACGCTGAATTGCCCGAAACGGGGCATGGTCGGCCCGAATTTGAACTCGAGCAGGTCGTGATAATAGTGGGCGAGCGGTGAATTAGCCGCGATCAGCGCAAGCGCGGCGGCGGCGATAAGTACCAAGCCGGCGCGTTTTTCTTCGGCCTGAATCTGTTGTGGGGTTTTTGCCATGCGCGCTTCTTAGCCAGAGAAACGTCGCCGCGTCGATACAGTGCCGCGCTTTTTTCGCGGTTTTCCGTTTGCCAGCCGGTCCTATTAACTATTATGTTAATTGAGATTAGGCCGAGTCGCATAGCTGGTCTCTGTTGTTCTCATTCCGGATCGGGGGGGCATGGACAAAAGCGGCGAATATCTGGCGTTCCTGAGCTACAGTCATCGCGACAAGCAGTTTGCGAACTGGCTGCACCGCGCGCTTGAATTTTATGCGCTGCCAAGCAGGCTCGTTGGGCGCGATAGCCGCCTTGGGCCAATTCCGCGCCGCATCCGCCCGATCTTCCGCGATCGTGAAGAGCTGGCGGCCGCCGAAAATCTCGGGCGGCGGCTGGAATCGGCGCTGGAAAATTCCAAGGCGCTGATCGTCCTGTGTTCGCCGGCTGCCGTCGCATCGCGCTGGACCAACGAGGAAATTGCGACCTTCAAGCGGGTCAATCCGGGCGCGCCGGTCTTGGCGGCCATCATCGACGGCGAACCGTTTGCCAGCGATATGGCGGGGCGCGAGGACGAAGAATGCTTCCCGCCCGCGCTTCGTTACAAGCTCGACGCGGAAGGCCAGCTGACCGACCAGCGCGCCGAGCCTGTTGCCGCCGACTTCCGCGAAGAAGGCGACGGCAAGCGGCTTGGGAAACTGAAGCTGATCGCCGGATTGTTCGGGCTTGGCCTCGATGACCTCGTCCAGCGCGATGCGGCGCGGCGCAACAAGCGCTTCGCTTGGATCGCCGCAGCCTCCGCGCTCGGCATGGTCGGCACGACCGGTTTGTCACTCTACGCCATCGACCAGCGGGAAGAAGCGATTGAACAGCGCGAACAGGCCGATGGTCTGATCGAATTCATGCTGACCGACCTGCGCGAGAAACTCGAGCCGGTCGGGCGGCTCGACGTGCTCGAAGCGGTCGGTGATCGCGCGCTCGATTATTATGCACAGCAGAAATTGGCCGATCTCGATGCAAACGCGCTGGGGCGGCGCTCGCGCGCGCTTCACCTGATGGGCGAGGTTTCGATGTTGCGCGGTGATAACAAGATGGCGCTTGAGGGCTTTCGCAATGCGGCCGCTACGACGGAAGCGCTACTGGAGCGCCAGCGCGACGACTGGCAGCGGATTTATGATCACGCGCAAAGCGTCTTCTGGGTTGGTTATCTGGCTGACGAGCAGGGACGACAGGATGAGGCATTGGCGAGGTTTGTCGAATATCGCAATTTGACGGCGCGGCTGGTGGAAATAAAACCCGACGATCGGGCATCGCAACTGGAGGCCTCTTACGGGCCCATTAATCTTGGCTATGCCTATCGTAAGCACCGGCGGTATGACGAAGCACTGAGGGCCTTCGAAGAAGCCCAGAAGCGCCTTGCCGCGATCAACCCGCCCGATCGCGATACGTTGCTCACGATGGTACAGACCCACGCGCACAGCGCCACGATCTATACGTCTGACGGGCAGATCGAGAAATCGATAGATGCGAGGCAGCGTCAACTCGAGGCACTGGATCACGACTTGCTCGACCAGAGCGACGCGGCGGTAAGAGAAATGCGAGGATATGGAGAGGCCAATCTTTCCATGTCCCACTTCGTCCGAGGCGATTTGTCAAAAGCCGACGAATGTCTCGCCAAGGCAGAAGCAATCTTTGCCGATCTTTCGACCACAGAACCTGGCAACCAAGAATGGCGGGAAACACGCGCAAACTCGCTGGTAAGTCGAGGGCTGATCGAGCTTGCCCGTGGCGAGCGGACCGCAGCACGCGGAAGGGCGATCCAAGCGACCGCCGACATTCGAGCGCTGCTCCAAGGGTCGGCCGACGACGTATCTCTTCAAAAGAAGCTGTTGGCGGCGCTCATGTTATCGGTGCTCAGTGGGAATCCCGTTGACGCACAGGAAGCGCAAAGGCTGGTCGCAGACTTGCGGGGTGGCGGCGGATTTCGCGACGATATTCAGTCGCGGCACAATGCCGCGACTTTACTGATGGCGCTTGGCGATCGAGCTGGGACGCCGGCCGAACGCAACTCATTGTGGAGCAAGTCTCGCACCATCCTTGAGCAAGCGGACGTCACCAATCCCTTTATCGCCTTGCCCCGCGCCGCGCTTGATCGGCGAAGCGGCACGAACACCACAAAACTTCCGCCGGGGTTCGATCCCGACTCGGCATTCGGAGGCATTTTTCGGGATTGACGCACAGGGAGAAGAACAATGGCAGACAAAGCAAGAATTACGGTCACCCAGCAATCCGACGGCAGTTATTCGGCGTCGATTGGGCCTGACAGCATTACCCCCGATAGTAACAAGGACATTAAGCTCGACATCGACACGTCCGGCTGGATGTTTGATTCGCAAGTCAGTGCGCCGCCCGAGGCCAACGGTTGGACATCGATCGGGTCGGGTATCTACGTCGAAAATGGCTCGGATTTCTCGCTGAAGAACGACTCCAATTCGACCAAAGCAAAGATCAACGACACCGGGGCCGACAGGAGCGTCCATCCGACGCACAGATATCTCGTGTGTCTTACCGATGGGACAAATCACATCAATACGGACCCCATCATCATCGATCGTGATGGTAATTAAGGTCTGATCGGCAAAGCAGGGCGCCGGGGTACTGGCGCCTTGCCTTCCACTTGGAAATGTGGCGTGCTCGGGTGATGCGAGGGGGCATTTTCTAGCGTGACGTCATCGAGCAACCAATATCGCCCGCGGCTCACTTTGCGCTTCGGGATCACCGGGCACCGTCCGCCGCGGCTCGATCTTGCGCATAGCGATACGATCCGCACCGCGTGTGCCGAAATCTTCAACGTGGCGCGCGGCTCGCTGGTCACACTGCACTCGGCGCACAAATCGGTGTTCTCTGATGTTACGCCCGAAGTGAAACTTGTCACCTCGCTGGCGGAGGGCGCGGACGTGCTCGCAGCCGAAGCTGCGCTCGACACAGGCAACGCCATCGCCGCCTGCCTTCCTTTTCCGCAAGATGTCTACGCCAAGGACTTCGGGGCGGAGGAATGGGCGCGTACCGAAAAAATGCTCGCCGCCGCCGACACGGTGATGTCGATCGACGATCATTCGCAGGGCGAGACTGCGGCCTACGAAGCGGCGGGGCGTGTCGTGCTGGCGCAATCCGATATCCTCATCGCCATCTGGGACGGGGAAGCAGCACGCGGACGCGGCGGCACGACGCAGGTCATCGCCGAAGCGGTGGCGCTGCACCAACCCGTCATCCACATCGATGCCAAGGGCAAGAAGCCCCCCGAACTGCTGTGGAGCGGGCTTCACGAAGCGGTGCCAGATCGCCCCTCGCTCGACGGGGTGCAGCGGGCCGATGCGCGTCTCGCGCTGCCGCACCTGATCGAGGCGTTATGCGCGCCGCCCGATGGCGACGATGCGGCCGAACTCGCCAGCTTCATCGCGCCGCAGCACAGCAAACCCAAATCGTCGCTCGGGTGGCCGCTGCTGCTGGCGGCAACGGGCGCCAAGCCGTGGAGCAGGATCTCGACCCGGGCGCCGACGGCGGACGATAGTGCCCGCTGGCTAAAGCCGCACACCGAACCGTTTGCCCAAAATGGGCGCTACGGCGAACGACTCAATGGCAGCATGCTGTGCCGGTTCGGACGGGCAGATGCCCAGGCCAACGATTTCGCGCTGCGGTTCCGGTCGAGCTTCGTGACCAATTTCGCGATGGCGGGCCTTGCTGTCTTTCTTGCCTTGCTGGGCCTGCTCATTCCCGAAGCGAAGAAACTGCTCATCGCACTCGAACTGCTGGTGATCCTCCTGATCATCGCCAATACCCGTTTTGCCAATCGCCAGAATCTGCATCGCTGCTGGCTCGACCGGCGACATCTTGCCGAACGGCTTCGCTTGCTGGCGATGGCATCGCCGCTCGGACGGCTCAGCCTGCGCGATGTCGAGGACGGCACGACCCACCCGGGCTGGGTCAGCTGGTATGCGCGCGCTTCCGCACGCGAGCTGGGACTAGTGCGCGCGACCTTCGATCGCGCCTATCTGCAAAAGGTGCGCGGCGTGATGCTCTCGTTGATCGACGAGCAGCTGGGCTACCACAAAGGTAATGCCCATTCGATGCACCATGCCAACCACCAGCTGCACCGCGCCGGCGACCTGCTGTTCGTCGGCACGATCATCGCTTGCGTCACCTATCTCGCGATCAGCTTCGGCTTCGGCAAGGTGGGCGATGTTTTTGGCATGAGCGGCACGGGATTGGTGACCTTCATCACCGCCCTGTTCCCGGCGCTGGCGGCGGCGCTGTATGGCATCCGCATGCAGGGCGACTTCGCAGCGACTGGCGAACGCTCGGCGGCAATCTCCCACCAGCTCGGCAAGCTGCGCAATGCGCTGGACGCTGACCCGCTATCCTTCGACCGGCTGGCAGAACGCTCGCGGCGACTTGGCGAGATCATGTTATCCGAAGTGCAGCAGTGGCACCTGCATTACGAAACGCGGCCGATGACGCTGCCGGGCTAAAGGGGCCCGGCTAGCGCTTCTTGCGCGGCCTCCGCCCTTTAAGGTGCCAGAATTTTTCCATGTAAAGATAGGTCATCGACGCGGTCCAGCCGACCATTACAAGCCCGTTCAGGGCAGACACACCCGCAATGATGCGGATCGCGCCTGTCGGTATAAGGTCGCCTATACCGAGCGTGGTGTAGCTTGTGACGGAGAAATAGAAGGCATCGCCAAGGTCATGGCCTACAGGGCCATCAATGCTGCCGAAACCGCCAAGCCGCTCAAGCCAGAGAAAGGCGACCGCATATAGAAGGCAATGTGCGAGGTGGCTGACGAGCGCTGCGGTGAGCATGATGATGATCCGCATGCGCGGCGGCACCCGCAAATGGGTCAGGTTGTTCGAAGTGAAGCGCAGCACCTCGTAATGGATCGCGATGGTCGCAGCGACGAGGACGAGACAGACGAGCGCGGTGAGCATAGGCGTTGGCTTAGCAGCGAGGACGGCAAACGTCACGATGGCTTGGCCACGCGACAAACCCTGCCTAATACGGTCGACGAGGGGGAGGCGCCGATGCACGATGATAGCGAAGAGGGCAACGCGCAGCGCAATGCCTATTGGCGCGCCAACATCCGCTTGCTGCTCATCCTGCTGTCGATCTGGTTCGCGGTGTCGTTCGGTGCGGGGATCCTGCTGCGCGAATGGCTCGACCAGTGGCGCATCGGTGGCTATCCGCTCGGCTTCTGGTTCGCCCAGCAAGGCAGCATATACGCCTTCATCGTCCTGATCGTCGTCTACGTCCGCCGGATGGAGCGGATCGAGCGCGAGCATCGTGACGAATAAATGGAGACGCAAACCCTCATCTATATCTTCGTCGCGCTGAGCTTCGCGCTTTATATCGGAATTGCGGTTTGGTCGCGCGCCGGGTCGACCGATGAATTCTATGTTGCCGGCGGCGGCGTGAACCCAGTGGTCAATGGCATGGCAACCGCCGCCGACTGGATGAGCGCGGCCAGCTTCATCTCGATGGCGGGACTGATCGCGTTCCTCGGCTATGACGGATCGGTCTATCTGATGGGCTGGACAGGCGGCTACGTGCTGCTGGCACTGCTACTTGCGCCTTATCTGCGCAAATTCGGGCAGTTCACCGTCCCCGACTTCATCGGGACGCGCTATTACAGCAAGACCGCGCGCGTGGTGGCGGTGATCTGCCTCATCTTCATCAGTTTCACCTATATCGCGGGACAGATGCGCGGGGTCGGCATCGTCTTCTCGCGCTTCCTCGACGTACCGATCACGATCGGCGTGATTGCGGGCATGGGGATCGTTTTCGTCTACGCCGTCCTGGGCGGGATGAAGGGCATTACCTACACGCAGGTTGCGCAATATTGCGTGCTGATCTTCGCGTATCTGGTGCCCGCCTTTTTCATCAGCTTCATGGTGACGGGCAATCCGGTGCCGCAACTCGGGCTGGGATCGAGCGTCGAAGGCGGCACCTATTTTCTCGACAGGCTCGATGCGACGCTGATCGATCTGGGCTTCGCCGCTTACACCGACGGCTCGAAATCCACTATCGACGTCTTCTGCATCACTGCGGCGCTGATGATCGGCACGGCCGGATTGCCGCACGTGATCGTGCGCTTTTTCACCGTGCCCAAGGCTTCCGATGCGCGCCGGTCGGCGGGATGGGCGCTGGTGTTTATCGCCTTGCTTTACACGACCGCTCCCGCGGTCGGCGCCTTCGCTCGTGCCAACTTCGTCGATAGCGTCAACGGCACCGAATATAGCGAGGCACCGGGGTGGTTCACCAACTGGGAAGCCAATGACCTCATCGCGTTTCGCGACAAGAATGGCGACGGCGTGATGCAGGTGCGCGCAGGCGATGCCTTCGAGGGCGCGCCTATCTTCACCGAGGAGACAGGCGCATCGGGCGAACGCGTCGTTTCCAACGCTGCCGCAGACGGCGACAACGAAGTCTATGTCGACCGTGACATCATGGTGCTGGCCAATCCTGAAATAGCCAACCTGCCCGGATGGGTCATCGCGCTGGTTGCGGCGGGCGGGTTGGCAGCTGCGCTATCGACCGCGGCGGGGCTGCTGCTGGTGATTTCGAGCTCGGTCAGCCATGATTTGCTTAAGCGCACCTTCCGCCCCGACATTAGTGAGAAAGGCGAACTGCGCGCGGCGCGGATCGCGATTACCGCGGCGATCCTGGTGGCCGGGTATCTGGGGATCAATCCGCCTGGTTTTGTGGCGCAGGTCGTGGCGTTCGCCTTCGGATTGGCGGCAGCCTCGCTCTTCCCGGCAATCTTCATGGGCATCTTCATCAAGGGGATGAACCGCGAAGGCGCCATTGCGGGGATGGTGGCAGGCCTGTCGGTCACCTTTCTCTACATCGCTTGGTTCAAGCTATGGAACCCGGCCGTCAACACGGCGGACAATTGGTGGTTCGGCATTTCGCCCGAAGGCATCGGCGTGTTCGGCATGCTGGTCAATTTCGCGGTTGCGTTCGCCGTGCGCGGCATGACCGCGCCCACCCCCGATGACGTGCGTGCGATGGTCGATGACATTCGCGTAATCCGCTAAGTCGGCAGCGCCATCAGCTTTTGAGATACTCTCGTGCGGCCTTGATCTGCGCGCGCACCTGATCCGGCGCCGTGCCACCGAAACTCGTGCGGCTGGCAACGGAGCTTTCGACACCGAGCACCTGTAGCGCTGCCTCGTCAAGGCGTCCGTCGATCGCTTGCAGATCGTCAATCGACAACTCTTCCAGCGCCACGCCCTTGCCCTCCGCCGCCGCCACAGCGGTGCCGGCGATGTGATGGGCTTCGCGGAACGGGACGCCCTGTTCGCGAACCAGCCAGTCGGCAAGGTCGGTTGCCGTGGCATGGCCTGCCCGCGCCGCCTCCAGCATCGCCTCGGGAACGAACTCCAGATCGGTTACCATACCGCGCATGGCTTCGAGGCACAGCGTCAGCAACTCGCGCGCCTCGAACAGCGGCGGTTTGTCGTTCTGCAGGTCCTTGGCATAGGCCAGCGGCAAGCCTTTGAGCATCGTCGCCATCGACACCAGCGCGCCGAGAATGCGCCCCGCGTGGCCGCGCACCAACTCGGCGGCGTCGGGGTTGCGCTTTTGCGGCATGATCGAGCTACCGGTCGACCAGGCGTCGGGCAGTTTGACGAAGCCATAGGGCTGACTTGCCCAGATGATGATCTCTTCGGCGAGCCGCGACAGATGCAGCGCGCACGCCGATGCGGCCATGACATAATCGAGCGCAAAATCACGGTCGCTGACGGCGTCGATCGAATTGCGACAGGGACTATCGAAACCAAGCGCCTGTGCCGTCATGTCGCGATCAATGGGGTAGGAGGTGCCCGCGAGCGCCGCGGCACCGAGCGGGCACTGATTCATCCGATTACGCGCGTCGGCAAAGCGCGAGCGATCGCGCACCGCCATTTCGAAATAGGCAAGCAGGTGATGGCCGAGCGTTACCGGCTGGCCCGACTGGAGGTGGGTGAAGCCCGGCATGATCGTCTCGGCATGCTCTTCGGCGCGATCCAGCAGCGCTTCCTGAAAAGCGACCAGTAACGAGTTGGCCTCGTCGCAGGCCTCGCGGACGAACAGGCGCAAATCGGTGGTGACCTGGTCATTGCGCGAGCGCGCGGTGTGCAGCCGTCCGGCATCGGGGCCGATCAGTTCGGCGAGCCGCGATTCCACGTGCATATGGATGTCTTCGAGCGCGGGGTTCTCGACGATGCCGTCGCGTTCAAATTCGGTCTCGATCTTGTCGAGCCCGTTGCTGATTTTCTGCGCTGCCTCGTCATCGATGATGTTCTGCGCCTGCAGCATCGCGACGTGCACCTTGCTGGCTTCGATGTCCTGCCGCCACAAATGTTTGTCGAAGGAGATAGACGCGTTGATCGTTTCCATGACCTTGTGCGCGGCGCCCCGAAAGCGGCCGCCCCACATCTTGTTGGCGTCGTCCCTCATGTCAGCTTGGCCCGCTGCTTAGCCAGCGTGCGCAGACGCAGCGCGCGCAGCCTTATGAACCCCTCGGCATCCTTCTGGTCATAGTCGCCTGTCCCCTCCTCGAACGTGACGAGGTCTTCATCGTAGAGCGAATAGGGGCTGGTGCGGCCGATCACCGTGGCATTGCCCTTGTAGAGTTTCATCGTCACCTCGCCCGTCACCGCGCCCTGGCTGGCATCGATCGCGGCCTGCAACATTTCGCGCTCGGGTGCAAACCACAGGCCGTCATAGACCAGCTTTGCATAACGCGGCATCAATTCGTCCTTAAGGTGCATCGCGCCTGCATCGAGCGTGAGCGATTCCATGCCCCGGCGCGCCGCCGAAAGCACGGTGCCGCCCGGCGTTTCGTAGATGCCGCGCGATTTCATGCCGACCTGCCGGTTTTCGACCATATCGAGGCGGCCGATACCGTTCGAGCCGCCAAGCGCGTTAAGTTTCGTAAGCAAGGTTGCGGGGCTCATGGCCTCGCCATCGATCGAGACCGGATCGCCGGCTTCGAAGCCGATCTTGACGATGGTCGGCGCGTCGGGCGCGTCTTCGGGCGCCACGGTCCGCTGGAAGACATATTCGGGCGCATCGACCGCAGGATCTTCCAGCACGCGGCCCTCGGACGAACTGTGCAGCAGGTTCGCATCAATCGAGAACGGCGCCTCGCCGCGCTTGTCCTTTGTGATGGGGATCTGGTTGGCCTCGGCAAAATCGATCAGGTCGCTGCGCGAGGCAAAGTCCCAGTCGCGCCACGGCGCGATCACCGTGATGTCGGGGTCGAGCGCGTAATAGCCGAGCTCGAAGCGGACCTGGTCGTTGCCCTTCCCGGTCGCACCATGACAGACCGCGTCGGCGCCGACCTTGCGCGCGACATCGACTTGCCACTTGCTGATCAGCGGACGCGCGATCGCGGTGCCGAGGAGATACTGCCCTTCATAGAGCGCATTGGCGCGAAACATCGGGAAGACGAAGTTGCGGACGAATTCCTCGCGTAGGTCCTCGATGAAGATGTTATCAGGCTTGATGCCGAGCATTTCCGCCTTGCGGCGCGCTTCCTCCACCTCGCCGCCCTGCCCCAGATCGGCGGTAAAGGTCACGACCTCGGCGCAGTATTCGGTCTGGAGCCACTTGAGCATGATCGACGTGTCGAGCCCGCCCGAATAGGCAAGCACGATCTTCTTGGGTGTCTTGGTCATCGCGTATCCATCAGGCATGCAAGCGCGCCGAGTTCAAGCGTGACGCGCGTTTCATCGCGCCCGCTTGTGCATAAGATCACGAGAAAACCCAATATGCTTGTGACATCAGCACGCATTCGCTGGCGTGCTTGCAAGCGATCTGATGAGGGGAGGGGAGTGGTGCCTAGGGACGGGATCGAACCGCCGACACTGCGATTTTCAGTCGCATGCTCTACCAACTGAGCTACCTAGGCGCGCAGGCGTCCGCAAAGGATTGCGGCGTTAGCGAGGGCGCCGTCTAGCCGCCCTCGCTTTCGCTGTCCACCCCTGTTTGCGGGACCGGAGGCCCCGGGATGCGATAGCCATCGCCAAGCCAGTTCAGCAGGTCGCGATCCTTGCAGCCGCGGCTGCAGAAGGGGCGGTATTCTTTGGTGGTCGGCTTGCCGCAAACGGGGCAATCGCTGTCAGCTTTTTTGGGCATAGGCGCCTGACATGGCAAGCGCGGGGTCGGCCTTCAAGGTGACCGTGCCGCCGACCTTTCGCGCCAGCTGATCGCGCCATTCGGGACGGATCGCCGCGATGACGGCAGGGTGCGCCGTCAGCGTGACGGCGCCTACTTCGCGTTCGGCGCGGCGCATCAGGGCGCGCGCTTCGAAGGCGGCGCGATCCTGTGCCAGCTCGATCAGCGACGCGCGGGTGCGCGGGCGTACGATCTGGACCAGCCCAAAACCGTTCATCGCGGTGCGTTCGAACGGTTTGGGCAGGTAGTCGTCGATGATCTGGCCGATCTGCTGACGCTCCGCCTTGCCCTCGATGGTGGGGAAATCGATCGCGATGCTGCCGCCGATGTCGAGACGGCGGATGGCCCGCGCGCTGGACCATGCCGCCATCTGCGCCAGCTTGTCGGGTACCAGCCAACCATCGACATCGATGACGGTCATCGCGGCGGTGCTCTCGGTCCGCAATTCGCCGCCGTCGAACGCGATGATGCCGCTGCGCGCTTCTTCGATGAGATCGTCCCACGCGTCGATCGTGCCGGGCGTGCCCTCGGCCAGCGGCGGTGCCGGCCGCACGGCGTTGTCGCTCTGCTTGGCGAGCGGGCGCTTCCACGGTTCGCTGCCCGATTGTTCGCGCACGATCTCGATGCGGATCGCAGCGCCTTCGCTGATCCCGCTGGCACCGCGGGGCAGCAGGAACTCCTGTCCCTCGGCTTCGACGACCACCCGGGGAGCGATCGACTTCAGCGTGGCATCGAGGACGGTTCCGGGTGCGATGGTCCCGTCGCGGCGGACGCGGGCCTCGATGATCTCGCCGTTTTCAACCAGCGCGGCGCGGGTTTCGCCGATGCCGTCCTCGATAATCCACTCAGGCAAGGGGATAGCCCGCGGCTTTCAGCATGTTGCGGGTCTCGCCAAGCGGCAGTCCGACAACGTTGGAATAGCTGCCCGCGATATGGCGGACATAGACCTCGCCGTAGCCCTGCAGCGCGTAGCCGCCGGCCTTGCCCTTCCATTCGCCGTGCGCGGCGTAGAAGTCGATCTCGTCGGGTGACAGGCGCTTCATCGCGATCATCGTTTCAACAAGGCGCGAGCGCATCTGGCCTTGCGGATCGATCACCGCGACACCGGTCAGCACCTTGTGGCGGCGGCCCGACAGCAGCGCCATGCACTCGCGCAGCGTCGCTTCGTCTTCGACCTTGGGCAGGATGCGGCGCCCGACTGCGACGACGGTGTCGGCGGCAAGGATGACCGCGCCATCGTGCTTGGGCGCTATTGCCTGCGCCTTTTCCTCTGCCAGGCGGACGGCATGCGGGCGCGGCGTTTCGCCTTTGCGAGGGGCCTCGTCGATCTCCGCCGGATCGACGACATCCGGCGTCACGCCGATACGCGCGAGCAGGTCGCGGCGGCGCGGGCTCGCCGAGGCGAGGACGAGTTTCACAGGCTTACTTGAAGCGATAGGTAATACGACCCTTGGTGAGGTCGTACGGGGTCAGTTCGACGAGCACTTCGTCGCCGGTCAGCACGCGGATGCGGTTCTTGCGCATCTTGCCTGCCGTGTGTCCGAGGATCTCGTGGCCATTCTCCAGCTCGACGCGGAACATTGCGTTGGGCAGCAGCTCGACCACCCGTCCCCGCATCTCGAGAAGTTCTTCTTTGGCCATGAACATCCTTTTCGCGGTTATTGAGTGTGGACAGCCCCTTAGGGGAAGTGCGCGCCCAAGCCAAGTATCCGCGTCGTGCGCGTCAGGCCGGGTTGTGTTGCGCCAAGAACGCCGCCAGCCGTCGGAGGAAATCGTCGAACTCCTCTTCCTCGTCAAAGCCGTGTGCGGATTCCTCGTAGATCATCCAGTCGAACGGCTTTTCCGCTCGGTGCAGCGCTGCGATCATCTTCTCGCTCTGTTCGACCGGAACGATGCGGTCCTTCTTGCCGTGGGCAATAAACATTGGGACCGCTAACCGACGGGCATAATTGAGGGGTGAAATATGGTCGAGGTCATCCATTGCATCGACATCGCCAGCAATCATGTCGCGCCAGAATTCAGTGTATCGGACGGGCACCAGCAACTTGCGATCATAACGGCGCATGGAGGCAAGGTCGCTGATGCCGGCATAGCTCACGGCGCAGCGAAAGCGTTCGGGAGCATCGATGGCGCCCCACATGGCGGCGTAGCCACCGTAGCTCGCGCCTGCGATACAGACGCGCTTCGGATCGACGATGCCCTGCGCGGCAAGCCAGTCGATGCCGTCATACATGTCGGTCATCATGCCTGTCCCGAACTGCCCATATCCTTTCTCGACAAATTCGCGCCCGCGCCCGGTGGAGCCCCTGAAGTTTGGCTGCAGCACCGCGTAACCAAGCGACGCGATGAATTGGACCAGCGGATCGTAACTCCACGTATCGCGCGCGAAGGGGCCGCCATGAGGAAGCAGTACGAGGGGAAGATTGGTGGCCTCGCGGTCCTTGGGGAGAGTGAGATAGGCGTCAATCTCCAAGCCGTCGCGGGCACGATATTCGACATGCTGCACAGGCGAAAGTTGGTCAGGGTCAACGCGTTCGTACGGGTTGGCAATGACGTCCATGCGACCCGCGCCGATGTCGAGCAGATAGTAGAGTCCAGGATCGGCGCCCCGCGAGGAATGGATAATCATGCGGTTGCGGTCGCTGGCAAAGGAGGCGATGCGGTTCGCCATGCCGGGCAACGCGCGATCAATGCGCGCCTGGTGCCGTTTCATTTCTTCGTCCAACCAGTGGATTCGAGGTCGATCATCCTGGTATCGGATGCCGAGAACCGAGCCGCTTTCATTGTCGAGATAATAGCTGTCGATGTCGTGAGTGGGATGTTCGAAAATGGGTTCGCCGATGCGGCCTCTCTGCAGATCGAACTCGTAGACGCCAAATCGTCCTTTCCGGTGATTGCTGATTGCCGTCGAGGGAGCGTCGGTCAGTGACAGGAAGATACTTTCGACCATGATCTCGTCGTCACTGTCGCGTTGCAGATTGATCGTGATCCGCTTGAATTTGTCATCTTCATTGTCGCGATACTGGAGCGCGAAGTCGTTTGTCTTGCTATATTGAATAGCGGCTCTCACCACGCCGTCTCGATCGGCATACCAGTCCCAGACGCCGCGCATCTGGTGCTGGATTTGCTTGGACTTTCCGGTGGAAAGATCGACCCGCCTAATGGACGGATAATCGTTCTGGTCGTTCTGGCCCGCGACCAGCGCCCATTCGCCTGACCTGTCGACGTACACAAGGTCGCCAGAGTAGGTGCCGTTGAATTCGGGCGCCGCCTCGTAAGACCGATCAGCCGAGATGTCATAGATGAAGAGACGGTCGGCAGGACGCGTAAAGCCGAATACCGGCTTGTACGTCTGCAGCTTGATCAAGAGGCGATCGTTTCCGGCCCAGCGGAGCGCCTGCAGTGGTGGTTCGCCCAGAAGGGCCTGTCGGATAACCGTCTGCGGATTTTCGGCGTCGAGGATGACGATCCGCTTTTCTTTCGCATCGTGCATGACCAGGGCAATGCGGCTGCCATCTGGCGATAATCTGGGATTTGACCATTCCTGCTGCGCTGCGAAGTCCGCAGTCGTCATGCGTGTCGGGGCAGCATTCTGGCTGGCGGCAGGTGCCCCTATTCCAAGTATCCCAAGCAGTGCGACTAGAAAAAAACGCATTACGCAACCCCCCAAACCCGTGCTGACCTGACGAAGCCTAACGAAAAAGGCCCCGCCGACAAGGGGTCGGCGAGGCCTCGTTCGTTTGGTGCGAATGATCGTCAGATCAGGCCGTGGCCCGTTCCCGCGAGGGCTGCCAGCAGCAGGATCGCGACGATGTTGGTGATCTTGATCATCGGATTGACGGCGGGGCCGGCAGTGTCCTTGTAGGGATCGCCGACCGTGTCACCGGTCACCGCGGCCTTGTGGGCTTCCGAGCCCTTGCCGCCATGATTGCCGTCTTCGATATACTTCTTGGCGTTGTCCCACGCACCGCCGCCCGACGTCATCGAGAGCGCGACGAAGAGACCCGACACGATCACACCCAAGAGCAGCGCGCCGAGTGCGGCAAAGCCGTTCTCCTGGCCCGCAACCGCGGTGATCACGAAGTAGACCACAACCGGCGCAAGCACCGGCAGCAGCGACGGAACGATCATTTCCTTGATTGCGGCCTTGGTCACCAGATCCACCGTCTTGGCATAGTCCGGACGCTCCGAACCATCCATGATGCCCGGCTTCGCCTTGAACTGCTCGCGCACGTCGATGACGACGTCGCCGGCAGCGCGGCCGACCGCGGTCATGCCCAGCGCACCGAAGAGGTACGGCAGCAGCGCGCCCAGCAGCAGACCGACGATCACGTACGGGTTCTCGAGGCTGAAATCGACGCTCACGTCGGGGAAGTATTTGCGAAGGTCGGTCGTGTAGGCCGCGAACAGCACGAGTGCTGCCAGCGCCGCCGAACCGATCGCATAGCCCTTGGTGACCGCCTTGGTGGTGTTGCCCACCGCGTCGAGCAGGTCGGTTTTTTCACGCACGCTGTCGTCGAGGCCCGCCATTTCGGCAATGCCGCCGGCATTGTCGGTAACGGGGCCGTAGGCGTCCAATGCAACGACCATGCCCGCCATCGAAAGCATCGCGGTGGCGGCATAGGCGAGACCCATGAGCCCGGCGAGCTGGAAGGCGATAATGATCGCGACGGTGAACAGGAGCGTGGGAAGCGCGGTGGCTTCGAGGCTGATCGCCAGGCCCTGGATCACGTTGGTGCCGTGGCCCGTTTCCGAAGCCTTCGCGATCGATTTCACCGGGCGATAATTGGTGCCGGTGTAATATTCGGTGATGTAGATGATGATGCCGGTGACGGCGAGGCCGATCATCGAGCACCAGAACAAGTCCATGCCGGTAAAGGTAGCGAGCTCGCCGCCGCCCATTTCCGCGCTCATGTCACCCAGCGCATATTGCGTGGCGAGATAGATTAGCGGGATGGCGAGCACGGCCGACACGATAAAGCCCTTGTACATCGCGGCCATCACGTTGGTGCTGCCGCTGCCGAGCTTCACGAAGTAGGTGCCGATCACCGAGGTGATGATGCAGGCGCCGCCAATCAGCAGCGGAAGCGCCATCAACGGAACCAGCAGGTCGCCGACGATGCCGCCAAGCAGCAGCGCGGTCAGCACCATGGTGATGCCGACGGTCACGACATAGGTTTCAAATAAGTCGGCGGCCATGCCGGCGCAGTCGCCGACATTGTCGCCCACGTTGTCGGCGATCACGGCGGGGTTACGCGGATCGTCTTCAGGGATGCCGGCTTCGACCTTGCCGACGAGATCGGCGCCGACGTCAGCGGCCTTGGTGAAAATGCCGCCGCCAAGACGCGCGAAAATCGACACGAGCGAGGCGCCCAGCGCCAGCGCGGTGATGCCGATCACCACCACGTCCGCGTCGGCAGCCATACCGGCAGGCCCGATCAGATAGGCGAAGAAACCGGCGACCGCGAGCAGTGCGAGGCCAACGACCAGTAGGCCGGTGATGGCGCCCGAACGGAAGGCCATGGTGAGGCCCTGCTGGAGACCAGTGCGCGCGGCTTCGGCGGTGCGCACGTTGGCGCCCACCGAAACGTTCATGCCGATAAAACCGGCCACGCCCGAAAGCACCGCGCCGATGACGAAGCCGATGGCGGCGATCGGCCCGAGGAAGAGCAGGACGACGATGGCGACGGCGACGCCGACCAGCAGGATGGCGGTGTACTGGCGCTTGAGGTAGGCTTTCGCGCCTTCCTGGATGGCGCCGGCCACTTCGACCATGCGTTCGTTGCCAGCCGGTGCGCCCAGCACCTGGCGGCTCGTGATGATGCCATACAGTACCGCAAGGAAACCGCAGGCAATCGCGATCAGTAACAGGTTCATGTATTCCCCCAGATAGAAAGAGGACGTCCGAGCGGACGTCATGCAGGGGGTTGTAACGGCTGGTGGGCGCTTGGCAAGCGCTTCAAAGCGCTCGATTAATGGGTGTTAGCCAAAGAGCAGGAGCGCGCAGCCCATGCCGCTCGCCAGGCCGGCGAGGCTAAGCGCTATCTGGCGCGGGTGAGGCAGGGCGATGTTCATGTCCCAAATGCTCCGGCAGCGGGATATCCTTGCCATCATGGAAGAGGGCCAGTCCCTCGCCATCGGCCAATGTCCCGACGCGGGTGAAGATCGTCCCGGGAGGTAAAGATTTGCTTAACTTTTGACCTTTTCCGGGGGGAAGCGCGGCAAGCAGCGCATAATCGTCGCCGCCCGTCGCGGCGAACAGACGCGCCTTTCGGTTCTTGCCGCGCGCTTTGGTGAAGGCTGCGCTCATCGGCAGGTGCGCAAGGTCGATATTCGCACGGCACAGGCTGGCCATCGCCAGCCGCGTGGCATCGAGAAGCAGGCCGTCGGACACGTCCATCATCGCGTTGGCATGCGGCGCGATCATCTTCCCTGCGGCCAGCTGGGGCACCGGCCGGCGGTAGATGTCGACCAGCGCGCCGGCGGCCTCGGCATCCTCGACAAGTTGCGCCAACCCCGCCATCGAATCGCCCAGCGTGCCCACGACCCACAATTCATCGCCCGGCAACCCGCCGTCCCGCGTGGGGACGTGGGCAGGGGCCTTGCCGATCGCGGTCAGCCCCAGCACGCGCGGCGCACCCGCAGGCAGCGCGATTGTATCCCCGCCGATGAGCGGTAGGCCGTAACTCTCGCACGCCGCATCTAGACCGGTAAGGAAGCGATCCTCCCACTCGCCAGCGGCCATGCCTTCGGCAGGTGGGGCCATGGTGAGCGACAAGAGCGCCCCCATCGGCTCGGCGCCCTTGGCGGCCAGATCGGACAGGTTCACCGCCGCCAGCTTCCACCCGACGCTCTCGGGCGGATCGTCGGCGCGATAATGGACGCCCTCGGCAATCGTATCGTGGGTATAGATGCGGCCGTCGAGATGCGCGGTGTCGTCGGTCAGACCGCGCGCCGCCGGATGCCGCGCCATTGCGGCAAGACGGGCGATCATCCTGAGCTCGCTGTTCATGGCTTGGCAGGGCGGGGTGTCTGGGGCATCGTCAGCGTTCTTCGCACGGAGAGGGACGATATGCCAACCACGCTCGCCGCCTTGATCGCCGCCACGCTTGCCGGCAGCCCGCCGGTGCTGACCGACATTACGTATGGCGATGCGGACGTCGCGATAAGCGCGGGACGTATCCTCTCGCTCGATGTCGGTCCGGCGCCGTGGGGCGAGGAGCTGGAGACCTGGGTCTGGCTGCCGCCTTCCTACGAGAGCGGGGACGCCAGGCGCTATCCGGTGCTCTACATGCATGATGGCCAGAACCTCTTCGATCCGGCGCTGACCAACTACAACAAGGAATGGGGGATGGATGAGGCCATTGCGCGCATGGCCGCCAATGGCGACCTGCGCGAATGGATCGTCGTGGGGGTGCGCAGCCCCAAGCAGCGCTATCTCACGCTGTTCCCGCAAAAACTGGTCGACCATCTGCCCGACGCGATGACCAGCGGCTTCGATGAATTTGCCGAAGGGGGTGAATTCAGCCGTGAGGCGCTGAAGGGCGATGCCTATCTCGCGCATCTCACCCAGCGGCTGAAGCCCGCCGTCGATCGTATCTTTCGCACGCTGCCCGGGCCTGAAGACACGGCGGTGATGGGGTCGTCGATGGGCGGGCTGATGAGCCTATATGCGATCGCCGAATATCCGGACGTCTTTGGACAGGCCGCAGCCGTTTCGATCCATTATCCGCTCGGCAACCCGATGACGGGTGACGTTGAAGCATCGACCACGGCGTGGCAGGCCTATCTGGCGACGACCAATCTCGATCCGGCGACGAACCGCATCTACATGGATCACGGCACCGCGACGCTCGATCAATGGTATCCACCTTATGCCGACGCGTTCGACGCGATGATGGCGCGCCATGGCTGGGACCAGTCGAATTACATGAGCCGCCGCTTTACCGGCGCGGAACATGATGAGCGCGCGTGGCGCGAGCGGGTCGATATTCCGCTCGCTTTCCTCGACCGCGAAGATCCTTAAGCGCGAACCTCGGCGGCGATGGCGTCGAGCAGGCCGTTGACGAAACCCTTTTCCTTCTTGTCGTAGAAGGCGTCGGCGACGTCGAGATACTCGTCGATCACGGTCGCGCGCGGCACATCGGCGCGGGCGAGCAGCTCGTAGGTCCCGGCGCGCAGTAGCGCGCGCATCGGCTTGTCGAGGCGATCGAGCGACCAGCCTTCGGCCAGCTTGCCTGCGATCTTCTCGTCAATCTCTTCCTTGCGCGCGAGGACGCCGGCGACGATGTCGTCGAAGAATAGCACTTCGGCCTCGGCATATTGCACGTCCTCGATCGTCGCGCCGAGGCGATGCTCGTGGAATTCGTGGATCAGCTTGGCCGTCGGCGTGCCTTCCATGTCCTGCTGGTACAGGGCCTGGACGGCGGCTAGGCGCGCGGCGCTACGCGATTGGGAACGAGCGTTCATGATGGCGCGCGCTTTAGGGGCGCGGACACCACTTGCGCAAGCCCTGCGTCAGGCGCAGGCTTTAAATCGATGGACGTCATGGCCGCCTTTGCCAACCAGGTGGACTATTGCCGCGCCAACGAGGCGCCGGTGACGGCAGCAATTGTCGCCGCGGTAGCCAAGGCGCTGCGAACTACCACCGCTTTCGGGATCACCGCGCTCGAATGGCCCGGCGATCCGCAAGCTGACGGCCTGCCGCTGCGCTGCGCCGCCGCGCTTCGTTCGCTCCATCTGGAAGGCAAGGCGCGCATCCTCGATCCGATCTATCGCGGGACGGCGGAGCCCGAGGAGGCCGAAGCCGCGGTTGCCGCGATGCTGGCCATGCACGGCGATGCGCTGCTCCCCTGGCTCGACGGGCCGCCGCAAACCAATGAGGCGGGCCGTTCGGCCGGCTATATCGCCGCGATGCTGTGGCTGGCCGCACAGGGACTGCCCCCGCGCTTCGAGCTGATCGAATTCGGGTCATCGGCGGGAATCAACCTCATGCTGGACCGCTATGCGTATGACCTGGGCGGCGTGCGTGTCGGCCCATATGATGCCGCACTGACGATCAAGCCGGAATGGCGCGGGTCACCGCCGCCCTCGCTAGACATCGAGATCCTTTCGGCATGGGGCTGCGATGTCGCGCCGATCGACCTGACGCGCGAAAGCGGGCGGCGCCGGCTGGAAGCCTATATCTGGCCCGAGCAAAAGGAGCGGCTCGACCGATTGCAAAAGGTCGCCGCCGCAGCGCGCGCCAAGCCGCCCAACCTAGTCGAGGCCGAAGCCGCCGATTTCGTCGAAGCCCAGCTATCGCGCCCGCAAGATGATGGCGTCACCCGCCTGCTCGTCCATTCGATCACGTGGCAATATCTGCCGCGCAAAAGCCAGGAGCGGATCGGCGAGGCGATGGCACGTGCCGGTTCGCGCGCGGCGCCAGACCGACCGCTCGGTTGGGTGCAGCTGGAAGCCGATCGCCAAATACTGCGCCACGTGCTGGAGGTGCAATATTGGCCCGGCGGCGGCGAGACGAGGCGGTTGGCCGAGGCGCATGCGCACGGCCGCTGGCTCGAGTGGCAGGGCTAGAGGAAGTCGCGGAGCGCGGCGGCGACGGGCTCGGGCTTTTCCCACACCGCGAAATGACCGGCATCCTCGATCCTTTCGATTGAGAGATCGTCGATCAGGCCTTCAAGCCCTTCGAGCTGACACGGCAACAGCGCCTTGTCCTGCATGCCCCAGATGATTTTCATCGGGACATGAATGTCGGGCACGCCGGTCAGCACCCAGTCGGGATAGTCGGCGCGCTCATCGATCGCGGGGACTTCGATCGGGCTCATGCGATACCATGCCAACATGCCTTCGAGTGCGCCGTCGCCCGACCATTCATCGATGTAGGCCTTGCGCTCCTCGTCGGGAATCGCCGCTAGGTCGACGTGCGGTGAAAAGCTTTTCTCGAAAAACGCCTCCATCCCCATGTCGCGGATATGGTCTTCCATCCCGGTCTCGCGAAAGCGGCGGATATACTGGCTCGCGGCGCGCTGGTCCGGGTCGTCGATGATGGTTTTCTGGAAGATCAGCGGATGGGGCGAATTGAGGATGGCAAGCTTGTTGATGTGCGGGCCGCCGCGGATCGCCGCCGCCCACGCCACCGCACCGCCCCAATCATGGCCGACCAGCGCGAACTTGTCATGACCGAGCGATTGGGCAAGCGCGAGCAGGTCGGCGACCAGCTTGTCGACGCGATAGTCGCCCAGATCATGCGGTTTGTCCGAACCGGCAAAGCCGCGCTGGTCGGGCATGATCAGGCGGTATTCATCCTCGAGCCGCGGGACCATTTCGCGCCAGGTGCGATGCGATTCCGGGAAACCGTGGAGCAGGATGACAGGCGGCGCATCTTCCGGCCCCGCCGCGGCGACATTGAGCGTGACGCCGGTCGGCAGGTCGATGCGCCGCTGCTCGATCACGGGTAGCTCACCGTCTTGGGGACCTCGGGGATCGGAATGCGCTCCTGCTCGTCGCCCGGCACCACGGGGAAGCGGCGCTCCTGCCAGTCTTCCTTGGCCTGGTTGATGCGATCGCGGCTCGAGGACACGAAGTTCCACCAGACATGGCGCTTGGTCGTAAAGGCTTCGCCGCCCAGCAGCATCGCGCGGCCTTTGCCGCCCAGCGTTGCCGCATGACCCGGTGCCAGGACATATAGCGTGAAGGGTTCGAGCCGCTGGCCGTCGAGCGATACGTCGCCCTCGGTCGCAAGCACGGCGCGCTCGTCAGCCTCGGCGTCAATCGGCACCTTGCCGCCGCCAAGGACAATGTCGGCATAGATTGTCGCGCTGTGCTGCGGCGTTGCGGCGCTCGCGCCCCACAGCGTGCCCATCAGCACGCGGGCGCTGGCGCCCTCGGTCTCGATCAGCGGCAGGTCGGTTTCGGCGACATGGTCGAAGGCGGGGTCGATTTCTTCCTTGCCGTCGGGCAGCGCGAGCCAGGTCTGCATCCCGTAGAGCCGCGGGCCGGCGTCGCGCTCTTCTTGCGGCGAGCGTTCCGAATGCACAATGCCTTTGCCCGCGGTCATCAGGTTGATCGCGCCGGGACGGATGACCATCGAACTGCCGATACTGTCGCGATGATGGATCGCGCCCTCGAACAGGTAGGTCACGGTGGCGAGGTTGATGTGCGGGTGCGGGCGCACATCCATGCCTTGCCCCGTTTCCATCTGCGCGGGTCCGAACTCGTCGACGAAGATGAAGGGGCCGACCATCGTGCGCGGGCGGCTCGGCAGCACGCGGCGCACCTTGAAGTCGCCAAGATCGTGGACGGTCGGGGTGATTTCCTTGACGGTTTCCATCACCTCTCTCCCGGCGCGGTGGCCTTAATGCGCAGCGCATGGATCTGGCGATCCATCAGCGCGCCCAGTGCCTGGTAGACCAGGCGCTGGCGTTGCACCCTGTTCAGTCCTTCGAAACGCGGGCTTTCGATGACGACGGTGAAGTGGCTTTCGCCCGAACCGTCATGGCCGGCATGGCCGACATGCTGGTCGCTATCGTTGTGGACGGCGAGGTGCGTGGGCTCGAGCGTGGCCTCGAGGCGGCGGGTCATTTCGGTGGCGACAGGACCGGTAGCGTGATCATTCATCGCGCCTATATAGGGAGAATGGGACGCAAAGCCTATGATGGACGGGTCGAAGAACCGGGGATGTGCGCGGTCGAGGGCTGCCATGAGCCTGGCGAGTATCGCGCGCCGGTCACCCCGTCGGGGTTTGACGGGCCGGGTGCGCATGTCCTGATGTGCCTTGCACATGTGCGCGAGCATAATGCCGAGTGGGACTATTTTCGTGGCATGAGCCCCGAGGAAATTCTCGAAGAGCAATCGCCCATTCCGCGGCGCGAGCGGCGGGTTCGACAGTTCGCTTATGCGCGCGGCAGCGATCCTGGTCCCGCATGGGCCGATTTCGACGATCCGCTCGACGCCATCGCGGCGCGCTTTCGCGATTCAGGCTCGATGCGACAGGCGCGGGCCCGCAGTCGGTTCTCGGGCGCGGAACAGCATGCGCTCGGCGTGCTCGACCTCGGGCCCGAAGCCACCCTGCATGACGTGCGCGGGCGCTACTCGGTCTTGGTGCGGCAATACCATCCCGATCGCAATGGCGGCGATCGCAGTTTCGAGACACGGCTTAATCGCGTGATCGAGGCTTATCAAACGCTGCGTAAGTCGCCCGCCTTCAGCTAGGCCGCGCCCTCACTTACCGTTCGTCCGACAACAGAAATCGGGGCTAAATTTGTTTCAGGTCTGGAACGGATGTTGCGACAACTCGTTCTACCGCTGACACATTTCCAAAAACCGGAGAGAATTATGAAGAAGATGATGATTGCCGCGATCGCTGGCGGTTTCGCGTTGACAGCCTGCGATGGCCCCCGTGAAGAGATCGGTGAAGAGCAGGATGACGTCCTGGAAGCGCAGGGCGAGGTCATTGACGAACAGGCTGAGCTGGCAGAAGCACAAGCCGATCTTGCCGAAGAAAAGGCCGATGTCGCGGAAGCGCGCGGCGATGCGCCTGGCGCTGCCACCATGGAGCAGAAAGCCGAAAACCTCGAAGACAAGGCCGAACAGCTCGAAGACAAAGCTGACGGCATCTAATCACCGTGCGCGCCTGACGAGGACTGTTCCCCGTCAGGCGCTTTTCAATCCATCCGGTTGTTGCGTCAATCGACCGGCTTTAGCGCAAACGCCACCGATACGCTGACTGTATCGCGGTTGAGCCCCGGCTGCACCGGCGGGGCACTGACAGGCGGCGGCGCGGCCTGAACCGCCATTTCGGCCATCGCATCCACCGGCCACGGGCCGCCCTGCTGCTGGCCATTGTCACGTATCGTCAGGATACGGTCTACCTCAAGCCCGGCCGCCTCTGCATAGGCATCGGCGCGGATTCGGGCATTCTGATACGCTTCGGCATAGGCCGATTTGGTCGCGGCTTCGCGATCCGAAATGACGAGCTGCGGCCCGCCGATCGCGTTGGCACCCAGCTCGGTCGCGCGTGTGATTGCTTCGCCGGCGCGTTCGACATCCTTCATCCGCACCTCGAGAATGTTGGACGCCCGATACCGGCCGCGATCCTTGCCATAGTCGATCCGGCCGAGCTGGATCGTCTGCGTGCGCAGCATGTCTTCCTCGATCCCGAAGTCCTTCAGCATCGCGGTAACCTCGGCCATCTTCTCGGCGTTCAGGCGGCTGGCTTCGCGCGCGGAGCCGGCAAGGATTTCGACGCCCAGGCTGAAGCGCGCTTCATCGGGCACCGTTTCGGATTGGCCGGTGGCGCTGACCGTTAGCAGCGTCTCGTCGCGGTCGACGCCGCGCGGATCGGCGGGAGCCTGCGAGCAGGCTGCAAGCGCAGCCAAGGGAATGACAGTTAGAATACGCATGGAAAAAGCCCTTTCCTGTAAACAAGATCGCAAGTCTCGCGCTGCCCACTTTGCCATGGGCTGAATGGATCAGGCTTTCGGTGCCTGTCCCTGCCGGAACGCCCAGCGAAGCGTTCGCGCAGTGGCGAGCGTGCCAATGCGCGCCGGCATCGCGCCCAAGCGCGGCTTGTCGAGGTAGAGCATGCGGCGCGCAAAGTCGGGCAGCATCGTCACGGCTTCGGCGGCAATCATCTGCTGGAGCGCGCGCGGCGTGCCTTCGGGGCGCTGCGAGAGGACCAGCCGGGCGACCTCGCGCGCCTTTGGCGATGGGCGAAGGTCGCGCTTCAGGTCATCGAAGATAGCCGTCGCCTGCGCTTGCGTCCGGGGCACCGGATCGGCGCCGAGCTTTTCGGCGACCAGCGCGAACTGGTCGAAATATTTGTCGCGCGCAACGCGGCTCATTTGCGGATCGACGTAGCGCATGTAGCCGGCAAGGAAGCTCTGCGCCCCGACGACGTGAACCCACGCCAGCGTGCGGGGGTCGCGCGCGTCATAGGGGGTGCCATCGGGCAAGGTGCCGCTGACTTCGGCGTGGATGCGATTGATCCGATCGATCGCTGCCTGCGCCTCGTCGCGGTGGGCGAAGGTGGTGACCGCGATGAACCGCGCCGTGCGCTTGAGGCGCCCGTGCATGTCGGCGCGAAAGTCTGAAAAATCGAGCACGCCTTGTAGCGCATGCGGATGCAGCATCTGGAGGAGCAGGCTGCGCACCCCTCCAACGAGCATCCCGACCACATCGGCATGGACGAGGCGGATCGGACTATCCTTCTCGAACCAGGCGTCGTCGGACGGCGGTGTGGGCGCTTCACCCTTGGCGGGATCGTTGAAAATTCCGCGGACATGGGTGACGAGACGCTCGCGCAATGGCTCAAATGGGCTCATGCACTTGATATAGGTCGCGGTGAAGCGTCCCGCCATGTGGATACGAGGCGGTCACGCTGCGCCGCCATACCAACGCCGAACCGCAGCTAGTCGATCACTGATCGACGATCGGCGAGAATCCGCCATAGATCATGCGCTTGCCGTCGAACGGGGGTTCTTGGTGCGGCTGGTCCTGCATCCATTCTTCCATCGCCTTCCAGCCGGCGTCGCGGGTTTCCTTGTCGGGCCATTCGACCCAGCTGAAGATCGTCTTCTCGCCATTTTCGGCAAGCACGGCGGTGTGAAAATCGTTTTGCTTGCCTTCAGGGCAGTCGTCCTCGACCGACTCGACGACGCGCAGGGCTCCCCATTCCTTGAACTTGGGGGCCATTTCTTCGGCCATCGTCTTATAGGCATCGATTTTGCCCGGCGGGACCGGGATCAGGTAGCCATCCACATAAGCCATTTTTGCTCTCCTCTAGCGCGGCCCGACAACGCAGAAGACCGCCTTTTGCGGGTCCATCCCGAACATGATGACGTCGCCGCCGGGAATTTCGTGTGGCCCGAACATGACCTCGCCGCCGGCTTTCTTGGTGCGTTCGACAGCGGCTTCGACGCCGTCCGACCACCAGTAGTAGTTCCACACCGGCGGGAAGCTTTCGCCCGGGTCCATCATGCCGCCGATCGAGCGACCAGCCTGGTCGAACATCTGGTAGGGTCCGTCGGGCATGTCCATGCGCTCGCCCTTCGACCAGCCGGCAACCGCCTCATAGAAAGAGAGGCTCTTGTCGATATCGGGCGTCCCCAGCTCGTGCCAGCCGACATGGCCTTTCTTGTTCTCGGCGCTGTAGGCATGGCTGCCCTCGTCGCTATCGCCGCGCATGATGTAGAAAGGTGCGCCGTGCGGATCCGCCACCATCGCGAACCGTCCAACACCGGGGATATCGCGCGGGCCAACATGGACCGCACCGCCTTTGGCCTCCACCTTTTTGGCGCTGGCGTCGACATCGTCGACACCGACATAGCCAAGCCAGACCGGGCGCGCGCCCCCCGCCTTCATGTCATCGTCCAGTTCCATCATGCCCGCAACTTCGCTGCCGTCGGGGGCCGAAAGCAGCCAGTAAGTCGGTCCTTCGCTCATCCCGCTTTCCTTGGCGCTCAGCCCGACGACATCGGCATAGAATTCGGCCGCGCCCTGCGCATCGTCGGTTAGCAATTCGTACCAGATATAGTCGCCGTGATTGTCGGACATGATGCGCTTCTCCCTCTGGCAATCCGATTTGCCATAGCATTGGTCTTGGAGTCGCCCCTAGGGCCAAAGGGAAGCATTGTGACGGCGCAGCAAAGTCACTAAGTCTGCACCCATGAACGATATCCCCAACGCTTCCGAAACCAGCCGCGCCAACACGATCCTTGCCGCCCCCGACAAGATGGTGAAGGTGCGCGAGGCGTTCGGCATCGACAGCGACATGGAAGTGCCGGCCTTCAGCGAGGCCGACGAGCGTGTTCCCGATCTCGACGCCGCCTATGTCTTCGATCCCGACACCACGCTCGCGATAGCGGCTGGCTTTGCACACAACCGCCGCGTGATGGTCCAGGGCTATCACGGGACGGGCAAATCCACCCATATCGAGCAGGTCGCCGCGCGGCTCAATTGGCCGCTCATCCGCATCAACCTCGATGCGCATATTTCGCGGATCGACCTGATCGGGCGCGACGCCATTGTGCTCAAAGACGGCCAGCAGGTCACCGAATTCAAGGAAGGCCTGCTCCCCTGGTGCCTCCAGCATCCGGTCGCGCTGGTGTTCGACGAATATGATGCCGGTCGCCCCGACGTGATGTTCGTGATCCAGCGCGTGCTGGAAACCGAAGGCAAACTGACCCTTCTGGACCAGAACAAGGTCATCCGCCCCGATCCCTATTTCCGCATGTTCGCAACGACCAATACGGTCGGGCTTGGCGATACGACGGGCCTCTATCACGGCACGCAGGCGATCAACCAGGGCCAGATGGACCGCTGGAATATCGTCACGACGCTCAACTACCTGCCGGCAGAAACCGAAGCGCAAATCGTGCTCGCCAAGTCGGGCGAGTATGACAAGCCTGAGGGCAAGGAGGTCGTCGAAAAGATGATCAAGGTCGCGGACCTTTCGCGTCAGGGCTTCATCAATGGCGATATCTCGACCGTGATGAGCCCGCGTACCGTGATCAGCTGGGCGCAGAACGCGCTGATCTTCGGCAATGTCGGTTTTGCCTTTCGCGTCAGCTTCCTCAACAAGTGCGACGAGGCAGAGCGCGGCATCATCGCCGAATATTACCAGCGCGTCTTCGGCGAGGACCTGCCCGAGAGCGTAGCCAGCAGGGCCTGATGGCCGAACCCGATCCCTTAGACAAATTCCGCCGCGCGCTTGCCGGTGCGGCGCGGGCGATCGCGCGCGATCCCGAGGTAGAAATCGGCTTCGCCGCCTCGGGCACGCAAAAGTCCATCGGGCGCAGTGCGACGGTCGTGTCGCCCGGCGCCGACCTCGCCCCCAAGCTTGTGGCCGAAGCACGCGGCGCCGCCGATGCGCTGGCCTTGAAGCTGCGGCATCATGACGCGGCGCTGCATGGCAAACAGGCGCCGTTCGACCTGGAATCGCGCGCGGTTTTCGACGCGCTAGAAGATGCCCGGGTCGAAGCGCTTGGGGCCAAGCGATACCCGGGCGTAAAGGCCAATCTTTCGGCGCATGTCGAGGCGCGCACCAGGACGGACGGCATCACGCGTGCGCGCACAGCCGAAGAGGTGCCGCTTGAAACCGCGATCGGTCTCATTGCCCGCGAAAGACTGACCGGCGAAGCGCCGCCGCAAAGTGCCGCTGCCGGTCTCGCCTTGGTGCGTGACTGGATCGAAGAGAAAGCGGGCGCCGAACTCGACGCGTTGTCGCTGTCGATCGACGACCAGCAGGCGTTCGCAACGCTATCGCGCCGATTGCTAGAGGACCTCGACCTTCCGCTCGATGATCCCAATGACGAGGACGAACCGGAAGAGTCCGAGGGTGAGGAAGACGAACCTGACAGCGGCGAGGATGATGAAGGTGAGGACGACCTGCCCGATGGCGGCGAGCAGGATCAGCGCGGCGAAGAAGAAGAAGGCGATGACGAGGAGGCGGACAGCGAGGCCGACGATAGCGAGCTCGACGAAGAAGCCGGTAATGAGGGCGATGACAGCCAGCAGCCGCGCCAGTCGCCGCGCCGCAATATCGGCGAAGCCCCGCAGACCGGGTACAAGGCGTTCACCACGCGGCATGACGAAACAGTCCACGCGGACGAGCTTTGCGAAACCGACGAGCTCGAGCGGCTGCGCGCCTATCTCGACGGGCAGGTCAGTAACCAGTCGGGCGTGGTGACGCGGCTTGCGAACCGCCTCCAGCGCCGGTTGATGGCGCAGCAGGCGCGCAGCTGGGATTTCGACCAGGAAGAGGGGCTGCTCGACGCGGCGCGTCTGGCCCGCGTGGTCGCCGCACCTGCGCATAACCTGTCCTACAAGATCGAGCGCGATACCGAATTCAAGGACACTGTCGTCAGCCTACTAATCGATAATAGCGGTTCGATGCGCGGACGCCCGATCGCGATCGCCGCGACGTGCGCGGATATCCTTGCGCATACGCTCGAGCGGTGCGGGGTGAAGGCGGAAATCCTCGGCTTCACGACGCGCGCCTGGAAGGGTGGCCTCAGCCGCGAAGACTGGCTTGCCGAAGGGCGCCCCGCTAACCCCGGACGCCTCAATGACCTGCGGCACATCATCTACAAGCAGGCGGACGAGCCTTACCGCCATGCCAAGCGGCAACTTGGCCTGATGATGCGCGAGGGGTTGCTCAAAGAAAATATCGACGGCGAGGCGCTGCTGTGGGCGCATCAGCGGCTGATCCAACGTCCCGAAGAGCGACGCATCCTGATGGTGATTTCGGACGGCGCACCGGTCGACGATTCGACCGGCTCGGCCAATGGCGGCGCCTATCTCGAGAGCCACTTGCGCAGCGTCATCGACTGGATCGAAACCCGCTCACCCGTCGAACTATCGGCGATCGGTATCGGCCATGACGTGACGCGCTATTACAAGCGCGCGGTAACGATCATGGATGCCGAGCAATTGGGCGGCGCGATGGTCGACCAGTTGGCCGGGCTGTTCGACCTGACCTGAGGCTTGGAATAAAAAAATGGCCCGACACGAAAGACGCCGTGTCGGGCCTCCCTCGATACGCGACGCGAGGGAAACGGGAAGATCAGGGAAAAAAGGGGAGAAAACCCTGTCTTGCTTGACACTTATGCCCGATTCGCCGTTCATGGTCGCTGAATATGGTCGTCAGCGTTCATTAAGCTAAAAGGTCAGTTTTTTCAGATAGTTACGCTATCGAAACCGTCGTCCGAGGCGGACGCACGAAAACCGAGCCGCCCGTGCAGGCGACCCGGCCGAAATCTTCGTAAATTCGAGTGCCTTAGTTGGCGGCTTTCTGCGCCTTGGCGATCTCGCGCTTGAGCTTCTGCACGCGCGGGCTGAGCTTGTCGTCGCTGGTCTTGGCGAGCCAGTTGTCGAGGCCGCCGACATGTTCGACCGAACGCAGACCGTTGGTCGACACGCGCAGCTTGACGCGGCGGTCGAGGGTCTCGCTCAGCAGGGTGACGTTCTGCAGGTTGGGCAGAAAGACACGCTTGGTCTTGTTGTTGGCGTGGGAAACATTATTCCCCACCAGCCGGCCCTTGCCGGTCAGTTCGCAAACACGCGACATAATATCTATCCTGGTTGCGGGACGCACTCGCCGTCCCGTGAAAACGCGCCCCGTTACCGTTCATGGGCCAGCGCGTCAACCGATTCGGCGCTAGCGGGTTCGTTTCGCACCCTTTATGTCGGGAACGCGACCCAGAGGGGTCACGTTGATGGATTGGTTCGGCAAACGAAGGAGGAACAAGTGCGGGTGCTGATCGTCGCTCTTGCCATTGTCGCTATCGGAATCGGTCTGCTCGTCTGGAGCGGAAAGCTGGATGACGAGGAACCTGCTGTGCAGGCGAACGAGAATGCGCAGGATCGGTTTGAACTCGATAGCGGCATGGCCTCCGAAAACGACCCCTCTTCTACACAGCCCGCTGCCAACGAGACGCGGAACGGCCCCTGATCGCGCAGCTTGAGCATTGCCGCGCGCCGCGCTAGCGCCGCGCGCATGACCTTTCCCCTGCCAGATCCGATGCGCCGGGCACTTGCCCTTGCCGCCGAAGCGGCTGCGGCAGGCGAGGTGCCGGTCGGCGCGGTCGTCACGGACGCGCATGGGACCATCGTCGCCGAAGCCTGCAACTCCATGCGCACCGGCAACGATCCGACCGCCCACGCGGAAGTGGCGGCGCTGCGCGCTGCGGGCGCTGCCCTTGGCACGTCGCGGCTCGATGGTCATCAATTGTGGGTCACGCTCGAGCCTTGTGCGATGTGCGCCGGGGCGATCGCACTGGCGCGGATCGACAAGCTCGTCTTTGCGGCCGAGGATCCAAAGGGCGGTGCGGTTCTCCACGGCCCGCGCTTCTTCAGCCAGCCCACCTGCCATCATCGTCCCGATGTCATGAGCGGTATCGGGGAGGCGGAATCCGCAGCATTGCTCAAGGAATTTTTTGCCGCGCGCAGGGCATGAAAAAAGGGCGCCGCATCGCTGCAGCGCCCTTCCTCAGACTGATCGGTCAGGATTAGGCGATCAGTAACCGTATCCGGCATCCTGGACGTCATCCTGGGTCACAGGAACGACGCGGATTTCGACGCGGCGGTTGGCTTCGCGCTTGGCCGGCGTGTCGTCCGGGTTGTAGATGAGCTGCGTTTCGCCATAGCCATAAGTGGCCATGCGCGCCTGCTCGACACCCTGGCGGCTCAGATAGTTTGCGACCGACGCGGCGCGCCGCTCGGACAGCGCCTGGTTGTAGCTATCGCTACCGGTGCTGTCGGTATGGCCGAGCACGTCGATATAGGTCTGGTTATATTCGCGCAGCGTCTGCGCAACCTGGTTGAGCGTTTGCTGGAACTGCGGCTTTACCGTCGACGAATCGGTGTCGAAGGTAATGCCCGACGGCATGCGCAGCAGCAGGTCGTCGCCCTGGCGGACAACCTCGACGCCCGTGCCTTCGGTGGCTTTTTCGAGCTCGCGCTGCTGGCGGTCCATATACTGGCCTACCGCACCGCCCGCGACAGCACCGATGCCGGCACCGATGATCTTGGCGGTACGATCGTTGCGGCCACCGATAAGGTCGCCCAGCAGGTAGCCGCCCAGTGCGCCTGCAGCGGCGCCCGCGGCGGTCCGCCACTGGAATTCCTTCTCTCCTGTATTGGGGTTGGTTACGCAGCCGCCAAGCGCAAGCGCGCTCGCTGCAACGGCAAGGGTAATCTTCTTCGTCAGCATCCTGTTTCTCCCGTGATGCAAAATTCTGTCGACGCATCAACAGCAGGGCTCTTGAACAGTTCCGTGCATGAACGATTCGTGGCCGTATCGTTCAGGCAATTCACCGTGCGTGCTTGTCGTAACGTCGCAACCGGCGCTAGAGAGGGCGGGCATGACCGCCTCCTTCCCAACGCTCGACGTCCTCGGCATCTTCTTGCTCATCCTGCTCAACGGCATTCTGTCGATGAGCGAGCTGGCCATCGTCTCCGCGCGCGAGGCGCGGCTCAAGACCATGGCCAAGGAAGGGTCCAAAGGCGCGGCGACCGCGCTCGAACTGGCCGCGCAGCCGGGGCGTTTTCTTTCGACCGTCCAGATCGGCATCACGTTGATCGGCATCCTTGCAGGCGCGCTGTCAGGCGCGCGGCTGGGCGAACCTGCCAGCGCCTGGCTTGCGTCGATGGGCTTTGCCGAAGAGACGGCGCAGGCCTTCGGTTATGGCGGCGTCATCGTGTTGACGACTTATGCGAGCCTCGTCATCGGCGAACTGGTGCCCAAGCAGTTCGCGCTGCGCACGCCTGAACCGATCGCGGCGACCGTGGCGCGGCCGATGTACATATTGTCGCGCCTGACCGCGCCGTTGGTCTGGCTGCTCGACAGGACGAGCGCGCTCATCTTCACGATCGTCGGGATCAAGCGCGAGAGCGAGAAGATCGTGACCGCCGAGGAATTGCACCTCGTCGTTGCCGAAGCGCAGACTTCGGGTGTGCTCGAGGAGTCGGAGCGCGAATTCATTTCCGGCGTGGTGCGGCTTGCCGACCGGCCGGTGCGGGAAATCATGACGCCGCGTACCGAAATCGACTGGATCGACCTCGCCGCCAGCATTGAAGACATTCGCGAGGCGGTGAGCGACAGCCCGCACAGTCGCCTGCCCGTTGCGAACGGTTCGGTCGACGATATCATCGGGGTTGTCTCGTCGCGTACCCTCCTGGTCGAACTGCTCGAAGGTCGCGAAATCAATCTTACGGCGCTCGCTCAGCCCGCGCCGATCATTCCCGATCTGATGGACGCCATGGACGCGCTCGGGACGCTGCGCGCTGCCGATGTGCCGCTGGCGCTGGTCCACGACGAATATGGCCATCTCGACGGTATCGTGACGCCGGGGTCGATCCTCACCGCGCTGGCGGGCCAATTCGCGCATGACGACGAGGATCCCGAGCCGCTGCGCGAGCGCGAAGATGGCAGCTGGTCGGTATCGGGCACCGCGCCGGCGGACCGGCTGGCCGAACAACTGGGCTTCGATCTTCCGGCCGACCGGGACTATGGCACGGCGGCAGGATTCGCCCTGTCGGTGCTGCGCCGCCTTCCCTCAGAAGGCGAACGCTTCCAGCATGGCGGGTGGGTGTTCGAAGTGCTCGATATGGACGGGCGGCGCATCGACAAGCTGATCGCCTCGCGGCCGCTCAAGAAGCGCCGCCGCGTCCGCAAGACCTAAAGCTTGCCGAACTTGGCCTCGTAGCCGGCGGTGTTGCCGCGGGCGAGATAGGCTGCCTGCTCGACGACCCGGTCGCGCTTGAGACGTCCGGAAAAGGCGCCAAGTTTCTCATCGATCGCTTCGAGCTGCGTGTCGCTCAGTTTGGAAATCTGGTCGTAGGTGGTGAGGCCCATACTGCTGAGCGTCGAAGCCAGCTTGGGGCCGACGCCTTTCAAAGCAGTAAGATCGTCGGGATCGCCGTTGGCGCCCGGCAGGTTCTCGTGCACGTCCGCATCGAGCAGTTGCCCGGCAATGTCGGCCGTCCCTGCCGCAGCCGCGTCGACGATGGTGTTGCCTTCGCCGCCATCCGCGCTCTTCGATTGCATGTGCGGGCGCTTGGGCGTGTCGTCCGACAGCGAGATACGCTGCTTGGGTCGAAAGGCGAGATAGCCGACGATCAGCCCGATGACGAGCGCGGCCAGGATGACGGGCCAGTACAGCGAGATCAGTTCTTGCATGGTTTCCTCAAATATAGTCGTTGCGCCGCGCGTGACGCCGCAGCGCATGGAGATAGGCCAGCATGATGCCCAGTGCATAGGCTGCCAGCGCGGCTAGTTCGATTTCGACGATCATCGGCAGCATCGGTTCCCCGCGCACCGTGCCGCCTTCCTCGCTCCACCAGTTCACATCGCCGATCGAGGGGACCTGGTCGAGGATCAGCACCAACTGTTCGCGTTGGAAATCGTCCGCGGTCCCGGCCAGCCAGAGCCGGCGTTCTACCGGATCGCGCGCCGTCATCACGGCGACCTGCCCATCCATTTCCCAGTTGACCAGCGCCTGATTGCCGATGCTTTCGGTGTAGGCGACGTAGCGCGCCGCGCCGTTGCCGAGCGGGCCATGCCACAGCGCGGCAAGCGCCAGGACGAACGCGAAACCGGCAAAGAAAAGGGTGCGGGGAGCAAGGCGTGTCATGACCGACGTTGTAACTCTCGCCACCCGATATCGCTCCGATGGAAGCCGTCTGCGAAATCGATCTTGTCGAGCGCGGCATAGGTCGCGTCGCGGGCTTGCTGCAGGTCTTCGCCCGCTGCGGTGACGGCAAGGACGCGGCCGCCCGAGGCGCGGAGTGTTTCGCCGTCGAGCACGGTGCCCGCCTGGAAGACGATCGCCCCGTCGGCTTCGGCGTCTTCGAGCCCGGTGATCTTACCGCCTTTTTTGGGCGTCCCGGGATAGCCCTCGGCAGCAATGATGACGGTCATCGTATGCGCGTCCTCGAGCGTGGGATCGGGCATGTCGGCGAGGTCGCCGGTCGCCACGGCATGCAGCATGGCGGCGAAATCATCAGCGATGCGCGGCATGATCGCTTCGCATTCGGGATCGCCGAAGCGAACATTATATTCGATGAGCTTGGGGCCGTCCTCGGTCAGCATCAGGCCGGCATATAAAATGCCGCGAAACGGCATACCTTCATCGGCCATGGCGTCGGCGGTTCGCTGGACGACCTCCTCCATCGCCCGCCGGGCCAGATCATCGTCGAGGACGGGTGCGGGCGAATAGGCGCCCATGCCGCCGGTGTTGGGGCCGGTATCGCCTTCGCCGACCTGTTTGTGATCCTGCGCCGAGGCGAGGAAACGGGTGCTCCTGCCGTCGACCAGCGCGAACAGGCTGGCTTCTTCGCCCGATAGAAATTCCTCGATGACCAGCGGGCCTTCGCCGGCCGCCTCGATCGCGGCCTCGGCTTCGTCGCGGCTGGTCGCAACGGTGACGCCCTTGCCAGCGGCAAGCCCGTCCGCCTTGATGACGACGGGGCAGCCGAACTTGTCGAGCGCCGCGAGGGCTTCATCGGCTTTCTCGGTGCGGACATAGGCAGCGGTCGGGATATCGTGGCGGGCGCACAGGTCCTTGGTGAAGCCCTTTGAGCCTTCGAGCTGCGCCGCCTTGGCACTGGGGCCGAAACAGGCAATTCCGGCTTCGTCGAGAGCGTCGGCAACGCCATTGCACAACGGGGCTTCGGGGCCGATCACGACCAGGTCTGCCTCGATGTCTTTGGCGAGCGCGACGATGGCGTCATTGTCATTGGCGTCGACCTGACGCAGTGCGTGCGCCCATCGAGCCATGCCCGGGTTGCCCGGGGCGGCAACCAGTCTTTCGCAAGAGGGTGATTGCGAAAGCCGCCAGCACAGCGCATCTTCGCGTCCGCCCGACCCGATAAGAAGGATATTCATGACTGCTGGTTCGCCTTTTGATGCCCGTGATGATGATGCGGCTGGCTTGGTAGCGAAGGATCAGGCCGGCGACAACGACGCGCCGCTCACGGTCAGCGAAATTTCGCAGGCGCTCAAGCGAACGGTCGAAGGCAGCTTCAGCCACGTGCGGATCAGGGGCGAGATTTCGGGGTGGAAACGCGCCGTCTCGGGCCATTGTTATTTCACGCTGAAGGACGAAGCAGCGAACCTCGATGCGGTGCTATGGCGCGGGCAGGCCGGACGGCTCGCCTTTGCGCCCGAAGACGGCGCCGAAGTGATCGCCACCGGCAAGCTCACGACCTACCCAGGTCGCTCCAAGTACCAGGTCAGCGTGTCGAGCCTCGAACTGGCGGGCGAGGGCGCGCTGATGGCGCTGCTCGAGAAACGCAAGGCCAAGCTTGCGGCGGAAGGCCTGTTCGCGCCAGAGCGCAAGCGCGAGCTTCCCTACCTTCCGCGCACGATTGCCGTCGTGACGTCGCCGACCGGCGCGGTAATCCGCGACATTTTGCACCGCCTGGCCGATCGCTTTCCGACGCGGGTACTGGTGTGGCCGGTGCCGGTGCAAGGTGAGGCGGCGGCACCCGCGGTGGCAGCGGCCATTCGCGGCATTTCGGCGATGCAAGCCGGCGGCGCGCTGCCGCGGCCCGACCTTCTTATCGTGGCGCGCGGCGGTGGTTCGATCGAGGACCTTTGGGCCTTCAACGAGGAAGACGTCGTGCGCGCCGCCGCCGACTGCACGATCCCCCTGATCAGCGCGGTCGGGCACGAGACCGACACCACGCTTATCGATTACGTGTCGGATCGGCGCGCACCGACTCCTACGGCCGCTGCCGAAATGGCGGTGCCGGTACGCCGCGAACTGGCGGCCTATGTCAGCGAACTGGCGCTACGCGGGTCGCGCGGCCTCTTGCGACTACTGACCCGCGCGGGCGAAAAACTGGGACTGGTCGCGGCGCGGCTGCCGACCCTGTCGACCTTGGTCGACCAGCGTTCGCAGCGGCTCGACGATCTGGGCGAACGCCTGAAAGGCGCGCTGGCGGCACGGGCCAGCAGCGCGCGCGCAGACTTATCGGCGGTGTCGGGAAGGCTGCAACCGCGGCTGCTAAAGGCGCGGGTCGATGCTGCCGATGAAAAGCTTGCGGGGCTGTGGCGACTGGCGATGCTCGCGCACCCGGATCGGCCGCTCAAGAAAGGCTATGCCCGTGTCAACGGCGCTGCGGGCGAGGTCGTAACCAGCGCGCACGCTGCCAAGGCGCAGCCAAGGCTCGTCCTACATTTTGCCGACGGCGAGGTCGGCGCGACGCCCGACGGGGGCACGCCGACCAAGCGACCGGTTGCGAAGAAGCGCAGGTCTCCCTACGTGAAGCCGGGTCAGCCGGGACTGTTCGACGATCCCGGCGCAGATGGAGACGCGTAGATGTTGATGGGTGGCCGCGGCCGCGAAGCACGGGTGCATTATCTCGACGGGACCTTCCGGCTCCTGTCGTCGGGCGATCATGTGCGCTGCGCCGTCACCGGCGTCGAGATTCCACTTGCCGAACTCCGCTACTGGTCGGTGCTCCGGCAGGAAGCTTACGCCGATGCGGCGGCAAGCCTGGCAGCCGCGCAGCGATCCATCAGCCAATAGCGCCTAGCGAAGGCGCCGCGCCTTGAACGATCGGCGGCCTTCGATCTTCAGGTCGTAACTTCCCAGCGTCCCCTTCGAAACGGTGACCTTGGTCCCGGACTTGGGCGTGGAGCCCACCCGGCGATCGTCGATCTGCACCCACACCGAACCATCCTCGGATTCCACCAGCAGCTTGTCGTAGGCGTCGAATTGGGCGCGGCTGATCGTGAACTCGACCTCGTTAAGCTTGTCGTCGTCCCCGAGCAGACCGGCAAAGTTGGGCGTGGAGAAGCCGAACAGTTCGCGCTGCGCGGCCTCGGCCTGTTCCTTGCTGACCACGACCACTTCGTCGGTCTCGATCGCGGCGTCGAGCGCGGCGGCTTCACGGTCGAAACAGGCCAGTCGTTCGGCATCCCCCGCAATGGTCCGGCAGGCGACGACGCGCTGGACTTCGGTGGGCGCGGCATCCTGGGCGATGGCAGCGCCGGGAATCGCCAGTATGGCGATGGGAACAATGGTACGAATCACGATGACCGTCTCCTCTTGGCAGGTCGGTTTGGCGTCAAACTATCGTCAAGCGTGGGCGGTGCAGCAAGTGCAATTGGCGGCGTAGGTGCGAAAACGCCGGAATTGGGCGAAAATTTGGCGAAAAATGACGTTGTGGTCGAAAAGTCACAGGTTCGTCACGAATATCTTCGCAGGGCGTCACTAGCATTGCGTCGGTCATGCTGTTTCTCTTAGACGTGGCCCGATGCCGGAATGGGTTTCCGGTATGTGATGCTTCATGCGCTTCGGGGCGCATATACGAAGGGGAACATAATGAAGAAGTTTAGCAAGAACTCGCTGCTTGCGAGTACGGTAATTGCCTCGATGGCATTTACCGCTCCTGCATTTGCGCAGGATCAGGACATGGATGACGCTTCGGGTCCGGTCGAAGGTACCGATCCTGAAGTTGGCGCACTGGGCCAAGAAACCCAGGGCGACATCATCGTCACGGGTACGCGTATTGCGCGTCCGAACGTGGAGAGCGCTAGCCCGGTTACCGTGGTTAGCAACGAAGCGATCGCGGCCGTTGGTACGACCCGCCTTGAAGATCTCGTCAACTCGCTGCCGCAGGTGACGCCTGGCCAGACCGCGTTCGTTTCGAACGGTGCGACTGGTACGGCAACCGTCAACCTGCGTGGCCTCGGCACCGCCCGGACCCTGGTCCTGGTCAACGGCCGTCGCCTCCAGCCGGGTGACCCGTTCCTTCCCGTGGCCGACCTTAACCAGATCCCGGCCGCGCTCGTCGAGCGTGTCGAAGTTCTGACCGGCGGTGCATCGTCGACCTACGGTGCCGACGCTGTGGCCGGCGTTGTCAACTTCATCATGGACACCGACTTTGAAGGTGTGCAGCTGGACGTGACCTACGGTGTCTACCAGCACAACAACGACAACGACACGGTCCTCGATCCCGATGGTCCGCGTCCGACGATCCGCGACATGCTTGACGCACGCGGCTTCGACATTCCCGATGGCAACGTCGTTGACGGCGCCACCTTCGATGCTCAGCTGTCGATCGGTGCCGGTTTCGATGACGGCCGCGGTAACGTTGTTGCCTATGTCGGCTATCGTGACATCGAGCCCATCCTCCAGGGTGCGCGCGATCACTCGGCTTGCGCCACGCAGCGCCTGAGCTCGGGTGCATGGCGTTGCGGTGGTTCGTCGAACGCCATCAACACCACCATCTCGGATCCGGCCTTCGACCTGTTCGGTTCGCTCGTCGGTGACGGTTCGGACGACTTCTCGGGTGCGTTCGTTCCGTACAACTATGCTCCGGTGAACTTCTTCCAGCGCGACAACACGCGTTGGACGGCTGGTGCCTTCGCGAACTACGAAATTTCGGAAAACGTCGAAGCCTACGCCGAATTCATGTTCATGGATGACCGTTCGAACGGTCGTATCGCCGAATCGGGCACGTTCTTCTTCGAACCGTATCCGATCGTCTGCGGTGACAACCCGGCAACGCCCGAAGTTGAAACGCGCAGCGCGCTGCTCAACGACGCGCAGGCGGCAACGCTCTGCGGCCTGATCGACGGCAACGCCGATCGCGGTGACCCCGATGCCGACGGCGTCGTTCCGCTCTACTTCGGTAAGCGTAACGTCGAAGGTGGTGAGCGTAACGCTGACCTCCGTCACACCGGCTACCGCGCCGTTGGTGGTGTCCGCGGCGACATCACGGATCGCTTCAGCTACGATGTGAGTGCCCAGTTCGGTACGACCATCTACAAGAACGCCTACACCAACGACTTCTCGGCCTCGCGTCTGCGTCAGGCAGTCCAGGCAATTGAAGTCGACGGTCAGGTGGTCTGCGCCGATCCGACGGCTCGCGCCAATGGCTGTGTGCCCTACAACCCGTTCCAGGGTTCGGGCCTCGTCAACGATCCGCGTAACGGCATCACCCAGGGCGCACTGAACTATGTGTCGATCCCGGGCGTGCAGACTGGCGAAACCGAAGAATTCGTGGTTACCGGTTATCTCACCGGCGAACTCTTCAACATCTCGCCGATCGAGCCGGTCACGGCGGTTATCGGTGCGGAACACCGTACCGAACTGCTCAACCTCGACTCGGACGTCGTGTTCGAAACGGGTGACCTCACCGGTCAGGGCGGCGCATCGCCGTCGGTCGAAGGTAGCTTCGAAGTCCAAGACATCTTCGCCGAGCTTCTGCTCCCGATCATCGTCGACGGCGTCGTTGACCGCTTCTCGATCGAAGCCGGTTATCGCTTCTCGAGCTACTCGACGGGTGCGGAAACCGACACTTACAAGATCGCTGCCGAACTGGCGCCGGTCCCCGAGCTGAAGATCCGTGGTGGTTACAACCGCGCGGTTCGTGCGGCGAACATCCTCGAGCTGTTCACCCCGCAGTCGCTTGGTCTGTGGTCGGGTACCGATCCCTGCGGTGGCGCAACGCCGGAATTCACGCTGGCTCAGTGTCAGAACACCGGTGTGACCGCGGCGCAGTATGGTTCGATCGCGCTTTCGCCGGCCGACCAGTACAACGCCATCTACGGTGGTAACCCGAACGTCGATCCGGAAACGGCCGATACCTACACGGTTGGTGTCGTGCTCCAGGGCGGCGACTTCGTGCCGGGCTTCGTTGCCACGGTCGACTACTTCCAGATCGACGTCGAAGGTGCGATTACCAATATCGCTCCGGAAACGATCCTTCGTCAGTGTGCGACTACGGCTAACCCCGACTTCTGTTCGCTCGTCACGCGTTCGCCTGCCTCGGGCAGCCTCTGGGCTGGTCAGCAGGGCTTCATCGTGGCGACGCAGCAGAACATCGGTGGTCTCGGAACCGAAGGTGTGGACATCGGCCTCAGCTACAACCGTAGCGTTGGCCCGGGTCGTATGAACCTCGACCTGACCGGCACGTACTTGCTGGAAAGCTACACCGACGTCGGCGTGGCTGCTGAAGGCGGCGACGGCATCACCGATTGCGTTGGCTACCACGGTTCGTTCTGTGGCTTCCCGACGCCGGAATGGCGCCACACGCTGCGTGCGGCCTACAACTTCGACAGCGGTGTCGGCCTCTCGTTCCGCTGGCGCTATATCGGTGAAGTCGAGAACGACACGTTCATCGACGATCCGGATCGCCAGTTCTCGGGCGACGGCGTGTCGGACGTGAACATCGATGCTTACAGCTTCTTCGATGCCAGCGTTAACTTCGACGTTACCGACGAGTTCGGCTTCCGCGTCGGTGTGAACAACATCCTCGATACCGATCCGCCGATCATCACCTCGGCCTTCGGTACCGACAACGCCAACACCTGGGCCGGTACCTACGACCCGGTTGGCCGTTACATCTTCATCAACGCTTCGCTTAGCTTCTAAGCGGACGTTCGAAGAAAGAGAGGGCGGGGCCTTGCGGCTCCGCCCTTTTCTTATGCGCTAACGGCGCTCACCTCGAACGTACTGACAGTTTTGTGGCAGACCCGCCTCAGCGCGGGACGACGTCGAATGCGACGGTCAGTCGCTCGCCGGCATCGAACGGCATGGTGCCGTGCCAGAAAATCGACGGGAACAGCGCGAGCTTAAGCGGCGCGGGTTCGATATAGGTGATCGGCTCCGACGCGTCCTTGACCCAGCTCGGCGGCGCACCAATTTGCAGCCAGCCTTTCCGATCCGCATTCCCCGCAATCTCTTGCGGCAGGTCGACATAGAGCGCCGAGCTGATCCAGCCATGGCTGTGGATATGCGCGACGTGATGCCCTTGTGGTCGCAGGCGGATCGACCAGCTTCCCTCGAAGCGAAAGGAGTCGCGTGGGCGCGACAGGAAGGGGTGGCCCTGTTCGGGCGGCGATAGTGCCCCGATAAAGTCGCGCACGGCGCTGCGGATCGCAGCGCGCAATCCGATAATCGGCGCTTCGCGGCGCTTGAGCAGCGGACCCATGGTTTGCGTGCCGCCGCGCGGACTCTGACCCAGCGGCGGAGCCGAACCCCTATGCAAGTTTGCGAGGTGCGCGGCCAATTCGGTGCGATCCGCTTCGGTCAGATCGATGGACTGTTCGGCAAACAGGCTGGTACCGCGGTGAAACCACTCGGAGCGGGGGTCGTCGGTGGCGCGCAAGGCGGCGCCAAGCCAGGCCCAGCATTCGCCATGATTGTGGCGTGTTGCCCCGGGTGCAGCAAAGCGCGCTGCGAGATCGGGTCGGCCATAGCGCATCGCATGGCGTGCCCGCGTTGCATCGAAATCAGGGTTGTCGACTTTGGCCAGCGCGCCGAACAGGGCGTCGGCCTCCTGCGGCATGCCAAGCTCGCTATAGCCATCGGCGGCGACCATCGCGATGAGACCCGATTGGGGAAACCGCTTCATGGCCACGCCGATGTCCGCGGGAAGCCGGTCATGCGCTTCCATTGCCTTGACCGTGCCGAGCCAGGCCGCGTGCAATGCTTCGTTCTGTTGCTGCTTCCCGACCGCTGCATCGAAGCTGGCGAGCGGGGCGTCGTCTCCTTGGGTCCAGCGAAGCTGCGCCAGGGCCTGATGGCCGGCGAGCCAGCCAGGCGCCTGTTCGATGCATTCTGCCATCATGGCGATCGCCGCCTCCGCGTCGCCTTCGAGTTCCAGCGCACCCGCCAGTTGCAAGCGTCGCGGATCATCGGCGGGCGCGTCTTCGAGCAGCGTAGCCATTTCAGGTGCAACGGCACGCCCTGTCTCGGACCAAAGTTGAAGCGCCGCAAACCGGCGCTGCGCATCGGGCCCGCTGGCCTCGAGGAGCTTGGCCCCAAGATCGCTCCTGTCGATACTGCGTGCTGCATCGACCCATGGTTGTAGACGTGCCGGCGGGGCGTCGATTGCCTGTACTAACAGGTCGGCGACAGCGGCCTCGTCATCGCGGCGTAGTGCGTCGTTCAGTCTGTCTTCAGCCGATGCCATATTGAATGCAACAGTGTCGTCCGTGTGGCGGCAAGTAAAGCGCGGTGGTGCTATTCTGCCAACGGCATTGCGATACGCTGGACGCCATGGCGGGAATACAGTATTTTACCGCGGCTATTTCGGTCGGTCCCGCGCTGTGACAAGAGGCCGACCGGCGGCGCGTAAATCGGCGTCGCCAAGAGGGAGACGAGTGATGAAGCATATCAAACTGATCGCCTGCATCGTGGCAGCGCCGCTGATGATCGCGGCCGCAGGGCCAGAGGAAGAAGCAGCTGCAGCTGCAGCTGCCGAAAAGCAGCAGGCCGAAGCGGGCGCCGATGACCGTAACGTCATGGTCTGCAAGAAGTTCGATCCGCCCACGGGGACGCGCGCGGCGCGCAAGCGCCAGATTTGCAAGTCCAAGGCCGAATGGGAAATGATGGAGAAGGAAGCTTACGACACGGTCGATCGCGTCCAGCGTAAGCCTTACCAGCGGTAGCCCGCCATGTTGCAGCAACTCGCGCTCTACGTCGTCATCCCCTTGACCGCCCTCGCGACGATCGCCGCATCAGGACCTGAAGAAGAAGCTGCGGCAGCCGCTGCTGCCGAGCGCATGCAGGCAGAAGCCGGGCAGAGCGATCGCAACGCGATGGTCTGCAAGAAGTTTCCGCCGCCGACTGGCACCCGTTTGCGCGCGCGGCAAATCTGTAAGACGCAGGCGGAATGGGACCTGATGGAAAAGGATACGCAAGACACGCTCGACCGTGTCCAACGCAAGCCCTGCGCGGGCAATGCGGCAAGCGGGGCCTGCAATTAAGTCAGCGCTAGGCGCGGCGCCCGAATATCGACCAGGCGATCGGCGCATCGCGTGAGTCGCGAAACACTGATATTCCCTCGGCCTTGAAGGCCGTGCCTAACCGGTCGAGCCATTCTTCAGGCTTGTCCACGGCAGCCTTATGCAGCGCGCCCAGGATCGCGCGTTCGCCTTTCGCCAAGCGCTCGAATTCATCCCATGCTTCGGCGCGGTCGCCCGTCGCATTCACCATTGATTGGCCAAGCCCGCGCGCGACCTCGTCGACTACGTCCTTGCGCTCGGCATGGAGGCGAATGTCGAACATGGCCTTGGCGAGCGCCTGCTTCTCGCCAGCGACATAGGCTTCGCGCACATTGTCCGCAGTGACCGCGTCCAGCACTTTGGCGCGCGCGGCATTGTTGGCAACCACCGCGCTTTCGCCGTGGTGGACGATGAACGCGAACGGCGCGCCGGGGCGAAGAACGCGGGCGAGTTCGGGACCGACCTTGGCGGGATCGCCATATTCGATGCCGAACTGGCTGACGGCGCCGTCGAGGCTGGCGTGTTCGAAGGGCATCTTTGCCATATCGACGCCCGACTTGAGCTCGACACGTTCTTGCTCGGTGCTGGGAACGTCGGCAAAGTCGACGCCCGTCACGCTGATCTGGTCGTTCGCTTCGGCCATACGCCGCGCCACGATCCCGCCGCCGCAGGCGAGGTCGACGACGTGCGATGGCGCGTCGAAATTACCCGCGAAAGTCGTCCAGTATTGCTGCAGCCGCGTATTGGCGTCGACCGCGCCAGGCAGGCAGGCGCCGTCGCCAAGACCGTGCTGCCAGAAGATGTTCCATGCGTCCTTGCTCATGCGCGCCTCCATGGCGCATGGCGGGCGCGGCGTGAAGAGGGTTTAGAGCAGTCCGTCCGCCTTTAACCGGGCCACCACCATGGCGGCGCACGCCTCGGCACTATGTTCGGCTGCGGGCAGGACGAGGTCGGGCTCCTCGGGTGGCTCATAGGGGCTCGAGATGCCGGTGAAGTCGGCGATTTCCCCGGCGCGGGCCTTGGCATAAAGACCCTTGGCATCGCGCGCTTCGGCAACATCGAGCGGGGTGTCGACATGAACTTCGTAGAAAAGATGGTCCCCGGCGGCCCGGCGCGCACGGATACGGTCGTCGCGGAACGGGCTGATGAAAGCGGTCAGCACGATCAGTCCCGCGTCCGCCATCAGCTTGGCGACTTCGCCGATGCGGCGGATATTCTCGATGCGATCGGCCTCGGAGAAGGACAGGTCCTTGTTGAGCCCGAGCCGCAAGTTGTCGCCATCGAGGAGGAAGCTGTGCTTGCCGAGCCGCGCCAGCTCTTCCTCGACCAGGTTGGCGATGGTCGATTTGCCCGCACCCGACAGGCCGGTGAGCCAAATGATGGCCGGCTTCTGTCCCATCAGGTCAGCGCGCCGGGACCGGTCCACGATAAGCGGTTGGCGCTCGACGTTGCGTGTCAGCGGTCGCTCGATGCGGCCTGCCGCCACGGTGCCGCCGCTATTTTCGTCGATCAGGATGAAGCGGGCGAGCGCCTCGTCGCCCGTCGCGTACGCGAGTGGGCCGGCAAGCTGGATTTCCGCCAGACCGATATCGTTGGTGTCGAGCGTTTCAGCGGGCACTTGCGTGCCGTCGGATAGCGCCACCACGTATCGCGGCGCGCGGACGCGTGCGCCGATCGTGGCGCTGCCCAGCTTGAGGGCATAGCGGCGGCCGGGAACCAGCGGATCGTCGCCCAGCCACGCGATCAGCGCCTCAACCTGGTCAGCGGTTTCGAGCGGTGCGTCCGGAGGGCCAAGAACGTCGCCCCGCCCACAGTCGATGTCCCGGTCAAGGCAGACCCTGCCGGTGCCGACTTGCGCAATCACGGCCTCCTTTGCCGCAGGCTGGATGAGCACGGTCTGCCCCTTCTCGAAGGCGAAGGGGCCGAGTAACCAGCGCTTGCCTTCGGCATCCTTTTGGACGAGCTGTACGGGAGCGTGGGGCTGCGACGATTGTTCGATTTCCGCGCATTTGAGCCACTCTGTAAGGGTTGGGCCATCGAACCAGGTAAGGCTGGCGGGTTCGATGACGTTTGCCCCCGAAAGCCCCGAGACGGGTAGAGCGGTCCAGCGCAAAATATCCGCAGTCGCTGCGAAGGCAGCAAAGTCGGCCACGACTTTCTCGAAGACGTCGCGCGCAAAGTCGACCGCGTCCATCTTGGTCACGACGAGTGCGAAGGTTCGTACGCCCGCCAGACGCGTCAACCGCGCATGGCGCCGAGTCTGGTCGCTCACGCCCTGGGTCGCATCGACGATCAGCAATGCGACGTCGGCGTTGGCGGCGCCCGACACCATGTTGCGAACATATTGCTCATGCCCGGGTGCATCGAGGAATCGGATGCGGCGACCATCGAGATCGAGCTGGCGGTGCGCGATGTCGATGGTTATGCCCTGCTCGCGCTCGGCTTCAAGGCCATCGAAGGCGTTGGCGAAATCATCGCCATCCGCGCCCACGCCATGCAGCGCGAACAGGTGCCCGAGCAAGGTGGACTTGCCATCGTCGACGCTGCCGCAGGTCAGGACCGACAGGACATCCATCTAAAAATAGCCCTCGCGTTTCTTGGCTTCCAGCGCATGGTCACCGCCCTCGCGGTCGATCAGCCGGCCCGCGCGTTCGTCGCGGTCGGTGGCGTGCAGTTCGGCGAGGATCTTCTCCAGCGTGTCGGCGTCGCTCTCGATGGCACCGGTGAGCGGATAGCAGCCGAGTGTGCGGAAACGGACCTTGCGCGTCTGCGCCTTGCCACCGTCCGGCAACCTGTCGTCATCGACCATGATAAGCTGGCCGCCGCGCTCGATCACGGCGCGATTGGCGGCGAAATAGAGCGGCGATATCTCAATATTTTCGCGCTTGATGTAGGACCAGATATCCTTTTCTGTCCAATGGCTTAGCGGGAAAACGCGGAAGGTCTCGCCGTGCGGCGCGCAAAAATTGAACAGGTTCCAAGGTTCGGGGCGCTGGCGCCGCGGGTTCCAATTGCCAGCGGCATCGCGGACCGAAACGATGCGTTCCTTGGCGCGCGATTTCTCCTCGTCGCGGCGAGCGCCCCCGAAGGCGACGTCGAAGCCATGCTTGGCGAGGGCCTGGCGCAGCCCCTCGGTTTTCCACAACTCGGTATGCCGCGCGCCATGGTCGAACGGATTGATGCCTTCGCGCTCGGCGTCTGCATTCTTGTGCACGATGAGGTCGACATCGGGTTCGGCTGCCAGATTATCGCGGGCTTCGTACATCGCCTTGAATTTCCACGTCGTGTCGACGTGAAGCAGCGGGAAGGGCAGCGTCAGAAATGCCTTGCGGGCAAGGTGCAGCATGACCGCCGAATCCTTGCCCAGCGAATAGAGCATTACCGGGCGGGCGGCCTCGGCCACCGCCTCGCGCAGGATAAAGATGCTTTCGGCCTCGAGCCGATCGAGAAGGTCGCCCATCGCTTGTCGGGCCTAGCAGGGAAATGCGGCGCTTTCCATTTGCCGCGTGCGCCGCCATTGTCCGGCGCGATGAGCGACACGCCGGATACCCGTATTGCGACCTTGCGCACTTTGCTCGCCGCGGATCCCGACCGGCCCGATGACTGGTATGATCTCGGGCTGCTGTTGAAGCGGGCGCGGCGCTACGAGGAGGCGCTGGAGGCCTATGCCGAAGCGTTGAAGCGCAATGTGGAGCGTCCCGAGGAAGTCTGGCTCAACCGCGCCGTGATTCACGCCGAAGCGCTGGGCGATCCCGAACAGGCGGCGGCCGAATTGGAAAAGGCGATCGCGCTCAACCCGAACTATGCCTCGGCGTGGCTCAACCTTGGCAACCTGAACGAGGATCGCGGTGCGCGCGAGGAAGCCCGGCGCGCCTATGCCAAAGCGCGCGCGGCCGATCCGCAGGACGCCATGGCGCTGATGCGACTGGCCGAGGTCACGACGTTCAAGAGCGTCGACGATCCGATGATCGCGGGCATGCGCCAGATGGCGGCGCATCCCTCGGTTCCCGCGATCGGACGCGCCGATCTCAATTTCACCTTGGGCAAGGTCTTGGACGCGCTGGAAGAGTATGACGCCGCGTGGGAGGCCTATGCCGCGGGCAATGCGGCGACAATCGAAATGGCCAAGGGTCCCTATGACGAGAGAGCCGTGGAAAAAGAGATTGACGGGCTGATCGAGACCTTCGGCGACCGGGGCGATCCGGCACCGCCAAGCGAAACGGCGCCAATCTTCATCCTTGGCATGTTTCGATCGGGTTCGACCTTGGCAGAGCGCATCCTGGCGGCGCATTCGGCGGTGACGGCGGGCGGCGAGCTCGAGCATTTGCCGGCGCTGATCGGCGATCATCTCCAGCCTTATCCGAAGGCCGCTGCCGGTCTGGATGCGTTGCGACATGCTGAGCTACGCGAGGCCTACTTGGCGGGCGTTCGTCGGCAGAAGTTCCCGCTCGCCGGGCTGACCGACAAGCGACCGGACAATTTCCTGCATATCGGGCTGATCAAGCGACTCTTTCCGAGCGCGAAGATCGTCCACACGGTCCGCGATCCAATGGACAACGGGCTCAGCATCTATTTCGCGCATCTCCACCCCTCGATGCGCTACGCGCAGCGGCTGGAGAGCATCGCGCACTGGTATCGTCATTATGAGCGGCTGATGGACCATTGGCGCGGGCTCTATGGCGATGACATTCTCGACTTCAGCTACGACGCGCTGGTCGCCGATCCCAAGCCGCAGATCCGGCGCCTGCTGGACTTCCTCGATCTGCCCTTCGAGGACGCCTGCCTCAGACCGCATGCGGTGACGGGCGTGGTGCGCACCGCTTCGAGCTGGCAGGTGCGCGAGCCGCTTTACCGGCGCTCGTCGGGGCGCTGGCACAATTACGAACAGCAGCTCGCGCCGCTGCGCGAGGCGTTAGGCCGGGGTTAGCACCAGCTGGCCGTCGCCCTCGTCCACCTTCACCGTCATCCCGTCGCGAATATTGCCCGCAAGGATCTCGTCGGCGAGCGGATCCTGCAGGTATTTCTGGACCGCGCGCTTCAAGGGACGCGCGCCGTAGACCGGATCATAGCCGACACGGCCGAGCCATTCGCGCGCGCCGTCGGTAAGCTCGACGGTGATTTTCTTGTCGTCGAGCAGACGCTGCAGGCGGCGGACCTGGATATCGACGATGGGCGCCATGTGCGCCTGGCTGAGGCGGTGGAACAGCACGATCTCGTCGAGCCGGTTGAGGAATTCGGGACGGAAATGCCCGCGCACCGTTTCCATCACCTGGTCTTCGACGAGCTTGGGATCGGCATCCTCGTCCTGGCTCGCCAGATATTGGCTGCCGAGGTTCGAAGTGAGGATGATGATCGTGTTGGTGAAGTCGACCGTGCGGCCCTGACCGTCGGTCAGGCGGCCATCATCGAGCACCTGCAACAGGATATTGAAGACGTCGTTATGCGCTTTTTCGACCTCGTCGAACAGCACGACCTGGTAGGGGCGCCGGCGCACCGCTTCGGTGAGGACGCCGCCCTCGTCATAGCCGACATAGCCCGGAGGCGCGCCGACGAGGCGGGCGACCGAGTGCTTTTCCATGAACTCGCTCATGTCGATGCGCACCATCGCGTCCGAATCGTCAAACAGGAATTCGGCGAGCGCCTTGGTCAGTTCGGTTTTACCGACGCCGGTGGGGCCGAGGAACAGGAAGGAGCCCAACGGGCGGCCCGGATCCTGCAGGCCGGCGCGGCTGCGGCGTACGGCCTTGGCGACCGCGTTGATCGCTTCTTCCTGCCCGATGACGCGCTTGCCGATCAGTTTTTCCATCTGGAGCAGCTTTTCGCGCTCGCCCTCCATCATCTTTTCGATGGGGATGCCGGTGGCGCGGGCGACGACCGCGGCAATGTCCTCTTCGGTGACTTCTTCGCGCAGCATCGCGCCTTCGGTTTCGGTCGTGGCGGCCTCGAGCTTTTTCTCGAGTTCGGGAATGCGGCCATATTGCAGCTCGCCCGCCTTCGCGAGATCGCCTTCGCGCTGCGCTTGCTCGAGCTCGATGCGTGCCTGGTCGAGCGATGCCTTGAGGTCGCCCTCGGCGTCGATCTTTTCCTTTTCGGCGCGCCAGCGCTGGGTCAGTTCGGCCGACTGCTGTTCGAGCTCGGCGAGGTTTTTCTCGAGCTTTTCGAGCCGATCCTTCGAGCCCTGGTCGGTTTCCTTCTTGAGCGCCTCGCGTTCGATCTTCAGCTGGATGATCTGGCGGTCGAGATTCTCGATTTCCTCGGGCTTGGATTCGACTTCCATACGCAGCCGGCTCGCGGCTTCGTCCATGAGGTCGATGGCCTTGTCGGGCAGGAAGCGGTCGGTGACGTAGCGGTTGGACAGGGTGGCGGCGGCCACGATCGCGGGATCGGTGATCCGCACGCCGTGATGCAGTTCGTATTTCTCTTTGAGACCGCGCAGGATCGAGATGGTGTCGGCTACCGTGGGCTCCTCGATCATCACCGGCTGGAAACGGCGTTCGAGCGCGGCGTCCTTCTCGACATGCTTGCTATATTCATCGAGCGTCGTCGCGCCGATGACATGCAGTTCGCCGCGCGACAAAGCGGGTTTGAGCAAATTGCCCGCATCCATCGCGCCCTCGCTCTTGCCCGCGCCGACGATGTTGTGGAGCTCGTCGATGAACAGGACGATCTGGCCATCCGACTGCTTCACCTCGTCGATCACGCCTTTGAGGCGCTCCTCGAACTCGCCGCGATATTTTGCGCCCGCGATGAGCGCGCCCATGTCGAGGCTCATCAGCGTGCGATCTTTCAGACCGTCGGGCACGTCGCCATTGGCGATGCGCAGCGCAAGCCCCTCCGCGATGGCGGTCTTGCCGACCCCAGGCTCGCCGATCAGGACAGGATTGTTCTTGGTGCGACGTGCCAGCACCTGGATGGTGCGGCGGATTTCTTCGTCGCGTCCGATGACCGGATCAAGCTTGCCCTCGCGCGCCCGTTCGGTGAGGTCGACCGCATATTTCTTCAATGCATCGTAACGATCTTCGGCGTTTTGCGTGTCGGCGGTGCGCCCGCCGCGAAGATCGTTGATCGCGCTGTTGAGCGCCTGCGCCTTCAGCCCGGCATCTTCGAGCGCCTTGCCGACATCGCCTTTCGACAGGAGTGCGCCGAGCAGCAGCCGTTCGACCGTGACATAGCTGTCGCCGGCTTTCTCGGCGACTTCCTGCGCCTTGTCGAGCAGGCGCATCGTGTCGCCATCAACACCGGGCGCGCGCGTCGCACCCGACCCGGTGACGGTCGGGATCTTGTCGACCAGTGCATCGATATTGCGCTTGGCCGCCTTGGCATCGCCCCCGGCGGCGTTGATGAGCCCGGCCGCCATGCCCTGCTCGTCATCGAGCAGCGCCTTCACAAGGTGCGGCGGAGTAATCTGTTGGTGGTTCTCGCGCGCCGCGATGGTCTGTGCTGCCTGTAGGAAGCCACGCGCGCGTTCGGTGAGTTTATCAAGGTCCATGACAAGCCCCTAAATCAGTGTTCAACACTGATGTAGGGGCCTCATACACTAAGGCAAGGGTCGCGCTTAATCGGCGGGGTCGTTGGGCTGGCTGCCCCGCGCCGCCTCGCGCCGGTCCCACGCGATGCGGCACTGGTCGCCGCCTTCGGCTTCGGAAATGCCCCACGTGCGATATTCCCACGTGTCGATATGGAAACGCAGCCCGACATAGACACCGAGACCTACATCATGCTGACGTCCCGAACGCGCATGCATGGTGCACAGGCGGCTCATCATATCTGAGCGCTCGAATGGGTAGCGCGGCACCAGGTCGAGCGCGATGTTGCCCCGGTGGACCGAGCGCGCCGATCCGCCGGCACAGCTGTTGAGGTAGGGGTTGCGATAGACCGACACCGCTTCGACCTCGCCGACTACGGGTTTCACGTGGTCGCGCACATAGCGCAGCGTCTCGACCATGGCCGGCCAATAGACTTGCGGCGGCATTTCAAAGGCGGGCTGGCCGCAGTCGCGCCATTGGCTGGCGGTGCGCAGCAGCTGCCAGATGGGGACGACATCGCCCACGCCTTCTGCCGACAGGAAGGCGTGATATTGCGCGACCCAAGCGGGATGCGCCGGATTGGCCGCGAGCCACGCATCGTAACCGGCGCGATCCTGGCCTGCCTCGATATAGTCGGCGGCAGGATCGGGGAGGCCGGCGTAGGCGGGCTGGGCGGCAAGCAGGCTGAGCGCAGCGGCGAGAAGCATCATATTCTTTCGACGAACGGGTGTTGCAATGAGCCTATGCTAATCCCACCCTGATGAACATGACCCAACCAATCGAACTCGATCTTCCCCACCAGCTGGGCAAAGACGAAGCCCGCCGCCGTATCGCCGACAATGTCGGCAGCCTCAAGGACCAGATGCCGGGCCAGGTGGCCGATGTCGCGCATGAATGGCGCGGCGATACGCTGCACCTGACGATCGGCGCGCTGGGGCAGGAAGTGCTGGCCTCGGTCGACGTCCGCGAGGCCGATGTGCATCTCAAGGTCGAATTGCCGCCGATGCTGGCCTTTTTTGCAGGGCCGATCGCCGAAGCGCTCAAACGCAAGGGAAGCGATCTCCTGCTCGAAGACCGGCGCGACTAGCCCTCTACAAAAATCGCCACTAGCATCGCCTCCCAACAGGGGAGACCGTGCATGCGCCATTTTGCGATCGTGGGTTCGGGACCGGCGGGCTTTTATACCGCCGAAGCGCTGGCCAAGGCCTACGGTGACCAGGCGCGCATCGATATCATCGACAAGCTGCCCGTACCGTACGGCCTGATTCGCTTTGGCGTCGCGCCCGATCACCAGTCGATCAAGAAAGTTTCTATGCGCTACGACAAGGTGGCCGAGCAGGAGACGGTGCGCTTCGTCGGCAATGTCGCGATCGGCGATGCCGTGTCGGTCGATGAACTACGCGAACTTTACGATGCCGTGGTGATGGCGACGGGCGCGCCCAACGATCGAAAGCTCGGCATCCCGGGCGAGGATTTGCCGGGCGTAATGGGCTCGGCCGCCTTTGTCGGCTGGTATAACGGCCATCCCGATTTCGCGGATCTTGATCCCTCGTTCGATACGAGTGATGCGGTGGTGATCGGGGCTGGCAATGTGGCGCTCGATGTGGCGCGCATCCTGTCCAAGACGCGCTCCGAGTTCGAGGGCGCCGATATCGTCGCGCACGCGCTCGAGGCGCTGATGGGTAGCGACATCACCGACATTCACATTCTCGCACGCCGCGGGCCGCATCAGATCGCGATGACGCCCAAGGAACTGGGTGAGCTCGGACACCTCGATGCCTGCGCGCCCGAGGTCGACCCCCAAGATTTCCCGCCCGCCGATGCGGATGAGGCGCTGGAGGATCGCGGGCTTGCCAAATCGGTGGGCATCCTGCGTGATTATGCTCAAGACGGCGCCGCCAAGGCCAAGACGATACATTTCGACTTCTTCGCGCGTCCGGTGCGGATCGAAGGTGATGGCAAGGCCGAGCGCGTGATCGTCGAGCGCACGCATATCGACGAGACCGGGCGCGCGCGCGGTACGGGCGACATGTACGAAGTGCCCGCGGGGCTTGTGGTCAGCTGCATCGGCTATTCCAGCCCGCAGATTGAGGGCATTCCTTACGACCATCGCGGCGGCAAATATCTCAACGAGAATGGTCGCATCGATGAGGGGCTCTACGCGGTCGGCTGGGCGCGGCGCGGGCCATCAGGCACGATCGGCACCAACCGTCCTGACGGCTATGAAGTCGCCGGCGAAATCGAGGCGGCCATGCCCCCGGGCACGGGCGGCGACAAGGCCGGCGGAGCAGGGCTCGACGATTTGCTCGAGGAGCGCGACGTGCACGCCACCGACTTTGCCGACTGGCGCAAGATCGAGGCGGCGGAGGAAGCGGCGGCCCGCGACGGCGCGCCGCGCGAGAAGTTCATCAGCACCGAGGAAATGCTGGCCCTGCTCGGCCACAAGTAAGTCGGTGCTTGCAAGTGCGCTGTAGCGCGGCTAGGGAGCGCTTCGCCCTTGCCCCGGTCCACACGGACTTAGTATCCGAGCATCAGTCGGGGAGTAGCTCAGCCTGGTAGAGCACTGTCTTCGGGAGGCAGGGGCCGGAGGTTCGAATCCTCTCTCCCCGACCATTCTCCAAAATTGCTATCTGCGAACCGTGCGGGGCACGGTTTGCGCTGAATTGAAAATGGTCGCCCACGGATATCGATCCGGGCTTTACGACGAAAAAAAGGCCGCCACGAAGACGGCCTTTCTCTCCATTATTTCTATCGCCTCAGGCAGGCTCTTTCTGTTCAGCCAGCACGCGCAGCAGCGCTTCAGCGGTAGGCGCGCTGGAAGGCGGGTTCTGACCGGTGACAAGCAGGCCATCGGTCACCACGTGTGGCGTAAAGTCGTCCGAACAACTGAAGTTTCCGCCCTGTTGGCGAAGTACGTCTTCCAGCAGGAAGGGAACGGTGTCGGTGAGGCCGACGGCTTCCTCTTCGCTATTGGTGAAGCCGGTCAGCTTGCGGCCCTTGGCAATCGGTTCACCCGCTTCGGACACCACATTCTTGAGCACCGCGGGTGCATGACAGACAAGGGCGACGGGCGTATCGTTGGCTAGCGCGGTTTCTATGATGGTCTTGGAATCGCTGTCATTGACGAGATCCCACAGTGGTCCGTGGCCGCCCGGGTAGAAAATGCCATCATATTGGCTGACATCAATGTCTGCGAGAATGCGGGTTGAATCGAATGCAGCCTGTGCTTCCGGGTCGTTTCTAAAGCGGCGCGTTGCTTCGGTCTCGCTGTCATCGCCTTCCGATCGCGGGTCGATAGGCGGCTGACCGCCCTTCGGGCTGGCGAGCGCAACTTCATGGCCCGCATCCTTGATCGCATAATATGGAGCTGCAAATTCTTCGAGCCAGATGCCGGTTTTTTCGCCAGTGTCGCCGAGTTCGCCGTGGCTGGTCATTACCATCAGGATTTTCATGTCTATTCTCCTATGTCTCCTTTCCAACGCGCGAAGGCGGGCTCCGATGCAGGCGATCCGTGCATTCGTGCTTTAACCGCGTTAGTTGGGGGCATGGACCAACAGAACATCGAAATCAGCGGTCGCTTTTGCGGCCCCGATGGGATGGCCAATGGCGGCTACGTGTCGGGTCTCGTCGCTGAAGCGATCGGTGGTCCCGCGAAGGTTCGCCTGCATGCACCCACACCGCTCGACAAGGAGATCGAGCTGGTTAGTGACGCAGCGGGCGCACGGCTTATGGACGGCGACAAGATGCTGGTCGAAGGAGAGCCGCTGGGCAAGCCGCTCGATCTCGACCCGATCCCTTCGCCGCCAACCGATGCGCTGATCGAGGACTGCCGCGTCCGTTTCCCGCCGCCGTCCGAGCATATGGCGCCGCGCTGTTTCGTCTGCGGTACCGAGCGCGACCCGGACGATGCGCTGCACATTTGCGGCGGCTTCGAACCCGAACATGCGCGCGCGGCCGATCACTGGGTGCCCGCCAGCGATCTTGCAGGCGACGATGGCCTGGTGGCCACCCGCTACCTTTGGGCGGCGCTCGATTGCCCGTCTTATTTCGGCGCCGGCATCGGCACCGCGATGGCGCTTCTTGCCGGCATGGCAGCGCGGATCGTGCGCCACCCGCGCGCGGGCGAAAAGCTGCGTGTGACCGGTTGGCCGATCCACAGCGAAGGGCGCAAATACCATTCGGGCAGCGTCATCCACGATGCCGATGGCAAGGTCATCGCCGCGGCGCGAACGCTGTGGGTCAAGGTCCAAGCCTGACACAGGGCGTCTTCGCGAATTGTCGGCCCTGCAAAAACCTGCCATGCAGGGGCCGCGCCTGAGATTTCGCCGGATGATCGCGGGCGCGAACATGCTTGGTTTAGCTTTGCCGCGCGGCACTAAACTGTTCACATCTGCGAACCACCCTGCTCGGTCCGCGTGGCGTATCCATCGACAGGGGGTACGCAGGAATGAGAAGTCTGGTTTGGGTCGGCGCGTTGGCCGCTACAATCCCCGTACATCTGGCAACGGTTTCGCCCGCGCGGGCGGACGACTGCCTGCTCGACACGAACAATGACGGCAATGCCGACAGCAATGTCGACACCGACAAGGGCGCCAATTCGAATGGCGAGGATGACAATCTTGCCTGCGGCGCGGGTTCGACTGCGACGGGCAACCGCGCCACCTCGGTCGGCGCGCAAAGCACGGCGAGCGGAGACGACGCGCTTGCGACCGGCTTTGCTGCCGCAGCATCGGCTGAACGCGCCGTTGCGCTCGGTAGCGCCAGCGCTGCATCGGGTGTCGGAGGGATCGCGATCGGCGGCGACAGCAGGCCGATTGACGCCTTTGCCGACAGCAACGGCGCGGGCGCGCAGGCAGTGGCGGACTATGCGCTGGCGCTTGGCGTCGACAGCAAGGCTTCGGGCGTGCGCTCGACCGCGATCGCGATCGGGTCGATTGCGTCGGGCGCCGAGGCGACCTCGATCGGCTTCCTGGCATCGGCAAGCGGCGCGGAAGGGCTCGCGCTGGGCCGCCGGACCGAAGCGACCGTATTTCGCGCCACGGCCATCGGATCGAGTGCGCGGGCGACGGGGGTCAACTCGATGTCGATCGGGCGCGGCACGCTGGCCAGCGCCACCAACGCGACCGCCATCGGCGAGGTCGCGCAGGCCACCAATATCGCGGCGACTGCGGTGGGCTCCAACGCGCGCGCCAGCGGGGAGGGGGCGACCGCCGTGGGCCGCTCGGCCAATGTTACCCGCAGTCTGAGCACCGCGGTGGGTTACCAGGCGGCGGCGATCCATTCGGTCGCCACTGCGATCGGTGCCAACGCGACAACGACACGCGACAAGCAGGTAATGCTGGGCGGCGCTGGGTCGAGCATCGCGATCGGCGATATCGATGCTTCCACGCTAGCGCAGGTGGGCCCGGTCGATGTCGTGACGATCGATGCCAGCGGGACGCTCGGGCGCGGCGCGGCGGCGAGCGCGGCGGCGGTCGATCGCATGAACCTTGCGTTCCAGGGCACGATGCTGGCGCACGAAGCCGACATCGCCGCGCTGCAGGTTCAGGTCGACCGGCTGGTGGAGGTCGATCGCCAGCATGAAGGCGGGATCGCCGCCGCGATGGCGCTGGGCGGCATGATGGTCGTGCCCAATAGCGACGTCTCCTTAAGCGGGAACGTCTCGACCTATCGCGGGGAGACAGGTTTTGCTGCCGGACTGACCGCGCGTATCGCACCCAAAACGTATGTGTCCGCAGGCTATGCCGGGTCTAGCGAAGGCGGCTCGAACGGCGGACGCGTGGGCGTTGCGATCGGGTTCTAAGCCAGAACTCACCCGGTTCGAGTGGCTGCACAAGGGCACCGCGTGGATGTCCATTGCTTACGCAGGGCATGCGCGTGCGTTTGTGATCTGCGTCAACTTATGGCATGAAATGCGCACGGCCTCGATGGAGAGAAGCGACGAGAAGCCGCTCATCAGATGGCCGCAACAGGGACGCTTCGGGGGGAAGTAAGCTTCTATGTTGAAAGCGTAAGAGTTTCAGCTCGGCCTTCGTCGCGTGCCCATTGCAGAAGGGGTACGGACATCATGAAGTTTGGTTGGAAAACCACAGTTGCAATCGCAGCGATGGCGACGGTGCCATTCGCTTTTTCGACAGAAGCAGTAGCCGATGAATGCCTCATCGACTCCGCCGAAGATCTCTTGGCCGATAACGTCGGGACCTCGGACACTGGAAACGAAACAACGACACTCGCATGCGGTCGAAACGCGCAAGTGAACGCTCCGCGCCAGACGGCGATCGGGGTGGGTGCACTGGGCACGATCACGGCCACGGCCGCGACCGCCGTTGGTTCCGAAGCTTATGCAGACGGTAACGGCAGTGTCGCCCTGGGGGGTGACCTCAACAACAATGGTCGTGGGGCAAACACCGAGGCCGACTTCGCGATCGCCATTGGCGCCGACGCTGTTGCTGGGATCAATTCGCTTGACGACAATGTAGGAGTCGGCGCGATCGCTATGGGCTATTTGGCACAAGCGCTGGACGATTTCAGCGTGGCCATTGGACGATCGTCCATATCCAACAGTCAGTCCTCAATCGCGCTGGGGTACGAGTCACAAGCACTTAACGATGGCAGCGTAGCAATGGGTCGGGCCTCACTATCAAATGGCTTCAATTCTATTGCGCTGGGATACGCCACCCGAGCATCGGCAACAGGGGCGACAGCACTTGGAGGAAGCAAGGATGTGTTCACCCTTGGTGCGCAAGCCTTGGCTGACTTTTCGACGGCTCTTGGAGCAGAGAGCTATGCAGTCGGAGTCAACTCGACCGCAGTCGGGGCTCGTTCAAGAGCAACCGGCAAAGCCGGCATCGCCATCGGCGGGGACAGCGACGCCGCAGATCCGTTTAGCGATGATGACGGCTTCGGCGCTCAGGCGAGCGGCAACTATTCAATGGCGATGGGCGTGGACGCTAACGCCAGTAATACCAGCGCAACGGCAATCGGTCGCCTCGCGGTTTCCTCGGGCGCAGACGCGACGGCGGTAGGCTTCTTCTCGGAAAGTTCGGGATCGGAAAGCACGGCGCTTGGTCGGCGCACGCAGGCGACGGTGTACCGCGCGACCGCCATCGGTACGAGCTCGACGGCCACGGGCGTGCAATCGCTCGCGATCGGTCGCGCCGCCAATGCCACCGCGACCAATGCGACCGCGATCGGTGAAGTGGCACAGGCGACCAACATCGCCGCGGTGGCCGTGGGTTCGAACGCCCAGTCGGGCGGCGAAGGATCGACCGCGGTCGGCCGCAGCGCGGTCGTCACGCGCAGCCAGAGTACCGCGGTTGGCTACCAGGCCAACGTCACGCATGCGGTGGCGACCGCCATCGGCGCCAACGCAACAACCACGCGCGACAAGCAGGTCATGATCGGCGGCGCGGGATCGAGCGTCACCATCGGCGACATGACCGCCTCGACGGCCGCGCAGGTCGGCCCGGTCGATGTCGTCACCGTCGATGCCAGCGGGACGCTGGGGCGCGGGGCCGCTGCCAGCATGGCGCAGGTCGAACGCATGAACCTTGCCTTCCAGGGCACGATGCTGGCGCACGAAGCGGACATCGCGGCGCTGCAAGGGCAAGTCGATTCGTTGTTCGACTTGAGCGACCAGCATGAAGGCGGGATCGCCGCCGCAATGGCGCTGGGGGGCATGATGGTCGTGCCCGATAGCGATGTTTCGCTGAGCGGCAACGTGTCGACCTATCGCGGCGAAACCGGCTTTGCCGCCGGGCTGGTCGCGCGGGTCGCGCCCAAGATCTATGTGTCGGCCGGTTATGCGGGATCGAGCGAAGGCGGCTCGGACGGCGGCCGGGTCGGTGTCGCCATCGGCTTCTGAGCGTCTTTGACGCCAGAGGGGAGGGCGGGGCTCGCGCCGAGCGGCTCCGCCCTTTTTCGTATCATAGCCCTGTGAATCACCCGGCTTTGTGATCTATGTTAATTCATGGCATAATTAATCGTTAACTCGACGGCGCGCCCGGGCGACTCGCGATCGTGCGCGCTTGAGAAATGTGGGGCAGTTGGGGGCTTCGCAGGGTGTTTTGCGTCCTGTTCTTCCAAACGGGGAGCCATCGACTGGTCCTGCTTTGCAGGGGTGAAGTCGACATGAGTACGTTCCTTAAATTCACGGTTGCTGCGGCCACGATTGCAACCATCCCGTTCCTCTTTTCGGTGCCGGCGCAGGCCGATGAATGCCTGATCGATATCGACGACAATCTGGCCGCCGACGAGGTTCTTGCCGTTGACCAGGACAGTAGCGAAAACCTCGTGTGCGGTCGAAGCTCGACCGCGACGACGGGCGCGACCGACGCGGTGGCCTATGGTCACCTCACCGATGCTGCGACCAACGCAACGGCAATCGGAGATACAGCGCAGGCGACCGGGGCGGGCTCCACTGCCCTCGGTTCGGACACCGAAGCGCTAGGCAAAGGTTCGATCGCCATCGGCGCCGATAGCGATCCTGCCGATCAGTTCAGTGATGCCAACGGAAAAGGCGCACAGGCAACGGCTGAGTATGCCTTGGCGCTCGGTGTCGACACGTCGGCGAGCGGCGCGCGCGCTACCGCCATCGCCATCGGCGCATCGGCATCGGGGACCGAATCGACCGTTATCGGCTTTCTCGCTTCCGCAACCGGCGCGGAGGGGCTGGCGCTTGGACGCCGTACGGAAGCCACCGTCTTCCGGGCCACCGCAATCGGCTCCAGCGCCAAGGCGACCGGTGTGAATTCGATGTCGATCGGCCGCGGATCGCTCGCCAGCGCAACCAACGCCACCGCCATCGGCGAAGTCGCGCAGGCGACCAATATCGCCGCGACAGCCGTTGGGTCCAATGCGCGTTCGAGCGGCGAGGGGTCGACCGCAGTCGGGCGCTCGGCCGTGTCCTCGCGCAGCCTCGGGACTGCCATCGGCTACCAGGCCAACGTCAAGCATTTCGGGGCCACCGCGATCGGCGCCAATGCCACGACCACCAACAGCTATGAAGTCGCGATTGGCGGGACGGGGTCTTCGGTGCGCATCGGCGATATCGATAACTCGACGCTGATGCAGGTCGGCCCTGTCGATGTCGTCACCGTCGATGCCAACGGCACGCTCGGGCGCGGCGCGGCGGCCAGCGCTGCAGCCGTCGACCGAATGAGCCTCGCCTTCGGGCAGACGATGCTGGCGCACGAGGCTGATATCGATGCGCTGTTCGACCTCACCGACCAGCTCCAGGGCGGTATCGAGCAAGCCAACGAAGGCGTCGCGATGGCGTTGGCGATGGAAAGCCCCGCCGTGCCCGCGGGCGCGAGCTTCGCGCTATCGGGCGGTGTCGGTAATTATAACGGACGCACCAGTCTGGCGCTCGCGATCAGCACCGCGGTGGGCGAAAATGCGAGCCTTTCGGCAGGCGTTGGTGTGGGCGCGAACTCGGGCGAGGTGGGAACGCGCGCAGGCTTCCAGATCGCCTGGTAACGATCAGGTCGCGAAGCTGGGGTCGAGCCGGTAGGCTTTGCGCAGCAGCGCGGGCCAGGCGAGCATGTTGGCGACGACCTTGAGCCCCATGCTGCCCTGTTCGGCCGTCGTTTCTGGCGTGCCCTGCGGCGGATTGTTGACCGCGTCTCCAGCGCTCAACGCCATGATCTGCGCTTCGCAGGCGCGTTCGAGGAAATAGAGCTTGATAAAGCATTCGCCGACATTGCTGCCGGTGGCGAGCGTGCCATGGTTGCGCAGAAGCATGGCGCCCTTGTCACCAATATTGGCGACGAGCCGTTCGCGTTCGTCGAGATCGACCGCGACGCCCTCATAATCGTGGAAGGCGAGGTCGCCGCGCACCAGCATCGCCGTCTGCGTAAGCGGCAGGAGCCCTTCTTCGTGCGCCGACACGGCCTGCCCGGCAGGGGTGTGGAGGTGCATCACGGCATGCGCGTCATCGCGCGCCATATGGATCGCGCTATGGATGGTGAAACCCGCAGGATTGGTCATGAAAGGCGTCTCGTCGACCGCGTGGCCATCCTTGTCGACCTTGACGAGTGACGAGGCGGTCACCTCCTCGAACATGAGGTTGTAGGGGTTAAGCAAGAAGTGGTGATCAGGGCCCGGAATGCGCGCCGAAAGATGCGTGAAGATAAGATCGTCCCAGCCGTAATACGCGACCAGCCGGTAGGCGGCGGCAAGATCGACGCGGATCTTCCATTCCTCGTCCGACACCTTGCCCTTGAGGCTGGGGATGTCGACGCTGTCGATCGGGCCGGCAGCATCCATCCCCTTGGTCATGTTCTCGGCGCGGTTCACGGGTGGGTCTCCTGCTTGTCGGGATGCGCGGCGGCAAAGGCCGGGTGCGCGCTTGCCGTTTCGTCGGCGCGCCGCAAATGCGGATATTGGGCAACCGGCACGGCAAAGCGCCGCGCGTTGTACAACTGCGGAATGAGGCAGATATCGGCAAGCGTGGGCGCGTCACCGACCAGCCAGGTGCCGCCGCCGGCATTCTCCGCCATCTTCTCGAGCGCGTCGAAACCGGTCGTCACCCAGTGGCGATACCATTCGTCCTTGGCGTCTTCGGACAGGCCAAGCGGACCTTTCAGATATTTGAGGACGCGCAGATTGTTGAGCGGGTGGATGTCGCAAGCGACCAGCGTGGCCATCGCCAGCACCGCCGACCGCTGATCCTTGTCCGCAGGCAGAAAGGGCGATTTTTCATAGGTTGCATCGAGCCAGTCGAGGATGGCGAGGCTTTGCGTGATCTTGGTGTCGCCCGCGACCAGCATCGGTACCAGTCCCTGCGGGTTGAGCTCGCGATAGGCATCGCTGCGCTGGTCGCCTTCGACCAGGTTGACCATGCGCTGTTCGTAGCTGACGCCCTTGAGGTTGAGCCCGATGCGCACGCGGTAGGACGCGCTCGATCGGAAATAGTCGTAGAGGATCAGCCCGGGCATGGGTCGCAGTGTGCGACTCGTCACCGGTCCAGTCAATCTCCGAGGAACGGCGCAGCGACTTCCTTGGGGACGCGAATGGGACGCCCGCTGGCCTTGTCGATAATCGCCCATTGGGCGCGCGCTTTGACGAGCGCTTTGCCGTTGGCGTCGAGAAATTCCATGTAGCGGTCGAAGCGGGCGCCGCGCGGCGCTTCGCCGACCCAGGTGCGTGCGGTGGCGGTCTCGCCTTCCTTGAGGGCGCGCAGATAGTCGATCTCGTGGCGCACCACGACCCATACATAGGCGTCGACATGGGCCGGATCGGCAGCGCTGTTCCAGTGCGCGGTGGCGACGTCCTGGATCCACTGCACCCAGACTGCATTGTTCACGTGGCCGAGCTCGTCGATATGGTCCGCACGCGCGGTCTTCGTGGTCTCGAAGATCGGCTTCATGACAGGCGCAGCCTGCCGTCCTCGCCTCTCGTCACGCTATAGCCTGCGCTGCCCAATAGCGCGGACAGGCTGGCCGCGGTGTCGCGCACGCCGACTTCGTGCATGGTCGAAATTAGCGCGATCTGCTCGTCCGTCCCACCGGCGCGGCGTAGTGCCGCAAGCCAGTCTTCGACGCTGGCCACGCCGTCGTCGCGCTCGGCTTCGATCAGCCCGCGCCAGAAACTGAAAAAGTCGCCGCCCGACTGCCGCGCGTGATGTTCCGCAACGAGGCTGAATACGAGCCCGCAGGCGTAGAAGGCCTGCTGGCCGTGTCGTTCGGGCGCTGCCTTCAGCGGACCGTCGGACGCCATCGCTGCGCAATTGTTGAGCGATCCTTCGATGAAGGCGCTGGCATCGTGCTGTCGATCGATTGCTTCGGCGGCGCGCTGGGCCATCAGGTCGGCGCCGCCCTCGCTCGTCCAGGCATCGCCGGGATCGCCGTACCCGACGGTGCTGCCGAGCCAGAAGTGCGCGGCCTCGTGGGCGATGAACTGGCGAACGAACCCGAAGGCCTGACGGCTGGGCGCGATCAGGCGGTCGCCCTCGATCTGGAGGATGATGGTCTCGTCCATCACGCTGCCGCCGAAGCTGACAAGGTTGGGGGTAGGGCCTTCCCAGGCCGCGATCAGTTCGGGTCGTCCGCCCTTATGCGGTCCCAACTTCTGCGCGTAGAGATCGAGCAGCCCGGGCACTTCGGCGAGCAGCTGCTCGCGCAGCCATTGCGGCAGGCCGGGATCGACCAAGGCGCTGATTTCATTGCTGATCCGCGGCGCGGCGTTGCCGTACGTCACATAGGCGGGCGTGTCGAAGTGCTTTCGTGCGATACGCTCGCCATCATGCCGCATCGTCGTGCCGCCCGAGCGGAATACGACGCGCGGGTTGCCGCCGCGATAGTCGGGCAGGCTGTTGAAGCTTGCGCCCAGCGCCGCGACCGCTTCCACCGATGGCGCGGGGCGCATCGTGAAATGGTCCGAAAACATCGCCAGCGTGCCGTCGGTAAAGGTCACCGCAGGCGTATAGTCGGCCAGCAGGTCTTGCGCGAACGGCCGGACGAAAATCTCAACCGTCTGGGGCATACGGCCCGCAGTCGGCACCAAGGCGGCATGATTGCCGATGCGGGTGAGGCGCACACCGCGCGTGCGCACCGTCCAGCTCAATTGCCGCCAGTCCTCGTTGCCCTCGCGCGTGACGGCGGAGCGGTGGAAGATCCAGAGCGGCGCGTCTTCATCGAAATGCAGCACCGCACGAAAGCGGCCATTGCCGATCGGTTCGACGCTGGCGGTCATCGTAGGCGTTGCGCGTTCGACCCTGTCGGCGCCCGCGGGGGCGCCAGTCAGCAGCGCGGCCGCCGCGATGACCAGCCAGCGACGCATCAGTCGCCCAGCTGGTCGATCACGAACTGGTAGGCCTCGGCCTGCTCGTAAAGGCTATTCCAGCGCCCTGACTTGCCGCCATGGCCTGCGCCCATGTTGATCTTCATCAGCAGCAGGTTGTCGTCGGTCTTGGTGGCGCGCAGCTTGGCGGTCCACTTGGCCGGCTCCCAATAGGTCACGCGCGGATCGTTGAGTCCGCCGGTGATCAGCATCGCGGGATAATCCTGCGCCTTGACGTTGTCATAGGGCGAATAGGCAAGGATGGTCCTGAAGGCCTCTTCGCTTTCGATCGGGTTGCCCCACTCGTTCCATTCGCCCGGCGTGAGCGGAAGGCTGTCGTCGAGCATGGTATTGAGGACGTCGACGAAGGGGACGTGTGCTGCCACCGCGCCGTACAATTCGGGCGCCTGGTTGACGATCGCGCCCATCAGCTCGCCGCCAGCGCTACCGCCCTCGGCCGCGACCATGCCGGGCTTTGCATATCCCGCCTCGATAAGGCCGCGGGTCACGTCGACAAAGTCGTTGAAGGTATTCTCGCGCTTTTCCATTTTGCCATCGAGATACCATTGGTAGCCAAGGTCATCGCCGCCGCGGATATGCGCAATGGCATAGGCGAAGCCGCGATCGACCAGGCTGAAGCGCGAGGTCGAGAAGCTGGGCGGGATGGCGTAGCCGTAGGCGCCATAAGCGTAGACGAACAGCTTGCCCGACTGGTCGAGCGCGAAGTCCTTGCGGCGCAGTACCGAGACCGGGACCTTGGCACCGTCGCGGGCATCGATCATCAGGCGGTCGACCGTATATCGCGACGGGTCATAGCCCGAGGGGATTTCCTGTACCTTGAGCGTTTCGAGGCGATCGTCGGCAGGATGGTAGTCATAGACGGTGCCCGGCGTGACCATCGAGCTGTAGCTGATGCGATAGGCCGCCGGTGCGTATTCCGGGTTACCCGAAAATCCCGCGCTATAGGCTTCCTCGTCGAAAGGAACGCGCTTCATCTCGCCGCTGTCATAATCGCGCAGATATAGCTGATCGAGACCGCCCAGGCGTCCTTCCACCAGCATGTGATCGCGATGCGCGCTGATGCCCTGCAGGTAAAAGTCGTCGCTACCGGCAATTACGGTGTGCCAGGCTTGCGGATCGGCCGGGTCGGCTTCGGCAAGGCGGAAGTTGACGTGGTTGTCATTGGTGACGATCCACAGCTTCCCGTGCGCGCTGTCGACATCATACTGGATGTCGGGGCGACGGCGCTTGACGAGCTTTGGCTCGGCGGTGGGATCGTCCGCCGGGATGATATAGGTTTCGTCCGAAATGTTTTCGCCCGTCTCGATCAGGATCCACTGCTCGTCGGTGGTCTGTCCGACGCCGACGGTGAAGGCGACGTTCTCGGTTTCCTCGTAGAGGACAGGATCATCGGCCGGATCGGTGCCGAGCTTGTGATAGAGCGCCTTGTCGGTGCGCCAATTGTCGTTGACGACCGTGTAGACGATGCCGTCCGAACCCGCGGTCCATACCGGCTGGCCGAGCGACCGGTCGGTGATCGTCTCGAGGTCCTCGCCGCTCTCGATATTCATGATCTTGAGCGTGTAGCGCTCGGCCCCGTTGGTGTCGGTAGAATAGGCCGCAAGCTTGCCGTCGGGGCTGACGCTCATCGCGCCGAGGCGGAAATAATCAAGTCCTTCTGCGGCCTGATTCTCGTCATAGACGAGCTTGCCGTCGGTCGGCGAATTGTCCGCTGAGGTGCCGGTCGCGGGCTTGCGGTACCACAGGCGGTACTGGGTGCCGGGCGCGAATTCGGACCAGTAGACATAGTCGCCGTCCTTAACAGGCACCGACTTGTCGTCTTCCTTGATGCGAGCCTTCATCTCCTCGAACAGCGTTTCGATGGCCGCTTCCTGCGGCTTCTTCCACGCTTCGAAATAGGCATTTTCCGCCTTCAGATAATCGAGCACGTCCTCGTCATCGATCTTGGGATAGCTCTGGTCTTTGAGCCAGGCCCAGGGGTCCTCGATGGTGATGCCGTGGCGCTCGTAACTATATGGGCGCTGCTCGGCGACGGGGGGATTGGGCAAGTCGATCTCCTGTTGGGCGATACTCGGGGTAGCGACTGCAATGGTCGCTGCAAAAAAAACGGGAAGGCGCATATTCGGCTCCACTTGGTGTGTCCTCCTGTTGAAAGCAAAGGTGAGGCCATTACGTCCAGTGTGAATCCGCGCTATCATGCGCTCAAAGGCACAAGTTTTTAGAAAAGGTCCTTCATGTCCACGCACGCCGATCGCCTCAACGCCCTGCGCACCCAGTTGAAAGAGGACGGGCTCGACGGGTTCGTCGTGCCGCTCACCGATGAACATATGAGCGAATATGTCGGCAGCTATGCCCAGCGGTTGGCATGGCTGACGGGCTTCGATGGTTCGGCGGGTGCGGCAGCGGTGCTTCCCGAAGAAGCGGCGATCTTCACCGACGGGCGCTACACCATCCAGGTGCGCCAGCAGGTCGATGGCGACCTGTTCGCCTATGAGGATGTGCCGCAAACTTCGATTGCCGCGTGGTTGCAGGAACATGCGCCCGAAGGTGGGCGCATCGGGTACGATCCCTGGCTGCATACGCGCGCCTGGGTGCGGCAGGCGACCAAGAGCCTTGCGGCGCGCGGAGCGGAACTGGTCGCGGTCGAGCGTAATCCCATTGACGCCGTCTGGCTCGACCGGCCCGAGCCTTCAAAGGCGCACCTCGTCACCTATGATGAAAAGCTGGCGGGCAAGAGCTCGGCCGCCAAGCGGCAGGAAATGGCCGACTGGATCGAGAGCGAGGGCGCCGACGCAACGGTGCTGGCGGCGCTCGATTCGATCGCGTGGACCTTCAACGTGCGCGGCGCTGACGTGACGCACACCCCCGTCGCGCTGGCCTACGCGCTGGTTCACAAGGACGGCACCGCCGACCTCTTCGTCGAGCCCGAGAAGATTTCGGACGAGGTGCGCCAGCATCTCGGCAATGGCGTGCGCCTGCATGACCGCGATGCGTTCGAAACCCACCTCAAGAGCCTGAAGGGCAAGACTGTCGCGGTCGATCCCGAGCGCTCGGTCGCCGCCATTCCGCAGGCGCTCGAAGCCGCGGGCGCGCGCATCCTTGACCGCCGCGATCCTGCCGTGCTGCCCAAGGCGATCAAGAACGAGGCCGAGATCAACGGTCACAAGGAAGCGCAGTATCGCGATGGCGCGGTGATCTCGCGGTTTCTCAAGTGGCTCGAGGAAGAGGCGCCCAAGGGCGAGCTCGACGAGCTCACGGTTGCGGCCAAATTGCTCGAGATGCGCGAGGCGACTGGCCAGCTGAAGGACATCAGCTTCGACACGATTTCGGGTGCAGGGCCCAATGGCGCGCTGCCGCATTACCGCGTCAACGAGGCGTCGAACCATCCGCTCGAGATGAATTCGATCTACCTGGTCGATTCGGGCGGCCAGTATCTCGATGGCACCACCGACATTACGCGAACGGTGATCGTCGGCGAGCCGACCGAGGAGATGAAGGACCGCTTCACCCGCGTCCTCAAGGGCCACATCGCCATTGCGACACAGCGCTGGCCGCAGGGCATTTCGGGCGGCCGGCTCGACAGTTTTGCGCGGCAGTATCTTTGGCAAGTAGGCCTCGATTATGCGCATGGCACCGGTCACGGCGTCGGCGCTTTCCTCGCCGTACACGAAGGGCCGCAGCGTATATCGCCACCGGGCGGCGCCTATGCCGGTGCGGACGAGCCGCTCGCACCCGGCATGATCCTGTCGAACGAACCGGGGTATTACAAAGCGAACGAATACGGCATCCGCATCGAGAATCTGGTGCTGGTGGTCGAGGTCGGAGGGGCGGCGAGCGAAGCCGACAAGCCGCTTCTGGGCTTTGAAACGCTGACCTTCGCGCCGATCGACCGGCGCCTGATCGAACCGGAACTGCTTACCCCTGCCGAGTTGCAATGGCTCAACGACTATCACGCCGAGGTGGTGGAGAAGATCGGGCCGCGGCTCGAAGGCGAAGAGCTCGAATGGCTCAAGGCGGCCTGCGCACCGATCGGCTAGACGCCTCCCATCTGTTCACGTAATGTTCTCCCGACGCGACTCGAAGGGAGAGACAAATGATCGGTTATGTGACGCTCGGCACCAACGACCTCGAAAAGGCCGCTCCGTTTTATGATGCCATCGCCAAGGAGTTGGGCGTTGGACGGATGATGGAGTTCGACACGTTCATCGCATGGGGCGATGCCAAGGGTGGCCCCGGCATCGGCGTGACCAAACCTTATGACGGCGACCCCGCAACCGTCGGCAACGGCGTGATGGTCGCGCTGCTGTGCAAGGACACCTCGCAGGTGAAGAAGGTCTATCAGACTGCGCTGGAAAATGGCGGTAGCGACGAAGGGGCGCCGGGTCCGCGCGGTGACGATGGCTTCTATGCTGCCTATTTCCGCGATCTTGACGGCAACAAGCTCAACGCTTTCTGCATGACGTCCGGCTGATCAGTCGGCGTCCTTGCGCTCGGTCGCGGGGCCCGTGTCTTCGGGCGCGCCGCGTGCCTGGTTCTTGCGGCGACGAAGGTTCGCGCGCAGTGCTTCGGCAAGCCGTTTGCCTTTGTCATCGTCCTTTTGAGCCATGGTCGCCTGATAAGCAGGTGTTCGTGCAGCCGCAAGCGCTTGACAGGGCAGGGGTCCTATGGTCTTAGGCGCGCCGTCTTCCAACTAGGCTGCCGTAGCTCAGGGGTAGAGCACTCCCTTGGTAAGGGAGAGGTCGAGAGTTCAAATCTCTCCGGCAGCACCATTATTCGTCCGACGACTCTTCCCCGCCGCTTTCCGCCGAGGCATCGATATCCGGGGTCATCGTGGCGATGACGTCGTGGATCGTGGCGTAGAGCAGTGCGACGGTGGTGGCGAGCAGCGCGACGACCAGCACGGTGATCGCGAACAAGCCGTTATACATCCAGATGAACCAGTCCGCCGGCAGCCCCTCGAATTCGCCGACCGGGAAGACCAGTGCGAGCAGCAGCAGCAGGCTGGCCATTAGCGATACCGTCGCGGCCTTGGCCACGAGGTTGATCCGCCACCACACGTCGTAATCAAAGTCGGCGTCGAGCCGACGCATCATGCCGGTGATGGTCAGCATCAGCGCGAGGATGGTCGCCGATGACGTGGCGCTCGCAGCACCCAGATAAAGACCCGATGACGCAAGCGTTTCGACCAGCTGGATCGCTTCTCCCAGCGAGTAGATGCCGCCGATGGCCTCGCGCGCTCCCCATCCGAGCAGCACGAAAAAGATGAAGATTCCTGTCGCCCAGGGATGGTTTTTCATAGGATTGGCCCCTTAAGATACTCTCGGGCAACGAATTGGTGCGCGCATCGTTGCTTCGGCTGGGAGACACTAAATGGTTGGCGACACGCCGAATTCCGAAAAAGACGGTAACGAACTTGCCGAGGAGCGCACCGATCTTGCCGAAGACCGGACCATGATGGCGGTCGAGCGCACCATGGCGAGCTGGATGGGGTCGGGCATGGGGCTGATCGGTCTGGGCCTTGGTCTGCGTGCCGTCTTTGGCGAATTCGAGCCCTGGTGGGTGCCGCGCGCGATGGCGACATTCTTCATGTTGCTAGCCATCGTCCTGGTGCAAAGCGCTAAGAACCGCATGTGCGGCGCCTTGGCGCGGATGAGCGGCAATTGGGTCGATCCGCCCGACACGCGCGGCATTGTCTACGGGGCCTATGGCATCAGCCTTGGCGCCTTGGTGATGATCGCCGGCGTCTGGCTCTTCTTCGGTTGATCGGGCATGACGGACGATATGAGCGACGACAGACTCGATACCGATCCCGGCGGACCTGGCGGCGCGCCCATCGCCATAGGCTTGCTGGTCCTCATCTTGCTGTTGCTGGTCTTCCTGTTTCGCGAGGAGCTTGGCATCGGCTCGCCGACAGCGGAAATCACGATACCCGAGCGCTTCGAAACGGAAATTCCGCAGCCGCCGGTAGAACCGGAAGACGAAATGCCCGCGAACGAGGCCTCGGCGGCGAATTGACTTCGCTCGGGCAAGTCGTCACCACGCGCACCAAATAGAGGTAAGAGGCTGGAATGAACTTCATCACCGGTTTTGGCGCGCACGTGGAAACGGAAGCGATTGCAGGGGCGCTGCCCAAAGGCCGCAACAGCCCGCAAAAGCCCGCCTTTGGCCTTTATGCCGAACAATTGTCAGGCAGCGCCTTCACCATGGCGCGGCACGAGAATCTACGCAGTTGGCTCTATCGCCTGCGCCCGACCGCGGACCATCGCCCGTTCGAGGCCTATCGTGGCAATGCGCTCGTCGGCGCCAAGGGCTCGGACAAGCCGCTGGCACCCAACCGCCTGCGCTGGGATCCCGTCGCCGACCTGCCGCAAGGCAAGGATTTCGTGGATGGGCTGGTGACAATGCTGGCGACGCGCGATCCCGCCGATCTCGAGGGCGTCGCGATGCACCTCTACCGCGCCGACAAATCGATGCAGGACCGCGTCTTCTTCTCGGCCGATGGAGAGCTGCTCATCCTGCCGCAGCAGGGTGCGCTGCACCTCGTCACCGAGATGGGACATCTGCCAGTCGCGCCCGGTTCGATCGCGCTTATCCCGCGCGGCGTCCGCTTCCGCGTCGAACTGGCTGAAGGGTCGGCAAGAGGCTACGTGGCCGAGAATTACGGCGCCCCCTTCCGCTTGCCCGATCTTGGCCCGATCGGCTCCAACGGCCTTGCCAATCCGCGCGATTTCGAGATGCCCGTGGCGGCCTTTGAAGACGTCGATGGCGATGTCGAACTCATCCAGAAGCAGGGCGGCCGGCTTTGGTCGACGACGCTCGATCATTCACCGCTCGATGTCGTTGCCTGGCATGGCAACTACGCGCCCTGTCGCTACGACCTGTCGCGCTTCAACACGATGAACACGGTCAGTTTCGACCATCCCGATCCCAGCATTTTCACGGTGCTGACCTCGCCCAGCGATACGCCGGGGCGCGCCAATGCCGATTTCGTCATCTTCCCCCCGCGCTGGATGGTGGCGGAAGACACGTTCCGTCCGCCCTGGTTCCACCGCAACGTGATGAGCGAGGCGATGGGGCTCATCCACGGCGAATATGACGCCAAGGCCGAAGGCTTCCAGTCGGGCGGGCTGAGTCTGCACAACATCATGAGCGGGCATGGTCCCGACGTCGAAAGCTGGAAAAAAGCGAGCGAAGCGAAGCTCGAGCCGGTCAAGCTCGATGGCACGCTGGCATTCATGGTCGAGACTTGCTGGCCCTACGCGCCGACCGATTTTGCGATGGAACGATCGCAACCCGATTACGATTTAGCATGGACTGGATTCCCCAAAGCGGAGCTTCCCGAATGACCCTCGATGCCACCCACGATCCCGATCTCACCAGCTGGGTCGAGAGCGCCAACGGCCACCCCGAATTTCCGATCCAGAACCTGCCGCTGGGCGTCTTTTCGGTCGCGGGCGGCGCGCCGCGCATCGGGGTCGCGATCGGCGACAAGATCCTCGACCTGTGCGCGCTCGCTGCGGCGGAAATGATTCCTGACGAAGACTGGGCGGAAACGCTGCAGGAGCCGGTGCTCAACAGCTTCTTCTCGCTCGGCATAGAAGCTAGCCAGGGCCTGCGCGAATGGCTGAGCGACTTGTTGTCGGACGGCAATAACGAAACCAGCGTGTCGCCCAGCCTGTTCGACCGCGAAAGCGCGGAAATGTACGTGCCGTGCGCCGTTGGCGATTACACCGATTTCTATGTCGGCATCCATCACGCCACCAATGTCGGCAGCCTGTTCCGGCCCGACAATCCGCTGCTGCCCAACTATAAATATGTGCCGATCGGCTATCATGGCCGTGCCAGTTCGGTGCGCGTGTCGGGTCACCCCGTCGTGCGCCCGTCGGGTCAGCGCAAAGGCCCCGATCAGGATGCGCCCGCGCGCGGCCCCTCGATGCGGCTCGATTACGAGCTCGAAATGGGCGTCTGGGTGGGCGAAGGCAATGCGCTCGGCGAACCTATTCCGATCGACGAGGCATCGCAGCATATTGCCGGATACTGCCTGCTCAACGACTGGTCGGCGCGCGATCTGCAGGCGTGGGAATACCAGCCGCTCGGTCCGTTCCTTGCAAAAAGCTTTCTTACCACGGTGAGCCCGTGGGTTATCAGCCCGCAGGCGCTCGCCCCGTTCATGACCAAGATGCCGCCGCGCCCCGAGGAAGATCCCGCACCGCTCGACTATCTTGACGGCGGTCCGGATGCGGCCGCGCTCGGCATCAAGCTCGAAGTGCTGCTTTCGACCGAAAAGATGCGCGAGGATGGGGACGCTCCGCACACGCTGAGCCGGGGCGATGCCGCCAGCGCAATGTACTGGTCTGCTGCACAGATCGTGACGCACCACGCCTCGAACGGGTGTAATTTGCAGCCGGGCGATCTCATCGGCACCGGCACACTCTCGACTGCGGAAGAAGCGGGCTACGGCTCGCTGCTCGAGCTGTCCGAAGGCGGCAAGAAGCCGATCACGCTGCCCAATGGAGAGACGCGCACCTTCCTCGAAGACGGCGATGAAGTGACGCTCATCGCGCGCTGCGACACGCCGGGCGCGGTTCCGATCGGTCTTGGCAGCTGCACGGGCAGGGTTGTGCCTGCCAAATGACGCTCGGCCTCGCCTTCCTGATCGGTTTCCTCAACGGTGCGCGCACCTTCCTGGCGCCCGCGCTGGTGGCGTGGAGCGCGGCGTTCGGCTGGCTCGATATTGCCGGGACGGGGTTGGGCTGGCTGGGCGCGCCCGCGCCGGCGGCTATCCTGACGCTGCTGGCGCTGGGTGAACTCTATGGCGACAAACGCCCCGAAGCGCCCAACCGCACGATCAGCTACGGGCTGGTCGGACGCATCGCGATGGGGGCGCTGACGGGCGCTGCCGTTTCCATGGGCGCGGTGGATCCTGCATCGGGCTGGGCCGGGGCCGCGCTTGGCGCATTGGGTGCGGCCATCGGTACCTTCGCGACACTGCGGGCAAGGCTTTGGCTGGCGGGCAAATTTGGCAAGGATTTGCCGGCAGCTTTAACCGAGGATGCGCTGCTCGTCATCGCGATCGCGCTGCTCATCTACGCCGCCTAGGACTTCGGACCAGCTTTGGGTTGGGGTGCGACATCCCCATATGCCTATCCATGAGCAATGATCGCGACGACGACTTCCGCGCATGGCAGGTTCGATCAACAGCGATTTCGATAATGATATCGGGCGTATGGTCGAGAACGCGCTCGCCCGGCGGGGTTGAGCCGGGGCATGGTTACAGGCCATGCCGCATCAAGCCGGAGCCCGACCCGGGCGATTTTTCAGGGAATGGTGCCGCTTACAGGACTCGAACCTGTGACCCCCTCATTACGAATGAGGTGCTCTACCAGCTGAGCTAAAGCGGCATGCTGGCCAAGTGCGCGCGGCTCCTAACAGGGGATCGCGGCTCGCACAAGCGTGAACAATCACTCCTATATGCGATCATGCTTAACGCTTTGTTTATCCAAATCGGAGAGAGTTGCGCATGTATCGTGATTTAATCGCAGTGGGGATCCATGGCGTTCGAAGAGAAAATCCAGGCCGCTGAGGCAGCCATGCCCGAAGAGGATGTAGCGCAGGCCATCGGCACCGATGAGCGCCGCATGCACGTGCGCGCCTACAATTACTGGTGTTCGCTCCTCGACGGCCGCGATTTTCCCTCGATCCAGGATCTCGAGCCGGCGACGCTCGATGATTTCGGGCCGCACGCGGTGCTGCTCGATTTTACGCGCGACCGCGACAATCCCGGCACCTCCTATATCGGCGACGCCATTCGCGAAGAATGCGGGCTCGACGAGACGATCGAGACGATCAGCGACGTGCCGTCGCGCTCGCTCCTGTCGCGCCTGACCGATCATTACATGCAGATCATCGCCAACCGCGCGCCGGTCGGGTTCGAAGCCGAATTCGTCAACCAGCGCGGTCACGAAATCTGTTACCGCGGCATCCTGATGCCGCTTTCCTCCGACGGCATCACGATCGATTTCATCTACGGCGTGATCAACTGGAAAGACACCGGCGAACAGGTCGCAGCGGATGCGACCATCGCGCCGGCGCTGGCACCGCTCGAACCCGATCCGGAACCGGAAACCGCGCCCGGCGTGGATGAGCTCCCAAGCGTCGATGACACCCATATGGCGTGGCAGGACGGCCCCTTGGCAGACGGCGACATTGCTGACGAAAATGATGCTCCGGCCGCGGTGCTTACCGAAGCCGATGGCCTTGCCGACTGGCTGTTCGCCGCCCGCGATAGTGCCGAAGTCTGCAAGTCTGCCGAAGGACGAAGCCGCGCCGCGCTCTACGACGCCTTGAGCCTCGCATACGATTTCAGCCTGGCCGCCGAACGGCGCCCCGACGACTATGCGGAAATCCTCGAAGATGCCGGAGTGAAGGCGCAGGCCCGCGCTCCGATGACGCCGATCGTAAAGCTCGTCTTCGGGGCGGACTATGACAAGAGTCGCATCACCGAATTCTCGACCGCGCTCGCCTACGCTCATCGTACCGAGATCGGTTTCGGCGAGTTCAAGGAAGCCGTCGAAAAGACCGACGGCGGCATCAAGGGGTTCGTGAAGGCCGAACGCGCGGCGCGCCGCGGCGACAAGCCGGCCGTCGACAAGGCCGCCAAGGCGCGCGACAAGCTGCGTAATGCCGAGCCTTTGCAAAGCACCGGGTTCGAGGGCGAATATGCCCTGCTGGTGGCGCGCCGCAACGCCGATGGCAGCATCGATGTTGTTGCCGAAGTCGACGATACCAAGCTGGTCGATCGTGTGCTCGTAAAAGCCGCCAGCTAACACTTCGAACATTCCCTGATACCGACTTGTTGCCCGCTACGAGCGGGTCTATAGCCCGCGCCCATAAGTGCAGTCTGGAGAGGTTATGGCACGCGGCAGCAAGGGCGAAGGGTTCGTTCCCAAGCTTGAAAAGGCGCTCAAGGAATCGGCGCTCCCCGGCGAGCTGGAGGGTATGGATGCCGATGGGCTGCACGATGCGGCCCTATTTGTCGCCAAGGTCGCCAACGAGCGCAAGCCCGGCCTGGTCGCGCTGCGTATCGAATCGCTGGGTGGTGGCGCCGGTCATCGCCGCATGCGGCTTGCCATCGTCAACACCGACATGCCGTTCCTCGTCGACTCCATCGCGGCCGCAATCGCCGCGCGCGGCCTTGCCGTGTACCGCCTGCTGCATCCGATCATGCCGATCCAGCGCGGCGACGATGGCGAGATTGAGGGCGTGGGCGGCGACCAGGACGAATCGCTTATCTACATCGAACTCGACCGCGCCGACGCGCGCGGGCGCCATGAACTCGAAACCGATTTGCTCGATGTGCTTGCCAACGTGCGCGCTGCGGTGCGGGACTGGCGGGACATGGTGGCCGAGATGGAGCGCGACGCGGACGCGCTCGATGGCAGCCACGAGGAAGAGGGCGAGTTCCTCCATTGGCTGATCGACAATAATTTCACGCTGCTCGGCCACGCCATCCTGACACGCAGCGGTATGAGCGAAGGGCTTGGGCTGCTGCGCGAGGATTTCAGCCTGTGGAACCGCGCGGTCAACGATGCGGCGCTCGATGCGTTGCTCGACAAGAGCAGGCCTTTCCTCGTCATGAAGGCGGACCGCATCTCGCCGGTCCACCGCCGCGTGCCGCTCGATGTAGTGATGATCCGCCGCGGCGAAGACAGCGTGTCGCTACATTGCGGCCTATGGACGTCGGCCGCGCTGCGTTCACCCGCCGAAGAAGTGCCCATCTTGCGCCAGCGGCTCAAGATGCTCGACAAAGAGCTCAATTTCGCCCCGTCGAGCCACGGCGGGAAGGCGCTCAACCACGCCATCTCCACGCTGCCGCACGATCTTGTGATCAGTTTCGATGAGGCGGAAGTGCGCCAGGCGGCCTTCACCGCGATGAGCCTTGCCGATCGTCCGCGCCCGACGATGCTGATCCTGCCGGGCAGCCTGAACCGGCATCTCTACGCGTTCGTCTGGTTGCCGCGTGATGAGTTGTCGACCGCGCGTCGGACGGCGATTTCGATGATGATCGAGGATGAAGTCGGCTCGCCCATTACCAGCTGGGCGGTCGAACTTGGCGATGGCGATCTTGCACTGCTGCGCTTCACGATGGCCACCGAGCCCGGCGAAAGCATGCCCGACGTCGAGGCGCTTGACGAAGCGCTGGTCGAAATGGTGCGCGGCTGGGCGCCGGCGGTGGAAAACGAGCTGGTCGAGCGGGTCGGATCGGGCAAGGCCACGCGCCTCGCGCTGGCCTACCTGCCCGCCATGCCCGAACCCTATCGCACCCGCACCGAGCCCGCCGAAGGTGCGCTCGACATACTGCGGCTGACCGCGCTCGATGGCGACGGCCGCGATGCGCGTCTCTACCAGTCGGCGACCGATACTGGCTGCCAGCTGCATCTAAAGCTTTATCGTCGTAGCGGCATCATTCCGCTTTCCGACGCGGTTCCGGTGCTCGAAAATTACGGTTTTCGCGTGCTCGAGGAAATGCCGACAGCGCTGGCCGATGGCGCGATGGGCTATATCCATAACTTCCACCTCGAACTGCCACGCGGCACCGATGTCGACGCGATCCTCGATCGCCACGAAATCGTCGAGAAAGCCATTGCCGACGTTATGGCAGGCAAGAGCGAGGATGACGAATTCAACCAGCTCGTCCTGCTGGCGGGGCTCGATCCGCAGGCGGTCGTGTGGCTGCGCGCCTGGTTCCGCTATCTGCGCCAGACCGGCGTTGCCTTCGGCCTTGTCACGATGGTCGACGCGCTCAGCCGCGCGCCGCAAGCCACGACTGCCCTGGTCGAAGCCTTCCGCGTCAGTCACGATCCCAGCCTCAAGGGTGATCGCAAGGCAGCGATCGATGCCGCCTTCGACGAGTTCGATGGCGCGCTTCTGAAGGTCAAATCGATCGACGATGATCGTATCCTGCGCCTGTTCCGCGCCGTTGTCGCCTCGACGCTGCGGACCAACGCGTTTTCCGACCAGGGGTCGGGCGCGCTAGCCTTCAAGATCGATTCCAGCGGCATCCCTGGTCTTCCCAAGCCCGTGCCGTGGCGCGAAATCTGGGTCTACAGCCCGCGCGTGGAAGGCATCCACTTGCGCGGCGGTCCCGTCGCCCGCGGTGGCCTGCGCTGGTCGGACCGGCGCGATGACTTCCGCACCGAAATCCTCGGCCTGGTCAAGGCGCAGCTGGTCAAGAACGCGGTCATCGTGCCGACTGGCGCCAAGGGCGGTTTCTATCCCAAGCAGCTGCCTGATCGGGACGAAGACCGCGATGCGTGGCTGGAGGAAGGCACCGAAAGCTACCGCATCTTCATCCGTTCGCTGCTCTCGGTCACCGACAATCTCATTGAAGACAAGGTCGTGCATCCGCCCAAGGTCGTCGTCCACGATGGCGACGATCCCTATTTCGTCGTGGCGGCGGACAAGGGCACCGCGGCCTTTTCCGATGTCGCCAACGCGATCAGCCTCGAGAAGAATTTCTGGCTCGGCGATGCGTTCGCCAGTGGCGGGTCCAACGGCTACGATCACAAGGCGATGGGCATCACCGCGCGCGGTGCGTGGGTCAGCGTCCAACGCCACTTCCTCGAGCGCGGCATCGACGTACAAACGGACACGATCCGCGTCGTCGGCTGCGGCGACATGTCGGGCGATGTCTTCGGCAACGGCATGTTGCTGTCCAAGACGATCCAGCTCAACGCCGCGTTCGATCACCGCCACATCTTCCTCGATCCCGATCCCGATCCGGCCAAGAGCTGGAAGGAGCGCAAGCGCCTGTTCGAATTGCCTCGGTCGAGCTGGGACGACTATAATCGCAAGGTGATGAGCAAGGGCGGGATGATCGTCCCACGCAGCCAGAAGTCGATCACGCTGACCAAGCCCGTGCAGGACATGCTCGGTCTGGAAGAAAAGACTGTCGGGCCGCAGGCGCTCATCAGCGCGATCCTCAAGGCGCCTGTCGATCTCATCTGGTTCGGCGGCATCGGCACCTACATCAAGGCTTCGACCGAGAGCCACAACGATGCCGGAGATTCGGTCAACGACAATTTGCGTGTCGACGCCAACGAGGTACGCGCGACCGCGATCGGCGAAGGCGCCAATCTTGGCATCACGCAGGCCGGGCGCATCGAGTTTGCGCTCGGTGGCGGCCGGATCAACACCGACTTCATCGACAATAGTGCGGGCGTCGATTGCTCGGACAACGAGGTCAACATCAAGATCCCGCTAAACCGCGAAATGCGCGAAGGGCGGCTCGATGAAGTAAAGCGAAATGCTTTCCTCGAGAAGATGACCGACGAAGTCGCGCAGATCGTGCTTGAAGATAATCGCCTTCAGACGCTGGCGCTGTCGATCGCGGAATCGCGCGGTCCGTCGGGTCTGCCGGGCTATGTGCGTACGATCGAAATGCTCGAAGCTTCAGGACGTATCGACCGGAGGGTCGAGGGCCTGGCGTCTTCCGATGCGCTGCTGCGCCGCGCCGTCGACAATCAGGGCCTGACGCGCCCCGAACTCGCGGTAATTCTATCGCATTCGAAGATCGCGTTGCAGGACGCGGCTGAACGGCTCGACCTGGCGGGAGAAGAGATTCTCGATCCCGAACTGCACGATGCTTTTCCCAAGCCGATGCAGCGCCAGTTCAAGGATGCGATCAACGCCCACCGGCTGGAAAACGAGATCATCGCGACCAAGGTGGCCAATCGCCTCGTCAACCGCCTCGGCCCCTCCGTGGCGCTCGATATGACCGAAGAAGAAGGCGCGGCGCTCAAACAGGTCGTGGTGGCCTTCCTGGTCGCCGAACATCTGCTCGACCTTCAGGGCTTGTGGGACATGATCGAAAACGCCCAAGTCGATGAAATCACGCGCATCGAGCTTTTCTCGACAGCGGCAAAGTCGGTACGCACCCATTTGTCGGACATCCTGCGCGCCGCAGGAAGCGAAACGTCGGTTACCAAGCTGATCGAACTGTTCGAACCTGGCTTCAAGAAGGTAAAGGGCGCGACGGGCCGCCTGATCCGCTCCGAAGTCCGCATCGAAGCCGATGCGCGGCGCGAACAGCTGATGTCACTGGGTGCCGACGAGGAGCTCGTGAAAGCGCTCGTGCGCCTATATGAACTCGACGGTGTGTTCGGCCTGGCATCGCTCGCCGCGCGCAAGGAAGGCGATATCCTCGGGCTGACCAAGGCCTATACGATGCTGGGCGAGTCGCTCGGTCTCGATTGGGCTCACCAGCAGCTTGTGCGTTACACGCCGGGCGACCAATGGGAACGCCTGCTGCTCGCCGGCCTGCAGCGCGATATGGAGCAGCTGCGCATCGACTTCCTGTCGCGCCAGCGCGGCGATGACCCCGTGGCCTCGGTCGAACGCTGGTGTGAACGGCAGGGTGCCCGGATCGACCAGTTCCGCAAGCTCGTCGATCGGGCGCGTAATAGCGGCGCTGCGAGCATCGCCATGCTTGCGCAAATCGCGGGACAGGCGCGTATCCTGCTCGGCCGTTGATGAAAGTCGCTCTGCTCGTTCCGGCTGAATGGGACCCGCAATATTACGAGCTCGATGCGACCCGCGACATGCTCGGCGCGGTCGGCATCGAGATCGAGCCGGTCCAATGGAACGAATGCGACGACGACGTGCTGCGCGCTGTCGATGGCGTGTTGCCGCTGATTGCGTGGGGCTATCATCTCGACCCCGGGCGCTGGTTCGACCTGCTCGACCGCATCGATTTTCGCCGGGTGCCGGTCGCCAACCCGGTGCCGGTGCTGCGATGGAATAGCGACAAGAGCTATCTCTCGGATCTGGAAGACAAGGGCGTGGCCATCGTACCGAGCGTCTTCGGCGACGCCGACGAGGGCGACAGGCTACTCGAACGGGCGCGCGATAAATTCGGCGATGACGAGCTGATCGTGAAGCCGCTCGTTTCGGCATCGGCGGAAGGGATCTACCGCTTGCCCGCGGGCGCATCGCTGCCGCCCGGCCTCGTCGACCGCCGCCTCATCGTGCAGCCTTTCATCCCATCGATCCTCGATGCCGGCGAGATGAGCCTTGTCTATTTCGGCGGCGCGTTCAGCCATGCAGCGGTCAAGCGCGCCAAGAACGGTGATTTTCGGGTGCAGCCCGAGTTCGGCGGCTCGGAGGAGCAGATCACGCCCGATCCGAAGGTGCGTGCGCTGGCCGATGCCGCGCTTGCTGCCGCGCCCGCGAAGACTGCCTACGCGCGCGTCGATATCGTGATGAACCGCGATGAGCCGCAGATCATGGAGCTCGAACTGGTCGAGCCCGACCTGTTTCTGCGTTACGCCCCCGACGGCGGCTCGGGCTTTGCCTCGGCAATCAGGGAAATGCTTTCCGCGTAGAGCCATTGCCTAATGGCGCTGGCGAGGTTGACCGGATTGAGCTGGTCGGCGTCGTAGCGGCTAAGGTCGATCTGCGCGACGAGCGCGTTGACAGGCAAGCCGCGCACCGATGCGGCCTGCTCTAGCGCTTCCCAGAACAATGGCTCAAGCGCGATCGAGGTCTCGTGGCCGGCAATGGTAACCGACCGCTTGCTGGCGCGCTGCGGGTGGAACATCAGTACATGTGTTGGCCGCCGTTGATCGACAGCGTCGAACCGGTGATGAAGCCCGCATCCTCATCGACGAGGAAGGCGACACCGCGCGCGATCTCATTGGCCTGGCCGAGGCGATTGACCGGTATCTTTGCGACGATCTTGGCCAGGACTTCATCGGGCACCGCGGCGACCATGTCGGTGTCGATATAGCCGGGCGCGATGGCGTTTACGGTGACGCCCTTGCGCGCCCCCTCCTGCGCCAGTGCCTTGGTGAAGCCATGGATGCCCGACTTGGCGGCGGCATAGTTGACCTGGCCGTACTGCCCGGCCTGTCCGTTGATCGAGCCGATATTGACGATGCGGCCATAGCCCCGCTCGCACATGCCGTCGAACACGGCCTTGGCCATGTTGAAGCAACCGCCCAGATTGGTGTCGATCACCTGCTGCCATTGATCATGCGTCTGGCGCTTCATGGTGCTGTCGCGCGTGATGCCCGCATTGTTCACCAGGACGTCGACATCGCCAAGGTCGCTCGAGATTTGCTCGACCGCATTCTGGCACGCATCGTAATCGGCAACGTCGAACTTGTACGCCTTGATGCCCGTACGATCGGTGAATTCGGCAGCAGCCTGTTCGTTGCCCGCGTAAGTCGCGGCGACGTCCATGCCCATGTCCTTGAGTTTCAGCGAAATCGCTTCGCCGATACCGCGCGTGCCGCCGGTAACGATTGCCGTGCGTCCCATAGTCTCTCTCCCTGTACTTTCCGTTGGGCTAGCCGAGCCAACCCATCAATTCGCGTCGCGCCAGCGCCTCTAGCATATCCATGCCCGCCTGGCTCGTATTCAAACAATCGAGGCGCGCGAAATGGGTTCCGCCCGCCCGCTTGAACTGTTCATCGCCCTGGATACCGAGCTCTTCGAGCGTTTCGAGACAGTCAGCTGAAAAACCGGGAGCGGCTATCGCAATCCTGGTGATGCCCTTGCCGGGATAGGCTTCGAGCGTGTCGTCGGTGGCGGGCTCAAGCCATTTTGCCGGACCGAACCGCGACTGGAAGGCGATATCGGTGTCGACGTCGAGCCGTTCCCCGACGAGCCGCGCCGTCTTCTGGCACTGGCAATGATAGGGATCGCCGAGGTGCAGCGTGCGCTCAGGCATGCCGTGGAAGGAAAGCAAGAGCCGCTGGGGGGTGAAATCCAGCGCCGCAAGCTGGCGCTCGAGGTCCTTGGCCAGCGCATCGATGTAGAGCGGATCGTCGTGATAGGCGGGTAGGGTGCGGATGGCCGGCTGCCAGCGCCGATCTTCGAGCCATGCGCACAGGTCATCGTTCGCGCTTGCCGTCGTGGCCGCGCAATATTGCGGGTAGAGAGGAGCATATAGAATGCGCCGCGCGCCCTGGTCCCACAACCGGTTCAATGCCGATGCAACCGATGGATTGCCGTAGCGCATGGCCCAGTCGACAATTGCAGCATCTCCCAGTCGAAGCTGTAGCGCCTCGGCCTGGCCGCGCGTAATGGCCGCGAGCGGCGAACCGCGTTCTTCGTCCCACACCTTGGCATAGGCCGCCGCGCTTTTCCTCGGCCGCGTATTGAGCACGATACCGCGAAGGATGGGTTGCCACGCGATCGGCGGAATTTCGACGACGCGGCGATCGGACAGGAATTGCTTGAGGTAGCGCTTCACGGCGCCGGGCTCGGGTGCGTCGGGCGTCCCAAGATTGGCCAGCAGCACGCCGATCTTCGGCAGTTTGATGGGCGGATGATCGGCAGGTTTTGTCATCTCGCGCCGCCTTGGAACGAGAAGGGTAGGGAAGGCAAGCTCGTCCTTTGGCCTGTAGAGAGCGCATTGGCGAGCGCGGCGGGCGCCAACGCCGCGCCGATCTGCGACAAGCCGCCGGGCGGCGCGTCGCGCTCGACAAGCTCGATCCGAACGGTTGGGAGCTGTTTGAGGGCGGGGCTGTAGCCGACGGGTTTTGCCATCGCATGATTAAGCGCGGGGGCAGCGCTAAGCGCCCGCTCGACACCGGCGATCACGCCTGCCTCGATGGCGGTCTGCGCCAACTTGCGGTCGATAATGCGCCCGGCGTCGACGACGGCGGTGATGGCATCGACGCGCGCGCCGAGCCCGGCCTGCCGCGCCTCGATGATGAGCGCCATTGCACTGCCGTCCATCTCGCCGCATGCAATTCCCATCGCCCCGCCACCACCGACCCAGCCGGCGAGGCGGCCGGCACTCACCAGGAGCGAGGACAGGCGCGGGCCGAGCATCGACAGACGAAAGGCGAGAGGCTCGGCCCCTAGCGCCCTGGCGACGCGCTCGACGATTTGTTCATTGGCGAAGTGGTGAAACCCGGCGACGTGCCCGGCGAGATGGCCGGCTGCAATGTCGAGATCGAGCGATGCCTGCTCGACCAGCAGGTCGGGGATGCCGTAGGCCGGAACCGCTCCGGCAATATCGGGGCGCGCGCCATCGCCGCCCGCCAGCTGTGTCAGCGTGTCACCGAGGCCTCCTTGCCCGGCGAAAACGGCATGCCAGCCGCCAATCCGCCCGTCCGCACCAGCAGTCGCCGAGATACGCGCGCCGAGCGGCGCGCCGAGGCGCCCTACTGCAGCGCTATGGGTCGGCGACAGGCAGAGAAGCACCGGCTGGCCGATCTCGCGCGCGATAATTGCGGCAATGGGCGCGGCGATCTGGTCGAGCGCACGAGCGCTTCGGCCACCCGCGGGCATCGGGACAAGCGTGACCTGATCTTCGCTCAACGAAACCGCCTTGGCGACGGCGCGGCGCGTCGCATCGGGCGCAAGCGTCGCACACCAGATGTCGAGCCCGCCGTCACTGCGCACGCGCGCCGCTGCGGTGAAGGGCTCAAGATCGCGCGGGATAGCCGGTGCCGCGGTAAAGGTTTCGGCAATCGGCCCGCCGGCAGACCCGATGACCCCGCGGGCATCACCGGCATCGGCCAATGTCCTCGCGCCGTGCCCGCCCAGTGCAGCTTCCAGGGCCGCCTCAATCGCCGCATCACCGATATCGGTAGAAGCATATCGCACCTTGGCGGACGCCATGGAGCGCTCGGCTTCCCACCAGCTGGACGAGATAGCAGCGATCCAGTCTTCGCGTTCGACGAGCTGCACGATGCTTGCGCGTTCGGCGGCGCGTCCCCGGTCGATGGCGCTGATGCGGCCGCCCGGCGGCGCAAGTCGAGCAGCCGCGTAGACCATCCCGGGGAGTCGTACGTCGGCTGCAAAGCGCCACGCACCGCGCGCCTTGGCGGGCATGTCAACGCGCGCGGCGGACCGATCGGGCTGTATCCACGGACGCAGCGTGACCGAACGCGGCACGGCGCGCTCGGCGGCGGCTTCGGCGACATCTGCGATGGCAAGGCAATTGGCGCCTGCCACCAGGTCCGTACCGACTACCGAGATTTCCTCTCGGTCTACGTCCAGCCGGTCGGCAGCCTCGGCAACAAGCATCGCGTGCGCGGTTGCGGCAGCTTCACGCACCGGCTGTTCGAAGGCGCGGATCGACGTTGCGCCCGCGGTCGCGCGCAGGTGAACACCGAAGGCATCTTCCAGCGCGGCGTTCTCGATGCCCGGACCCAGCGGCGCGGGTTCGACCGCGATGGCACTGCGCGGGACGCCGAGTTCGTGCGCGATCAGCGCGGCAAACCCCGCCCAGATTCCCTGGCCATATTCGACTTGCGGGACGAGCGCGGTGATGCCGCCTTTGGGGTCGATCTTCAGATAATGGGAGAAGCGTGCGGCGCCGCCTTCGCTCCCGAAGGGCGCCAATGTCTCGCGCGGCCAGAAATGGAAGGCGACGAGCAGGCCGATGCCTGCGCCGCCGCCCACTAGCAGCTGGCGGCGCGATAGTTCAGGCAGCTTCGCCCGCATATTGCTTTTTCAGCGTGACGCGATCGATCTTGCCGGTGCCAAGGCGCGGCAGCGGCTGGTCAACGAAGATCATTTCTTCGGGAATCTTGAACGCGGCAATCTTACCATCGAGGAAATCGCACAGCGCCTCTTCGTTGAGCGCGCTGCCTTCATGACGATAGATGATGGCAATGGGCACTTCGCCAAGCCGTTCGTCATGCCTGCCGAAGACCGCGGCTTCGGCGACTTCTTCGTGCGCATAGATGGCGGCTTCGACTTCGGCCGCTGCGATATTCTCGCCGCCGCGGATGATGATGTCCTTCTTGCGATCGACGATGTAGAGATAGTCCTCTTCGTCGAGCATCCCGACATCGCCGGTCTTGAAGTAGCCATCTGCAGTGAATGCCGCTTCGGTGGCCTCGGGATTCTTCCAATAGCCCTTGATATTGGCGGCGCTCTTGATGCCGATCTCGCCGACGGCGCCGGTTTCGAGCGCGTTGCCGTCATCGTCCATGATACGAATTTCGACATAAGGGGACATCGGTCGCCCGGTCGACTTCGGCTTGGCGACATAGTTGGTCCAGAAATTGCCGCAGCCCACCGCGTTGGTCTCGGTCAAGCCGTACCCGAGCGCCGGCTGCGCATCGCCCATCTCCTCATCGAGCCGTTTGACATGCGCCACCGGGCGCGGGGCGCCACCGGCAGCGATATCGGTCAGGCTGGAGAGGTCGTACTTGTCCTTGTCGGGATGGTTCATGAGCTCGAGGCTCATTGTCGGCACACCGACGAAATAGGTGATCTTCTCGTCCTGGATCAGGCGCAGCGCCTCGCCCGGGTCCCATTTGTCCATCAGCACCATGCCGCGCCCGATGACGAAGCTGTTGAGCATCACGGGAACTTCGCCCGTCACGTGGAAGAGCGGCACCGACAAGAGTGTCTTGGGCGGATTTGCGGGTTCGCGGCCTTGCGACTGCATCACGCCCAGCAGGCACATGAGGCTGGTGGCATAGGCATAGACGCCCGTCGTGACCTGCCGATGGGTCGACAAGGCGCCCTTGGCGTCGCCGGTCGAGCCCGAGGTGAAAAGGATCGTCGCATCGTCGTCGGGACCGACTTCGGGCAGGCTGACGTCCGAATGATCGCCCGACAGCATCTTGCCCATCGCCTCTTCAACCGGCTTGTAGATATCGATCGTCTCGACCTTCCAGTCGCCGTCGAGACCGGCGATACGCTGCGCGCGCGGCGCATCGGCGATGGTCAGCACCGGCTCGGTCAGCTTGAAGGCGTGATCGAGCTCGGCCTCGCGCCACCAGCCGTTCATCAAGGTCGCGATCCCCCCGGCCTTGGCGATGGCCATGTAGCTTACGACCCAGGCGGCGCAGTTTTTCATCGCGATGGCGACACGATCACCCTTTTCGACGCCGCGCGCGACAAGCGCGAGCGCGAGCTTGTCGGACAGCGCGTCTAGATCCGCGAAGGTCAGCCGCTCATAGGGCGTGATCAGCCCTTCGACCTGTCCGTTCAGCGCGCCGAAGGTCTTGAAGAACATCGGCAGTGTTGCCGGAAAATTGGAGACGATGGCGCGTCCCTGTTCGTCTTCGGCAAGAATGATGCGCCCGCCTTCGCCCGTTACCGCGGCCAAAACAGCGTCAAAAGTCTGGTCTAGCGGGCTCGGCATGCATCACTCCTTTGATTATCGGTTGACGCACCCTATGAGGCGTTAAGCCAAGAGAAAAGGGACCATGGCAGCAAATTCCACATATGATGGCGCAATCGCCTTTCCGGACCTGGGTCTGAGCCCGACGCTGATCGATTTCGGCTTCTACCGGCTCGAATGGTATTCGATCGCGTATCTCGCCGGCATCATCATCGCCTACGTATACCTCCTGAAACTCCTCAAGAAGCCCGGCGCCCCCATGGCACGTCGCCATGTCGACGATCTGGTGTTCTGGGGAACGCTCGGTGTGATCGGTGGCGGCCGCCTCGGCTATATCCTGTTCTACAAGCCCGAACTGTTCCTCCAGGGCGCGACGATGTTCGGGATAGATTTGCCCGCCCCCTTTGCAATCTTGAACCTGCGCGCGGGGGGCATGAGCTTTCATGGCGGGGTGATTGGCGTCAGCCTGGCAATCATCTTCTATAGTTGGAAGCACAAGCTGCAATGGCTTCGCGTCCATGATTATGTCGCGGTGACGGTGCCGTTCGGGCTGATGTTCGGGCGGCTGGCCAATTTCCTCAACCAGGAATTGTGGGGCGCGGAAACGAGCGTGCCATGGGCGATCCGCTTCCAGGAGGTCGTCGGGGGCGCGCTGGTCCTGGGACCGCCGCGCCATCCCACGCAGCTTTATGAAGCGGGTCTCGAAGGCTTGGTGTTGCTCGGCATCCTTGCCGTCACGTTCTACAAGACGCAGGCGCGCTATCTGCCCGGCATGCTGGTTGGTGCCTTTATCTTCTTCTACGGCTGCTTCCGCTTCATCATCGAGATTTGGCGCGAACCGGATTCGCATCTCGTCGAATTCGCGGCATCGACCGGCCTGCAGATGGGGCAGTGGCTCAGCCTGCCGATGATCCTGGCAGGCCTGTTCCTCATGCTGACCGCCAAGGGGCGTCGCCAGCGGGTCGAGCCGATCGCAGGCTCGTCCAGCGTAGCGTGAGCCTCGCCGAAGCGCTCGAGCAGCGGATCGCCGCCGAAGGGCCGATCTCGCTGCACGACTACATGGCGGCCTCCAACGCCGAATATTATGCGTCGCGCGATCCGTTGGGCAAAGCAGGCGATTTCACCACCGCGCCCGAAATCAGCCAGATGTTCGGTGAACTCGTCGGTGCTTCGCTGGCCGATGTCTTTGCGCGGGCGGGGCGCCCGGACCACGCGGCGTACGCGGAGCTGGGACCGGGGCGCGGCACATTGGCAAGCGACGTCCTGCGCCTGATGGGCGGGATCGGATTTGAAGGCGACGTCCATTTTGTCGAGACCAGCCCGGTGTTGCGCAATGCGCAGCGCGAGCGCCATCCGGACGCCACATGGCACAAGACGACCGACAGCCTGCCCGACGTGCCGCTGCTGATCGTTGCCAACGAGTTTTTCGATGCGCTTCCCGTGCGCCAATGGGTTGGCGATGCCGAACGCAAGGTGGCCTTTGAAGGCGGCGGGTTTCGTTTTTCGCCCAACGGGACGGTCACCCGCGAAACCTGTCCAGCTGCCGAAGCAATAGCAGGGCGTCTGGGCGGGCACCTGGCGCGCCATGGCGGGGTCATGCTGGTGATCGACTATGGCTACGCAGGCGGAGAGCAGGGCGACACACTGCAGGCTGTTCGCCGCCACACGAAGGTCGGTCCGCTCGCTTTTCCCGGGACGTCGGACCTGACAACCCATGTCGATTTCGCCGCGTTGGCGGCAGCGGCCAAGCGCGGTGGCGCGAAGGTTACGCGGGTGATCACGCAGGGCACGTGGCTGGAAACATTGGGCCTTGGTCCGCGCGCCGTAGCGCTTGCCGGTCGCAATCCCGACCGCGCCGATGACATCGCGGCCCAGCGAAAGCGGCTTGCCTCTGAGGAAGGCATGGGAACGCTGTTCAAGGTGATGGCGGTGCATCACCCTGATTGGCCCGCGCCCGCAGGCTTGGGGGCATGAACCTCGATATCGTCACCGCCGCGCCGCTTGACGGTGTGGCGCACGGCTTTTTCGGCCGCGCCGGGGGTGTATCGACCGGCGACGTTGCCGGGCTGCAATGCGGCTACGGTGCCGACGATGATCGCGAAGCGGTCGACACCAATCGCCGGCTGGCGGCCGATGCACTGATCGACGGCGCGTCGATTGCTGCGCCTTACCAGGTGCACTCCCCCGATTGCGTCATCGCCGATGCGCCATTCGACGAGCGTCCGAAAGCGGACGCGGTGGCAACCAGAACGCCAGGCCTGCTGCTCGGCATCGTCACCGCCGATTGCTCGCCCGTGCTTCTCGCCGATGTGGAGGCAGGCGTCGTCGCTGTTGCGCATGCGGGTTGGCGCGGCGCAATTGCCGGCGTTACCGACAAGACCGTCGGCGCGATGCTGTCGCTTGGCGCGCGGCTCGATCGTATCGCGGCAGCGGTCGGCCCCTGCATCGCGCAAGCCAGCTACGAAGTCTCGCCCGAGTTCGTCGATCCGTTCCTGGCGGAGGATCCCGATAACGCGCGCTTCTTCGTAGAGGGCCCGTCGGGAAAACCCCATTTCGACCTCGAAGCCTATGTCGCCGCGCGGCTATCGGCTGTTGGCGTTAGGCGCGTATGGCTGGCCGGGCTCGATACCTATGCGCACAAAGATCGCTTCTACAGCTTCCGCCGTGCGATGCATCGCGGCGAGGCGAACTACGGGCGACAGATAAGCCTCATTGGCATTCGGCCCCAACCCGTCTAATCGGGCGCCGAACTTTCATTCGGAGACGCATCGTGAGCGAAGGCCGCAAGCCCAAGAACCCTGCCACCCATATCGGTAACCACAAGCTCGATCCCGCCACCCTGATGATGGGCTATGGTTACGATCCGTCCTTGTCCGAAGGTAGCCTCAAGGCCCCGATCTTCCACACCTCGACCTTCGTGTTCGAAAAGGCCGCGGACGGGAAGCATTTCTTCGAAGGCATCACGGGCAAGCGTCCGGGCGGTACCGACGGGCTCGTTTATGCGCGCTTCAACAATCCCAACCAGGAAATGCTCGAGGATCGCCTCGCTCTGTGGGAAGATGCAGAAGAGGCGCTCGTCTTTTCCAGCGGGATGACCGCAATCTCAATCCTGCTGCTTACCTTCGCTCGCCCCGGCGACGTCATTTTGATGTCGGGCCCGCTCTACGCGGCGACCGAGACGATCATCATGAAAATCCTTTCGCAGTTCGGCATCGGTCATGTCGATTTCCCGGCAGGTGCGACGCGCGAGGAAATCGATGCGGCGATGGAAAAGGCCAAGAAGCTGGCCGCCGAGCAAGGCGGCAGCGTATCGATGATCTATCTCGAAAGCCCAGGCAACCCGACCAATGCGCTGGTGGACGTGCAGGCAGTCGATGCAGCGCGCAAGGCGATGCTGCCCGACACCCCGATCGCCATCGACAACACGTTCCTCGGCCCGCTCTGGTCGCGTCCGCAGGATCACGGCGCCGACATCAGCGTCTACAGCCTGACCAAGTATGCGGGCGGCCACTCCGATCTCGTCGCGGGCGGCCTGACGGGCAAGAAGGCGCTGCTCGACAAGGTTCGCCCGATGCGCAACACGCTGGGCGGGATTTGCGATGCCAACACCGCGTGGATGCTGATGCGCAGTCTCGAAACGCTCGAACTGCGCATGAGCCGCGCCGGCGAAAATGCCGAAAAGGTCTGCGAATTCCTGCGCAGCCACGACAAGGTGGATCGCGTCGGGTATCTCGGCTTCCTCGAAGAAGGCACGCGCCAACGCGACATTTACGACCGTCACGGCCTGGGCGCGGGCTCGACTTTCTCGCTCTACCTCAAGGGCGGTGAGGAGGAGGCATTCCGCTTCCTCGATGCGCTGCAGATCGCCAAGCTTGCGGTCAGCCTCGGGGGCACCGAAACGCTCGCTTCGGCGCCGGCCGCGATGACGCATTTGTCGGTGCCCGACGAGCGCCGCAAACAGCTCGACATCACCGATAGCCTGGTGCGCATTTCGATCGGGATCGAGCGTCCCGAAGACCTGATCGCCGACTTTTCGAACGCACTCGACGCGGTCTAGGCCCAGTACTCGATCCGCCAGCCACGCTGTTTTGCGATGGCGAGGAGTTTGGGGTCGGGGTGCACCGCGATGGGTTCGTCGGACCAGTCGAAGGCCGGCTGGTCGCTATGGTGGTCCGAATAGAAGCGGACGTGCCCGGGCACGACATTATGCTCGAGTAGCCAGGCTTCGATCATGCGAAGCTTGGCCGGTCCGTAGCAATTTTCGCCATCGATTTTGGCGTGGATCTGCGCGTCGAGCCCCAGCACGCTGTTGGTGCCGATGACATGGTCGAACCCCAGTTTCTCGCCGATGGCCGCGGCATAGAAGCGGTAGCTGGCGGTCGCCATCACGAGCATGCGGCCGTCCTCCCGATCCCTTGCGAGCGCGGCATGCGTGCCGGGACGGATATTGCTGCGCATCACGCGCTCGGCAAAGCTGCGCACCAGCGGCGACAATTTCTCCTGTGACAGTCGGTGGCCGATGAGGAGGCGGTGGTTCCACTCCTTCAGTTGCGCGCGGTCGATCATGCCGAGCAGGAAAGCCACCAGCGAAAGGCCCACGAGCGGCAGCGATATGAAGCGCCACGGCGCCCGGCGCATCGCCACGTGCATGAGGAACGCCGTGTAGGTCGGCGCTTTGGTCAGCGTCTTGTCCATGTCGTAAATGGCAAGATTTGTCGGTTTTGGTGGTGATGCCATCGCTGTCGAGCCTTGCCGCGATAATCGAATTGACGCAAGGATTGCCACGATGGTGGAAACCGCTCCCTCGCTCAGCCTCGAAGGCGCCCTCACCATTTCGCGGCTGGGCAGCGCGCAGCGCGACATCGCCGAAGCGGCCGATCCGCTCGTCATCGACGTGTCGGGGATCGACCGGATGGACACGGTCGGTGCTTGGCTGCTCTATCGCACCGAGCGTGATCGCGGCGCGCAGATTATCGGCAAGAGCCCGATGGTCGAGCGGCTGATGAAGCAGGCCGCCGAGGCCGATCCAGGCGAACCGCGCGTGCGTCCCGATGAACCGCAGGGCATTTTCGCGCTGCTCCACGATCTGGGGCTATGGACCGCCGATTTCCTGCGTACATCGCGCGATCTGGTGGGCTTTTTCGGTGCGGTGCTGATCGGCATTGCCAGCCTGATCCGCTACCCCAAGCGCTTTCGCCTCAATGCGGTCGTCCAGCGGTTCGATCTGGTCGGCGTGCGCGCACTGGGCATCATCGGCCTGATGAGTTTCCTGATCGGGATCGTGATTGGCCAGCAGGGCGCGGTGCAGCTGCGCCAGTTCGGCGCCGAGGTCTACACGATCAACCTGATCGGGCGCATTTCCCTGCGCGAGCTCGGGACGCTGATGACGGCGATCATGGTGGCGGGCCGCTCGGGCAGCGCCTTTGCCGCGCAGCTTGGCACGATGAAAATCACCGAGGAAGTCGACGCGATGCGCACGATCGGCGTGTCGCCAATCGAAGCGCTAGTACTGCCGCGCCTGTTCGCCGCGGTCGTCATGATGCCGTTGCTCGCATTCTTCTCGATGATCCTGACGCTGGTTGGCGGCGGCCTGTTCTGCTGGCTCGCGCTGGAAATCCCGCCGCTCACCTACATTCAGCGCCTGCAGGAAGTCGTGCCTATCACCGACCTGTGGGTGGGACTCATCAAGGCCCCGGTCTTTGGGTTCATCATCGCGCTGGCGGGCTGTTTCCAGGGCATGCAGGTCGAAGGCAATAGCGAGGAAGTCGGACTGCGCACGACCACTGCGGTGGTCCAGTCTATCTTCATGGTCATCGTGCTTGATGCGGTCTTCGCGGTGTTCTTCAGCCAGATCGGGTGGATCTGATGGCCGAGGAAACCATTATCGAGGTGCGCGGGCTCAAGAACAGCTTTGGCGATCAGGTCGTCCACGAAAATCTGAATCTCGACGTGCGCCGCGGCGAAATCATGGGAGTGGTCGGTGGCTCGGGTACGGGCAAGTCGGTGCTGATGCGCTCGATTATCGGGCTCCAGCATCCCGATGCCGGTTCGATCGAGGTGCTCGGCGAGAACATGATCGACCGCGACGAGGACGAAGCCAAGAATATCCGGCGTCGCTGGGGCATTCTGTTCCAGAACGGCGCGCTCTTCTCGACGCTGACGGTGGCCGAGAATGTCCAGGTGCCGATCCGCGAATATTTTCCCTTCATCAAGGGCGACCTGCTCGATGAAATAGCGGCTTACAAGATCAAGCTGGCGGGCCTTCCAAAGGACGCGGGCCCCAAATATCCATCCGAGTTGTCGGGCGGGATGCGAAAGCGCGCGGGGTTGGCGCGCGCGCTCGCGCTCGATCCTGAACTGCTGTTCCTCGATGAGCCCACGGCGGGGCTCGATCCCATCGGGGCGGCGGCGTTCGATCAGCTTCTGCTGGAACTCAAACAGGAACTGGGCTTTACCACCTTTCTCATCACGCACGATCTCGATACGCTGCATACGATTTGCGATCGGATCGCGGTGATCGCCGACAAGAAGGTCATCGCGGTCGGCACGATGGACGAGTTGATGGCGTTGGATCACCCATGGATCCAGGAGTATTTCAATGGCCCGCGCGGGCGTGCTGCGCTGGCGGGCAAGAGTAAGGGGGCGGTAGGCCAAAGCTGATGGAAACGCGCTCCAACCATATCCTTGTCGGTGCCGTGACGCTTGCGCTGTTCGCGGGGCTGCTGTTCTTCACCGTGTGGATCGCCGGTCTCTCGGGCGAGACGCGCAAATGCTATGACATCTACTTCCCGGGCGGCGTCGGCGGTCTCAACCGCGGATCCAACGTCAGCTTTGCCGGCGTGCCGGTGGGCGAGGTGGAATCGATCAACCTGCTGCCCGAGCGGCCGCAATTCGTCTGGGTGCGCGTTTCGGTGGATAGCGACACGCCGGTATTACGCGGCACCGAAGCGCAGATTTCGGGGGTCGGCTTTACCGGCGTTTCGGAAATCCAGCTGCGCGGTGCCGTCGAAGGTGCCGGCCCGATCACCGATGTCGGCCCGCAAGGTTGCCCCGTGCTTCCGGCCAGCGCCAGCGCGCTCGCCACCGTGCTCAATTCGGCGCCCGAGCTGATCTCGCGAATCCAGACGCTGACCGAACGGCTTTCCGAATTACTGTCCGACGAGAACCAAAACTCGATCGCCGATATTCTTGAGAATATCGAAAGCGCCACCGATACGCTGGCAGCGCGCGCGCCCGATCTGGCCGATGCCATCGCCGATGCCAGCATTGCGGCGCGCCAAGCGGGCGTCGCCGCCGAACGGTGGGGCGAAGTCGCCAACACCACCGATACGATCCTCAAGGAGAATGCAGGCCCCGCGATGGCCGACTTGCAGACGGCGATCCAATCGATGGAGCGCGCCACCGCGACGCTCGACGCCGCGGTTGCCGATGCGCGGCCCGGGCTCCAGCGTTTCTCCAACTCCACGGTGCCCGAGGCCGATGCACTGGTGCGCGACATGCGCTCGCTCACCGACAGCCTGACCGACCTGTCCAATCGTTTAAACGAAGACGGCATCGGCGGGGCCTTGGGGCCGCGCAAATTGCCCGATTACGAGCCAGGAAACTGATTATGCGTCGCTTGATCCTTCCCGTTGTCGCCGCCGCCACCTTGTCGGCGTGCCTGCCCGGCGGGCGCGACCTGCCGCCAACCCTGGCGACACTGACGCCGTCGACTCCCGCGCCCGAGAATATCGACCGTCTCAGCGATCCCGAGAATGCCGTGACGGTGGAAATGCCCATCGTGCCGCAGGCGCTGCAGGCTGACCGCATCCCCGTCCATGTCGGGCCGACCGCGATCGCCTATGTCACCGATGCCATCTGGATCGATCGTCCCGCGCCGCTGTTCCGCCAGCTGGTGTCCGAAACGATTGCCCGGCGCACGCGCCGCGTCGTGCTCGAGCCCGCGCAGGGCGTGGCCCAGGCGGGCCTGCGCGTCACCGGCACGTTGCATCATTTCGGTTATCATGCCGACACGCGTGAAGCGGTCGTCGTGTACGACGCGGCAATCCGGCGCAACGGCGTTGTGGAAACGCGGCGCTTCGAGGCGCGGGGTCCGGCCGACGGCACCGCCGCCACCGTCCCAGCGGCGCTCAATGCCGCGGCCAACGAAGTGGCTGTGCAAGTTGCCGACTGGATTGGCGGCTAGGCCAGACTTTTCGACACCTGTTCGAACACATCCTTCGATAATCCGTCGGTCGCAAGGATCGATTCGAGCGCCGCGCGCATCTTTGCGGCGCGACCCTCCTCGAAACGCCGCCAACGACCCAGCGGCGGGACCATGCGTGCGGCCACTTGCGGATTAAGCGCATCCGCCTCGATGATCATGCGCGCAAGCAGGTCGTAGCCGCGGCCCGATGCGTGGTGGAAGACCCACTGGTTGCTCGCAAAATTGACGATCAGCGCACGCAGGCGGTTGGGATTTTTGAAGGTAAAGTCGGGATGCTTGCCCAGCGCCTCGACCTCGTCCAGCACAGCCTCGCGTTGTCCCATGGCCTGCAGCGCAAACCATTTGTCGAGCATCAGGCTGTCATCCTTGTAGCGCGCGTAGAACGCGTCGAACGCCGCGCTGCGCTGCGGTGCTTCGAGGCCGGCGAGCACGATCAGCGCCGACTGGCGATCAGTCATGTTGCCGGCTGCGTCATATTGCTCCTTGGCCAGCGCTGCACCTTCTTCGGCGTCCGCGGCGGCGAGATATCCGAGCGCAATGCCCTTGAGCTTACGCTTGCCCTTGGCCTCGACGCTGCGATCGGTGCCGGGGGCGCCGTCGGCCTGCGCCGCACGCATCATGTCCGCCAGCGAAGTGCCGATGGCGTGACCTAACTGGCGCCGCGCCGCATGGACCGAATCGGGGTCGATAGTTTCGAGGCGTTCGCCGATAATCTTTTCGCTCGGCAACTGGATCGCTTCGGCCTTGAGCGCGGTATCGAGCGCGTCATCTTCGAGCGTGCCGCGAATGGCGTCGACCACCGCGCCTGCCTCGACGTCGGCATTGTTCTTGATCGCGCGTTCCAGAGTGCGCAGCATGAGCTCTTCAAGCGCTTCGGCGCGCGCGAAAGCATTCGGTTCGCTCGCCGCCAGCTGCGCCAGACCACCATCGCTGATGTCGGTTTCGACGATCACGGGTGCCGAAAAATCGCGATTGATCGACAGGAGCACCGGCTCCTCGATACCCTCGAAGGTGACCTCCTGCTCGGCCCGGGTCAGCATGACCAGGCGGTCCGCCAGTTCTTCCCCGCTTTGGCGCGAAACAAGGCCCACCTTAAGCGGGATGGCCATCGGCTGTTTGTCGGGTTGCCCGGGGGTGGGGGGGACAGTTTGCGTCAGTTTGAGGGTTGCCTTGCCGCCCTGCTGCGCAAGCGACGCGCTAACCCGCGGCGTCCCGGCCTGGCTGTACCAGAGGCGGAATTGCGTGAGATCGACGCCGCCAGCCTCTTCCATGCATCTGACGAAGTCTTCGCAGGTCGCGGCTTCGCCGTCGTGCCGTTCGAAATAGAGATCGGTGGCGGCGCGGAATTTCTCCGCGCCCAATATGGTGCGCATCATGCGGATCAGCTCGGCACCCTTGTTGTAGACCGTCGCGGTGTAGAAGTTGGTGATCTCGATATAGCTGTCGGGGCGCACCGGGTGCGCCAGCGGGCCGTTATCCTCGGGGAATTGGACGGTACGCAGCGTATTTACGTCGTCGAGGCGCTGGACCGGCGCGCTGCCCATGTCGGCCGAAAAGCTCTGGTCGCGAAAGACGGTAAAGCCTTCCTTGAGGCTGAGCTGGAACCAATCGCGGCAGGTGACGCGATTGCCCGACCAGTTGTGGAAATATTCGTGCGCCACCACGCCGGCGATATTGTCGTAATCACGATCGGTTGCGGTGTCCTCGTCGGCGAGGATGAAGCGCGAATTGAAGATGTTGAGACCCTTATTCTCCATCGCGCCAAAGTTAAAATCACTGACCGCGACGATGTTGAACAGGTCTAGGTCATATTCGCGGCCGTATACGTCTTCGTCCCACTTCATCGAGGCTTTCAATGCCTCCATGGCATGCGTGGTGCGTGGAAGGTCGGCCTCGCGCACCCAGATGTTGAGCTCGACCATGCGACCACTCATCGTGGTGAAGCTGTCGCTGTTGGCGGCAAGGTCGCCTGCCACCATCGCGAAGAGATAGGACGGCTTGGGGAAAGGGTCCTCCCACCTGGCCCAATGCTTGTCGCCGTCTTCGCCCGCGTCGACCTTGTTGCCGTTGGCCAGCAAGATTGGAAAGGCCTTCTTGTCGGCGCGCATCCTCACGTCATAGGTGCCGAGCACATCGGGGCGATCGGGGTGGAAGGTGATGCGGCGGAAGCCTTCGGATTCGCACTGCGTGCACAAAAGCCCGCCCGATGCGTAGAGACCCATCAACTGGCTGTTCTCGTCGGGATGGATGTCGACGCTGGTGGTAACGGAGTAGCTGTGGCTGTCGCCGGGCAGTTCGATAATCAGATCATCGCCTTCAAGCGTCCATTGGGCATCGTGTCCTTCGACTTCCACCGTCAGCGGCTTCAATCCGTCGCCGGCCAGTACGAGCGGGCGGTCGTGCGACCCGTTGCGCGTCACCTTGAGCGTCGCGATGACGCGCGTCGTTTCCGGATCGAGATCGACGTCGAGGCTGACATGCGGCACCCACCAATCGGGCTCGCGATAATCCTTGGCGTAGATGGTGACATGATCGGGGCTGGGCGGGGCCTCGGGGTTCATGCGCGCATCCATGGTCAAAGGCTCCTTTACGCCGCGTCGGGATTGGTGACGCGCATCGGGCGGCGGCGGGCCCAGAGCGCGAGAATGATTCCGGCCAGCGCAAGGCTGGAACCGGCAATCGAAAGGGTCGTCCATTCGAAACCCTCGAACAGGGTCGATAGTGCCATCGCGATGATCGGGACGATCGCCGAGCTATAGGCGGCCTTGCCCGGCCCGATGCGGCGCACCACGGGGTAATAGAGCGAAAAACAGACCACCGAAGCGGCGAGTGCAAGCCAGAGAAGCCCGAGCCAATAACCGGCGCGTAGCTCGATGACAGGCGGTCCGGTCAGCAGCCAAGCGACGACAATGTCGCAAAGCGCGCCGATACCCATGGCCCATGTAAGCAGGCTGAAGAGCGAGTGATCCTTCACCGCATCACGCGCCTGGTAGACATTTGATATCGCCGCCGCGATCAAGGCGAAAATGGTCCATGCCACCCCTGCGGCCAGCGCCGCCATGGTAAGGTCGGGCTTCTGCTCGACTTCGTGCAGGAACAGTAGCGCGATACCGACAACGGCGATCGCGCTGGCGGCGAGAAACTTGCCGGTCGTCTTGTGACCGAGCCAGATCCAGGCAAGGATGGCGTTGGGCACCATCAGGAGTGCAAAAACCGTCGCGATCAGTCCCGACGTGATATATTCGCTTGCCAGGTAGACCCCGTTGAAGTTCAGGCAGAACTGCGAGACGCCCACCACGGCCGCGGCAGCGATGAGCCCCGGTCCCGGCTTGAGGCTGTCGCCCCGCCACAGGGTGAAGGCGGCCATCCCGATGGTGGCGATAATGAAGCGGTACGCCACGCTCCATTGCGGCGGCACGTCGCCAAGCTGGTCCTTGATGACGATCCAGGTCGTGCCCCAGATCGCGGTGAAAATGATGAAGGGGATGACGACTTTCGTCAGCGTCTCGCGGTTCACAATGCGCTGATCGCTACCGCCAGCTTGCACACCGCGTCCATGTCCTGGTCCCAGCTGGTCACCAGCCGGACTTCGCCCGGCGCCCAATCGTAGAAGTCGAAGCCCTTTGCGCGGATCGCGGCAGCCTCGTCAGCCGTCATCTTGACGAACAGTTCGTTAGCTTCGACCGGATAGATGAGCCGGTCGCCGCAGGCCTCCGCCAGCGTTGCGGCCGCACCGTTGGCGGCACGCGCATTGTCGATCCAGACATTGTTCTCAAGCATCGCAAGGATCTGTGCGGCCGAATATCGACCCTTCGACAAGAGGTGACCGGCGCGCTTCTTCATGACCGCGATGACATCGGCCAGTTCGGTATCGAAAAGGATCAACGCCTCCGCGTTCATCCCGCCATTCTTGATGAAGCCGAAGGACAGCGCATCGACGCCGGCCTTCCACGTCAGTTCGGCAGGCGATGCCTCGCCCGAGACCACGGCGTTGGCGAAGCGGGCGCCATCGACATGAAAGCGCAGCCCGTGCGCCTTCGCGACATCGCCAAGCGCCTGCATCTCGGCGCGCGAATAGGTCAGGCCATATTCGGTGGCATTGGTGATCGACATCGCGTGGGGCTGGACCTGATGCACGTCATTGCGGATCAGGCCGATCGCGCGGTCGATTGCTTCGGGCGCAATTTTCGCGCCCTCGCCGTCGAGTAGCGTAAGCTTGGCGCCGTGCGTGTAGAAACCGGGCGCCCCCGCTTCGTCCTGTTCGATATGCGCGTAGCGGTGGGTGAGGATGCTGCCGTGCGGCGGGCACAATGCGGCCAGCGCAAGACAGTTCGCCGCCGTCCCCGTAGTGACCCAGAAGGCGCGCACGTCGGTTTCGAACAGATCGGAGAATGCGCCATCCAACCGCGCCGACCATTCATCGCCATCATACGCGGTGGTCAGCCGGTTGGCCTCCACCAGCGCATCCATGACGGCGGGGCAAGCGGGCGCGGCATTGTCCGAGAAAAAGCGCATGGCGACGTCCTTGCGTGAGGACCCCCAAAACGTCCACAAAAAAAGGGCCGGTTCGCGGTGCAGGCGACCCGGCCCCATATGTTGGGAACATCATGAAGAAAGCGTATTCTTGCTTTCAACAATCGGGATAGTGCGCAATGGTTAACGCCAGATTGACGATGGCGATTTGATGCGAAGACGTCGACGAAACGGCTCTATGCTGCGATCATTCGTGCTCGTCGCGCTGCTCGTCGGTCTGGCGGTGGCGAGCGAGTGGTATCTCTCTCGCCCCGTCGCCGAAGAGCGTATCGACGCGCGCTTCACGATGTGCGGGCCAGGCCGTGGGCATGCTTGCGTCGTCGATGGCGACACGATCAAGCTGGGGGAGCGCAAGATCCGGATGCTCGGCATCGATGCGCCCGAAGTCGCCGAACCGCGCTGCGCCGCGGAGCGCGAGCGCGGCATAGCGGCAGCAGCCCGCCTGCTCGACCTGCTCAATAGCGGCCCTGTCTGGCTGGTGATGACCGCGGAACGCGATCACGATGATTACGGGCGCGACCTTCGCCGCATCGAAGTCGATTATGGGACGGGACGCGAACGGATCGGGGACGTGCTGGTGCGCGAAGGCCTGGCTGCCCGTTATGACGGGGCAAAAGCCGACTGGTGCTAGGCGATCTGGCGGGCGGCGATCACGGTGGCCGGTTCGTCGCTGTTGACGAAGACCGGCTTGGCCTGCGGCTTAACCAGCTTGTAGCCGACAAGGCCGAGGCCGCCGATGATGGCGGAGCCCACGAGAATACCCAAAGTGGTGCGCGTGCTTTCCATGTTCCACTTCTTAGCAGACGAATATGAATATTGCGTGCAACAGCCGTTGCATTTGAGACACGTCGCGCAGAAAAAGGGCAGATGAAACGCAAAATCTACGAACAGCATCTCGAACCGCTCGAACATGAGCTTGTCGCGATGGCGCGCTGGGCCAAGGCGAAGGGCGAACGGATCTGCGTCCTCTTCGAAGGCCGCGACACCGCGGGGAAGGGCGGAAGCATTCGTGCGATATCGCAGCGGCTGAACCCGCGCCAGTGCCGCACCGTGGCGCTATCCAAGCCGACCGAGCGCGAGCGGTCCGAATGGTACTTTCAGCGCTACGTGCCGCACCTTCCCGCATCCGGCGAGATCGTGCTGTTCGATCGCAGCTGGTATAATCGCGCGGGCGTAGAACGGGTGATGGGGTTTGCCACCGAAGAACAGGTCGCGCATTTCATGACGCAGGCGCCCTTGTTCGAAAAGATGCTCGTCGATGACGGCATCCGGCTGTTCAAATACTGGCTTTCCGCCCCGCAGGCGCAGCAGGAAGAACGCTTTGCCGAGCGGCTCGCCGATCCGCTCAAGCGCTGGAAACTGTCGTCGATCGATGCGGCATCGCGGACCAAATATGCCGAATATACCGCGGCGCGCGATGCCATGTTCGCGGCAACGCATACCGAACATGCACCCTGGACCGTGGTCGACTTCTCCGACCAGAAGCACGGCCGGCTGACGCTGATCCGCGACTTGCTCAACCGGCTACCCGATACGCAAATCGCCGAAGAACCGATGGATTGGCCCGCGCTGGGCCACGCGCCGCTCGCGCCCGAACACGGGATCTTGAAGCCGATCCCGGACTACCCGATCAAAACGGATTGATGATGTAGCCTTCCTGCTGAAGCAGCGCGTGCGCGGTCATCGCCGATAGCGCCATTTCGACCCCGGGCAGCAGGTCGCCAGTTTCGACATCCTGCGCGGCGGCGGACTGGCCGCACACGATGATGCGCGTGCCGTTGGCCAGCAGCTTTTCGACAAGGTCGATATTGGGATTGTCAGCGCCGTCATGGGCTTCGGCGAAGCGTTCGGGCGTGACCACGGCGAAGACGGCGCGGCCGTGGATCACCACCGCGGGCTGGATCTGCTCGGGCGAGAGGCCGGCAGCGGCATGCATGTTGATGAAACGGGCGGCGGACTGGAGCGTGCGGCTCGTATGGTCGTCTTCCAGCCGCACCGCGTCGAAGGCATGGCGCAGCACGGTGTCTTCGGGGATCGCCATTGTGACCTCGACCGGGGCGTGCGGGCCGTGACCCTCGATCAACGGGCCGGTCGGCCAATCGCTCGTGGGTTGTCCCAGCGCGACAAAAAGGGCAGCAGAAAGCATCATTCAGAGTCTCCTGGTGGATAAGGCAGTGCGGCGCCGTGGTTCACGCTGATGCTTTCATCGAGCACGAAGCCGCCATCGGTCCATTGCCAGACATGCATGTAGCGCGCCCCGCCGGTCAGTTCCCATTGGTCGCCGCGCCATTCGTAGAATTGGTGGTAGCCTTCTTCCAACGCGCCCCAATCGCCCAGCGCCTGCACGCGGCGCGAACCGGGGGTCAGCAGGCGGCGGTTCTTGTACCCGCTTTCGGGTCTGTCGGCGCACTGCATTTCCATGCCTTCGATAAAGGCCAGACGGCTGGGAACGGCGATGCCGGCCTGATCGTGAAGCATGCGGAAGTCTTCGCCCAGCAACGGCGCGAGCGCGTCGGGATCGCATCCTTCGAACGCGGCCCAGAACAAGCGGGCATCGACCTCGGCGATGGCGGTTTCCAGATCGGCGCCGGTCGGCATCTCAGGTTGAAGCGTGGCGGCGGCAAGCAACGTAGCGAACATGCAGTCAGTCCTTTTGTAACGCGATGGGCGTGCAGCGGATGAGGCGGCTGTCGATCAGCGAGGCGGTGCGGTGGATCGTCGCGGCCTGATAATCGGGATCGCCGATCATGGTGAGAAACGACTTTGCATCGGGATAGCGGGCGATGAAGGCCATGTCCCAGCATTCGTCGTCGGGTCCGATCAGCGTGCAGGCCGGGCTGGCGGTCCAGATGATGTCGAGGCCGAGCTTCCTGGTCACCTTGCCCGCCTCCGCCAGGTAATGGTGATAGGCATCGGCGCCCGACCAGTCCCTGACGGCGCATTCGTGATCGTCGGGATAATCGGGCGTGTCGCGAAACTTCAGCAGGTTGAGCATCTCGATGGGTTCATCGAAGGGAAGGTTGCGAAAGGCGGCGAGCTGATCTGCGGTGGGAGCAAGGTGAGTCATGCGGTTTTCCGGTTGTGCAAGGCCGACCGCCAGCAACGCGGCGCGGGGCAGGGGCGCAGTGATTCCATCGCGAAATGATGCACATTTGCGCGCCCGCAAGACAGTCATTTCGCAGAAAAGTGACCCCGAATTTAACTTATGCTTAAATTAGCGCTTTAAGAATCCTTTAACTCATGTTACCGGGCTTGAACTTGGAGCTAAAGAGGCCGGGGACCGGGGATGATCGGCGAAGGGGACGACGTGCAGCACGAACCGTTGGAAGTGCCCGAGGTACAGGAAAAGAAGGCCATGCCGCTGCACCTGATCATCTGGATCGGCGTGCTGCTCGGCATCTTCATCGGCATCGGGATCGTGACGACTTAGGCGAAAGCGCCGAGAGCAGCGACGCGATTGCGCCAGCAATCGTGAGCTGGTCGAGAGACGCGAAGCCCTGTCGGACGGCCTGCGCGAAGCGACAGGACCGACGGGGTCAGGCCGCCCTGACCCCGGCTCAGCCCAGCTAAATCTTTGCATATCCGGAACGATAACGGGTTGCGATCCGTTATCCCGTCTCATCTCAGTGTTGAGAGAGGGAGACCCACGATGAGAAAATTATTTGCCCCCACGATCGCCGCCGCAACGCTGCTGGTGGCCGCGTGCGATAGTGCCGCCGAGGACCAGGCCGAAGACTCGCTCGAAGCGCAGGGCGAGGCCCTCGAAGAGCAGGCCGAAATGGTCGATGAGCAAGCTGACGACGCGACGAGCGAAGTCGAGGAAGACCAGCTGGAAGAGCAGGCCGATGCCCTCGAAGAGCGCGCGGAAGAGAAGTATGACGAAGCCGACAACGTCGAATAGACCACGGCTTCATCACGCATAAGAAGGGGCGGCTCCAACCGGGCCGCCCTTTTCTTGTTGGGTTAATTGGTCCTGTTCGTGCTGGCGTGCGTACTTGGCGGCACGATCGGACTTAGGCTTATTTAGCCCGCAGCTTTTTTGCATAGTTGCCAGCGAGGGACACAAGCCTCTTGCTTTCATCCCCTAACGTTTTCTCCAAAATCAGCGCGTCTGCTTTGGTGATGCAACCATCCACGACGGCGGCCCCCTTTCTGGATGGTCTGAACCAGAACTGCCAAAGCCAGTCGCCTCTCGGATCAATCCAGATCTTCGAAGTCGCGTGGACGATGCGGTTGCGCTGGTCGATCAGCGGCTGGATGTCTTGGAGCGTCTGGCGCAGCTTCGCGCCGGCATCCGCAAAAGTCGCTCCCTCTGCGGTGAGCTTAATGAGGCCGGCGATGCGTTGCGAAAACGTGGCCGGTACAGTCGGCATCTTGCGTCCGCTGGCCGCCATGGCATCGAACAGTTTACCGACAGCCATTTCCATGCGCGCCACCAGATCAACGCAATGCCCCCGCCATCGATTAACGTCTTCGATAGCGGCACTGTGCGCTGCGGTGAGCGTAACCGGAAGAGGCATTTGGTCCATTGCTGCCGTTTAGCGCAAAACAGTTATCAAAGTCGCAATGAAGCGGGTCATTGTGAAACGCATTATTGTCGGCGACCTGATGTTCAGCGAGGCACTGGCGCGGTCTTATGGGGTGGTCGGCCCCGCACGGCTTTACTTCCTCTTTATATCAATAAATAACTTGTGACGCTCGGTAAGAGGGGGGACTTTCGATGACGCCACCTGAGTGTGTAAAGAATCCGCAGCGTGCGCGGTTATTTCCGGTGTTGGCAGACACCTCCAAAGAGGGGCGAAGCACTTCGATTCTGCTCGCCAGCATGGTGGTGGTTCGAGAATTGAGTGAGCGCCTTCTGGGATCGGTCGGTCAGCGCATTGGATCGACTGCACGAATCCATACCTACACGGAAATCGAATTTGAATGTGCCCCTCGCGAGAAGAATCTTGGGCGACCTGACGGTCTGATTGTGGTCGACGTCGGTAAGCGGCGTTGGACCGCTTTATTGGAAGCAAAAGTAGGGAATGCGGAAATCGGAGCTGAGCAAGTTGGTCGATATCTGGAACTTGCAAAAAAGAACAAAATCGACGCTGTGATCACTTTGTCCAATCAATTTTCGGCAGTGCCGCAACATCACCCTTTGGCAAAGCAGATCAAGGCGCAGCGAGGGGTCGAACTTTATCACTGGTCTTGGATGCACATTCTGACTGAAACAGAACTACTATATCAGAATAAGGATGTTGCCGATCGTGATCAGGCCATCATTCTCGGAGAACTCCGTCGGTTTCTTGCGCACGACAGTTCCGGCGTTAAAGGCTTCGACCGAATGCCGAGTTCTTGGACCCAGACGGTAAATGCAGTTCTGGGCGGCGCAACCCTAGCGAAAAGTACAGAAGTTTCGGAAGTGGCCGAGGCCTGGCAGCAGGAATGCAAGGACCTGTGCCTTATTCTCTCTAGGCAGCTAAACTGCGAAGTTCAGCAAAAGCTACCGAGGGATGCTGCCAATAATCCAGAAGTAAGGTTTGATCGAGACGTAGCTCGGCTCTGTAGTAAGAAGATCCTTAAGATTGACTTGGACATTCCTGATGCTGCGTCCTTAATGAATGTTACCGCCGACCTTCGTAGTCGTAACATCCTCGTTTCGATGAGCTTGCCGGCACCAAAGGACCGGAAATCGAACAAAGCGAGACTAAACTGGCTTTTGAGGCAGTTGCCGGAAGGCCTTGGTGACGATGTGCACGTGAGAATCCGATGGCCAAAAACTTCACCAATGACTCAATATCCCTTGCCACAATTACTTGCTGATCCCGATCTGATCAATGATGGCAAAAAGGGAATGCAATGCGTTGGGTTCGAGCTTGTTCAAATAGCAGACATGGGCTCAAGATTTGGAAGCCAGCGCCCCTTTATCGAGACGCTCGAAATGGTAGTACCAAAATTCTACGACGAGATCGGACAGGGCCTGCGAGCCTGGCAGGCCCTGCCACCGAAAGTCGATAAAGAGCGCGATAGCGCTGCAAAGGTGTCGCCGTCGGCACTTGCTGAAGATGCCGAATCGGACGTCTTAGAATTGCGCAACGAGTTGCCGGACTAGCCCTACTCCGCCGCGAACATATCCGCTTCGGGCTCGCCCTCGTCCTCGTTCGCCGTGTTGGCTTTCTGGCGGCGGTCGAAGTTGCTCCATACCTCGTTCCAGTCGCCCTTGGTCGCGGCCTTGGAATATTCGGTCGCGCGGGTTTCGAAGAAGTTGGCGTGCTCGACGCCGTTGAGCAGCGGGGCGAGCCAGGGGAGGGGATGTTCCTCGACCATGTAGATCGGCTTCAGCCCGAGCTGGCCCAGGCGCCAGTCGGCGATGTAGCGGATGTAGCGCTTGATGTCCTTGGGCGTCATGCCCTCGACGGGGCCCAATTCGAAGGCGAGATCGATGAACGCGTCCTCGAGGCGCACGACCTTCTGGCACATGTCGACGATGTCGTCCTTGACGCTTTGCGTGAGGCAGTCGCGTTCCTCGCAGAAGGCGTGGAACAGGCGGATGATGCCTTCGCAGTGGAGGCTTTCATCGCGCACCGACCAGCTGACGATCTGCCCCATGCCCTTCATCTTATTGAAGCGCGGGAAGTTCATCAGCATCGCGAAGCTGGCGAATAGCTGCAGCCCCTCGGTGAAGCCGCCGAACATGGCGAGCGTCTTGGCGATATCCTCGTCGGTATCGACGCCGAATTCGTTCAAGTAATCATGCTTGTCGGCCATTTCCTTGTACTGGAGGAAGGCCGAATATTCGCTTTCGGGCATGCCGATCGTGTCGAGCAGGTGGCTGTAGGCCGCGATGTGGATCGTCTCCATGTTGGAGAAGGCGGCGAGCATCATCTTGACCTCGGTCGGCTTGAACACGCGGCCATATTTGTCGTGGTAGCAATCCTGCACCTCGACATCGGCCTGCGTGAAGAAGCGGAAGATCTGCGTGAGCAGGTTGCGCTCGTGCTCGGTCAGCTTCTGCGCCCAATCGCGGCAATCCTCGCCCAGCGGCACTTCCTCGGGCATCCAGTGGACCTGCTGCTGCTTTTTCCAATAGTCGTAGGCCCAGGGATAATCGAAGGGCTTGTAGGCTTTGCGGCTTTCGAGAAGGGACATGTGTTCTAGGCTCCCTGGGTGTTCGTGTTGATCATATCAGTCTTTTAGCGCGTCGACGACGGCGAGGCCGAGCGCGACGAGCATGGCGGCGCCGCCGACCAGCCTGGCATTGGTGCGGACCGCCGGCATCTCCATCCGCCGCGCGGCGAAGATGAGCGCGAGGCCCGCAATGGCCAGGAGGATGACGACCAGTTTCATCCTATTGGCAGGCCAGACATTCGTCGTAGTCGGTCGTCTCGGCATGAATTTCCTTCATGTCGAGCGTGTTGTCGGCTTCCACGCCGCCCGCGAAGCCGGCGCGCTGCACCGACTTCGAGCGCAGATAGTATAGCGACTTGATGCCAAGCTCCCAAGCGCGGAAGTGGAGCATCAGTAGGTCCCACTTGTCGACGTCGGCGGGGATGAAGAGATTGAGGCTCTGCGCCTGGTCGATCATCGGCGCGCGGTCGCCCGCCATTTCGAGCAGCCAGCGCTGGTCGATCTCGAAGCTGGTCTTGAAGGTCGCCTTTTCATCGCCCGACAGGAAGTCGAGATGCTGGACCGAGCCGCCTTTCTCGAGGATCGAATTCCAGACCTGGTCCGAATTCTTCGATTTCTCCTCGAGCAGCTCTTCGAGATACGGGTTCTTCACGATGAAGCTGCCCGACAGCGTCTTGTGCGTATAGATGTTCGCGGGGATCGGCTCGATGCAAGCCGAGGCGCCGCCGCAGATGATGCTGATCGACGCGGTCGGCGCGATCGCCATCTTGCAGCTGAAGCGCTCCATCGCGCCCATGTCGGCAGCATCGGGGCAGGGGCCGCGCTCCTTGGCGAGCATCATTGAGGCTTCGTCGACCTGCGCGCGGATATGCTTGAAGATCTTGTTGTTCCAGCTCTTGGCCATCGCGCCTTCGAAAGGAAGGTTGCGGGCCTGGAGGAAGCTGTGGAAACCCATCACGCCGAGGCCGACCGAGCGTTCGCGTTCGGCGCTATATTTGGCGCGGGCCATCTCGTCGGGGGCGCGGGCGATATAGTCGCTGAGCACGTTGTCGAGGAAGCGCATGACGTCCTCGATGAAGCGCTTGTCCTGGCTCCATTCGTCCCACTTCACGAGGTTGAGCGACGAGAGGCAGCACACCGCGGTGCGATCGGCGCCGAGGTGATCGCGGCCCGTCGGCAACGTGATTTCGCTGCACAGGTTCGAGGTCGATACCTTGAGGCCCAGGTCGCGGTGATGCTTGGGCATGTTGTCGTTCACCGTGTCGGCGAAGACGATATAAGGTTCGCCGGTGGCGAGGCGGGTCTCGACCAGCTTCTGGAACAGGTTGCGCGCCTTTACCGTGCCGCGCACTTCGCCGGTCTTGGGCGACTTGAGGTCGAAGTCGGCATCGTCGCGCACGGCTTCCATGAACTCGTCGGTGACGAGGACGCCGTGGTGCAGGTTCAGCGCCTTGCGGTTGAAGTCGCCTGAGGGTTTGCGGATTTCGAGGAACTCCTCGATCTCGGGATGGTCGATGTCGAGATAGCAGGCGGCCGAGCCGCGGCGCAGCGAGCCCTGGCTGATCGCGAGCGTGAGGCTGTCCATTACGCGCACGAAGGGGATGATACCGCTGGTCTTGCCGTTGAGACCGACGGGTTCGCCGATGCCGCGTACGCTGCCCCAATAGGTGCCGATGCCGCCGCCCTTGGAGGCGAGCCAGACATTTTCATTCCACGTGTTGACGATGCCGTTGAGGCTGTCGTCGACCGAGTTGAGATAGCAGCTTATGGGCAGGCCGCGGCCGGTGCCGCCGTTCGACAGGACGGGAGTGGCGGGCATGAACCAGAGTTTTGAAATATAGTCGTAGATGCGCTGGGCATGCGCCTGGTCGTCGGCATAGGCATCGGCGACACGCGCAAAGAGGTCCTGCGGGTTTTCGCCGGGGAGCAGGTAGCGATCGCGCAAGGTTTCCTTGCCGAACTCGGTCAGCAGGTCATCGCGGCTTTCATCGGTCTTGATGTCGAAGCGGCGTGCATTGACCTTCTTGGACTCCGAAACTTCGGTGACGTCGTCGGCAGTGACTTCGTTTCCGGTCGAAAGATCCATGATGGTGACTCCCCGTCAAAAAGGCGCCGTTTCTGGCGGCGCCGTGTTCATGTTATGTTCGAATCGGCTATAACAGCTAATTCCACCCCATTTGAAGCGAAATCGGAGTCAATTCAGGGACTTGTCCCCGAAATCCTCGTTACCCACAGGCCTAGTGTCGCCGAAAATGTGATTTTCGGCCTCAACCACTAGGTATTGAGGTGTCGCCCCGTTCGCAACACCACCTATAGTGCCTATCGGTGTCAGCAACACAAGAGTCTTTTTTGCCACATTAATGAAAATTTAGCCTTGATCCGGCCGGATTTCGCAGTTGTCCGCGGATTTTGAATCGCAAAAAAATTTGGTTCCGGAATCGGTCCGATTTCGTGTTGCAATGCACATAAGAGAGAGGCGCTTGGCGGGGGCCAAAAAGTGCGCTTTGATGGCAACAGTTTGCGGTAAGCGATTTAGGTAGGACTTAATGCGTTGCCGCCGCGAGGAGGAGTGCAATTGGCAATCGAAACTCAACATGACGCAGATGCCGTCCGTCACCTGGATGTCGTCCCGGTAGACGAATCGCGCTGGCGCACGACGTATCGCTCTTTTCCAATGCCGCCGCCGTTCAACATGGTGCGCCACGCTGGCAAAGGACGGATCACAGGCATGGTTGATCAGATGGGACATCCGTTCAACGGGGAAGCGGTTCGTTTGACGCGAACCCGAACTGAGGGGCGCTTCCACGTGGCGCTGACACAGCACGGGAAAAAGCGGATCATTACAGGGCCGTGCATGATTGACGGGTCGCAACTTGACCGGCTCGATAGCGCGCCACTGCGTGCTGTATCAGCCGATCAGACTGATCCATTCGAAAGGCGTACGGTGTTCAACATTGAGGATCGGGCAAATCTGGGCTTGGCACAGGTTGTCGTGCCGCTTGCTATGGCTTTGGTCGAAAACTTGATGTTGCTGCTGACTTTGGTGGGATTGGCTGCAATCGCACTTGTTTGGGCGATGCTCCATGAAACGCCAATCGCTCGCATGGGACGTCCTTTGGCCATCGGTTGGCTCTTTTTCGGCTTTGCCTTCGTGGCGTTACAGTGGACGGGCGCGCGCGGCTTCTTATTTTACCTTCTGGTGATCCCCGGCCTGATCGCGCTGTTCGTGCCTCTTGTGTGGATCTTGCGCGGCTATTCCGACGACGTTCTTCCGGGTGACAGGCTGGACTAGGGCAAAAGCGATAGCGCCCGCGCCGTCATTTCCTTCTCGATAGGGTAGAAGCCTTCGTCCCAGCTGATTTCGTCGGGCAGCAGTTCGGGTTCGCCGCCCGCATGAAAGGCGATGCCGCGGCCCGAGTCGCTGTCGAGCCACAGGCCGGAGCGCAGGCCGTAAGCGTCGCCCGAATGGCCGAACCAGGCGCCGGGCGGCAGGCCGGGATCATCGGCGCAGCCTTCGCGCTTGGTCTGCAATATGTGAATGCCAAGACCGTGGCGGCAGAAGACGCCGCCCCACGTGTCGCCATTGCTGCCATCCCACGTCCAGGCGGGCGCGGTCATCTGCGCGACCGAATCGGGTGTAAGGATCATCACGCCATTCGATGTGCCGCGGCCGAGCAGCACGCGGCCAATGGTTGCGAGATCGACCGCGGAAATTCTGAGACCGCCTTGCGGCGAGAATAGCGCGCCATTCTCGCCCGCGCGCCAGCGGTCGAGGTCGCACGCCTCGCGGTCTTTGACCACGATGGGGCAGGCGGGTCGCTTACCACCAAGATCATCCCAGACCGGTTCACCTTCGCGCTGCAGCACAACGGCGCGCGCAACGGCATCGTTGCTGCAGCCGGGCCAGTTGTAGCAGGCGTCGATACCCAGCGGATCGAATACCAGCCTGGCCATCAGTCGGTCGAAGCGCTCGCCGGTCACGCTCTCCATCATGCTGGCGACGACGACGGTGTTGAGATTGGCGTAGCTGAAATAGCCGGGCTGCTCTTCGCCCCAGACACCGGACTCGCCAAGCTTGTCCTGTAGGCGCGCGCCGAGCGGCAACGCGTAGCCCGCGTCATCGCGCAGGCCGCTGGTATGGCTCAGCAGCATGCGCAGCGTCACGGGGTCGCCATCGGCCGGATGCCGGACCTCGTAGCCGAGCACTTTGCCGACAGGCTCGTCGAGATCGAACAGGCCTTGTTCGACCAGCTGCATCGCGCCGATCGCGACGACCAGCTTGGAAATGGAGGCAATGCGTACCGGATCTTGCGCGGAAACCTCGCGCCTGCTCGCAGGGTCGGCAATCCCCTGCGAGACGGCGTCAATGGACGTCGCATCGAAGCTGACGGCGACTTGCGGCGGTGCCAATGGCGCAGGCTCAACCGACGTGCAGGCGCCCAGGAGCGGCAGGCACAGCAGTTTCGCCCCCGTGGCCCGAAGCAATGCGCGGGCTGGATGCGCGTTCGACCTTTTTACCGGCGAGGCCACACGACCGCTCGCGATCTAGCCGTCGGCGCCGTCGTCGCCTTCAGCCGTGCAATCGCCTGTCCGCGTCGCCGTCATCGAGCGCTTCATCGCGTAATCGCCCGCATATTGGAAAAAGGTTTCGGTCTCGATCGTCGCCGTGACGCTATCGGCGGTGAAGTCACCATTGACGTTGAGCATGACGGCTTCGCCATCGCGATTGCAGCGCAGTGCCTGGCGCAGCGTGCCGCGGCGCGCATAGGGGCTTTCGATTCCGCATTGGTCGTCGCCTTCGGCAAAGGCGGCCGCGGGCAGAGCGCCATCGTCGCCAACACAGACGCTGGCGTTGGTGACACTTCCGACTTCAAGGTCGGTGCGTGCGTCGGCTTCGTCCTTGGTGTCGATCGAGGTGACTTCCATCGTCACGTCATATTGCCCGGGCGTCAGCGCGTCGGCGGGCGCAGCGCTTTCTTCGGCAGGTGCTTCTTCGCTACCGCCGCCGCAGGCCGTCAAAGCAAGGCTCGATGCCGCGAGTATCAAAAACTTCTTCATATCGTTCTCCCCTGAAAATTCTTAACGGCACGCGGCCACGCGCTTTGCGCGCTGTGTCCATTGCATCCGGCCCGATGGGCCTTGCGTGCGCATGTCGATGGTCATTTGGTAGCCGGCACTGTGATAGGTGCCGCTGATGGCGAGTTCGCTGCGGCTGTCCCCGTTGGCACAGCGCATCAGCCCGCTAATCTTCCCTTCCTTCATTCTCATGCGTTCATAGGCGCAATCGTTGAACGGGCCGCGAAAGAAAGTTTCCTCGGCATTGTCGAGATCGTCCTTGTCGATGCAGCCGCGCGAAGGCGCGCTGGTGCGGCGGCGCATCGCCTCCTTGGCGTCCGCGTCGAGTCCGGGAATGTCGATGATCGCCATGTCGCCGGTCACTTCATAGATACCGGGCAGCATCGTGATCGCGCCGCTCATGTCGATGTCCTGATCGGTGTCGGCGGGCGCCGGGATCATGTCGCAGCCGGTAACGCCAAGACAAGCGATTGCGATCAATGCGCGCATGGCGTTCTCCCTCCCCAGTGAAACAGAAGACTGCGCAAACCGGACGCGAATGACAAGCTTTGAAGCGCGCGGCGCCTTGGGCTAGGGGGGAGGCCGTGAATTATGAAGACGCCTTGAGCCTGTTCGAAGCGATGACCGCGCCCGTCGAAAGCGACCTTTTCATGGGCGAAATCGTCGGCAAGCGCCCGGTCGCGGTGCTGGGCAGCGACGATGACGCGCAAGCCATGCGCTTCGGGTTGATCGGCGATGATCCGAAGGCGACCATACTGGATGCCTATCGACGTCATGCGACCGAGCTGACCTGCCATATTGCCGAGCCGAAAGTGCCGCCGCCCGAACCGCGCGCGGTGGCCGGTCCCGAAGAATTTCAGGCTTTGGTGAAGGAATATCACGCCGCCGAATATACGGTTCGTATTCCGCAAGCGAGCCAGCTCTCGCCTCAACTCGCGCGCTTCATCCGTGCGCTCGAATACCTGTTTTCGGGCATGGCGGACACGGTGGTGTTCTGGTCGGGGCAGGGCGCGGAAGCGCCGGTCCATGACGATGAATATGATGTCATCGCGATCCAGCTTCTGGGCAAGAAGAAATGGTATGTGAGCCGCGAGGAAGCGAGCCTTCGCAATCCGTGGCGCATCGGAACGCCTGTCCCCGAGATCGGGCGCAAGAGCGAGATCGATGTCGAGCCGGGCGACATGCTCTATTTGCCGCGCGGCACGGTGCACACGGTCTCGACGCCAAGCGAGGAAAGCATCCACCTGTCGATCGCGTTCAATCCGGTAACGGTGCGTGACGCGATGCAGGCGGCGCTCGACTATCTTTCGGACGAAGAGCGGTTCTTACGCGAAAATGCCAGCGGGCGCGGCGATGCGGTGGCCCGCGGTGGTGCCATGGCACCGCTTGAAGATCGCGTGCGCGAAGGGCTGGACCGGCTGGTCGAAGCCGCAAAATCGGATGACTTTATTCGTACTGCGATGCGGTACCGCCAGTCGCGGCTGATCGGGGACATGCCAAAACTCGACAAGGGCAAGCCGGTGATGGTGGATCCAGACACCATCGTGCGCCATTCGCCGACCGCGGTGGCGGCCTTGCTGGTCAATGGTGAGCATGTCGATTTCGCCCAGCCGGGCGAACATATTCTCGTCAATGCGGCGGTGGAGCAGAGCCTCCGCTTTATCGCCGATCATGCGCAGTTTCGCGTTGGCGACATTCCCGGTCCGGTCGATGATCAGGTGCGCGTGGCGCTGGTGCAGCGATTGATCGCTAGCGGCTTCCTCGTTCCCGACGCCTAGCCGGTGCAGGCGCCGGTGCGCTTGCCCGACGATTGCGCAGTCATGGTGATGTTCCCCATCGGAGAATTCATGACCATGCGGTTTTCGCTCTGGAAGGTCGTGGCGGTGTAGGTGCCACTCATCTTCATTTGCATGCTGCCCTGCGGCGTATTGCATACCGCTGTAGCGTCCAGCCGCCCGCCGCCCATGTTGAAATCGGTATATTGGCATTGGCCATCGGTCTGATCGAACATGGCTTGCGGATTGTCGTCGATCTCCGCCTGCGTCATGCAATAGCTATGCGTGTGGACTTGGCTTTTCATCATGTCGACCATTCCGGCGGGCAAACCTTGTCCTTTGACCGCGACGATTTGCGATGTGGCTTCCCATTGGCCGGCCTGGATGTCCGCGGTCGCCGAGGCGCTGAGCAACCCTCCGAAAAGGATGATCGGTAGTGTCGCCAAGATTTTCATAAGCTGTGTCCTCCACGCGAGAAGATTTGCCAATCTAGCAAGGCTGAGGTCGTGCGCAAAGGGTCAGCAATCGCCGGTGCGGCGTCCTTCCTGAACGGCGATGACGCTGATCAGCGGTCGACCGGGCGCGCCGCGAACGCTCGCGCTGCCTTCCATCGTGATTACCATCCGATAATAGTCGGCGGTCTGGTCGATCGTGACGCGCAGCCGCGGTCCGAAATCATCGGCGCCCGGCACATTGGTGCAGCGGCCGGTGCTTGTGACTTGTGCCGGCGTCCAGTCGAACGTGTCGAGCGTGCAATCCGCCCTGACGCGCTTCGCGATGTCATCCTGCTGCCAGTCGCGATCGAGGAACATGGGTTCGCCGCAGCGGCTTTCGGTTTGCTCCAGGCGCTTGAATTCGTCAAGCAACTGATCGCCCGCAAGATAGCGCCCGCCAACAGACAAGCTCGTCACCTTGGTCGAGATTTCCCAAATGCCTAGCTGGGGCGTGTTTTCAGGATTGTCGGCCGCGCATGCGGCTAGCGGAACCGTCAGAAAAAGGGCGGCGCGATTCACCTTTCGCAACTGCGCATTGCCCGGCGCGGCGCGCGCAATGGCCGCTGCAAGCGAGGCAACATTCATCATGACTTTTCCCCTGTTTGGCGTGCCTGATATTGTTATGCGGGCCAATCCTGACCATATCCACGCGCATGGCAATCCAAATCCGCACCTCGCTGGAAGAGCCGGAAACCGGCCAATCCTTCGTCCCGCACCGGCCCGAGCGGCCGGAAAAGGCCGAGGGTGGCAAGAAGTTCGTGCTCAAGTCGGACTACGAACCGGCGGGCGACCAGCCGACGGCAATCAAGGAACTTGTCGAAGGCATTCGCGACGAGGGCGAACAGAGCCAGGTGCTGCTGGGCGTCACCGGATCGGGCAAGACCTTCACGATGGCCAAGGTGATCGAGACGCTGCAGCGCCCGGCGCTGGTGCTCGCTCCCAACAAGATCCTGGCGGCGCAGCTGTACGGCGAATTCAAGGCCTTCTTCCCCGAAAATGCGGTCGAATATTTCGTCAGCTATTACGACTATTACCAGCCCGAGGCCTATGTGCCGCGCACCGATACCTACATCGAAAAAGAAAGCTCGGTGAACGAGGCGATCGACCGGATGCGGCACTCGGCGACGCGCTCGCTATTGGAGCGCGACGACGTCATCATCGTCGCCTCCGTCAGCTGCCTTTACGGTATCGGGTCGGTCGAGACCTATTCGGCGATGACCTTCATGCTGAAGAAGGACCAGAGCGTCGACCAGCGCGAGATCATCCGCAAGCTGGTGGCGCTCCAGTACAAACGCAACGACAGCAATTTCGCGCGTGGGTCATTTCGCGTGCGCGGCGACAATCTGGAGATATTCCCGTCGCACTACGAAGACATGGCATGGCGCGTCTCCTTCTTCGGCGACGATATCGAGGAGATTCTCGAGTTCGATCCTCTGACGGGCAAGCCCGGGGCCAAGCTCGATAAGGTCAAGATCTACGCGAACAGCCACTATGTGACGCCGGGGCCGACGCTCAAGCAGGCGAGCGAGGCGATCCGTCACGAACTTGCAGAAAGGCTGAAAGAGCTGGAGGCTGAGGGCAAGTTGCTCGAACGCCAGCGGCTCGAGCAGCGCACCAATTTCGATCTCGAGATGATCGCTGCGACGGGCAGCTGTGCGGGCATCGAGAATTATTCGCGCTTCCTCACCGGTCGTTTGCCGGGCGAACCGCCGCCCACCTTGTTCGAATATCTGCCCGAAAACGCGTTGCTGTTCGTCGACGAAAGCCATCAGACGGTGCCGCAGATCAGCGCTATGGCGCGGGGCGACCACCGCCGCAAGATCACGCTGGCCGAGCATGGCTTTCGCCTGCCGAGCTGTATCGACAATCGCCCGCTGCGGTTCAACGAATGGGACGCGATGCGCCCGCAATCGATGTTCGTTTCGGCAACGCCGGGGCCATGGGAGATGGAGGAGACGGGCGGCGTCTTCTCCGAACAGGTCATCCGTCCTACCGGCCTCATCGATCCGCCGGTCGAGATCAAGCCGGTGGAGGATCAGGTCGACGATCTGGTCAACGAAGTGCGCAAGGTCACCAAGGCGGGCTATCGCACGCTGGTGACGACGCTCACCAAGCGAATGGCCGAGGACCTCACCGAATACATGCACGAGCAGGGCATCAAGGTGCGCTACATGCACTCGGACGTCGAGACGCTCGAGCGCATCGAGCTGATCCGCGACCTGCGCGTCGGGGTCTACGACGTGCTGATCGGGATCAACCTGCTGCGCGAAGGGCTCGACATTCCCGAATGCGGGCTGGTCGCGATCCTCGATGCCGACAAGGAAGGCTTCCTGCGTTCCGAAACCTCGCTGATCCAGACGATCGGGCGCGCGGCGCGTAACGTCGACGGGCGCGTCATCCTCTATGCCGACCGCGTGACCGGCTCGATGGAGCGCGCGCTCAACGAGACGCAGCGCCGCCGCGAAAAACAGCTCGCCTACAACGAAGAGCATAATATCACGCCGGAATCGACGCGCCGCGAGATCGCCGATCTTCTCAAGGATGTGAAGGAAGCGACCGCGGCTGGTGCCGACCATCCGTTGCCTGACACCCCGCCGCTCGCGGGCCACAATTTGCGCGCCTATATCGGCGAACTCGAAGAAAAGATGCGCAAGGCCGCCGCCGATCTGGAGTTCGAGGAAGCTGCGCGGCTGCGCGATGAAATCCGCAAGCTCGAAGATGACGAACTCGGCATCCCCGATGGCGAAAAGACCGCGCCGCTCGTCGGCTTTTCGAGCGCGGGCAAGCCTGGCACGCGCAAGACCCGATATGGCAAGACGCGCTACAAGAAGATGGGCGGGCGACCGTAGGGCGGCTTGTCCCAATAATCGTAGACCGTAATTGATACCAACGCCTAAGTTGCCTCCCGAAGGGAACCGACCAGACGCATAAGCATTTCATATCCAAACGCTTTTACGGATTTGGAACATGAGAACGATTGCTTATGGCGCTTTGGCGGTGATTGCCGTCGTCGGCCTTGAATTTGGTCCCGGACTGGTGGCGCACGCCAACGCCGATGCGCACGACGGTGATGTCGTGGTCGAATATGCCGACATGGGCTCGGTCGATTAAGCCGCAGCGCCACTAGAGAAAATTCAGACTTTCAGGGTAGGGTGGAGCCATGAACCGGCTCGGCCCCGACCCTTTATTGCCCTTGCTCCAGAAGGAGCTGGCCATCGGCGAACGCCTGCGATGGCACGGACGCCCGCGCGAGGGCGCCATCAAATGGGCCGCGTTCGGCATCTGGCTGTTCGCGATCCCCTGGACCGCGTTTGCCCTGTTTTGGACTTTCATGGCTTGGAGCGGCGTCGACAGCATGGGCGGCGATGGCGCGGACGGCCTGCTAAAATATGCCTTTCCGCTGTTCGGCGTGCCCTTCATTCTTGTCGGGCTGGCGATGCTGGTGGGGCCGATCGTGGGCCTGTTCGCATCGACCGATCGCATCCATGGCATCACCGATCGACGCATCATCACGCTGACCAAGGGCAAGGGTGATTTCGTGCGGGTGAAGTCGCTGCAGGCCCGGCACATTGGTCCGATCGAGCGCTGGGAAGGCAAAGCGGGTCGCGGCAAGATCACCATCGAAACGCACAGCACGACCGACAGCGATGGCGATCGCCGGACCGAAACGGTCAATCTCATCGGCATCGATGACGTGAAGCGCGTGGGCGAACTGGTCCGTGAGCTAAGTCGGGAACCAGACGCAAATAACGCTTGATCTGAAACGTCGGCTCGCCATGAATATGCCAGAGGCCAGGGGGCTTCAGTCAGTATCCAAACCGGGGAACCAATCAAACATGAAGAAAATGCTTTTCGCCGCTACTGCGGCGCTATCGCTCGTCGCCTGCTCGAGCTCCAACAACATCGTTATGGTGCCCAACACCAGCGATTACGCCGCTTCGGCGGTCGCGCTAGAATATGATGGCGGCACCGTCGAAGTCGAAGATGGCAAGGTCGCGCTGCTCGAAAAATATCTGCGCAATCACCTGTTCGATGATGGCTCGGCATTTGCCGAAGGCATGAACGGGCTGACGATCAAATACGGCTTCATCGGCTACGAAGAAGGAAGCCAGGCAGCGCGCTACCTGGCCGGTCCGATCGCAGGCGGTGCCAAGATGGTCATCGTCGCCGAATTCTTCGACGCCGAGGGTAACAGCCTGTCCAAGATCCAGTCGGAAGGCACCGTCTCGGGCGGCTTCTTCGGCGGCGATAGCGACAGCGCGATCAACGGTGCGGCCAAGAAGATCGCCGGCTATGCGAAGGAAAACTTCGCGGGCGAATAATCAGCCGACAATTGACGCATAATGGAATGGCCGGGGCATTCGCCTCGGCCATTCTCATTTGTGGATCGAGATTAGCAGATCAATTGAACGCGCCGATGATCGCGCCGAAGATGGCAAATTGCAGCGTGTGGTAGCCGCCGTTGATCAGCCACAGCCCGAGCGGCCGCCCTTCAAACAGGTACGAAATGCCAAAGCTCGCCGCGACCCAGAACAGGCCGGCGACCAGTCCGTACATGGCCCCGGTCGCGACATCGACCTCGTTGCCGAGAAAGGCCGCAAACGCGATGACGGCGACCAGGTTGAGCACGAATGCCAGGCCATAGACCTTGGGCATCATGCTCTTGCTTTCCTCGATCATCTGTTCGGTGATGCCGACATGCGCCATCCACTTCTTGCCGAACAACGGGCCATACCAGATGCCGCCCAGAACAAAGGCCGATACCGCGGCCACGATGATCGCAATCCAATTCAGTTCCATGATATTTTCCCCCTTAGTTGATTAGGCCGATATGCGTTTTTCCTGACGCATCAGCAGGTCGAGATGCTTACGCAGTACCAAGACGTTGCGGTCGAACAGGCCGATGTCGCGGTGCGCGCGCGCCTGCATGATTCCGCCTTCCATGATGGTCAGGATGAATTCGGCGAGCGCGCGCGTGTCGGTATCGGCAGGCAGGCGATCCGATGCGCCCTTGAGACATGTTTCGACCGCGTCGACCCAATTGTCAAAGTTGGCGGCGATCAGCTCACGCACCTGTGGATCGGGCTCGGATATTTCGAGTGCCAGGTTCCCGATCGGACAGCCATGGGCATAGTCAGAGGTCACCAGCATAGTGCGGTAGCCATTGAGTAGCGCGAAAATGCGCTCGACCGGATCGTCCACGCCGGTCCAGGCGTAGCTGAGCAGATTTTCCTCGATCCCGTCGCGATAATGTTCAAGCACGGCGACGAGCAGATCCTGCTTGCCCGGGAAGAAGTGATACAGGCTGCCCGAGTGCAGCTGGGTGCGCGAGAGGATATCCGCGATCGACGTGGAATTGTAACCTTTCTCCCAGAACAGCTCTTGGGCGGCTTCAACAATCCTACGGCGCGACTCACGGTTCATGACGCGAGCGTATCATTGAGTTGAACGTTCAATCAAGAGCGCGGACTTGAGGTAAACAGCGGATGGGCGCAGCGTGTACGGCCATGTGGTGGTTGGCTCTCATTGTCGTTCAGGATGTCGGCCCGGTAGATCCGGACCGCCCGCGTCCATGCCCTGAAGCGCAAGAGGACGAGGTGCTGGTGTGCGGTGATCCGCCGCCGTCACCCTACCGCCTAGCCCCCGACTTACGACGACCCCGGCCAATCAATCGACAAGGCGATTACACTGTGATCCGCGAGCGCATGCGCTGGATCGAAGGCGATCCGATGGATTATATGGGCTATTGCAGCCCCGTTGGCCCCAATGGCTGGCAGGGCTGCATGTTCGAGGAATGGAAGCGCCAGCGGCAGAACCAGAAAGGCATGGCCTACTGATCCTGCGCTCCGCGCCTATCGCATGACGCCTGCCCGATCTTGCTTGCGCGCATAATAAAGAAGTCCCGCAGCGATGACGATGACGACGATCGGCATGATTGCGACGATCCGCAAATGCGTCGGCGCCCTGGCGGTCATGTCATCCATCATTAATACCACTCCTTATGGTGGCGAGGTCAACGCAACACGCCGCGCGCTGCCATGGCACGGCTGTAAAAGTAGAGGCCGACCGTCACCACGACGATGACGATCGAAAAGACGATCATGCCCGGGCTTTGCAGTTCCTCGGGCGTTTCGACGAAGAGGAATTGGGCAATCGACGTGCCGATCAGGCCGATGATCGACAAAAGGAAAGCGGTGACTGCATGGCGGCTGCGAAACAGCAGCAATAGCGAACCGATGAAGGCGCCCCAGGTGCCCAGAGCCCAAAAGCCATGCGCCCAGACGGGGAAGCTTTCGATCCAGCCGATCATGACGTCATAGTCGGCGCCCGACATTTCCAGATAGGCGCGGTTGCGCAGTTGGCTCATCGTATAGTCGATGACCCCACCCGCGTTGAAGATGAGCGTGAGTACGCCAACCACCCACAGGTGCCACGGCGCTTTTGTCGTCTGTTCGATCATGGATATCCCCCTCCTGCGATCAGGAGGAAGACTATGTCGCCTACCCGTCATTAGGCAAGCGGCTTGTGTTCTGGCAGTCCGAGCTTATCGATAAGTCTTCGTATGTAGCGTAGTTACCCAGGGGGCATTCATGAAAAATAGCTGGTTGGCAGGCGCCGCGGCGCTGGCGGTCATGTCGTGCGGCGGCGGTTCGGGCGGTAGTTCAGGCGGCGGCGGTGGCGGCGGTTCGTCCAACAGCCCGCCGACCTTTTCGCCCCCCGCCACAGTCGACTTTGTTGAACAGGCAGAGGAAGATATTCTGACCTTGTCGGCGAGCGATCCTGATGGCGACAACGTCACCTTTACGGTCGCCGCGGGCAAGGATGGCGAGTTCTTTACGATCGAAGGCACTGCCCTCTACTTCAACCAGGCCTTGAGTTTCGAGACCCCGCGTGATGCCAACGGTGACAATGTCTATGAGGTAGACATCGTTGCAAGCGACGGCACGGCCAGCGTCACGCGCACGATTGCGGTCACGATCACCAATTCCAAGGAAGGCATCCAGACCGTACGACGTATCGACATTTGCCCGGGCAGCCAGGCTACCTCCTCTTCCTGGATATCGGATGTCGAATTTCTCGTAACCTGCCGCAATGGCCGGGCGATGAGCTACGATATGAATAGCCAGACCGCCAGCCTGATCGTCGACGTGAGCGTCGATCGGCCCGGTGAAGCGCTGAACGCGGGCTATTATTACGATGCGTTCTTCCGGCGCTTCTTTTTCACGACGCAAGAGAGTGGCGGCACCTGGCGGTTGCACAGCTACAAGGTCAATTTCCCGGCTACCGGGCGGGAAGTGAGCTATGAAGCTCAACTGCTGGAAGAAAATCTCACTGCCAGCACGTTTTTGCGCACGTCAATGTCGGACTGCTTCAATAACGAATTGTGTGTGTTGGCAGGCGACACGCAAAGCGGCACCTTCACGAATGCGCTGACCGTTTTTACTCTGGATGAAATCCCCGGCGGCGATTTGTCTTGGAGCAGCCAGACGCAGCTGTCGGGTCTGGCCTGGCCGGGTGATCTAACGCGCGTGGAGCGCCGCTTCTTCATCACTATGCGCGATAATTCGCAGATCGGACGTTATGAGTTTGACAGCGATAGCTACACGGATGAAGCGCAGCTCTACAATTTCTCGAATGCCAGTGCGCTGCGACCGATCGAATATTATGCGGGCGGCACGCTCTTCAGTCTCGTCGACTATATCGTAACGGGCGACGAATTCGGCCAGATTTTGACCGTGCCTCGTGGGGCCCTTCAAGATGGCATGCTGGACGAGGTCGGTGTCGAGAACCGGACCTTGGATTTCGAGCCCGATACGGGGCCGTTTGGCGCCATCGCTTCGATCGAGAACAGGCTCGACCGGCTATTTATCATCGAGGTCGGCAACGGCACACTTTACGAGGTCACGAGCACGCTATAGCGCGCGTGCTTCACATATGCGTCGAAGGGGCTACATAGGAGGCATGAAACATAGCCTCCTTCCCATCGCCGCCCTTCTCGCTGTTTCTGCCTGTGCGCGGGTCGAGCCGATCGACATGAACGAAATTGGGGAGGTCGAACCCGGAGCGATCGAAAACGCGGTTGCTGAAGCGGCACCGGGGCTCGATGGCGGGTTGGGCTGGGTCATCGAGGGCCAGAGCGCTACGTACGGGCCGCCAGAAGGTGCGCAGCTCCTGGCGTTTGCGTGTGAGAATGGATCGCTCGAAGTCACGCGCTTCGCGGCAAGCACGAGCGGTGCTGGCACGCTTACCTTCGGTGCGGGGGAAGCCTTGGCGTCGGTGGCCGTGGCAGCCGATAACCAGGCGGTCGAGAACCAGCGCTATGAAGCGTCGCTTGCGCCTGGCGATATCGGCGATGACCTGGTCGCGGTATTTGCCGACGGCACGCCCATCAACGTTACGATGACCGGCGTCGAACCGCTGATCGTGGCCGCGGACGCTGCGGTCGGCAGCCTTATCACCCAATGCATTGGCCGCGAGCAACCGCCCGAGGCTGTGGCGCCTGCCGATGCGGCCGCCGCGACCAATATAACCAGCTAGTTTTCCAGCGCGTTCCAGGTGACACGGATGGTGTCACCGTCATCCTCCACGGTGCGCACATTCTCGGCGCCCGCCGCTACCATGGCGGTGCGCGCTCTCTCTACTTGCTCGGAGGGGCCGGTCAGCGTGATGCCATTGTCGCGCCGCGCCGCTGCCCACGCCGCCAGCCTTACCGCCTCCGCATCGAGCACGCCGTCGTCATTCCAGCTGATCGGCGGGATCGGACGCAGCGGCGGCACGACCTGGACATCCCAATCGGGCGCGGTCGCTGCGACGCGGCGCTCGAGTTCGCGGTAAGCGCCCAACGACGCGCCATCGATGATGCGCGCGCGTGCAAGAGCGCGGCGGTTGTCGCGGTCGATCGTGATCTCGTTTGCTTCGCGCCCCGTGACCAGTGACAGGTCGCGGCGCAGGCTGACGATGCGCTGCTCGGCGGCCTCCGCGGCCTCGCGGTTACGCGCCGCGGCGAGCTGCTCGGCCTGCGCGTCTGCAGCGTTGGCGACGATCAGCTGGTTCAAGGTCAGGTCGACCGGCTCTCCGATCGACGCCGACACCCGTTCTTCCACTATGCGCTCGGCATTTGCGCTGAAGCGCGGCGTGTTGACGACGGCGGTCACGGCAATCGGGTCTGCGGACATGTCGACATTGAATTCCGCGAGATAGCCGCCGACACTGCGAAACTCGCTCGTGATGCTGTTGCGCGCCAGCGTGGTCGTGCGGGTCTCGCGGGCGATGCCGAGGAGCGATATCGTGAGCGGAATGGCGAGCAGGATCAGGACAAACAGGATGCCAAACGACTGCCATTGGCTGCGCTTTTTCGACAGGTTCGTGCGGAACCCGTAAAGACGCGCCATCACGGCAGCGCCGGCCGTTATGGTCACCAGGTTGGTGATGAACAGCATCAGTGCGCCGCCAAAGACTGGCCAGTTCAAGGTGGCAAGCCCGAAGCCGACGACGGCGAGGGGCGGCATCAAGGCCACCGCGATAGCAACGCCGACGATCGTGCCGCCGCGCCCGCGGATCATCGCGTAGGCACCGGCCAGCGCCGAAAACAGCGCGACGCCCAGATCGAGCAGACTGGGCCTGGTGCGGCCGGCAATTTCGGGGGTGATGGTCTGGATCGGACTCATCCAGGTAATCAGCGCGGAAATGAGGATCGCGGCAATCACGCCGACAAACAACGTCCTGCCGCTTTCGCGCAGCCATTTGACGTCCCAGATGGCAATCGCGAAGCCGGCACCGATGATCGGACCCATCAGCGGCGACAACAACATCGCGCCGATGACGACGGCCGTCGAGGGAATGATCAGGCCGAGTACCGCGATCCCCGCCGACATGCTGGTCATGAAGACATAGCGCCCGACTAGCTCGCATTCTTCCTTGGTCCGGCGGATGACGTCGAGCTGGTCGACAGTGGCGACGAAGGTCCGCCGCCACCATTGGCGCGCTGCGGCGAACAGTTTCAACGTTTCGCGGTCGCGAATACGCAGCTTTTCCGGATCGGTCGCCGCCGGTTCGGCCGTGGGTGCATCAGCGCTCATGGCGCGCTTTTAGCCCAGCTTTTGGCGCAAAAGAATAGGGGCGGTGCACCGAAATGCGCCGCCCCTATTCTTCAATTCAAAGTGGGAAGCTGGTTAGAAACCGATCGAGAGCGAGAGTGCCGCGCTCGATTCTTCCCCATTATTCTTGCTGATGGTCGTCGACAGCGAGGCATCGATATGGATCGCGCTCGACAGGCCGGCGGTCAGACCGACGGCGAGGCGGCCGTAGGGATCGCCATCGTCGCCCTCCACCATCCAGCTGTTGACGATGCCGGGGCTCGACGTTTGCGAGAAGGTGAAGTTGCGATCATCGCTGTTGAGCTCCGCTTCGATGCCGATCATGCCGTGCGGGCGCAGGATCGCTTCGCCCATGCCGGCATCGCCGCGAATCTCGAGGCCCAGCAGGCCGCGGGTCGAGCTGTAGCTGATGTCATCGACGATCAGGTTGAGCGCCGGGTCGCCGCTTTCGGTATAACCGTCGACGTCGACGCGAGCATAATCGATCGCCGCGACCGGTCCGACGCGGATGCCGCCGGTCCCGAAGAGGTAGCCGACCTTGCCCCCTGCGACGATATGATCGCCGTCGGTTTCCGCCGTGCGGCCAAGGCTCTGGATGATACCCGCGCGCATCAGGTCATGATCGGCGGTCCCGATGCCGCCATAAGCCTGGAGGAACACCGGGCCGAGCGAATAGACGCCGTAAATGCCACCCGAAATGCTGGTCAGTTCGGCTTCCGCGCCGCTCGGGCCGGTATATTCGCTGTCGGGGACGCCGTAGCGACCCATGAGGCCGATCTTGCCGGTGCCGAAGCCATATTCGAGGCCACCACCAACGCCGAAGCCCTGAATCTTGAGCGGGTCGGTATCCATCGTCATTTCGCGCGACGTCGAGAATGCGTCGCCGCCAACCCAGAAGGTGAGGCCGTCGGCGGTTTCACCGTCACGCGGGCTGGGCGTGTCCATGCGGTTCTTCATGGCAAGGCCAAGGCCGCGCGCATCGGCCATCGCCAGTTCGGACGATGCCGAAAGGGTCAGCGGGGCGCTGAGTTGCGCGGCGACATATTCGCCGAGCACTGCGAAGCCGGCAGACGTCAGGTGCAGCTGATCGAAATAGAACAGATACTGATTGGCAAGCTGCTGGTCGACAATGCAGCTGGTGTCGGCGGGGCAGGCTTCGCCGATGAAACCGAATTCGGAGAGATTGGCGTTCACGTTTGCGCCCACCAGCCCGATGTCGAGCGCATGGACCATGACGCCCTGGCTGGCCAACGTGCCGAGATAGGGCAGGGTCGCTGCGTTATAGGCCGCCGAAAAGGCCGAGCGCACCGCAGTGCCGCCGACAAGGTCGCTTTCGGGCAGCGTGCCGCTGTCGCCGTAAAGCCAGCTGATATTGCGCGCGCCGGCGTTTACGAGCGCGCCGACGCCAGCATTGGCGGCTGCGGCCGAGGCCTGCGCCGCGACCGTGGCACCGGCGACCGTGCCGCCGTTAAGCTGGTAGAAGCGTGCATCGTTGCCGCCGATGTTTATGGCGACGAGGTCATTTGGACCGAAGGTACCCGAACTGGTCGGGAAGGCACCGCCGCCGCCAGAAAGGAAGATGCCGACTTCACTGGGGAAACCCGGAATGCCGCCCGAGGACGGGGGCAGGCCGCCCGAGTTGGTGTTGCCGCCGACAGCGCGCGCGCCGCCGATCGCATAGTTATCCACCGGCACGTCGAGCAGCGCCGAAAGCGTGTCGATATAGTTGGAGCCGCCCGAGAAGCGACCCGTCGTGTAGGCACCTGTCGTAATCGGGTCGACCCCGATCAGTTCGAACAGGTTGCCGTCGTCGGCATAGCTGTCGCCGAAGGCTATGACGCGATCGACGCGCTGGGCCTGTGCTGGCGTGGCGGCAATCGCGGCAGCCGCGATGATCGTGGTGGCTAGAAGCTTGGTCTTCATGAAAGGTCACCTCTCCTGGAGGGGCGTTATCGCCCTCATAATGATGCCGATTCTTTTAGCTGACCGTGACAGCAACACAAGTGACGCGAAAGCCACAACTGACCATAGAGTCAGTTGGGCTCGATGAAGGTACGATGGCGGCGAGCTTCGGGTTCGAACCGTTCATCCTGTCGCCGGAGCATTCGATCGCGGCTTGGAGTGGATAAAATTTCTGTCCTACACCTAACCAAATAGGTTATTGCATTCGCGACTCGTAGGGTTGGCGGAGAGCAAAATGCGTAAATTGGGTAATGAAGCGAGCAGCACGGCGCTAGCCGACGGGCTGATCGAAGCCGTGATCGAGCGGGAGGGCGGCTATATCGATCATCCCGACGATCGCGGTGGGCCGACGCGCTTTGGCATCACGCGAGCAGTCGCGCGCCAGCACGGCTTTACTGGAGCCATGGATGCATTTCCGCGCGAAGAAGCCGTGGCGATCTACCGGCGCCTCTTCTGGTTGCGTCCAAAATTTAATGAGGTGGCCAGGCGCGTCCCGCGCATTGCGGCGGAGCTGTTTGACACCGGCGTCAATATGGGCCCCGCCGTCGCCACCGGCTTTCTCCAGCGCGCGCTGACCGCGCTCAACCGCCAAGCTAGGGATTATCCGGATCTGGTGCCCGACGGGAGGATCGGTCCCAAGACGCTGGCGGCGCTCGACGGTTATCTCGACGTGCGCGGCGAAAGCGGCGGCGAGACCGTGCTGCTGCGCGCGCTCGAGGCGCTGCAGGGGGAGCGCTACCTCAAACTCGCCGAGCAGCGTCCCGCCAACGAGAGCTTTCTCTACGGCTGGCTGGCGAACCGCATCGGCCAGCTCGGCTGACCCCCATCGAAGGAGAGACATCATGAGCATCATCGACACCATCATCGGCCCGGTGGCCAAGATCATCGACAAGATCATTCCCGACAAGGAAGCCCGCGACCGCGCCAAGCTGGAATTGCTGCGCCTGCAGGGCGAACAGGAATTGAAGGAACTGGAAGTTTCGATCAGCGCGATCGTCACCGAGGCACAGTCGAGAGACCCGTGGACCAGCCGCGCCCGCCCCAGCTTCATGTATGTGATGTACACGCTGATCCTGTTTGCCATCCCCATGGGTATCGTCAGCGTTTTCAGTCCTGAAACCGCGACCGGAATTTCGTCCGGAATGACTACCTATTTGCGCGGCATCCCCGAAAGCCTCTATGCCCTCTTTGGCACGGGCTATCTCGGCTACACCGCTGCGCGTACCTACGGAAAGGTGAAGGGCGTCGAACGATGACACGAATGATGCGGCTCAAACGGCAGGCACAACGCCGCGCGCGCCGCATCGGTATCGCGGGTGAAAAGATGCTTTCCAACCTCGAGCGGATCGGGGTCAGTCCGGCCAGTTTGCTCGACGCCGGCAGCCGGTTGGTCGGCGATCCGTCGCGGCATCTTGCGCATGGAGTTGCCTACGGCCCCGATGCGCGCCAGCGGCTCGACATCTGGGCACCAAAGGAAGGGGACGGGCCGTGGCCGGTCGTCGTCTTTTTCTATGGCGGCGGCTGGGTGACCGGGCACCGCAGCGAATTCGCCTTTGTCGCGCGCGCGCTGGCGACCCGGGGCTATCTGGTGGTGATGCCCGACTATCGGCTCGCGCCGACCTCGCGCTTTCCCGATTTCGTCGAGGACGGTGCCGATGTGCTCAAGTGGGTGGAAGAAGACATTCACCTCTACGGCGGCGATGCCGATCGGTTGGCGATCGGCGGCCATAGCGCGGGCGGACATCTGGCGGCGCTGCTGCTGCTCGATCCGCGATATCTGGAAGCGGCCGGCGTCTCGCCGCGGCTGCTCAAGGCGGGCGTGCTCCTTTCCGCGCCATTGGATTTCTACCCTTTTTCGGACCCGCGCCCGATTGCGGCGCTAGGAGAATGGCCCAATCCCGAAGAAACCCAGCCGATCACTTATGCGCGCGGGGATGCCCCGCCGATCTTTATCGCGCACGGCAAGAGCGACATCGTCGTGCGGGCGCGCAACAGCCAGCAGATGGCGCGCGCGATCGAAGCCAAAGGCGGCGCGGTGGAGCTGAAAATCTACGATGGGGCCGGGCATAGCGACCCGATCAAGGCGTTCAGTCCGATCTTCCGTAAGCGGATGACGCTGCTCGATGACGTGACGGACTTCCTAGAGCGGCGTATTGGGTGACTTGCGCTCCTGACGCGCGCTCCCCACATTCGCCTCCATGGAACAATATCACGGAACGACGATCCTCGGCGTGAAGCGCGAGGGGAAGACGGTGATCGCGGGGGACGGTCAGGTATCGCTTGGCAATACCGTCATCAAACCCAACGCCACCAAGGTTCGCCGGCTCGGCTCCGAAGGCAAGGTCATCGGCGGCTTTGCCGGCGCCACGGCGGATGCCTTCACGCTGTTCGAGCGGCTCGAAAAGAAGCTCGAGGCGCATAACGGCAAGCTACTGCGTGCCGCGGTCGAACTCGCCAAGGACTGGCGCACCGACAAGTATCTCAGAAATCTCGAGGCGATGATGATTGTCGCCGACGCCGACACGCTGCTGGTAATCACCGGCAACGGCGACGTGCTCGAGCCCGAGGCCGGGATCACCGCGATCGGATCGGGCGGCAATTACGCTCTGAGCGCGGCGCGCGCGCTGGCCGAATACGAGCCCGATCCTGAGAAACTGGCGCGCAAGGCGATGCAGATCGCCTCTGAAATTTGCGTCTTCACCAATAATAATCTGGTCGTCGAAACCGTTTAGCGACTAAAGTGCAGCGATGCTGCGCTCCCGCCTAGCGACCATTGATGACCTGCCGCAATTGCGCGCGATCATGGCGCTTGCGATCGATACCTTGCAGGATGACTTTCTCGATCCGGCACAAGTGCGCGCGAGCCATGCCGTCATGGGGTTGGATACCCAGCTGATCGACGATGGCACCTACTTCGTCATCAAGGAGGACGAGATCGTGGGCTGCGGCGGCTGGGGCCGACGGCGTACGCTTTATGGCGGCGATCATAGCGCGGCCTTGCGCAGCAACGACTTGCTCGACCCCTCCAGCGAGCCTGCGCGGATCCGTGCAATGTACACACATCCCGATCATGTCCGACGCGGGATCGGGCGGATGGTGCTCGCGCTTTCCGAAGGGGCGGCGGCGCGCGAAGGTTTCACGCGGTGCGAGCTGATGTCGACGCTCGCGGGCGAACCGCTTTATGCCGCCTGCGGATACAAGCGCGTGGTCGAAGAGAATGCGTCGATCGATGGCGTGATCGTGCCCCTCGTCCTGATGGAAAAAGATATCGCGGACGATGGCTGACGTCGACGCCCGACCAGTTGCACTGGATCGCCGAACCTTCCTTGCCGCATCGGGGGCTACTTTTGTCGCGGGCTGCGCCTCCACACCGCGCGTGCGTACGCCAGACATGCAGTGCCTGCCGCGCATTGACGCGTCGCCCGACCGGGTGGTGCGGACCGTGGCCGGGCTGCGGCCCTATCGCGACAGCGGCTTCGTGGTGTCGTCGCAGATGCTGGACGACAGCTTGCTCGTCCACAATTACGGTCACGGCGGCGCGGGGATCACGCTCAGTTGGGGCAGTAGCGAACTCGCAGTGAACCTCGGCAGCATCGTCGATCGCGGCGCGGCGGCGGTGATCGGCGCGGGCGTGATGGGGCTGACGACCGCGCGGCTGCTGCAGGAACGCGGCCAACAGGTCACGCTCTACACCGACAAGCTTCCCGAAGAGACGACGAGCTGGGTCTCGGGCGGGCAGATTCATCCGGCGAGCCATTATCGCGGCGGCGCGGTGACCGACGGGTGGCGCCAGCAATATGCGGCGGCGATGGCGATCAGCTGGAAGCGTTTCCTGGCGCTCGATCCCTCGACCTACGGCATTCGCTGGCACGACACCTACCAGCAGTCGCGCCGCGCGCCGCCCGAATGGATGCGGCCCTATTATCCCGGTTTCACGATGGTCGAAGGACCGCAAAACCCTTTCCCGCTGCCCCACATGCAGCGATATCGCACCATGTATGTCGAAGTCCCGCGTTTCCTGACGCACTCGAAGGCAGACGTGCTGCAGGCGGGCGGGCGTATCAAGGTACGGCGCTTCGAAACGCTGGCCGATGTCGCAGCGCTCGGCGAGCAGCTCGTCTTCAACTGCACGGGCTTGGGGGCACGCGAGTTGCTTGGCGATACGCAGCTGCAGCCGATGCGCGGGCAACTGGCCATTCTCCAGCCCGACCCGCGGATCGACTATGCCTATTCTCTCAGCGTGGGATACATGTTCCCGCGGCCTGACGGGATCATCCTAGGCGGCACCTTCGAACGCGGCGAGGAGCGCGCGGTGACGACGACGGGCGCCATCGCGTCCATCCTCGCTTCGCATCGCCAGCTCAATGGCGAGAGCTGCGCCGCTTGAAGCTGGGGCCAAGGCTCCCCAAATTCACGGCATGAACCAACCTTTCCAGATCGTAGAACCCAACGCCGACCCGTTGACGCCGCGCGCCATCGTCGCGGCGCTCGACGAACATATTATCGGCCAGAAGGAGGCCAAGAAGGCGGTCGCGGTCGCACTGCGCAATCGCTGGCGTCGGCAGCAGTTGAGCGATGAGCTCAAGGCCGAGGTCACGCCCAAGAACATCCTCATGATCGGGCCGACCGGGTGCGGCAAAACCGAGATTTCGCGGCGGCTGGCCAAGCTTGCCGATGCGCCTTTCGTGAAGGTCGAGGCAACCAAGTTCACCGAGGTCGGCTATGTCGGGCGCGATGTCGAACAGATTGCGCGCGACCTGGTCGAGGACGCGGTGCGGCTCGAGCGCGACCGGCGCCGCGAGGCGGTGAAGGAAGCCGCGCAGGACGCGGCGATCGAGACGCTGCTCGATGCGCTGGTCGGCAAAGGTGCGTCCGAAGCGACGCGGCAGAGCTTCCTCAAGCGGCTCGACGATGGCTCGCTCGACGAGACCGAGGTCGAGATCGAGGTTTCCGAAGCCCCGCAGATGCCGTTCGACATGGGTGGCAACGGCCAGATGGGCATGATCAACCTGTCTGACATGATGTCCAAGCTTTCGGGCCAGATGCCCAAGAAGAAGCGCAAGCTGAAGGTAAAGGCAGCGTTCGAACGCCTCGTCGAAGAAGAAGCCGACAAGCGCCTAGACATGGACGATGTGAACCAGACGGCGCTCGAAAATGCCGAAAGCAACGGGATTGTATTTCTCGACGAGATCGACAAGATCGCGGTCAGCGATGTGCGCGGCGGCTCGGTGAGCCGTGAGGGCGTCCAGCGCGACCTCTTGCCGCTGATCGAAGGCACGACGGTGTCGACCAAATACGGGCCGCTCAAGACCGATCACATCCTCTTTATCGCCTCTGGTGCGTTCCATGTGGCCAAGCCCTCGGACATGCTGCCCGAACTGCAGGGCCGCTTGCCGATTCGCGTCGAACTGCGCGCGTTGACCAAGGAGGACTTCGAGGCGATCCTCAAGGACACGCGCGCCTCGCTGACCGAGCAATATCGCGCGCTGCTGGCGACCGAGGATGTCACGATCGACTTTACCGACGACGCCATCGCCAAGCTTGCGGAGATCGCGGCCGACGTGAACGAGACGGTCGAGAATATCGGCGCGCGGCGGCTGCAGACGGTGATGGAGAAGCTGCTCGAAGACGTGAGCTTCACCGCCGAGGAAAAAAAGGGGCAGACGATCACGATCGATGCCGATTTCGTTGCCGAGCAGCTCGCCGAGATTGCCGGCGATACCGACCTCAGCCGCTACGTCCTCTAGGGCGCGTCGGGTTCCCGGTACCGCCAGGGAAGCCCCTTGGAAAAGGGGCTCCAAAGGCTGGTTTCGACGCCTGCAATTCTCAAGCGCTCGGCGACCCACTGGTTGCACGTCTTCACCAGGTTGAAGGGTCCCGTGCCTTCATAAAAGGCATCCGAGCCGAAATAGCCTTCAACGCCGAGCCGCTGTGCGCTGCCGTCTTCCTGCAGTTCGAAGGTTTCGCGGGCGGCAGCGAAGAGGCGGCGATATTCGGCCTCGGTGAGGCGCAGTTCCGCGGCGGTCCAGTCTTCGGGGCGGGTGACCCATTGCACGTGCATCACCCGGTCGCCGCTGAGCATTGAATTGAGCGCGATCTCGGGCCTCAGATCGGCCCAGTCCTTCGCAGTGGTGTAGATGCCCCTGTCGCCAGCGCCGATCATCACCCAGTCGGCATCGTACCAGCGCGGATCGGCAATGTCGGTCGGCGAGAACAGCGGGCGCCAGTTTACGCCCGCGGCTTCGACCGGGAAGACGATGTCGAGGTGAACGCCGTTATCCGAAAGATAGATGGTGACGCCCTCTTCGGGCTCCTCCCAGCCGCTATTGACCGGGATGACGCTGCCCAGCATTGCGAGCCCGATATAACTGGCGAGCGGAATCAGGATGATTGCCGCCAGGGTCTTGGCGAGTTGCTTGACGCGGGACGGTTTTTTGCGGCGGGGCATGGGGCAGCTTTTTCAGATGGCGTCGCTGAAGGGAAGCGTTGTGCGACGAAGCGCGACATCCGTCGGCGACCATTTTCTTTCCAGACGCAAATGTCTCCGGACATTCGCTCTTTGTCTGGAAAGAAAATGGTCGGGGAGACAGGATTCGAACCTGCGACCCCCACACCCCCAGTGTGATGCGCTACCAGGCTGCGCTACTCCCCGACCGGCCGCGAACTTGTTTCGGTGTCGCGGCGAGGGCGCTCCCTAGCGCCGTCGGCGAGGCAGTGCAACATTCTTGGCAGGGTCTTGATCAGATGATAGGGCGCTCCCACGTCTTTGCCGGGGGAAGGTATGCCAACCCGGCTATCTCCGAGAGAATAGAGCTTCACGATGATCCAACCTGCTTTCCTGATGGCTGCTGCCGCCCCAACGGGCGCTGGTGGTTTCCTCGTCCAGATCATGCCGCTGGTGCTGATCTTCATCATCTTCTGGTTCCTGCTGATCCGTCCGCAGCAAAAGCGGATGAAGGAACATCAGCAGATGGTCATGGCCGTCAAGAAGGGCGACCGCGTCGTTACCGGCGGCGGGCTGCTCGGCAAGGTCAGCAAGGTCACCGATGACGAAGTGGAGATCGAATTGGCGCAGGGCGTGAAGGTCAAGGCCGTCAAGTCGACGCTCCAGACCGTCATCGATCCCAAGGCAAAAGCGGCGAACGACTAATGCTCGATTTTCCCCGTTGGAAGGTGATCGCCATTTGGTTGATCATTTTCGCTGGCGTCTTCCTGTCGATTCCCAGCCTGATGAACGAAGAGCAGCGCGCGGCCTATTGGCCCGAGCCGTTGCCCCAATCGACGATCAGCCTCGGGCTCGATCTTGCAGGTGGTTCGTACCTGCTGCTCGAAGCCGATGCGGCAGATGCGCAAGTGCAGCGCCTCCAGCGAATGGAAGACCTCATCCAGACGACGATGCGCCAGAACGAGCGTATCCGGATCGGCGACGTCTCGACCGCGGGCGGCCGCGTCTCCTTCATGGTGCGCGATGCCACCCGCGTGGATGCGGCGGTCGAACGGCTGCGCGCCGAGACTGCGCCGGTTGCGCTCACTGGCCAGCGTAACTGGGACATCACGGTCGAAGATTCCACGCGCGTCGTCGCGACGCCGACGGAGAGCGGCGCACAAGCCGAGCTTGAAGAAGCGATGACGGTCGCGCGCGATGTCGTGCGCCGCCGTATCGACCCGTCGGGCACCAAGGAAATTACGGTCCGGACGCAGGGCGATAACCGCGTGCTCGTGCAGGTGCCGGGCATCGAGGATCCCGAGGCGCTCAAGGAACTGATCGGGCAGACCGCCCGCCTCGAATTCAAGCTGGTCGATCTCGACGCCGATCCCACGCTGACCGCGCAGGGCCGCGCCTCGCCGGGTAGCGAGGTGCTGCCGTTTGCCGACGGCACCGGCAACATCGCGGTCCAGCGCCGCGTCATGGTGTCGGGCGAAAATGTCGTGCGCGCGCAGCAGGCCTTCGATCAGGACAACAATGCGGTCGTATCGATCACCTTCGATACGCAGGGCGCGCGCCGTTTCGGCCGCGTCACGCAGGAAAATGTCAACAAGCCTTTCGCCATCATTCTCGATGGCCAGGTGCTTTCGGCCCCCAACATCAACGAACCGATCCTGGGTGGTCAGGCGCAGATTTCGGGCGGCTTTACCGTCGATAGCGCCAACCAGCTGGCGATCGCGCTGTCATCGGGCAAGCTGCCCGTGAAGCTGAACGTGGTCGAGGAACGCACCGTTTCGGGCGATCTTGGCGCCGATTCGATCGACAAGGGCATGAAAGCCTCGGCGCTCGCCGTCGTGCTGGTGCTGCTCTACATGCTGATCACCTACGGCCGCTTCGGCGTCTATGCGAACATGGCGCTGCTCATCAACGCCTTCATGATCCTGTCGGTCATGGCGATTTTCAACGCGACGCTGACGCTGCCCGGCATTGCCGGCTTCATCCTCACCATCGGTGCGGCGGTCGACGCCAACGTGCTGATCAACGAACGCATCCGCGAGGAATTGCGACGCGGGCGCAAGATCAGGGATGCGGTCGAACATGGCTACAAGGAAGCTTCGACCGCGATTTTCGACGCCAACATCACCAACACCATCGCCGCGGCGCTGATGTTCTACTTCGGTTCGGGCCCGATTCGCGGGTTCGCGGTCGTGCTTCTGATCGGCATCATCACCTCGGTCTGGACCGCGGTGACCTTCACCCGGATGATGGTCACGCTCTGGCTCAACAAGTCGCGCCCCAAGGCGCTCAACATTTAAGGGTCAGGTACGATGAAACTTCTCAAACTCGTCCCGGACAATACGAACATTGACTTCATGCGCTGGCGCAAGGTCGCGATTTTCCTGACCATGGCGCTGGCCGTTGCGGGGTTCGTGATTACTGGCGTGCGCGGCCTCAACCTCGGGATCGACTTCGTCGGCGGCCAGGTCGTCGTGGCGGAATTCGCCGACGATGTGCAGATCGAGGATTTACGCGCCGATGTCGCCACGATCGGTGCGGGGGCCGCCTCCATCCAGCAATTTGGCGACGAACGCACCTACCAGATTCGCCTTCCCAAACCGGAAGGGTCGGTCAATGACGGCTCCGCCAACCAGGTTGTCAGCGAACTGCGCACCATGCTGGAAACCGAGCATCCGGGCGTCGACGTTGGCGCGGCACAATCGGTGTCGGGCAATGTCAGCGAAGAGCTGGCGCGTGATGGCGCGCTGTCGCTGATCTTCGCGATGATGGGTATCGCCGCCTATATCTGGATTCGCTTCGAATGGCAGTTCGGCGTGGGCGCGCTCGCAACGCTGTTCCACGATATCGGCCTGCTGCTCGCTTTCTTTTCGATCACGCGGCTGGAGGTCGACCTCAACATCGTTGCCGCCTTCCTGACGGTGGTGGGCTATACGCTCAACGATACTGTCGTGATCTATGACCGCATCCGCGAAAACCTGCGCAAATTCCGCAAGATGGGGATTGTCCCGCTGATCAACCTGTCGCTCAACGAGACGCTGTCGCGCACCATCACGACGTCGGTCGCGCTGCTGCTGGCGATCGGGGCGCTGCTGGTACTTGGCCCCGAAGTAATCTTCGGCCTGACCATCGCGATTTTCCTGGGACTGTTCATCGGCACCTATTCGTCGATCTACATCTCGGCGCCGATGCTGGTGTTCCTTGGCGTGACCCCGGACAGCTTCGTCCATGACGACGACGGCAAGGAACAGCCGCGGGGCCCGAAGACCGAAGCCATCGGCGGTTAATGCGAGGCATTTAAGAGGACGACTGGCCGTTTGCGTGCTTGGCGAGGGCCTTCGCGCTGGCTAAGGAGAGATCATGTTGAAAAAGACCGCCCTTTTCGCCCTGCCCGTCATCCTTGGCCTGTCGGCCTGTGCCGGCGGCGGCGCTCGCGTCGATACCGAATATGTCGCCCGCGACGTCGGTACGCTCTATTCGCTCGCCAAGAGCCGCGCCGATCGTGGCGACTGGAAGGACGCGGCTTTGCTGTTCCTCGAAGTGGAACGCCAGCATCCCTATTCGGTCTGGGCACGCCGCGCGCAGCTGATGGGCGCGTTCGCGCACTACATGGACAAGAATTATATCGAAGCGACGGGCGCCGCCCAGCGCTTCCTGACGGTTCATCCGGGTAACAAGGACGCGCCTTATGCGACCTACCTGATCGCGATGTCCTATTACCAGCAGATCGAGGACATCCAGCGCGACCAGCGTATTTCGGAGCAGGCGCGCGATGCCTTCAACACGCTGGTGCGGCGTCATCCCAACACGCCTTATGCGGCCGATGCGCGGCTGAAGCTTGACCTCATCAACGATCACCTCGCCGGCAAGGAAATGGAGATCGGTCGCTTCTATCAGGATCAGCGGCAGTGGTTGCCGGCGACGATGCGGTTCCGCCGCGTGATCGACAATTTCCAGACGACCAGCCATGCACCCGAAGCGCTGCATCGCCTGGTCGAAAGCTATCTGGCCCTCGGTATCCCGGCAGAAGCGCAGAAGGCTGCGGCAGTGCTTGGTGCCAACTATCCGGACAGCGAATGGTATGAACGCACTTACCGGCTGATCAACCGGCACGTTCCGCAGAGCTAAACCGTCCATGCTGAGCCGCCTGTCGATCCGCGACGTGGTGCTGGTCGAGCGGCTCGACCTTAATTTCGACGCAGGCCTTTGCGTGCTTACCGGGGAGACCGGTGCGGGCAAGTCTATCCTGCTCGATGCGCTGGGGCTGGCGCTGGGCGCGCGCGCCGATAGCCGGCTGGTTCGCGCCGGCGCCGACCAGGCGCAGGCGATGGCGGAAATCGAGGTTCCTGCCGGTCATGCCGCATTGGCGCTGCTCGACGAACAAGGCATCGAACCCGAGCCCGGCGAGCCCATCCTCCTTGCGCGCACGGTAAAAGCCGATGGCGGAAGCCGAGCACGTGCTTGCGGGGCGAGCATCGCTGCCGGTGCCTTGCGCGATGTCGGCGCGGCGCTGGTGGAAATCCATGGGCAGCATGACGAACGCGGCTTGCTCGATGCCAAGGGGCACCGGGCAATGATCGACGCGTTTGGCAAGATCGAGACGCGCACCGTTGCCGCCGCATGGGACGCGTTGTCGCAGGCCAAGGCGCGCCACGCCGAAGTGAAGGGAGAGGTCGAGGCTGCCGAGGCCGATCGCGATTTTCTCGATCATGCAGTGGCCGAGCTGGATGAACTCAACCCGCAGGCTGGCGAGGAAGAGGAATTGGCGACGATGCGCCAGCGCCAGAAGGATGCGGCCAAGGTCGAGGAGGACCTCGAAGAGCTCGACCCATTGTTGTCGGGTGCAGAAGGTGCGCTCGCGCAGATGCGGCAGGCGGCGCGGCGATTGCAGCGGGTAAGCGAACTGCACCCCGCGCTGGCCGAAGCGTTGGCGGCGACCGATCGCGCCATCATCGAAGCCGATAGCGCGGAGGAGAGCATCATCGAGGCCCGCCGCGAACTGATGCACAGCCCCGCCGATCTCGATGCCGCCGAAGAGCGACTATTCGCGATCCGCGGGCTGGCGCGCAAGCACCGCGTCGAGGCGGACGCGCTGCCCCAGTTGCTTGCGGACATGCAGCAAAAGCGCGATGCCATCGCTACGGGGGCGGAGCGGCTCGCGGCACTCGAGAAAACAATTAAGGATGCCGAGGCCGCTTACGATGCGGCGGCGCTGAAAGTCAGCGAAGCGCGCAGGGCCGCTGGCGAAAAGCTCGATGCGCGGGTGGCGGATGAACTGAAGCCGCTCAAGCTCGATGCCGCGCAATTCAGGACCGACATCCGCGAAGGCGAGTCGGGGCCGCAGGGGCGCGACAGCGTCGAGTTCACCATCTCGACCAACCCGGGCTCGCCCTTCGGACCGCTCAGCAAGATTGCCTCGGGGGGCGAATTGTCGCGCTTCATCCTCGCGCTCAAGGTGGCGCTGGCGGAGGTCGGCAGCGCGGGCGCGATCATCTTCGACGAAATCGATCGCGGCGTCGGCGGCGCGGTGGCGAGTGCCATCGGTGAACGGCTGGCGCGGCTGGCCACTGAAGCGCAGGTACTGGTCGTGACCCACTCCCCGCAGGTGGCGGCGCGCGCGGCGCATCATTATCGCATCGAAAAATCGAGCGACGGCACGGTCACGCGCACCAGCGTCGCCAAGCTAGATGAGGCGGAACGCCGCGAGGAGATCGCGCGTATGCTTTCGGGCAGCGCAATCACCGACGAAGCGCGCGCACAGGCAGAAAAACTGATGGAGGCGGCATGAATCGCAGCGAATTGAGCCAGGACTATGAGGGCAAGCAGCTATCCCATCTGGTGTTCGAAGATGGCTCGGGCGTGGCGCGGCCCGGCGTGGTCATCCTTCCGAGCTTCGCCAATCGCGGGCCGCTCGAGGAAGAGTTTGCCGCCAAGCTGGTAGACCTTGGTTATTCGGCGCTCGTCGCGGACATTTACGGCGCGGACATGATTGGCATCGATGTCGGTGAAGACGAAGGCAAGCAAAAGGCCTTCGACACGATGAACGAGAAGATGGAAGATCGCGGCGCCTATGCAAAGCAGCAGGCGGCGATCCTCGATTTTGCCAAGGGTCTCGATGCTTTTGACGGCAACAAGATGGCCGTCATGGGCTTTTGTTTCGGCGGGCTATGCACGCTCGACCTGGCGCGGTCGGGCGCGGACTTCAAGGTCGCGGGCTCCTTCCATGGACTGCTCACCATCCCCAACTTCAAGACGCAGGAGATCAAGGCCAAGGTCGCCGTCTTCCACGGCTGGGACGATCCCATGGCGCCGCCCGCCGATGTCGTCGCGCTGGGGCAGGAATTGACCGAACAGGGCGCATGCGACTGGCAGATCCACGCTTATGGCGGCGTCGGCCACGCCTTCACCAATCCCAACGCAAGCAAGCTTGGCATCGACAATGTTGCGCACGATGCAACCGCTGCGGCGCGTAGCTGGGACAGTTTCTGCGACTTGTTGAGCGAAACGCTGCGCTAGGCTAGCGCGGGTCCAATGACCGATCCCGCCAAGATGACCGAGGCCGAGGCGGCCAATCGCCTGATGCGGCTGGCGCGCGAGATCGCGCGGCACGATGCCGCCTATCACGATCGCGACGATCCCGAGATTTCGGACGCCGACTATGACGCGCTGGTCGCCGAGAACAAGGCGATCGAAGCGGCCTTCCCGCATCTGGTGCGCGACGATAGTCCGTCGAAGAAGGTCGGGCATGTGCCGTCATCGCCGTTATCGAAGGTCACGCACGCGCAGGCGATGCTGAGCCTCGACAATGCGTTCAGCGATGATGATGTCCGCGAATTCGTGGCGCGAGTGCGGCGCTTTCTTAGCCTCAACGAAGACGAGCCGGTGGTGCTGACCGCCGAACCCAAGATCGATGGCCTGTCCTGCTCGCTGCGCTACGAAGGCGGCAAGCTGGTGCTTGCGGCGACGCGCGGGGACGGGACGGTGGGCGAGGACGTGACCGCGAATGCGCGCACGATCGGCGATATTCCGGAAACGCTGAAGGGCGCGCCCGACGTGCTCGAAGTGCGCGGCGAAGTCTATATGGCGAAGGAAGACTTCGCGTCGCTCAATGCGCGGCAGGAGGAGGCGGGTGGCAAGATCTTTGCCAACCCGCGCAATGCCGCCGCGGGTAGCTTTCGCCAGAAGGATGCCAGCGTCACGGCGTCGCGCCCGCTGCGTTTTTACGTGCATGGCTGGGGCGAGATCAGCGCGGTGCCCCGCGATACCCAGGCGCAGATGGTCGCATGGCTCGAAGGGCTGGGCTTTCCCGTCGCCGACTATTTCAAGCGGTGCGAGAGCGTGGACGAGGCGCTTGCCGTCTATGCCGAGATCGGCTCGGCGCGTGCGGGGCTGAGCTACGATATCGACGGCGTCGTCTACAAGGTCGACCGGCTCGACTGGCAGGAGCGCCTCGGCAAGGTCGCCAAGGCGCCGCGCTGGGCGCTCGCGCACAAATTTCCCGCCGAGCAGGCCGAGACCACGCTCAACGCGATCGAGATCCAGGTCGGGCGCACGGGCAAGCTGACCCCGGTCGGGCGGCTCGAACCAGTGGGTGTGGGCGGCGTGATCGTCTCCAACGTGACGCTGCACAATTTCGACGAGATCGATCGGCACCGGCTGCGCGCGGGCGACCGCGTCAAGATCCAGCGCGCGGGTGATGTCATCCCGCAGGTGGTCGAAAATCTCGATTATGACGACAGCCGCGAGCCCTATCCGCGCCCGCAGGCTTGCCCCGAATGCGACAGCGAGGCAGTAGCCGAGGAGGGCGAGGTCGACATCCGCTGCACCGGCGGCCTGATTTGTCCGGCGCAAAGATTTGAACGTCTGAAACATTTCGTCTCGCGTGGGGCGATGGACATTGACGGGCTTGGCGCCAAGTCGATCGAGGAGTTCCTCGAACTGGGATGGATCAGGAAGCCATCGGATATTTTCACGCTACGCGAGCATCGCGATGAACTGCTGGCGCGCGAAGGCTGGCAGGAAAAGTCGGTCGACAACCTCCTCGCCGCAATTGACGCGCGCAGGGGGTTCGATCCCGGCCGCTTTCTCTTTGGCCTGGGCATCCGCCATGTCGGCGCGGTCACTGCCAAGGATCTCGTCAAAGCCTTTGGTTCGGTCGCGGCGCTGGAGGAAGCGGCGCGTTCGGACAATGCGCTTGAGCAGTTGGTCAACGTCGATGGCGTCGGCGAAGTGGTGGCGCAGGCGGTCATCGACTTCTTTCACGAACCGCATAACCGCGAAGAGGTCGCGCTGTTGCTTAAGCGCGCCGCGCCCGCCGACTATGTCAGCGACGTCCAGGACACCGCGTGGAGCGGAAAGACGATCGTCTTCACCGGCAAGCTGGAAAGCGTCAGCCGCGACGAGGCCAAGGCGCAGGCCGAACGCATGGGCGCCAAAGCGGCGGGCTCGGTTTCATCGAAGACCGATCTGCTGGTGGCAGGGCCGGGGGCAGGCTCGAAGCTCAAGAAGGCGCAGGGCCTCGGCATCCAAGTTATGAGCGAAGAAGAATGGCTCGCCGAAGTGGCGAAAGCTTAGCTCTTCTCCAGCACCAGCACGCGCCACTCGCCCTTACCGCTTTCTTTCACCGTCATGCCGCGTTCTTCGTAGGCGGCGATGACGTCCCTGGCTTGCGTGTCGAGCAGGCCGGCGAGGATGATGGTGCCGCCGGGGGCGATCGCCTTTGTGAATTCCTCGGCGAGTTCCTTCAGCGGGCCCGCGAGAATGTTGGCGATCAGCAGGTCATAGGGCGCGCGTGCGGCGATCATCGGGTGCGCCATGCCATCAGCAGTGGCGAGCAATAGCTGGCCGGCGCCATGACCGATGGCGATCTTATTGATTGCGGCGTTTTCCTCGCTGACGGCCACGGCGACAGGATCGATGTCGGTGGCGATCGCCTTGGCCTGGGGCCACAGCGCGAGCGCGGCGAAGGCAAGCAAGCCGGTGCCGGTGCCGATGTCCGCGACGTTGGAGAAGCTCGCTCCTGCCTGCTCAAGCCGGTCGAGCGCTTCGAGACAGCCCTTGGTGGTGGCGTGCTGGCCGGTGCCGAAGGCGAGGCCCGCGTCGATTTCGAAACTGGTCACGCCGTCGGGGCGCAGGTGATGATGCATCGGCGTGTGGACGAAGAAGCGGCCGGCGCGGATGGGCTCGATGCCGGCCTGACTCATCGTCACCCAGTCGGCATCTTCCAGCCGTTCAAGCTGCGGATTGGCACCTTCTGCCAACTGCTCGAGCAGCTTCATCTCCTCCCAGCCGGGTTCATGGTCGAAATAGGCGTGCAGCTTCCACTGGTCGGGTTTGTCCGGATCGGGTTCGTCCGCGACCAGCACCGGCGGATGCGGATGCGCTTCGAACAGCTTGTCGCCATCGACGCTGACCGCCTCGGCTTCGGCCTTGGTGCAATCAAGGGTGACCTTCCAGCTCATTCGCTTTCCTTTGCAAGCCGCGCGTCGAGGCGAGCGCGCACGCTATTCGCATAATTGACGCACGCGGCTTCGTCGACCAGCGGGGCGCGACCGGCAAAACGGTCAACCATGTCGGACGCCGAAGGATGCGGGGTGAGGAGGAGGTTGCAGGGCGCTTCGGCAACGCGGTCCAGCGCCTTGCGATAGGCAGCGACATAGTTCGCATCGTCGCTAAAACGATATTGGTCGCTGCTCACGGGCGACAGGCTGTCGGCATAGACGATGCGGTGGCAGGTCGCCTGCTCGCACGCGCCCCAGCGCCAGCTCATTGCGCCGGGCGAATGGCCGGGTGTGGCGATGGCGGTCACCTCGATATTGCCGAGGCGGACGACATCGCCGTCGGTAATCACGCGGTCGACGCTGACCAGCGCCATGGGCGCATGCATCCCCGATTGCGGATCGTTGGGGCGCACCACGCCGCTCGCAAAGACTTGGCTGGCCTCGCTCGATGCATAGAGCGCGGCGCCGGTGAGCGACTTCAGCTTTCCCATGCCGCCGACATGATCGAAATGTTCGTGGCTGTGGAGGAGGACCTTCACGTCATCGAGGTCGAAACCGAGGCGGCGGATGTTGGCGGCAACGACGCTCGCGCGAGCCTCGGTACCGCTGTCGATCAGGACGTGGCCTCCATCGCCGGTGATGAGGATCGCGGCAATGCCGCAAGTCCCGACATAATAGGTATTGCCGTGGATGCGCACCAGCGGGGCGGGCTTGTCCCAATCGTCCCAGTCGGTGCAGGCCTGTCCGAAGGCGGGGCCTGCAGTTTCGATCGGGGCGCGGGGGCGATCAACCTGGCGCGGGGTCGACTGGACCGGAATCTGCGTGACGCAGGCGGAAAGCGCGGCGGTAGTCAGTGCCAACGCTGTCGCCCTAACGAACAAAGCTGGCTCCATTGACGTCGATCACCGCGCCCGTGGCGCTGGGCGGCGCGTCGATGGCAAGCCACCGGATTGTTTCGGCAATCTCTTCGGGCTGCGCGACCTTGCCGAGCGGGATGTCTTCGAGAAGCTTGGGCCCGCCGCGGCTTTCCAGATAATCTTCTGCCATGCCCGTCATGGTGAAGCCCGGCGTCACGGCGAATGCCAAAATGCCTTCTTGCGCATAGCCTCTCGCGATCGTCTTGGTCATCGCGACCATGCCGGCCTTGGCGGCGGCATAATGCCAGTGCTGCGGGCTGTCGCCGCGATAAGCGGCGCGGCTGGCGACATTGACGATGCGCCCGGCATCGTCCGCCTCGCCGACCTCGTGACTGCGGAAATTGGCGATGGCGAGGCGGCACAGATCGGCGCTGGCCTGCAGGTTGACCTGCAACGTCTTCGCCCAAGCCGCGTGCCACTCCTCGTCGCTCGCCTTATCCGATACCGGTTCGAAAATGCCCGCATTGTTGATGAGGACATCGATACGCTCGCCGAGCTGCGCGAAGGCCTGTTCCCACAATTGGCGCGGGGCATCCTTATCGTTGAAATCGGCGGCGATCAGGCCATCGCCGCCCTTGGTCGACTGGCCCGCCACCTTGTGACCTGAGGCTTTCAGCGCCTTGTAGGTGGCCGCGCCGATGCCGCGGCTCGCGCCGGTGAGAAGAATATGCATGGCCCGCTTCTACCCCGCACGAGCAAGGTGGGAAAGCGGCTTGGCGCTATGCTCTAGATCGCGATGCTGGCGGCAAAGGTGCTCGAGACGGTGCTTATCTCATCGATCTGGCGGCTGAAGTCGGAAAAGTCCTTCTCGACGCCATCGATATCGTCGACGACCCGTTCGGTGTCGGCGCGGATCGCTGCGATGGTGCTGCTCATCGAATCGGCGGCCAGCGCGGTTTCGTCGACCGCAGCGGTGATCGTGGTCACCGTCTGCGCCTGGCTTTCCATCGCCTGGCGGATGCGCTCGGCGGACGTCTGCACCTCTTCGACCGTCGCCTGGATCGATGCATTGCTGTCGACCGTCTGCTTGGTCGCCGCGGTGATCGCGGTGATCTTGCTCGTGATATCGTCGGTCGCGCGCGCCGTCTGGCTGGCGAGCGATTTCACTTCCTGCGCCACCACGGCGAAGCCGCGGCCGGCATCGCCCGCACGCGCCGCTTCGATCGTGGCGTTGAGCGCAAGGAGATTGGTCTGCCCGGCAATGTCGCGGATGAGGCCGAGGATCGATTCGATGGCTTCGACATGGTTCGACAGGTCTTCGGAAACCTGCACGGCCTCCTTGGCCTGGCTTCCGGCACGGCTTGCGACACCGGCAGCGCCTTCGACTTCGGAGCGCGCATCTTCGATGGCGCGAATGAGCCCGGCGGCGGTCTGCGCGGCTTCGCGCATGGCGACCGCACTCTGTTCGGCAGCGGCGGCGACTTCGCTGGTTTTGCCCAGCATGCCGCGTGCGCTATCCGATGACTGGTTGGCGCGGCCAAGCAAGTTCTTCGCGCGGCCCGAGGCCTCATCCGAAAGGCGCTTCATTTCGCCCTGGAACTGGCGGCCCTTGCCGCTGCGGCGTTCCTGTTCTTCCCTGGCTTCGCACACGGCAACTTGCGCGAGCATGACATCGGTCGAATAGAGCGCCTTGCGGACGACCGCATCGACCAGCTTGGCGCGCAGCTCGGGTTCGCCGTGATAATGATCGCAGATGCTGTTGATCATGGCGCCGGCAGCATCCGCGCGGCGCACCATGAGATGGGGGACGCTCTCATCCTCGATGAAAAGGCGGCGGCCCAGTTCGGCGACATTGTCGATCCAGTCTTCACCGAAGCTCTGGCCATATTCGCCGCGGGCGCGTTCGGCGCTGCTCTTGCCGAAATGACCCTCGATTGTGGCCTCGATCAGCTCGCCCGCTTCTGCCCATAATAGCGCGCGGGCCTGTTCGAAGTGATCGTCCGCACCATAAGCGTCTATCCGGCTGGCGACCTGTTCCGCACTCAGCGGTTTCACGACATTTTCCTTGCCCATCAGAGTTTCCCCAAGTGAACCTTGGCTCCTCATTGGCGAAAATTGGTTAAGGGGCAGTTAGGATGCCCTGCTTTCGGGCATATTGAGGGGCAAATGCTTGCCCTCTATGGCTGCACCGCCTAGGGGCAATAGCCAGCAAATTGGGCGAAGAGGAATAGGTATGAGTTCGGGCGCTGAACGGCCGCTATCACCACATCTGGGCGTGTACACGTGGGGACCGCACATGCTGGTCTCGATCCTCCATCGCGTGACGGGCGGGGCCATCACCGTTGCCGGTCTCGCGATCCTTACCTGGTGGCTGGCGGCGCTATCGGGCAGCGATGCGGCTTACGAGACATTTCAGTTCGCCATCACCCACCCGGTCGGCAAGATCATCCTGCTCGGCCTGACCTGGGCATTCTGGCAGCATCTCTTTTCGGGGCTGCGCCACCTCGTCCTCGACATCGGTGCGGGCTACGAGCTCACCACCAACAAGTTCTGGTCGATCATGACGATCGTCGCGTCGCTGGTGGCGACTGCGGGCACCGCGCTACTCTTCGTCGGAGGCGCACAATGAGCCGCGGGAAAAGCGCTACGCCGCTTGCCAAGGTGCGCGGGCTGGGTTCGGCCGGCGAAGGCGGCGACCATTGGCTCCACGAGCGGTTCACCAGCGTGGCGCTGGTCCTGCTGTCGGTTTGGCTGATCGCCAGCCTTGCCATGCTGCCCGATCTGACCCAGTCGACGATGCGCGAATGGCTGGCCGGACCGCTCGGCGCGGTACCCATGGCGCTGTTCGTCGTCACAGCCTTTAGCCACGGCATTAATGGCCTCAAGGTTGTCGTCGACGACTATGTCGATGGCGAAGGCAACCGCATTGGCTGGCACTTCTTTTTAAACATGGTCGGTATCGCGGGGGCCTCGCTGGCTCTCTTCGCGCTGGCCAAAATCGCGTTCGGAGCCTGATCCTTCCATGTCCGATTACAAGATTATCGATCATCTCTATGACGTCGTCGTTGTCGGCGCGGGCGGCTCCGGCCTTCGCGCCACCATGGGCGCGGCGGAAAAGGGTCTCAAGACTGCTTGTGTGACCAAGGTCTTCCCGACGCGCTCGCACACCGTCGCGGCGCAGGGTGGCATCGCCGCGTCGCTCGGCAATATGGGTCCCGACCACTGGACCTGGCATATGTACGACACCGTCAAGGGATCGGACTGGCTGGGTGACCAGGATGCGATCGAATATCTTTGCCGCGAAGCGCCGGCTGCGGTCTACGAGCTCGAGCATGCGGGCATGCCGTTCAGCCGTACCGACGAGGGCAAGATCTACCAGCGCGCCTTTGGCGGCATGACGCAGAACATGGGTGAAGGCCCGGCAGCGCAGCGCACCTGCGCCGCGGCCGATCGCACCGGCCATGCAATGCTTCACACGCTCTACCAGCAGAGCCTCAAGTACGATGCCGATTTCTTCATCGAATATTTCGCGCTCGACCTGATCATGGAAGACGGCGAGTGCCGCGGGATCGTGGCGATGTGCCTCGATGACGGGTCGATCCATCGCTTCCGTGCGCAGGCGGTGGTGTTGGCGACCGGCGGATATGGCCGCGCTTATTACAGCGCCACTTCGGCGCACACCTGCACGGGCGATGGCGGGGGCATGGTGCTGCGCGCCGGGCTGCCGCTGCAGGACATGGAATTCGTCCAGTTCCACCCGACCGGCATTTACGGCGCGGGCGTGCTGATCACCGAAGGCGCGCGCGGCGAGGGCGGCTATCTCACCAATTCAGAAGGCGAGCGCTTCATGGAGCGCTACGCACCGTCAGCCAAGGATCTCGCGTCGCGCGATGTCGTGTCGCGGTCGATGGCGATGGAAATCCGCGAAGGCCGCGGCGTGGGTGACGAGAAAGATCACATCTTCCTCCACCTCGATCACATCGATCCCAATATCCTGGCCGAGCGCCTGCCCGGCATCACCGAGACCGCGAAGATCTTCGCTGGTGTCGACCTGACGCGCGGCCCCATCCCGGTGGTGCCGACGGTCCATTACAATATGGGCGGCATTCCGACCAACTATCACGGCGAAGTCGTGACGCTGAAGGACGGCAATCCCGATTCGGTGGTGCCCGGCCTGTTCGCGGTGGGTGAAGCCGCCTGCGTCAGCGTGCACGGCGCCAACCGGCTTGGCTCGAACAGCCTCATCGACCTCGTGGTGTTCGGCCGCGCGGCGGGGCATCGCCTTGCCGAGGTTGTCACGCCCAACGCCGCGCAGCCCAACCTGAAGGAAGGCGCGGCCGATCTGGCGATCGAGCGCCTCGACCAATTCCGCAACGCCAAGGGCGGTAGGCCGACCGCCGAAATTCGCCTCGACATGCAAAAGACGATGCAGGCTGACTGCGCCGTCTTCCGGACCGAGGAAACGTTGGCCGAGGGCGCCAAGAAGGTCGACGCGATCTGGCATTCGATGGCCGATGTCGGTGTCACCGATCGCAGCCTCATCTGGAATTCGGATCTTATCGAGACGCTCGAACTCGACAACCTGCTGAGCCAGGCCAAGGCGACGATCGACCTTGCCGCCAACCGCAAGGAAAGCCGCGGCGCGCACATGCACGAGGATTATCCCGATCGCGACGATGCCAACTGGATGAAGCATTCGCTCATCTGGGTCGACGGCTGGGGCGGCAAGGGCAGCGGCTCGAAAATCGACTACCGCCCGGTCCACAGCTACACGCTGACCGACGACGTCGAATATATCGAGCCCAAGAAACGGGTCTACTAGCCGCTTCGATAGCTGAAGCACATGCGGGCGTCCCGGTCGAACGGGGCGCCCGTTTGCTTTGGAGCGATGTGCTGACTTGACGGCGAACCGTTGTTTTCTGTAGATGAGTCGTTGAAACGAGTGTTTTGGGCGACGAAGCGTTTTAGAGAAAGGAACAGGGTATGGCTTGGCGAGGCGGCACGAGGGGGCGGACGCCCGGAGGCCAACTTGCAATCACGATCTTGATCGGTCTCCTGCTTGCTGTGCCGCTCTTCACGGTTTGGGCGCTGGTGTACGACCGTCAGAGCCAGTCAGAGACGGCGCAAGCGTCGATCACCGATGGCTGGGGCGACGAGCAGGTGCTGTCGGGGCCGCTCCTTATCGTCCCCTACACCGACGTCGTCGAGGAGCAAATTCAGGAGAACGGCGTCACGCGGACGGTGCGCCGCTCGGTACGCGGGCACCTGACCCTCTCGCCCGAACTGGCGGAGGTCGAGACGACTCTCGACCCGAGCCGGCGCGGGCGATCCATCTACGAAGCGATCGTCTACGAAGCCGCCATCGAAGGCCAATCGCGCTTTGTGCTCACCGACGACTTCGAGCGGTACGATATTACCGCTGACCAGGTCGAGTGGGATGAAGCGCAGCTGCAATTCGGCGTTCGCGATCCGCGCGGGCTTACCGGCAATCCGGTAGTGACGATCGGCGGCGAAACCGCCAGCCTGAAGCCGGGCCGCGGCAGTGAGGGCGGGCAGGGCTTCTTTGCCTATGTCGATGCATCCGAGATCCTCGAAGGGCCGATGGTCGCCAGCTATAGCTACACGCTACGCGGCGCACAGCGCATGGCAATGCTGGCCGATGCCGGGTCGACGCGCTGGTCGGTGCGGTCGAACTGGCCGCATCCCAGCTTTACCGGCGCGTTCTTGCCCGACGACCCGGAGGTCAGCGATCGCGGCTTTGCGGCGACGTATGAGATCGGCAACCTCGCGCTCGGTCGCACCCTGCTCACCGATGGGGAGAAGAAGCCCAACCTCGATGCGGCGGTTGCGGTGTCCGGCTACGCGATGGAACGCGGCGATGCGGTATCGCACGGCCAGGCAGCCGTGGTCAGCCTGATCGATCCAGTCGATCTCTATTCGCGGGTCGATCGTGCGGCCAAATATGGATTTCTGCATATCGGCTTCACCTTCCTTGCGCTGCTGATGTTCGACGTTGTCGGGGGCAAGCGGGTCAGTGCCGTTGCCTACCTCCTCGTCGGGGCGGCGCTGGTGCTGTTCTTCGTGCTGCTCTTGGCCTTTGCCGAAGTCATCGGGTTCGGACCCGCCTATCTGGTTGCGTCTGCGGCGATTGCCGGATTGGTGACGCTCTATACCAAGGCGGTCCTGAACGGATGGAAGCCAGCATTGATTGTCGGCGGCTTGCTGGCCGCGCTCTATGCGGCGCTTTACGTCCTTCTGGGACTTGAGAGTTTGAGCCTGCTGATCGGATCGCTGATGCTGTTCGCGGCGCTCGCGGCGGTGATGTACGCAACCCGCAATCTCGATTGGGGCCACGCCGAACAAGTGCCCGAATAGGCCAAAAAAGAACCTAGGAAAGGACATGGGGAGCGGCTACCCACTCCCCATGTCCGACAAGCACAAACCTTCCGACCCGGTCTTTGCCTCGTCAAAGTCCGACGCCACTGCCGCCAGCCACGTCACGTCATCGCCGCAGACCGAGAGCGAGGCCTACAAGCTCGCCTTCCAGGATCACGAGTTCCTGCTGCGCGACGATCTCCGGCCCGTTCGTTTCCAGCTCGAGCTTTTGAAGCCCGAGCTTCTCATGAACGAAGCGAAGATCAGGTCGCTGTTCGTGATGTATGGCAGCGCGCGCGTGCCCGAACCGGTCAAGGCGCAGGAATTGCTCGAAAAGGCCGAGACCGAATATGAGCGCAAGGTTGCCGAGCGGCTGGCTGCCAAGTCCAAATATTATGACGAGGCGCGCAAGTTGGCGCGGATCGCGAGCACCTACCCGATCGACGAAGATGGCTGGCGCCATTTCGTGGTGACATCGGGGGGCGGGCCCAGCTTCATGGAAGCGGCCAATCGCGGTGCCCACGACGAAGGCAAGGAATCGATCGGCCTCAACATCGTGCTGCCGCACGAACAGCTGCCCAACACCTTCATCACGCCCGAGCTGAGCTTCCAGTTCCACTATTTCGCGCTGCGCAAGATGCACTTCCTGATGCGCGCGCGCGCGGTTGCGGTGTTCCCGGGCGGGTTCGGCACGTTCGATGAACTTTTCGAGCTGCTGACCCTCGTCCAGACCGGCAAGGTCCGCCCGATGCCGATCTTGCTGTTCGGCAAGGAGGAGTTCTGGGACCGGGTGGTGGATCTCGAAGCGCTGGCGCTCGAAGGCACGATCTCGCGGCATGACCTAGATCTCATCACCTGGTGCGAAACGGCCGAGGAGGCGTGGGAGAAGGTGTGCGAAGTCTACGAGGTAGACGACCACTACTAAACGGTCAGCCGCGCTTGCCCTTGCCGATGGCCGCTTCGCGTTCGGTGATCGCGGCCTTGGCGAATTGTTCGGGGTCGACGTCGATGGCCGCGGCTATCGCGTCCCATTCCAGATCGTCCTCATGCTGGAAGCGGATGCAGCTCTTGCCCATGTCGAGCTTCTTGCCAGCTTTCTTGTGCGCGTCGAGTAGCGCCTGTTTGCGCTCCTCGTTCATATAGGCGCACATGATATAGAGCCCGATATGCTTCTTCTGCGCAGCGAGCGCGGCGAACATCAGCGGCTTCTTGTTATAGGTCGGCCCTGAAACCGAAAGTGGGACCTCCCAGGTTGGGAAGCCCCACGTCATGTTCTCGTCATAGCCGTCGGGAACCAGGCCCCGCATCTTGTCGACCAGCGCGGCAAACGTCTCACGACGCTTGTCGTCGACGCTGTCGATGTAGGCGGCGACGCTCGGTGAATTCCGATTGCCCGCCGATTGCATTATTGCGCCTCGGGAACGTCGACGCCGCCGGCATCGCCGGTTCCCTCGACCTCGTCCTCGTTCAATTCGACATTGGTGTCTTCGGCGGTCTGCGCATCGCCATCGGCCGCGGCATCTTCGGCAGCGGCCTCATCCTCGCTCACCGGCGGCGGCGGGGGCGGGATCGCGATGCCCGAGCCCATCTGGTTCATATAGAGCATGATGTCGGCGCGGTCCTGCGGGTCAGGCAGGCCGGCAAAGCTCATCTTGGTGCCGGGGGCGAACGCCGAGGGCTTCTTGAGCCACTCGTTCATGTTGTCCCAGTCCCAGTTGCCGCCCTTTCCGGCGAGCGCATCCGAATAGCTGTAGCCGGCGTGGCCGGCGATCGGGTTGCCCATCGTATTGTAAAGCCCCGGGCCGATGCCGTTGGCACCGCCCTGGTTGATCGCGTGGCACGCCTGGCACTTGGCGAATTGCGATTCGCCGCGCGTGGCGTCGCCCTGCGCGAGATAGAAGGCGATCGGTTGTTCGGCCTCTACATCCCCAGTCGGGACGGACGCGTCCGCGACATAAGACGGGCAATAGCCGTCGCCCGCCGTGCAGCTGTCAAAATCGTCGTCATGGAAGATTTCGCCGGTCAAAAGAGCGGCACCTAATGCGATGATGCCGGCGAAAAGTGCCCAGCCGGCGATGGTGTTTTTGCGGTCGTCCATGGATCCCCGTCCGAAAAATGCGTTGCCGCCCTTTAGGGCGATGGGTTCAAAGGTTCAAGCGATCAGCGAAGGTTCTCGTTCCGAGGCCCGCCAGACCGCTACGGCCTTGGCGTAAAGGGTCGGCAGGCCCGCTTCTTCAAGACGGTCGATCGGCTGCCACCAGCCGTCAATATCGTCCGGCACTGCATCGCGCGATTCGATCTGCAGCGTGAGCGCGAAATGGGTGAAGACATGACGCACGGCTGGCAAGGGGGCCTGCAGCGGCTCGCCATCGCGCCAGTCTGTACCCGGCAAGGCGGCCATACCACCGAGCAGCCCGCTGGCCGGGCGACGGACCAGGAAGATGTTGCGGTCTTGCTCGATGATCCACGCAGTCCCGTGTCGTTCGGGCTTGGCTGTCCTTGCAAGCTTGGGCGGGAACGCTTCGGGTGTCCCCGAGGCGTAGGCCTTACAGACGCCTGCCAGCGGGCAAGCGTCACAGCGTGGCGCCGTGGGGCGGCAGATCGTAGCTCCAAGGTCCATCAGCGCCTGCGCGATATCGCCCGAGGGACCGTCGGCGAACAGATCGGCGGCGAGCGCGCGGATTTGCGGGCGTGTATCCTTGATCGGGCGATCGATGGCATGGAGGCGCGCAACGATGCGCTCGACATTGGTGTCGACCACGGTCGCCTGCTCGCCGAACGCGATCGCGGCGATTGCCGCAGCGGTGTATTCGCCGATGCCGGGGAGTGCACGCAGGCCCGTTTCGTTTGTCGGAAAGCCGCCCATGGCTGCCACTTTGCGGGCGCAGGCGTGCAGATTGCGAGCGCGGGCGTAATAGCCAAGCCCTGCCCATTCGGCGAGCACCGCTTCGAGCGGCGCGGCGGCAAGATCGTCGATGGTAGGCCAGCGTTCGAGGAAACGCCGGTAACGCGGCGTCACCGTTGCCACGGTTGTCTGCTGCAACATGATTTCGCTCAGCCAGACATTGTACGGGTCAGCGGGCTCGTTGCTGCCGGGCGGCGTTCGCCACGGCAATTCTCTCGCCGTTTGACGATAATGATCGAGCAGTCGGGGAATCGCGGTAGCGGGCACGGTCCTGCTATGGCATGAGGGCCGCCTATGGCAAAGACGCCCTATCGTCCCGGTTCGCGCAAAAACCACGATCCCGACAAGCGGATCGGGAAGGTGCGGCGTGCGGGCGACCTTGTCGGCAAGATCGGCGGGGCGAGCTTCAAGCGCTTCGGCTTCGTGCAGGGCGCAATCGTGCATCGCTGGCCCGAAATCGTCGGCGAAAATTACGCCAAGGTGAGCGTACCCGAATCGATCAAGTTTCCGCAGGGTCGCAAGACCGGCGGGACTTTGACGCTACTGGTGGAAGGTGCCCACGCGCCGCTGATGCAGCATATGGCGCCGCTCATCATCGATAAGGTCAATGCCTTTTTCGGACATGGCGCGATTGCCAAGCTGGTCTATCGCCAGGGCCGCGTCCCCAAGCCCGAACAACGCGTCGAGCGTACCGGCCCCAAGCCGGTGCCCAAGGAGCTGGGCGAGGGGCTGCGCGAGGTGGCCGATCCCGAACTTCGCGCCGTGCTGGAATCGCTGGCCGGCGCTATCGAAGGCTCGCAAGGCGGGCCCGTCATCCCTAAGGTAGGCAAATTGACCGACCCGATTACCAAACGGAGCGAAAATGATTCGTGAAGCAATTTTGAGCGCCAGCGTGCTGGCATTGGCAGCCTGCGGCGGTTCGGATACCGGCGGCGAGATTACCGGCCCGGACGATCCGATCGAAGCCGTAGCGGCACCCGAGGGATCGACTTGGAGCCAGGTCGTCAGCAAGACCGATGCCGGCGGCTACCTCATGGGCAACCCCGATGCGCCAGTGAAGATCATCGAATTTTCCAGCCTGACCTGCCCCACCTGCGCGCGCTTCGAAGCCGAAGGCATGCCGGTGCTAAAGGAAAAATATATCGATAGCGGCCGCGTGAGCCTTGAATATCGCAACTTCGTCCGCGATCCGCTCGACATCACGGCGGCGATCATCGCGCGCTGCGGCAGTGATGCCAGCTTCTTCCCGCTGACCGAGGCGCTGTTCGCCAGCCAGCAGCAGTGGGCGAGCCAAGGCATGCAGAACCTGCAGGCGCAGGCGGCGCAGATTGAGCAGCTCGCGCCCGATCAGCGTTTCAACGCCATCGCCGAGGCAGCGGGCCTCAAGACGTTCGCGGCGCAGCGCGGCCTGCCCACGGCGCAGACCGAGGCCTGCCTGTCCAATGCAGACAATGCGACCTTGCTGACGACCATGCAGTCCGAAGGTTCGCAGGACTTCGACGTTACCGGTACGCCAACCTTCATCATCAACGGATCGAAGGTGCAGAACGCGGCGGTCTGGGCGCAGCTTGAACCGGTGCTGGCCATCGCGGTCGGCGAACCGCTGCCCGAAGACGGCGAATGATCCGGCTGCTCTTGGCGCTGGCGGCGGCGCTGTTCGTCGCCGCGCCCTCCTTCGCACAGGATGGCAACTGGTCGCAGACGCGCGCCGTTACCGATGCCAGCGGCTATGCGATGGGCAACCCGCAAGCGCCCGTCCATCTGGTCGAATATGTGTCGATCACCTGCCCGCATTGCGCTCACTTCATGGCCGAGGCGATGGAGCCGCTGGTCGCCGACTATGTCGACACCGGCAAGGTCTATTTCGAAATCCGCAATTTCATCCGCGATCCCGCCGATCTTGCGGGCGCGATGATGGCGCGGTGCAGCGGCACGGATGGCTTTTTCAGCATGACTGACACGCTGCTCGCCAACCAGCAAAGCTGGCTCGGCGCGCTGCAGGCGAAACCGGCGGACGAACTCAACATGTTGCTCCAGACCCAGGGACTTGAAGGCATCGTCACGGTATCGGGCATGGCCGCGTTGGCCGAGGCGGAGGGACTCGATCCCGCTACCCGCGCGCAGTGCCTTTCGGGTCAGCCGCATGTCGACCATCTGATCAACATGACGCAGGTCGCAAGGCAGGAGCATGGCGTTCGCGGCACGCCGTCATTCCTCGTCAATGACGTCTTGGTTAGCGCCCATGACTGGGCTAGCCTCAAACCCTTGTTGGATGCCGCATCAGCTGAGTAGCGATTCGCGGCGGGGGAGAATGGCTTGCAGTTTCGCCGCCTGAAACTCAGCGGCTTTAAAAGCTTCGTCGAACCGGCCGAATTGCGTATCGAGCCGGGGCTGACCGGGGTCGTGGGTCCCAATGGCTGCGGCAAATCCAACCTATTGGAAGCCATCCGCTGGGTGATGGGCGAAGGTTCGCCCAAATCCTTACGCGGCGGCGGCATGGAAGACGTCATCTTCGCGGGCACCGAAACCCGTCCCGCGCGCGATTTCGCCGAAGTCTCGCTGCTGATCGAGCGCGGCCAGGAGGCGGGCGAGGAAGCGGGCGAGAACGAGGTCACCCGCCGGATCGAACGCGGCGCTGGCTCCGCTTACCGCATGAACGGGCGCGACGTGCGCGCCAAGGATGTCAGCCTGCTGTTTGCCGATGCGGCGACGGGCGCGCACAGCCCCGCGCTCGTCAGCCAGGGCAAGATCGGGCAGGTCATATCGGCCAAGCCGCAGCAGCGGCGCCAGATGCTGGAAGAGGCGGCCGGGATCGCCGGCCTGCATCGCCGCCGCAAGGACGCCGAACAGAAGCTGCGGCAGGCGGAAACCAATCTCGAGCGCTTGGATCACCTGCTTGGCGAACAGGCGGCGCGCGCCGCGGCGTTGAAGCGCCAAGCGCGGGCGGCGGAGCGCTATCGCAAGCTGTCCGAAGAGATAAAGGTCGCCGAAGCGCGGCTGCTCGTATCGCAGTGGCAGGACGCCGAGCGCATGGCGAAGGCGGCGCGCGAGGAAGCCGAGAAGGCCAAGGGGCGCACCAGCGAACTCAGCGAAGCACGCACCAAGGCGCAGGAAGCCCAGGTCATGGCGGCCAAGGCATTGGCGACGGCGCGCGACGATACGGTCAATGCGCGCTCGGCGGGGCAGGAGATGGCGCACCGGCTGGCGACCGCACGCGCCGAGCATGATGCGACCAAGCGGCGGATCGACGAACTCGACGCGGCCTATTCGGCGCTCGCGGCAGAAACCGCGCGTGAAGAAGCGCTCAAGGAGGATGCTGCCAAGGCCATCGCGGCGCTGAGCGCCGAACGCGAACGGCTGGACGAGCGGATTGAGGCGAGCGAGGCCTCGGCGGGCGAGATGGCCGAAGCGCTCGGCGCGGCCGAAAGCAATGCAAGCGATGCCGATGCCGCGCTTGCCGCCCTGGTGGCACGCGATGCGGCGATGCGCGCCGAACGACGCGTGGCCGATGCCGCCTTGGAAAGCGCCGAAGCGCAGCTGGCGCGGATCACGGCCGATCTGGAGCGTATCGACGACCTGGCGGGGGAACTCGGTGACGGGAGTGAAGAACAAACGCGGCTGAAAGCGGCCGAGAAAGCCCGGGCGGACGCCGAGAATGACGCTAAGGCGGCCGAGGCCGCGATGGCGCGCGCCGAGCGAGAGCGGCTGGCGGCGGTCGAGGCGCGTGACGAAGCGCAAAGCGCGCTGGCGGCGGCCAAGGCCGAACTGGCGGCAGCAAATAGCGAACTCGAGGCCTTGTCGCGCGCGCTCGACCAAGGCGGAAAGGGCGCGATCGCGGGTCTCAAGGCCGCGCCGGGGTTCGAACAGGCGCTGGCCGCGGCTTTGGGCGACGATATCGAAGCCGAGATTGGCGGCGACGGGCCGCGGCGCTGGGACATGCCGGATGGCGGCGATGACCCCAAATTGCCCAACGGTGCGGTGCCGCTCGCCGCGCGGGTGGAGGCGCCAGCCGAACTGAAGCGTCGCCTTGCGATGGTCGGCGTGGTCGATCGTGACACGGGGCAAAAGCTCGCCGCCGGTCAGCGGATCGTCACGCGCGACGGCACGATGCGACGCTGGGACGGGTTCACCGTGCGCGGTGCGGGGGCGGCTGCGGCCGAACGATTGGTGCGGATCAACCGCAAGGATGCGCTGGGGCGTGAGCTACCAGGCCTCGAAAAGGCGGTGGCGGCGGCCGAGGCGGCGCTAAGCGCAGCGTCGGGCGATGTCGAGGCGCAGCGCCGTGCCGGCGAGGAAGCGCGCACCGCGCTCGCCGAGGCAGAGAAAAAGGGGCGCGAAGCCGGGCGCGAGGCCGATGCCGCGCGCGTGGCGATCGAACGACTGGCGAGCCGCCGCGAGACGATCGACCAGCGCCGCGACGAACTCAAACCCCTCCTGAAGACCGCCAAGGAAGCGGTGGCAGAGGCCGAAGCGGCGATGAAGAAGTTGCCCGACAGCGACAAGCTCGAAGCCGAGCTTGAGGAAGCCCGGGCAGCAGCCAACGCGGCAGGGCAAGCCGTGGCCGAACAACGCGCCGCAGCTGCGACGCGCCAGCGCGAGCTTCAGGCGGCGCGCGAACGCCACGCAGCCGCGGGCAAGGAAATGGGCGACTGGCGGGCGCGGGCGCGCGATGCCGAAAAGCGTCTGGAAGAGACAGCGGAACGGGCGGAACGCCAGGCGCAGGAGCGCGCCGCCCTGCGCGAAAAGCCCGCGCAACTACGCGAAGCCATTGCCAAGCTGGAGGCCGAAAGCAGCGAAGGTGATGCCGCGATTTCGAAAGCCGCGGCGATCGAGGAACAGGCGCGCGAGGCATTGTCGAGGGCCGAGACGGTCCTCGCCGACGCCGCCGAAGCCTTTGCCTCCGCGCGCGAACGCCGCGCCGCCGCGTTGGCGCGGGCCGAAGCGGCAGAAGAGCGGCGCGGCGATGTGTCGCGGCACTGCCAGGAACGCTTTGACCGTGCGCCGGGTGCGCTTCCCGCCCTCTTCGACTTCTCCGCCGATGACTTGAAAGGTGCCGAGGCCGAAAAAGCCGACCACGACCGCCTGGTCGCGGATCGCGAACGGATCGGGCCGGTCAATCTCGTCGCCGAGCAGGAATTGAAGGAGCTGGAGGAAACCCAGCTCGCCAATGCCGAAGAACGCGAGGAGCTGGGCGAGGCGATCAGCCGTCTGCGCGGCTCGATCGGCCATCTCAATCGCGAAGGCCGCGTGCGGCTGCTGGCTGCGTTCGAACAGGTCAACGATCACTTCAAGTCGCTGTTCACCACGCTGTTCGGCGGCGGCCAGGCGCACCTGGCGCTGGTCGATAGTGACGATCCTCTCGAGGCGGGCCTCGAGATCATGGCGCAGCCGCCGGGCAAGAAGCTGGCCGCGCTCACGCTGCTGTCGGGCGGCGAACAGGCACTGACCGCGGTGGCGCTGATCTTCGCGCTGTTCCTTACCAACCCCGCCCCGATCTGCGTCCTCGACGAAGTCGACGCGCCATTGGACGATGCCAACGTCGAACGTTTCTGCGACCTGCTCGACCGGATGAACCAGGAAACCGACACGCGCTTCATGATCGTCACGCATAACGCGGTGACGATGAGCCGGATGGACCGGCTCTACGGCGTGACCATGATCGAAAAAGGCGTCAGTCGCCTTGTCTCGGTCGATCTAGGCGCAGCGGAGGAACTCATCGCCGCCGAATAGGCAAGAAGTGCCATTTTGCTATTGCGAATGATTTTCAATAACGGTAGCGACGCTCCCAACATCTAAGGGAGTAATCATGAGTCGTACCGCAGGCCTGTTGGCCGCCACCGCCATTTTTGTCACCGCACCGGCATTCGCCAGCGACAGTCGCGATGCGGGCTTCGCCGATGCAGAGCCGGGCGATCCGATCATCGTTACCGGCGTCCGTGACGGCTATGGCACCGACCGCACCAGTACTGCGACCAAGACCGATAGCGATCTCAACGACGTCCCCCAGGCGGTCAGCATCATCACCGCCGAGAAGATCAATGACCAGGCGCTGCGTTCGATCAGCGATATCGTCCGCTTCGTTCCGGGCGTCACGGCCAGTGCGGGTGAGGGGCACCGCGACCAGCTTGCCATCCGCGGCCAGTATACGACCGCGGACTTCTTTTCGGACGGGCTTCGCGATGACGTGCAGCACTATCGCGGTCTCTACAATGTCGAGCGGGTCGAGGTCGTCAAGGGACCCAATGCGCTGATCTTCGGCCGTGGCGGCGGCGGCGGCATCGTCAATCGCGTCATCAAGCGGCCGTTCGACGATTACGCCGTGTCTGGCGCCGTGTCGCTCGACAATGAGGGCGCGGGCTTCGTGGAAATCGATGCCAATAGCCCGCTCGGGCAGGACATTTCGGGTCGTCTGACGGCGACCTACGAACGGTTCGATAACTTTCGCGACATCGAAGGTGACCGCATCGGCGTCAATCCGACGCTGGCTTTCCAGATCGCGCCCGATACGCGGCTCGATGTCGGCTATGAATACGCCGAGGACCAGCGCGACGTCGACCGCGGCCTGCCCAGCGCGTTCGATGGTACGCTCGCCAACCCCGCTCGTGCGATTGAAGGGTTCGACGAGACCTTCTTCGGCGTGCGCGGCGTCAACCGGACCGCGCTGACCAAGCATGTGTTCGACGCGAAGCTGGGCCACGATTTCAGCGACACGCTAAGCGTCACCTCCAAATTGCTCTGGGGCGACTATGACAAGCTCTATCGCAACGCCTTGCCGATCAGCCCGGTCACCGACATCGATGGCACCCCCAGCGTCCAGATCGAAAGCTATGAGGATGTGACGCTGCGCCGCAATTTCCTGTGGCAGAACGATCTGGTCGCCGAGTTTGCGACCGGCGGCGTTGGCCACACGCTGCTTGTCGGCGTGGATTTTGCCGACCAGGGGACCGATGCGGCGCGTCTGCGCGGCTTCTTCGACACCCTGCCGCCCGAGGACACGCAGACCAGCGGACGCCGCACCTTCGTGCCGCTGGCTGATCCGGTCGCGATCCCCCCGATCACTTTCCGCGGTGGATCGGGCGAGCGCGCGGCGCGTAGCGATGTCGAGAATTTCGGTATTTACATTCAGGACCAGATCGCGGTGGGCGACCATGTCGAGATCATTGCTGGCCTGCGCCACGATTGGCTCGACATTCGGGTGCAGGATTTCATCGGCGATACGGATCTCAGCCGCTCGGACGATTTGCTGAGCCCGCGCTTGGGCGTCGTGGTGAAGCCGACAGAGGATGTCAGCCTGTGGGCGAGCTGGGCACGAAGCTACCTTCCGCAATCGGGCGACCAGTTTAACAGCCTGTCACCCACCGACGCTGCGCTGAAGCCCGAAAAGTTCACCAACCAGGAAATCGGCATCAAGTATCGGGCCTTCGACACGCTCGACATCACGCTTGCCGCCTATCGGCTCGACCGCGAAAACACGACCGCCCTCGATCCGCTTTCGAGCGAGATCGTGCTGACTGGCGCGCAGCGTTCTGAAGGGGTCGAGCTCGAGGTGCAGGGCAAGGTCGGCGCGCTGTCGGTCACCGGCGGCCTCGCCTTCCAGAACGCCGAGATCACCGAGGACACGACGTCGGCCCCGGCCGGCCGCGCCGTTCCATTCTCGCCCGATTTCCAGGCATCGCTGTGGGGTCGTTACGACATCCGCGATGGGCTCGGCATCGGTGTCGGCATCAGTCACCAGTCGGACATTTTCGCGAGCATTTCGAACGAGGTCGTGGTCGACGGGTTTACCCGCGTCGATGCGGCGGCATTTTATGATGTCAGCGACAATGTCGCGCTGCAGGTCAACGTCGACAACCTGTTCGATGAGGACGCGATCGCACTCGCCTACAACGACAACAACCTCTACCCGATCGCGCCGCGGACGGTTCGCGGTACGCTACGCTTCGCCTTCTAGGCGGCGAGCGCGGCGGCGCGGTCGGCGGCGCGCTTGAGATCATCGATGAACCGTGCGCGCTGCTCGGCGCGCGCGGCTTCGTCGGGAAGCCGCAAGAGATAGCTTGGGTGGATGGTGACCATCCCGGTCCCGCCGCCCGGAAGCGCCAGTTCCTCGCCGCGCACCTTGCTGATCGTCACCGTTTTGCCGGTGATCGAGCGGGCCGCGGTGGCGCCAAGCGCAAGCGTGAGCCCCGGTTGGACGAGTTCGCGTTCGGCTTCCACCCACCAGCGATAATGCTCTATATCGCCGGCCGTCGGCTTGGCGTGAATGCGTTTCTTGCCGCGCTGGACGAACTTGAAGCGCTTGACGGCATTGGTGACGTACAATTCGCTGCGCTCGATCCCTGCACGTTCGAGCATTTCGTCGAGCAGCTGGCCGGCGGGGCCGACGAAGGGCTGCCCGGCCTTGTCCTCTTCATCGCCTGGCTGTTCGCCCACGAGCATCAGCGCTGCATTGCGATTGCCCTCACCGAAGACGAGCTGCGTTCCGCTGTTGGTTCTGTCGGTGCCGTGGCGTTCGCGCGCCAGCTTCGCAAGTTCTTCCCAAGAGGCGATTGGGGCGGCGGTATCGAGCAGGCTCTCCTGCGCGCGGCTGGTTTCGATCATCGCCGCCTCGCGCGCCTGCGCAGAGGCGAGCAACTCGCCGATCGCTTCGGTTTCCGGCATGTTTTTCCAGTATTTCTTGGGCATTTCGGCGGTCATAGCTTTCACCTTCACCCGCGCGGGATTGAAGATCGATTTGTAATAGGTCTTCCACGTCTCCTCGACCGGATCTCCGCCTGGCGCGTCCGCCTTGGTCGCGCCCGGGCTTTCGCGCAGCGTCTCGCCATCCCAATGAATGCAAAGCTGCGGGGTCAAAATCGACCAGCGCATGTTGGTGAAGCGGCGCATGAAGAAACCGGCTTCGCGCCGCACGATATAATTATCGGGTTCGAACCACGCGACCATGCGTTCGCCGTCTTCATCTTCCACTTCGCGAAAGCGGACGAAAGCGTGCATCTTGTGCGCATCGCGGCGCACTTCCTTTTCCATTTTGCGGAGGCGATCGAGGAGCGGATCGGCGCGATCCTCCATCGCGCGGCGATTGGTGCGCAGTTTCCACAACATCGCATATAGCAAGCTGAAGCGTTCGGGATCGCGGTGGCAGATCACCGTTGTAGCCAGACCGATAAAAGACTTGGGTACGGAAAATCCGCCTCCCGACGGTGCGGGAGGCGGCTGCGAGCCGAACAGTTCGTCGGTTTGCCCCTCCACCGTCCAAGTGACGGCTTCGGGCGGCACGCCGGCCTCGGCAAGGCCGCGGGCGGCATCGCGCCACCCTGCAAAATCATCCTGCCGATCGAGCGCGACGCGATGAATATCGATCTGCGGCCCGTCGGGCAGGATGCGTGTCATTATTCGCGATCGTCTTCCATATCGACGCCCTCGAGCGCGCGCTGATATTCCGCAGGCTTGCGCTCCTCGAACTTCTTGGCGAGCTCGACTTCCTTTTCCTTGGTCAGCCCTTCTTCGGCCGCCGGGAACATGTCCTGCTCTTCCTCATCGATATGATGGAGATAGTCGTGCTTGAGCTTCTTGAACTTCTCCATCCACTCGGGCGAGCTCGGGTCAAGGTCGGCGATTTCGGCCATAAGTTCGTCGAGTTCATGATGCTCGGCAACCGAGTGCTGGCCATCGTGGCGCAGTTCCGGCTTGGCGAGCATGGTGGAATAGAGCGTCTCTTCTTCCGCCGCGGCATGCGCGGTCACCTCGGTACGGAAACTCTCGAAAAGCTGCTTGCGCTCGTCATTATTGTCGGTGGCGCTTTCGATGCGGTTGAGCAGCTCGCGATGCTTGTCGTGGTCTTTTTCAAGCTGCGTGAAAATAGTCGTGTCGGTCATAAATCTTCCTCGCAATAATTGGCTAACCAACGGAAATCAGCCGCTTTGGTTCAGATCGACGCGATGGAATGCGGAGTGAACAGGTCAAGTTGCGACGGTGCGGGAAGGAGCATGGACTTAAGGTCAGCCCGGTCAGTCAGCAGCGTCGGGCGCCAGTCGGCGGCAACGATGAAGGGCCTGATCTTCTTGAGGCTGACGGTCAGGCGCGCCACGTCATCGAGGCGCAATGAGCGATGCCGCCGCGACGACAGAATGCGCCCGACCGCCTTGGTGCCCAGGCCCGGGACGCGAAGAAGCTGCTCGCGCGTCGCTCGATTGACGTCGACCGGAAACTGTTCGCGAAACTTGAGCGCCCAGGCGAGCTTGGGATCGATGTCGAGCGGCAGCATGCCCTTTTCATCGGTCGCCGCGACAACTTCGTCCGGCGTGAAGCCGTAAAAGCGCATCAGCCAGTCCGACTGGTAGAGACGATGTTCGCGCATCAATGGCGGGCGCTGCAATGGCAGGACGGCGCTCGGTTCGGGAATGGGCGAAAAGGCGCTGTAATAGACGCGGCGCAGGCCGAAGCGGTCATACAGCCCCTTGGCGCGCGTCACGATGGCGCCATCATTGGCATCGTCGGCGCCCACGATCATCTGGGTCGACTGGCCGCCCGGCGCGAAGCGCGGCGCAGAACGGTATTTCTTGCGCGCGTCCTTATTGTCGAGGATCGCGAGCTTGGTATCGCCCATCGCGCCTTCGATGCGCTTGTCGTCCTTTTCGGGGGCGAGCCGCTGGAGCCCCGCACGCGTGGGCAATTCGACGTTGATCGACACGCGATCGGCGTGGAGCCCCGCCTGGTGCACCAGTTCAGGATCCGCGTCGGGAATGGTTTTGAGATGGATGTAACCGCGAAAATCATGATCCTCGCGCAGGCTACGGGCGACCTCGACCAATTGCTCCATCGTATAGTTGCTCGAACCGATGATGCCTGAGGAAAGGAACAGCCCCTCGATATAGTTGCGCTTGTAGAAATTGAGCGTCAGCTGGACGACCTCTTCGGCTGTGAAGCGGGCGCGGCGGACATTGCTGCTCTTGCGGTTGATGCAATAATGGCAGTCGAAGATGCAGCTGTTGGTGAGCAGTATCTTGAGGAGGCTGATACAGCGGCCGTCGGGCGCATAGGCATGGCAAATTCCCATGCCCTCGGTCGAGCCCATACCCTTGCCGCCGCGGCTATCGCGCTTGGATGACCCCGACGACGCGCACGACGCATCGTATTTCGCCGCATCGGCGAGAATCGCAAGCTTCTGACGAGTATCGAGGTGGGCCATATGTTCACCATACGTTCTATCCCGTGGAGAGAAAAGACCGATGCCCGACACAAGCGCAAAAAACCGCCGGTCGATTGGCGTCTTGCCTTTGCCCGCCTAGCCAGTAGCTTCGCCGCGACTTTGACAGGGAGACCCTCATGCGCCTTTCGCTTCTCGCCGCCGCTTCACTGCTTGCCATCGCGGCGCCGGCTTTCGCCACGCCGCAGGAAGATTTCGAGGATCTCACCGATCGCTACTGGGAATATGTGAAGCAGGAAAATCCGACGCTGGCGTCGTCGGTTGGCGACAAGCGCTATGACGACAAATTGTGGGATTCCAGCCTCGCCGCGATGGATCGCCAGGCAGCGCAGGCGCAGGCCTTTCTTGATGAACTGAACGCGATCCCATCGGATGAACTGGACGCGGACACGCAGGTCGCCAAGGCAATCCTGATGCGGAGCCTTTCGGAGACGGTGGAGGCCAATAGCTATGGGCAACGCCTGATGCTCTTTACCAATCGCGGCGGCTGGCACCAGTCGATTGCAGGGCTGGGGCGTAACCTCGTCTTCGAAAATGCGCAGGATTACGAAAATTATCTTGCGCGGCTCGCGGCGTATCCGAAGCTCAATGCCGATGCGATCGCCGTATCGCGCATGGCGGTGAAAGGCGGCTACACCTTGCCGTGCGTAGCGCTCGACGATTTCGCGGAATCAATTACCGGCGTCATCCCGGAGGATGCCACGCAAAGCCGACTGTACGAACCTTTCCGCCGCGAAGCCCCTGCCAACATCGATTCCGGTCAATGGGCCGACCTGCAAGCGCGGGCGCAAGCCTTGATCGATACTGAGCTGCGCGCGGCGTATGCGACGCACGCCGAGTGGTACGTCAACGATTACGAGTGCAGCGATCAGGTCGGCATCTCGAACCAGCCGGGCGGGCGCGAATATTATGATTTCCGCATCCGCCAGATGACCACGACGGGCATGTCGGCGGACGAAATTCACGCGCTCGGCCTGTCCGAAGTCGCCCGCATTCGCGCCGAGATGGAGCAGGTCGCGGCAAGCGCAGGATTTGCCACGCGCGAAGCCTTCATCGAAGACCTGCGCACCAACCCCGTCTACTACGCCAAGACGCCCGAAGAGCTGATGCAATATGTCGCGCGCGAAGCGAAGAAGATCGACGGGCTGATGCCGACATTGTTCGGTTTCCTGCCGTGTCTGCCCTACGGCATTCGCGAAATTCCGGCGGAAATCGCGCCGGGCACGACGACCGCTTATTATAATCCGGGCAGCCCGGAGCTCGGCATTGCGGGCACCTACTACGTCAACACGTCAAAACTCGACCAGCGTCCGCTGTGGGAAGTGCCCGCGCTGACGGTGCATGAAGGCGTGCCGGGCCATCACCACCAGATCTCGATCCAGCAGGAGCTGGACATGCCCGAATGGCGCAAGAACGGCACCTTCTTCACTGCCTTCGTCGAAGGCTGGGGTCTCTATTCGGAGCGGCTCGGGATCGAGATGGGGCTGTATGACACGCCCGCCAAGGACATGGGCCGCCTAAGCTACGAAATGTGGCGCGCGGCGCGACTGGTGGTCGATACCGGGCTGCACAGCAAGGGCTGGTCCAAACAGCAGGCGATCGATTTCATGCTCGACAACACGGCGCTCAGCCCCGCCAATATCGAGGCCGAGGTCAATCGCTACATTTCATGGCCGGGGCAGGCGCTCGCTTACAAGATCGGCGAATTGAAGATTCGCGAACTGCGTACCCGCGCCGGCGAGATGCTGGGCGACGATTTCGACCTACGCGAATTCCACGATGTCGTGCTGGGACAGGGCAGCGTCCCGCTCGACGTGCTGGAAATGCAGGTGATGGCCTGGGTCGAGGCCAAGCAGGGCGAATAGGCCTACTGCTCGGGCGCGGTCTCGTCTTCCTCGAGCGCCTCGCGGCGCGCGGTCGCTTCGTCGATTTCCTGCTGCAGGCAGCCTTGGGCGGCGGCGGGGCCGACCGCGCTGCACTGCGGAATGCCCGTCACGTTTTCGCGTTCGAGATATTGCACGCGCGCGGCCCAGCTTTGACGCGCTGGATCGGTGGCGGGCGGCGAGGCGCGGAATTCCTGCGGAATGCGATAGCGGTCCTCTTCCGGGCGGCGGCGGCAGACGACGACTTCGTCTTCGCTGGCGCGCGGGCAGGGATCGTCGCCGTAGACGATGACTTCAAGCTGCTGGCTTTGCGCCGAGGCGGGCGTGGCGAGCGCGAAGATCGCGGCTGCGGGAGCGCCAAGCGCCAGTACCAATTTCGACATCGTCATTCCTTTCGTGACGCCAAGGCAGGGCCAAGCCCTGATAGCTAAATTCGTTTCGACAGCGCAATTGCTGCCTTGCAGCCCAGCCGGATCACGCCGGTCAGCACGGGATAGGCAATCGCTTCTTCGCTGCCATGTTCGCGCGCCGTGTCGCGATGTTCCAGTTCTTCTTCGCGGAACTGTGCGATATCCGCGCTGAGTTCGGGGTCGCTGTCGCCCAGCTGTTCCAATTGTTCGGCATAGTGAAGGTCGATCTCGGTTTCGACCGCATCGGTGCAGGCCATTGCAGCCTTGGGGCCAATGAGCGCGGTCGCTGCGCCCAGCGCAAAGCCGGCCACTTCCCAGAAGGGCTGTAGCGCCGTCGGGCGCACGCCGCGCTTGGCGATAAGTTCGTTAAAGCGGGCAAGGTGGCGTTCTTCCTGCGCGGCCATCTTGGCGATTTCATGCGCAGTGGGACCGCGATCACCCAGAACGGCCAATTGGCCGGCATAGATGCGGGTCGCGCCATATTCACCGGCCTGGTCGACGCGGATCATCGCATCGACGTCGGGTTTCGCATCGCCGGGTTGCCACGCGCTCATCGCGATCCTTTCTTCACGCCGATCAGGATCAATAGCGCCCCGATCAGCGAAATAGTTGCATTCCATGCGGCTAATGACAGTCCCATGAACGACCAAGGGATCTGGTCGCAGCGGACGATCGGCGCGGCCATGATCTCGGCCAGAAGGTCATCGGGATTGGTGGTGCCGCCGCCGACGGCGGTAGAACAGCCGGTAATACCTTCCCACCAGCCTTGCTCGACACCCGCGTGAAAGACACCGATGGCGCCCGATGCGGCGATGGCCAGCGCGGCGAGGATGACGAGCGGCGTGCGCGCCTTGGGCACGACGAAAGCAAGAATGGCAAAGCCGATGGCGATGGCATGCGGCCAGCGCTGCCAGATGCACATCTCGCACGGGTAGAGCCCGCCGACAAATTGCGAAAGAAGCGCGCCGCCCAGCAACCCGGCCGGGATCAGCAGGGCAAGCGCTCGGGCGCCAGCTGGGCTCAAGAGCCCTTTCGGCTCACGCTTTGCGAGCATTATTTGCGGCCTGCTACCTTGGTGGTGCGCGTGAGCGAGGCGACGCGATTGAGCGTCTTCACTGCGTAATGGAGCTGGTAATCTTCGATGCCCGCTTCTTCGAGCTCTTCGGCCTTGGCCGAATAGCGCGGATCGCGCTTGTCGCCGTCGTCTTCGAGGACTTCATCCTCAACGCCCTTTTGCGCCACGAGATGGCGGCGAAGATCAGCTTCGCGCAGCCGCGGGCGGCTGAAATAATCGGGGTCGGTCAGCTGGGGCACGATGATGTCGGGTTCGATCCCGCCAGCCTGCACCGACTTGCCCGACGGCGTGTAATAGCGCGCCGTGGTGAGGCGCAGCGCGCTTTCGGGGCCGGTCTGGATGACGGTCTGCACGCTGCCCTTGCCGAAGCTGCGTTCGCCCATGACCACGGCGCGGCGATGGTCCTGCAGGGCCCCGGCGACGATTTCGGACGCCGATGCCGAGCCAGCGTCGATGAGGACGATCAGCGGACGGCCTTCGGTCAGATCGCCGCGGGTGGCGTAGAAACGCTCGATGTCGCGCTTGTCGCGGCCGCGTTCGGAAACAATCTCGCCGCGCTCGAGGAAGGCGTCGGAAACTTCGATCGCCTGGTCGAGCAGACCGCCCGGGTTGGACCGCAGGTCGATGACATAGCCAGCGGGCTTGCGGCCGAGCGAGCGTTCGATCGAGCGGATCGCATCTTCCACGCCATCGCCGGTGGCGGCGCTGAAGGCGTTGATGTTGATAACGCCGATATCGTCGACGATTTCCCATTTGACGGGCTTGAGTTCGATGATCTCGCGCGTGATTTCGACGTCGAACGGGGCATCGGCGCCGGGACGGACCACGGTCAGCGTGACCTTGCTGCCCGGCGCGCCGCGCATCTGTTCAACGGCCTCATCCAGCGTCAGGCCGAACAGGAGGTCGCCGTCGAGATGGGTGATGAAGTCGCCCGCCTTCAATCCAGCGCGATCGGCGGGGGTGTCTTCGGTCGGCGTGACGACGACGACAGCACCGTCCTGCTGGCTGACGGTCAGGCCCAGGCCGCCATAATTGCCGTCGGTGGACAGGCGCATGTTGGCGAAATCGGAGGCTTCGACATAGCTGCTGTGCGGATCGAGCGCGGCGAGCATCCCGTCGATGGCGCCCTTGATCAGCGTATGATCATCGACCTCTTCGACATAGGATTCGCGCACCCGCTGGAAGACGGCGAGGAAGTTTTCAAGCTCGCGATAGGTATCGACATCCTGCGCCGCGACCGTCGCGGTCGTCGTCGGAATGGCCGCCAGCGCGCCGACCACGGCAAGCGGCGGCAGGATACGGGCGAGCGTCTTGTTCTTCATGTGAAGTCCCTTTTGCACATCTTCACCAGCAATCTAGCGCGGTTTTGCCTTATCTAACAATCATTTCGATGAACCTGCGATGATTGCCGCCGAACGGGGTGTCCCGCTTTGCCACAGTTCGAGCGTCACCTCGCCGCGGGCCCGCCCGATCGCGGCGCCGGCGCCGATTTTGTTACCGGCTTCAAGCGGGCTCGTCACGCCGGTCAAAAGGCTGGCCCAGCCATCGCCGTGATCGATGATCAGGACGCCGTCATAACCCCGAAAAGGGCCGGAAAAGGTGACAGTGCCCGCCGCCGGTGCCACCAGCGCAGCGCCGCGGCGGGTGGCAAGCGTAAGCCCGCGGCTTCGAATACCGCCTTCGCGCAAGGTGGCGAAGCCCTCGCTAACGGCGGCATCGCTAGGCATGCGATAGTTTTTCGGGCCGCGGGGTCGATCGGGATCGGCGGACGAGGGTCGGGGCGGTGCCGGATCATATTGGGCGAGCGCCCGCGCCTGCACACGGGTCATCGCGCGCGATTGTGCGGTTTGCCCGAGTTCGGCGAAGTTTTCCGCGACGGCGAGGCTCTGGCGTTCGGCGCTGAAGGCGGCATCGGCGAGCGCCTGCGCATTGGCCCGCGCTTCGGCCTCCTGCTCGGCAAATTGCGCCCGCGCTGCATCGCGGCGTTCGCGCCGGTCGGCGATCGCCGCCTGCTGCTTTTCCGCTTCGTCTGCCAGCGCGCGCGTTTTTGCGGCATCGGCTTCGATGGCAGCGCTGCGGCGTTCGATCTCGGGAAGGCTGGCATCGATCAGCATCTGGACGCGCACCAGCTCGTCGACCGAACCGCTGTCCGCTAGCGCCAGCAAAGGCGGCTGGCGGGCCATCGTCGCCAGACCTGCGAGCAGGCGCGCGATTGGCGCTTTTTCCGCCTCGAAAGCGGCCTCGTGCGCGGCAAGGCGGGCCCTGATTTGTTCGAGCCGCAAAGTTTCTTCGGTCAGCCGCAATTCGTCGGCGGCGATTTCTTCGGCAAGGGCCGCGCGCCGCGCTGCGAAGGCTGCTGCCGAATCGCTTGCCGCGTCGGCTTGGGCGCGCAATGCGGCGGCGCGCTTTTCCGCCGCGCGGGCTTCGGCCTGAGCGCTGGAAAGGCGTTGCGAGACATCCTGAGCCCCCGCTGCACCGATGAGCAGCGCAAAAAGCGCGAGCCACCAATACCTCACCTTGCGCCCTCGCGATGATATGGGTGTCCCGACAGGATAGCGACAGCGCGGAAGAGCTGCTCTGCCAGCATGGCGCGGCACATCATGTGCGGCCAGGTGGCGGGGCCGAAGGAAAACAGCAGGTCGGCGCTGTCGACCACTTCTTGCGCATGGCCATCGGCGGCACCGATCAGGAAGCGCGTTTCGCGCACGCCTTCATCGCGCCAGCGACCGAGCAGGTTGGCGAACTTGACCGAAGTCATCGTCTTGCCGCGCTCATCGAGCACCACCGTCTTGGGCGCCGCGGCGCCGGTATCGGCAACGGGGATCGAGCCGCCTTCGTCAGGCAGCTCGGTCACCTTGGTCTTCCACTGGATACGGTCGAGATAACGCTCGACCAGGTCGGCTTCGGGAGAGCGGCCAATCTTGCCCCGTGCAATGATGTGCAACTGCACGGGGAAAAGCCTTACGCGTTGCCCGGCGGCGTGGCGGCGGCATCGTCCCCGAACGCCCACATGCGTTCGAGATTGTAGAAGCTGCGCACTTCGGGCCGGAACAGGTGGACGACAACATCGCCAGCATCGATCAGCACCCAGTCGGCGACCGGCAGGCCTTCGATGCGCGCGATGAGGCCGGTTTCGCGCTTGATCCGCTCGGCCAGCTTGGTGGCCATCGCCGCAACCTGGCGCGTCGAGCGACCCGACGCGATCACCATGTGATCGGCGATCGAGCTTTTCCCGGACAGCGGGATCGTCACCACTTCTTCGGCCTTGTCGTCATCGAGGCTCTTGAGCACGAGGTCGTGCAGCGCTTCGACTTCGGGATCGACGGGCAGGGAAGGCGAGGCGGTATCGGTCATGGTCTCAAGCTCGGGCAAGGGTCCTCCAACAGGAAAAGACGCATCAGCCCGCCGCCTTTTTGCGGTAGGCCAGATGCCAGTCAGGGTGAAGCGCACGCAGGGCGGTAGCGGATGAATTATCGGGCGGTAGACGCAGGAACGTGATCGCCGGACTTCTCCATTCTGTCCACTCTTTCGCCGTGGATGCGGGGCGGACGAACCACCGCAGCCAGCCCATCGCGCGTGCCGTGCGGGCATCGCTCTTATACCCCGGGCGAGTCATGACTGCAATCGGGATGCTTCTGGCCAGCCCGCGCCAGTCTTTCCACTGATGAAAATTGGCAACACTGTCTTCGCCCATCAACCAGATGAAATCATGGTGAGAAAAGTGGCGCTGGATCGCCGATATGGTGTCGATCGTGTACTGCGTGCCTGCCTGCACTTCGAAATCGGACACCATGATCGGCGCGCGCGCCGCCATCTCGCGAGCAGAGGCCAAACGGGCCTCGTAAGGCGCCATGTCCTTGTCGGATTTGAGCGGATTTTGCGGACTGACGAGCCACCATACGGCATCGAGCCCGAGCGCTTGCAATGCCGCCAGGCTGGCCTTTCGATGGCCGATATGCGCCGGGTTGAAGCTGCCGCCCAGGAGGCCGATTTTCGCCATATCCAGCGCGCTAGCACGAAGTTCTTGGACCGCGCCAGCACGTCGGTGTATGAGGGTATTACGTCACCAATCGGGGGAACGGATGAGCGGCGTCGATGCAGCAGGCGAAATTATCGGAGGCGGGCTCGCCGGCCGCGCGGTCGAGCACGAGCTGTCGACCGACGAAAAAGGCCATGGCGATCGGCCTCCCAATTGCCTCAATTGCGGCACGCCGTTGGTCGACGACTTCTGCCATCATTGCGGCCAGAAAGCGCACATCCACCGCACGCTGGGCGGTCTGCTCCACGACATCGTCCACGGAGTGCTGCATCTCGACGGGAAATTCTGGAATACGCTGCCCAAGCTGGTGTGGAAGCCGGGCCAGCTGACCCGCGACTATATCGAGGGCAAGCGGGCGCGCTACATCAGTCCCATCGCCTTCTACCTTTTCACGGTGGTCGCGATGTTTGCGCTGGTCGTGTCTATTGGCGACCTCGACAACGCCGACATCAAGCTCACAGCAGACGCCAGCGACATCGAGACAATAGAGGAAGCCGAAACAGCGCTCATAGAACTCGATGCCAATATCGCTGAACTAGAGGCGCAAGACTTTCCCGGCGTCGGTGGCGCGATAGCCGGAATCAAGGCGCAGCGAGATGCCACGCGCGAGCGGCTGGTGGAATTGGGCGGCACAGTGCCAGACATCGCAGCGAATACCGGGGAAGAGGACAACGAAATCGTCCAAATGGCCGGCCCCAACAAAAGCGAATATGAGGGGACTTGGTATGAAGGGATTGCGGCCGGATTCGACAGGGCAACTGACAATCCGGCGCTGTTTCTCTACAAGGTGCAGACGACCAGCTATAAGTTGAGCTGGCTGCTGATCCCGCTGTCGCTCCCCTTCATGTGGCTGCTCTTTCCCTTCTCGAAGCGGTTCCGGATGTACGATCACGCGGTGTTCGTGACCTATTCGATCAGTTTCATGATGCTGATGGTGATCATCGTGGGGCTGGTGGCCAAACTCGTCGAACCCGATCTCGCGATCGTCGTGGCGCTAACCTACGCGCCGGTGCACATCTATCGTCATATCAAGGGCACTTATGAGCTCAGCCGATTGTCGGCCATTTTGCGCACGGCGGCGTTATCCATCATCACCTGGACCGTGCTGGGCATCTTCCTGGGGCTGATGTTCGCGCTGGGTGCGCTTTAGGTGCAGGGATATTTCTGCGCGAGCACGCGCGTCATCATTTCCTGGCTGTCGATCTTGCGACGCTCTGCTTCGGGTATCATCTCGACACGGCGGATAAGCTCGCCCGATCCCATTGTCTGTTCGCCCTCGGGCGCGCAAAAACGAGGCTTTCGCCCCGCAGCCTTGTTGGCACGGGCCTCGGCGCGCGCGGCATCCGCAGCGGCCTGCAGCTCCTCACGTATCTCCCGGAATTCCGGGGTTACCAGCGCCAGCGGGCCCTGCGCCTTGAGCGCGACCCCCGCCTCGTAGAGCCTCTGCGCATTCATGTCCTGCGCGCTCGCGGGAGTGGCGCAGAGCGTGGCCAATCCGATCAGCAGACAAACGCGCATCAGCAAACTCCTACTCGCTGCAAACCTTTAGTTCGCAACGCGCTGAATACGGGTTTAACAGTCAGGCAGTTGCGGGGCCGCCGAGGCCGCCTTTCTTGGGGCGCTTGGCCTTGGGGATCGAGCTGCCGGCGGTCGGGATAACCGGACCGGTCGAGCCGCCGCGATCGATCGTGCCGCCGCTAAGGACGGTATTGATCTCGTCGCCCGACAGCGTCTCATATTCGAGCAAGGCCTGCGCGAGCGTTTCCAGCTCATCGGCGTGCTCGGTGAGGACCTGCTTGGCGCGATCGTAGCCCTGATCGATGATCCGGCGGATTTCCTTGTCGATCTTCTGCTTGGTTTCCGCGGCGACATTCATGCCCTGGCTCTGCGAATAGCCAAGGAAGGTTTCGCCCTGCTGCTCTTCGTATTGCACCGGGCCCATTTCGTCCGACATGCCCCACTGGGTGACCATGTCGCGCGCCAGCTTGGTCGCATACTGGATGTCGCCCGAAGCGCCCGAAGACACCTTGTCGTAGCCGAAGATCAGTTCCTCGGCGACGCGCCCGCCCATCGAGACGGCAAGGTTCGCGTGCATCTTGTCGCGGTGGTAGCTGTACTGGTCCCGCTCGGGCAGGCGCATGACCATGCCAAGCGCGCGGCCGCGCGGGATGATGGTCGCCTTGTGGATCGGATCCGATGCAGGCTCGTGCAGCGCGACGATGGCGTGACCGGCTTCGTGATAGGCGGTCATCTTCTTCTCGTCCTCGGTCATGACCATCGAGCGGCGTTCCGCGCCCATCATGACCTTGTCCTTGGCTTCCTCGAACTCACTCATGGCGACGAGGCGCTTGCCCTTGCGCGCGGCCAACAGCGCGGCCTCGTTGACCAGATTGGCAAGGTCGGCACCCGAAAAGCCCGGCGTTCCGCGTGCAATCACGCGCGCGTCGACGTCGGGCGCCAGCGGCACTTTGCGCATGTGCACGTGCAGGATTTTCTCGCGGCCCTCGATATCCGGGCGCGGGACGACGACCTGGCGGTCGAAACGGCCGGGGCGGAGCAAGGCCGGATCGAGCACGTCGGGACGGTTGGTCGCGGCGATGATGATGATGCCTTCATTGGCATCGAAGCCGTCCATTTCGACCAGTAGCTGGTTCAAGGTCTGTTCGCGCTCGTCATTGCCGTTGCCGAGGCCCGCGCCGCGATGGCGACCGACCGCGTCGATTTCATCGATGAAGATGATGCAGGGTGCGTTCTTCTTGGCCTGTTCGAACATGTCGCGCACGCGGCTGGCGCCGACGCCGACGAACATTTCGACGAAGTCGGAGCCCGAGATGGTGAAGAAGGGGACGCCCGCTTCGCCCGCGATGGCGCGGGCGAGCAGCGTCTTACCCGTACCCGGCGAACCGACGAGCAGCGCACCCTTGGGGATTTTGCCGCCAAGCCGGGCGAACTTGCCCGGATCCTTGAGGAATTCGACGATTTCTTGCAGCTCTTCGCGGGCTTCATCGATGCCGGCGACGTCTTCGAAGGTCACCTTGCCCTTGGCTTCGTTGAGCATCTTGGCCTTCGATTTGCCGAAGCCCATCGCGCCGCCGCCTGCATTTTTCTGCATCTGGCGGATGACGAAGAAGGCGATGCCGAGGATCAGGATGAAGGGCAGCGACTGGTAAAGCATGATCTGCCAGAAGCTGGCCTGCTTTTCCTCGCGCACCTGGAAGGCGACGCCATTTTCCTGGAACGTGCTTGCATAGTCGGCATTGGCCGGGGCGATGGTGACAAACTTGGTGCCTTCACGCTCGCCCGAGATACGCGTGGATGCGGAATTTGATTCGGCCACGTTGACCGACCGGATCTTGCCCTCTTCGACATCGCTCATGAATTCGGAATAGGGAATCTGCTCGCCAGCTTCGTTCCCGCTGGTGCCCGACAGGGCCTGCACGAAGAGCACCATGCCGAAAATGATCGCCACCCAGACGATCAGTGATTTCGTCCAGTTGCTTTGCGGCGGCTGCTGCTGCGGATCGGGCTTTTGTTCCATAATTCCAGTCCAATAAACGGGGGCGACCCCTAAGATAGGGTTTCTTGCGCTGCGCTACAATAAGTGGGCTATACGGTCTTTCTGGGCGGCGCCTTGGTGAGGTGCCACCGCCCGTCGATCATCTCGACGAGTAGCTTGCCCAAGATTGCCTTTCCACCGCCTTTCAAACGCGCCATTGCGCGTTCGAGGTCCGGGCCGCGGGGGCTCCGGTCGCCCAGGCGGTCGAAGCCTGCCAGCAGCAGTCGGCGCGCGACTTCATCGGGCAGTCCGCGCGTATCGATGACGAGCCCGTCCCGATCGGCAACGAGACGCTTTTGGGCGAGCGTGGCGGTGAGCCATTGCAAGGCCTCATCGGCCTGTTGCAGATGGCGCGCGCTGTTGGCGTATTGCCGCGCGTCGCCAAAGCCGCCCTCCTTGAGCGCGGTCCGCAGCTGCACCCGATCGAAGCGGTCATCGTCGTTCATCGGATCGTTGGCAACGGGCAGGCCTGCGCGCATGACTAGTGCCATCAGCAGGACCTTTTCCCAATCAAGTAATGGCCGCACCAGCGTGACCTTGTCGCCGAGCGGTCGCCGTTCCCGGATGCCTGACAGTCCCGAGAGGCCCGCGCCGCGCGCCAGCCGCATCAGCAGTGTTTCGGCCTGGTCGTCGGCATGATGTGCCGTTGCCACGAACGCGAGCTCGTTTCGTTCGGCCCAGTTACCGATCATGGCGTAGCGCATCTTGCGCGCCGCAGCTTCGATATTGGCGTCAGGGACGCCCTCGCCCCACTCGGCCTTGAGAATGGTGTGCGGAATGGAATGAGCCAGGCAGATCGCCGCGACGGTCTTCGCTTCCTGCGCGCTTTCGGATCGCAGCGCATGATCGACGGTAACGGCCTGCACCATGCCTGGCCGCGCCGCGTTGGCAAGCAGCAGCAAGGCGAGACTGTCGGGCCCTCCGGAAACGGCAAGGCCGACCGCCTGAGTTGTCGGAACCAGCCGATCAAGCGATGCGCTAAAGCGATCGACCGCGACCTGATCGGGCATCAGGTCCTTGCTCATCGGGCGACTAGCTGCAGTTGGCGCGGGCCCGGGCGTTGGGCAGGCGTTCGCGCAGATATTCGCGCACGCTGCTGCCGTAGACTTCCTCGAGCTCGTCATAGGCACGGCAGGCCTGGCCGGGCTGGTTCAGTTCCATCAACGCCTGGCCGAGGAAGAAGAGGCTGTCGGCGGCGCGCTCACCCTTGGGATCATTGCGATAATTGGCGAGCAGCGCCTCGGCGGCCGCGCGCGGCTGGCCGCTGTCGAGAAGGGCGCGGCCGATCAGATTGCGCGCCCAGCTGACACGGCGGTGGCCGGGAAAGCTCGTTTCCATGGCCCGCAATACCGTGATCGCGCGCTGGTTATTGCCGTCATTCCACAGGCGGTAGCCTTCGATATAGGCTTCTTCGCCGGCGAGCTCGAAATTAGGGTCGTTGCTCGCGATCGCTGCGATGGGTTCATCGTCGTTGGCAGGCGTATCGATATCGCCGCCCACCGGCTCGTCATCGGTTTCGAAGCGCGGCGTGGAAACGAGCGGCGGATCGTCCTCTTCAGCGGGAGCGGCCGGGCGAGCTACCATCTCGCCGCGCAGCCGCGCGATTTCGGCTTCCATCTGCCCGAGGCGGTATTGGCTTTCCTGGCTTTCACGAATCAACGTGGCCAGCTGGCGTTCGAGCGTGTCGACGCGGCCGGTAAGGATGTCGACCGATTGCCGGGTGGCAACGGGCTCGTCGTAAAAGCCCGCGGTGTCGGCAGGGCGGCCTTCCGGATAGACCTCTTTCTGCATCTGACGCACCTGGCGCTCCAGCCGCTCGATCCGGTCGCGATTTTCTCGCTCCCGTCGGCTGTCGCTTTCCTGCGCAAAGGCAGGCTGCACGACGAACAGGGTGGCGAGAATGGCGATGAGAAGTCTTTTCATGGGAAATCCGATAGTTTGAGTCGCTCTACTGTGTCTTGGCGAGCCTGAAGCCCGCGTGAATCATTAGCCGGTCGCACCGCCATCGCCAGCATCGTCAGTGGCCGCTTCTTCCTGAGCGGCAGTCGGCGGCGGCGGCGGGGGTTCTTCCGCAGGTGGTGCCGGCCGGGCTGACCTTGCCAACGGACGTGGCGAGGGTTGAGCCGAGGGCGGGATGGCGCGCGGTGCTGGCACCGTGGTGCTGCCCGCTGCAGCCGCGCGCGGGCCGCGCAGCAGGTCGGGCGGCAGCAGGCTGACGCCCGTCACGCGTTCGCCATCGGGCCCCACCTGCGGCGCATCGTTGCGACCGACGAGGATACGCAGGCCTTCCGGCCGTGCGGTTTCCAGCATCGGCGCGACCGCATCGAGCGGCACGGTATAGCTGTTGTTGGGCCCGAGTTCGGTTTCGACGAGGGTCTCGCCGCCGTCGGTAATACGCACCCATACCGGACTATCGGCCATCAGCATGACGCGCTGCGCGGTGACGACGGCGTCGTCGGCAGCATCGCTTTCGGCTTCTTCTTCGGGTCCGATCGTGCTCAGCGCGGGGGGCTCCGCCCCTTCGGCACCAAGCAGGCTGCGCTCGGTATAGAAGACGAAGAAAACGATCGCTGCGATCAGCGCGAGGATCGCGCCCCATACCAACCATCTTGGCATCGAGCGGTTGGGATCGACCGGTTCGAAGCCGGTCTGTTCCTCTACGCGCGGAGCAAATCCGTCCATTTCCTCGCGCAGCTGAGCCGATACCTCTTCCACGTCCATGTCGAGGACGCGGGCGTAATTCTTGGCGAAGCCCATCGAATAGGTGGGCGCGGGCAGATCGGCATAATTGCCGGTTTCAAGATTATTGAGGTGGCGTTTGGGAATCCGCGTTGTCGCCGCGACGTCGTCGATCGACAGATCCTTGGCCTCGCGCGCTTCCTTGAAGCGCTGGCCGAGCGGCACGATGTTCGGCAATTCTTCCTGTTCGAGCTCTTCGTCCATCAGCCACTCCCTTTGGCGCCACTGTTGAAAGGCAAGGCCGCGCTGTCAACGCGAAAAGGGCAAGGCCTTAGCTCAAATCAACCGCTTGCTGCCGCGCCCAGTCGATCACGGCCTCGCGGAACATCTTCGGCGGGTCGGCCAGCAGGCTTTCGAACTCGCGGCGTGCAGCGCCGGCATCGAGCGAATGGATCATTGCTTTCAGGGGGCCAAGCGCGGCCGGCGTGACCGAAAAAGCTTCCATCCCGATGGCAATAAGCGCCAGCGCCTCGGGCGGGCGCCCGCCCATTTCGCCGCAGACGCGAACAGGGACGTCGGCCGCCTTGCACTGGTCGACGATGCGTTTGAGAAAGCGCAGGATCGAGGGACTGAGCCAGTCATAACGCTCGGCCAGACGCGGATCCGCGCGGTCGGCGGCGAAAAGAAATTGGGTCAGGTCATTGGTGCCGATCGACAGGAAATCGATCCGCGGCAGCAGCTGGTCGAGCATTTCGGCGAGGCTTGGAACCTCGAGCATGCAGCCATATTCGATGACCGTCGGCAGCACGCGCTTGCGATCGCGTAGCCATTTCACCTCTTTTTCAAACAGTTGGCGTGCTTCTTCGAATTCCCAGGGTTCGGAGACCATGGGGAACATGACGCGCAGATGGCGCCCGCCCGCGGCTTCGACCAGCGCGCGGGCCTGCGCCTTCATCAGTGCCTTGCGGTCGAGGCTGAGCCGCAGCGCACGCCAGCCCATCGCCGGATTTTCGGCCTCGTCCTTCTCGTTGAGATAGGGCAGCGCCTTATCGCCGCCGATGTCGAGCGTGCGGAAGATGACGGGCCGGTCGCCGGCAGCGTCAAGCACGTCCTTGTAGAGTTTCTGCTGGCTTTCGCGGCCGGGCAGGCGCGCGGCGATGAGGAACTGGAATTCGGTGCGGAAGAGCCCGATCCCCTCGGCGCCGTTGGCGGCAAGCTGCGCGGCATCTTCGGGCAGGCCGGCATTGACCATCAGCTGGATGCGCTGACCATCGATCGTTTCGGCAGGCTGGTCCTTTAGCGCGGCATATTCGGCGCGGCGTTTGGCCGTTGTCGCCATGCGCATATCGAAACTGTCGATGGTGGTGCGCGACGGGCGGACGCAAATCGTTCCCTGATCGCCATCGACGAGGATCTCATCTCCGTCATTGGCGATGTGACGGATGTCCTCGATCTTGCCGACCGTCGGCACGCCCATCGCCCGCGCGACAATGGTGACGTGGCTGGTGAGCGAGCCTTCCTGGAGTACCACGCCCTTCAGGCGGCGTCGGTCATATTCGAGCAGTTCGGCGGGCCCGAGATTGCGGGCGATCAGGATCGTGTCCTCATCGAGCCCGGTCTGCGCCGCCGTCGTCATCCGCCCGGCGACGATGCGTAGCAGGCGGTTCGACAGGTCCTCGAGATCGTGCATCCGCTCGGCAAGCAAGGGATCGTCGATTTCCTTCATTCGCGTGCGCGTATGCTGCTGCACGCGTTCGATCGCCGCTTCTGCGGTCAGGCCGCTGTCGATGGCTTCGTTGATGCGCCGCGCCCAGCCCTCGTCGTAGGCGAACATCTTGTAGGTCTCGAGGATCTCTTCATGCTCGCCCGTGGTGCCGAATTCGGCATCGCGCGTCATGTTGTCGATCTGTTCGCGCATCTTGCGGAAGGCCGCATAAACACGCGCACGTTCGGCCTCGGTATCTTCCGCGACCGTATGTTCGACGGTGACCTTGGGCTGGTGGAAGACCGCCTTGCCGCGCGCCATGCCGGTGACGAGCTGGAGCCCGCCCAGCTGCTGTTCGCCCGAAGACCGGCTCCGTCCGCGCGTACCATCGGCAATGCCGGCATTGGCCAGCATTTCGCTCATCACCATCGCGACGGTCTGCAGCGCCTCGATCTCGACGTCCTGGTATTTGCGGCTGTCTTCGTGCTGCACGGTGAGGACGCCGATCGGCTCCTCGCGGCGCACGATGGGGATGCCGGCAAAGCTGTGGAAATGTTCTTCGCCCGTTTCGGGGCGATAGGAGAATTGCGGGTGCGCGCTGGCTTCTTCGAGGTTGAGCACGCGGGTCTGCTCGGCGATCGTGCCGACGAGACCTTCGCCGAGGCCGAGGCGGGTCACGTGCACCGCTTCCTTGTTGAGACCGTGGGTCGCGTACAGCTCGAGCATGTTGTCGCGCATGACGTAGATCGAGCAGACCTCGCTCGCCATCTTCTCGGCGATCAGGTCGACGACATGGTCGAGCTTCGACTGCGCGGTGCCGCGCCCGGCCATCACGTCATGGAGGCCGGTCAGGATTTCGCGGGCGGAGGCGGCTGCGCTTTCTACCATGGCCTAGGGGCTAGCAGAGGCATGGCGCGGTGCCTAGCGAGTCTCCAGCGCGGCGGCGGCCTCGTCCACCAGTTCGGCGAGGATGTCGGCAACCGGTTCCTCTTTCTTGACCATGCCGACCGACTGGCCGGCCATCACGCTGCCGCTTTCGACATCGCCATCGATGACCGCACGCTTGAGCGCACCCGCCCAATAATGCTCGATCTGGAGCTGGGCTTCGGCCATTTCGACGCTGCCCTTGTCGAGCAGGTCGGCGACCTCGCGCTGCTTGGCGGCAAAATTTTCCATTTCGCGGTTCTTGAGCGCGCGGACGGGGATGACCGGCAGGCGCGGATCGATCTGGACCGACGGGACGGCATCACGCGCCGAGGCGCGAATGAACATCTTCTTGAAATTCTCGTGCGCGATGCTCTCGGTGGCGCAAACGAGGCGCGTGCCGATCTGGACGCCGACCGCACCCATTTCGAGATAGGCGGCGATCGCTTCTCCGCGACCGATACCGCCGGCCACGAAGACCGGCATTTCCTCGGCCATACTCGGCAGAATTTCTTGTGCGAGCACGCTAGTCGAAACCGGGCCGATATGACCGCCTGCTTCCATGCCCTCGACGACAAGCGCATCGACGCCAGAACGCTTCAGTTTCTTGGCGAGCGCAAGCGCGGGGGCAAAAGCGATCAGCTTGGCGCCGTTGCCCTTGATCCGCTCGATCGCCTTGCCGGGCGGAAGCCCGCCCGCCAGCACGATATGGCCGACTTCGTGACGCGCGCAGATGTCGATCAGCGCATCGAGATCGGGGTGCATGGTGATGAGATTCACGCCGAACGGCTTGTTCGTGCGCTTCTTGGTCTCGGCGATCTCGGTGTCGAGCAGTTCGGGCGTCATCGCGCCGCAGGCAATGACGCCGAAGCCGCCCGCATTGGAGATGGCGGACACGAGGTTGCGTTCGGACACCCAGCTCATCGCGCCGCCCATGATGGCGGTCTGGCACCCGAGGAAATCGGTACCGCGCTTCATCAGTTCGGCAAGCCGGGCAGCGCCTGTGCCGCCGGGCATCGGCCGGGGTTCCGCGATCAAACCTTCACCACTCATAGTATCTTCCTAACTGTCGAGCCCGAAGGCCGTATGGAGGGCGCGCACGGCGACATCGACGTGATTGTCGTCGATCAGCGCCGCGGCACGAATTTCGCCGCTCGAGGCCAGGTGTACCGCGATGTCGCGGTCGGCCAATACGGCATAGAATTTGGCGGTCAAATGCGGATCGGAACGCAGGCCCACGCCGACGATCGAGATCTTGGCGACGTCCTCGTTGGTGTCGATGCCGCCGGCACCTGCTTTTTCGAGCAGCGCGATGGCCTGCACCATCGAAGCGCGCGGCACGGTCAGCTTGAGCCCATCGTCCGATTGGCTCAGCATGTCAGCGGCAATCCCCGCATCGGCGAGCGCACCGGTGGCGGTAGCGATGCCGATGTCGCGCGCGCTCAAGAGCACTTCGCCCCGATCGGCGGCGATCCCGGCAATGGCGGTGCGTTCCATATTCTCTCCCAATTCGGCGACGATGCTCGTGCCCGGTACGTCCTCGAATGCGGACACGACCCGCAGCGGCATTTTCTCGCGCATGGCGAGCCCGACCGAGCGCACCTGCAACACCTTTGCCCCAGCGCCCGCCAGTTCGAGCATTTCCTCGAAAGTGATCGCGTCGAGCTTGCGCGCCTTTGGCGTCAGGCGCGGGTCGGTCGTGTAGACGCCATCGACGTCGGTGTAGATGTCGCAGCGATCGGCCTTCACGCCGGCCGCGATGGCGACCGCGCTGGTGTCCGACCCGCCGCGGCCAAGCGTCGCCAGCCGGCCATCCTCGGTCGCGCCCTGAAAGCCCGGAATGACGCAGATGGTGCCGTTGCCCAAGGCGTCCGAAAGCAGATCGCTTTCGATTTTTTCCACGCGCGCATTGCCGTGCACCCCGCTGGCCTTGACCAGCTGCCAGCCCATGAAGCTGCGCGCTTCGAGCCCGGCATTCTGCAACGTCATCGCGAGAAGGCCTGCGGTCACCTGTTCGCCGCTGGCAACGACAACGTCATATTCGCGCGGGTCGTGGGTGGCGGCGGCTTCCTTGCAGAACTGCACCAGCCGGTCGGTCTCCCCCGCCATAGCGGACACCACGACCAGCACCTCATCGCCATTGACAGCCTGGCGCGCGACGATGTCGGCGACATGGCGGATCCGCTCGATGCCTGCCATCGAGGTGCCGCCAAACTTCATGACAATGCGCTCGCCCATAGAACCCCAAGCTGGTAGGGAGCGGGCATGGCAAAGACAAGCATCCTCGATAAGGAAGCCGCCCATTTCGGCGGCATGGCCGACGACTGGTGGGACCCCAAGGGCAAGAGCGCGATGCTCCACAAGCTCAATCCTGTGCGGCTCGGCTATGTGCGCGACCAGGTCGACCAGCATTTCCACTGCGATGAATGCAGTTTCCGTCCGCTGGAGGATAAGAGCGCGCTCGATGTCGGCTGCGGGGCCGGGCTGCTGGCCGAGCCATTGGCGCGATTGGGCGCGAAAGTGACGGGCGTGGATGCTGCTGCCGAAGTGATCGAGGTCGCCAAGGCGCACGCCAAGGCTGCCGGGCTGGACATCACGTACAGCGCGGGCGGGGTCGAGAATATCGAGGGAGCCCACGATCTCGTGACCGCGATGGAAGTGGTTGAGCACGTGGCTGACCCGGCGGCCTTTGTCGCAGACCTGGAGGCGCGGGTCGCACCAGGCGGCCTGCTGATCATGTCGACGCCCAACAAGACGGCCTGGTCGCGGTTGCTGACGATCACGCTGGCCGAAGGCTTCGGCCGGATCCCGCGCGGCACGCACGACTTCGAACAGTTCCTGCCGCCCGAAGAGCTCTCTGCGCTGATCGAGGCCGCGGGCATGAAGGTGATCGACACGCGCGGCATCGCGGTGAGCCCGCTTCAAGGCTTCCACCTCAGCGAAGATACGCGGCTTAACTATCTGCTGACGGCGGTGAAGGCCTAGAAGTCGACCTTGTCGTAGTGGCTTGGCGGGACGATGCCGTCCATGCGTTCGCCGAGTAGCGGGCGGAAGCAGGGGCGGGACTTCATGACGCTATACCAGGCCTTGCTCTGGTCGTGCCCGCGCCAGTCGATGCCGCCCAGATAATCGACCACGCTGATCTGCGCCGCCGCGGCAAAATCGGCCAGGCTCAGCGAGTTGCCCGCCATCCAGCGGCGATGGTCGAGCAGGTAATCGGCATAATCGAGATAGGCGTTGGCCACGCGCATGGAATTGCGCAGTGCCATCGTGTCGGGGCTTTCATGCGTGACGATACGCTTGGTCATCCGCTCGTGCAGGATCGGGCCCGTGACGTCGCGGAAGAATTTGTCGTCATACCATTCGGTGAGACGGCGGATTTCGGCGCGCTGCGCAGCGCTGCCCTGGATCATCGGCGCCTTTTCCACCGTCTCGTCAAAATATTCGGCGATAGGCTGCGAACCGATCAGGACCACTTTTGCATCGGTTTCGACTAGCACCGGCGTTTCGGCGGCGGGGTTCAGGTCGACAAACTCGTCGCGCCGTTCCCACGGATGCTCTTTCACCAGTTCGTGCGCCACGCCTTTTTCGCCCAGCGCGAGGCGCACCTTGCGCGAAAAGGGACAAAGCGGGAATTGGTAGAGCTGCCACATAGGTCAACACCTACGGACGCGCGGTCCGCCCTTCAAGCAGGGGCAGCCGACTTATCCACCGATTATTCGAAAAAGCGGTTTAATCGCGTGCGATAGCTTCGAGTTCGCTGCGCAAGGTCTCGACGGCTGCCAGCAGCGCCGGCAGCGTGACGACGGCAGCATCAATACCCGCTTCGATGCGGGGTCGGTTCTCCGCGATGGCCATCGCCAGTTCGCCGCGGATTTCGCGCCCGTCCACATCAATCACATCGCCCAGTGTCCGGACACGATCCGCATCGGTGGGTTCACGGCCGTCGATCGCCGCCTCGATGTTACCGATCGGCAGCGTCTCGAGCACGGCGACGAGCGCTTCGGTGGAGCGCGCCGCTTTCTCGGGCAAATCCGGATCGTCGAGAATGCGGCCAAGGTCGGCGCGCACGCTTTGTTCGAACTGTTCGGTCACTGCTTCGTGATCGACTTCCTGCGCACTGGCAGGTGTCGCAACGCCAAGCCCGATGGCGGCGGCTGGGATCATCATGAGATAACGCATACGACTCGGAGCTCCCGAAAACTTGTTTGGGAACAACACGATAGCCGATTTGCCGCCAAAGTGAAGCCTATTCGTCGGTAGCCTCGGAAGCCAGCTCGGCGCGGCGGTCTGCTGCCTGCTGACGATAGTCGTCGGCCATGGCCTGATACTCTGCGGCCCATTCGTCGAGTTCCTCAGGCGTAGGCTGCCATTCGTCCTCCATGACGGCTTCTGCCTCGGTCTGGCATGTCTCGCGCTGGGCCTCGTCTTCGATTTCCGCGCAGGCTTCGGACGCTTCCGGTTCGGGGAACATCGGCGGCAGATGTGCCATGCGTTCTTCGAGCGCTTCGACGAGCGGCGGCGCCTTTTTGATCATGCCCGGAAAGCTCGCCATGATGCCGGCGAAATATTCGGGTTCGAATCCCACGGTGAAGATATTAGCGGCGAATTTTTCGCCCGCTGGCGTATCGGCAAAGGCAGCGATCTGCGCGAGCTCCGCCTTGGTGAAGCGATCGGCGAAGACTTGGATCAGCCCGGCGCGCACCGGCTCCTCGAATTCTTCGAGCACCGCGGGCAATTCCTTGTCCATGACGTCACGAAGGATCGCCAGGCGCTCATCGAAATGTTCGTCCTCGTCGCTGATCAGTCCGCGAATGGTGAGGTCGCCGTAGAGTGCGAGCATCAAATCGATACCGGCGTCGATGTCCTCAGGATTTCCGAAGAGTTCCTGGACGGCCTCGAGTTCCTCATTGCCGTCGGTGGCTTCCTCGTCAGCTTCCGCGCCCTCCTCGTCGTCGCCGGGAAGATCATCCTCGAGCGAAGCGAGGGCTTCCATTAGCGGCCCCATCTCGTTGACGTACAGCGCGATGACGGGCCGGAACGGCTCGGCCAGGTCGCGGATCGGGCTGTCGAGCATGCGATCGGCCCACGGTCCCAGCATGAAGTCGACCGCTGCCTCGGTGTTGCCCTTGGGCCAGTACAGATCGAGCGCGGCTTCGGCGAGCGCTAGTGTCTCGGCATCCTCCGCCGCCTCAAGCGCTTCCTGCTCGGCGTCCGCCACGACCGCGCCGGTCTCTTGTGCAAAGGCTGGGGTGGCAGTTGCGAGGATGATGGCGGTGGTACCGAACAACAGCGATTTCATGGATTTTCCCCCGATTTTCAGTTGGATGGCGATTCGAGGTGGCGCGCGATCACCTCCGTCAGTTCGGACTGCATGGCAGGCTGCGCTTCCATCATGAGACCCATCGTCAGCGCCAAGGTGTCCTGCATCATTGCCGGCATGGCGGCGTTGAAGCGTTTCATCACCGGATCGGCTTGCAGGACAGCAAGACGTTCCAGATCCTCGGCGCTCATGTTGGCGGCGTATATATGGGCGGTCGCGGTGCGTAGTTCGTCGAGGTTGTCCATGATGATATTGCGCGAATGGCGCTGCATCACCTCGGTCACGTCCTCGATAAGCTCCGGGCTGATGTCTTCCCCGCTTTGTTCGAGCATGGTGCGCACCTGCGTACGTTGTTCGACAACCATGCCATCGACGACGCGCGCCATTAGCTCGTCATAGTCCATCGCTTCGAGCAGCTTTTCGGCAGCTGCCAGACCTTCAGGCGACACCTCCTGAGCTTGGGCGAGTGCTGGACTGGAAAAGAAAGCGGTCATGGCAAGCAGCCATGCGGTCAAGGTACGAATGATCTGGTCCCCCCGGACAGGTTATCGAATGCTACACTTCAATCAGATTGCGCCTAGCCACACAAGGGCCGCGGCGCCGATCACGATGCGGTACCAGGCAAAGGGCGCGAAGCCGTATCGCGTCACGATGGCGATAAAGGCCTTCACCACCACGTACGCCACGATGAAGCTGATCAGCGCGCCAAGGCCGATCCAGCCAAAATCGTCGGCGACGAGATTTTCCCGATCGCGAAATAGCTGATACACGGTCGCGCCGGTCAGCGTGGGGACTGCGAGGAAAAAGCTGAATTCAGCGGCGGTGCGGCGATCGACGCCAAACGCCATCGCGCCCATAATCGTCGCGCCCGACCGGCTGACGCCGGGGACCATGGCGAGACACTGGACGAGGCCGATCAGCACCGACCGCTTGAAGCCCAGTGTGGCGACCGCGCCGCCGACCTGGTCTTCGGGAATGTCGGGGCGGGCAGGGGGGTTGGCGAGCTTTTCGATGACGAGAATGGCGATGCCGCCGATGATCAGCGCCCATGCCACTACCACCGCGTTGGCCAACAGCTTGTCGAGATGATCCGCGAGCAATACGCCAAGCACGACCGCCGGCGTAAATGCCACCAGCAGGTTGCGGGTGAAATAGAGCGCGTTCTTCGAACCTTCGAACAGGCCTTTGAGTACGCCCCAGAAGGTGCCCCAGTAGAGGATCACGACGGCAAGGATTGCGCCCGGCTGGATGGCGACGTTGAAGACTGCCCAGTCCTCGGCGTCGAACCCTAGAAGCTCGGTCGCGAGGATGAGGTGTCCCGTCGAGGAAACGGGCAGATATTCGGTGATGCCCTCGACGATGCCGAGGATGATGACGAGCCAGAGAATGGGCATGATGCGTTAGGCCGGCAACTGGTCTGCGAAGCGGCCGCCGCGCTTGTAGCGGCCAAGCCAGCTGGGTGCGACCTGGCCGAGCGGCGTCGGCGTGATGCCCATGTCGGCAAGCGTAGCCGCGTCGTCGCTGACGACATTGTCGCTTTGCAGCATGATCCACTGGTCGCCCGTCATCGGAGCGCCGGGCAGCCAGCCGAACTTGCTCATCAGCGAACCGAAGGCGTCGGGCAGGTCGATGACCGCAGGATGGCGTCCGGCAAGCCGCGCGATCTTCTGGTTGAGGTCGTGCATGCTGTACTGCTCGGGCCCGCCAATTTCATAGGTCTTGCCACCATGCGTCTTGGGATCGAGCGCGGCCTTGGCGATGGCCTTGCCCAAATCGCTGACATAGACCGGCTGGAACCTGGTGTTGGGCTTGAGCACCGGCAGCACCGGCATTGCCGCCATTTGCGCGAAGCGGTTGGTGAACTCGTCTTCCTGGCCGAACACGACACTGGGGCGAAGGATGGTGGCACCGGCAAAGGCGTCGCGCACCGCGTCTTCGCCGCGGCCCTTGGAGCTGCCATAGCGTGACGGCGCAGCGGGGTCGGCGCCGATGGCCGATATATGCACGACCGACTTGGCGCCCGCCTTCTTCGCTTCCTCGGCGACATTGCGCGCGCCATCGACATGCACCGCCTCCAGATCGCCGTTAAAAATGCCGACGAGGTTAATCACCGCGTCGGCGCCTTCGACAGCGCGCGCCACCGTGTCGGGCCGCGTAATATCGGCGCTCATCAATGCGACCTGGCCGACGCTGCCCAGCGGTTGCAACTTGTAAGCGCTCTTGGGCTTACGTTCGGCAACGCGCAGGCGCACGCCCGATTTCAGCAAGGCTTCTGCCGCATAGCGGCCGATAAAGCCGCCGCCGCCGAAAATGGTGACAAGTTGGGGAGTGTCGGACATCCCGTTTCCCTTTCAAAAACGCTTGGCTGCGTCTCTGATACAGGGGGGTGGGCAATGCAAGGGGGCTTAAGGAAGCAGCAGCCCCGTTTAGCCGTTACCGCGCATCTTTTTGGCGATCATGTCGAACACCGACGGGTAAAGCGGTTTGGTGAACGCGACGCCCGCGGTGAAGCGGTCGTTCCAGCAGATCTTGCTCTCGATCGCTTCGATCCCGGGCAGCGCAATCCAGACGGTCTCGCCGATGCGCGGCTCGTAGGACAGTTCGACGCGGCAACCGCCGGGCGACAGGTCGTGAATACGTGTGGGATAGCCCTTGGTGCCGGGATGGCGCGAACGCACGGTCCCTTCGAGCGCCACGCGATCTTGCTGGCGCGTCTTCTGGAGATTGGATTCCAACTTTCCCGTCGGCTTATTCACGTCATCTTCCTGTTCAACAACGAAATTTACCCGTGATTCACGAGCGGCATTAAACGGGAAAGGTTAATAACTGGTTGGCGCTGCTTGGTATTCACCACTGCAATGGCCCCGTTTTCGACGCTCGAATTCAAAAGGTACACGGCTGGTGCTCGCCAGAGCGCATTTGCACGGTTGACGCTGACGCGCCCGTCGCTTAATCGGCGCGGCCTACCCGATGTCCCTGTGCCCAGGTGGCGGAATTGGTAGACGCACCGTCTTCAGGTGGCGGCGCTCGAAAGGGCGTGGAGGTTCGAGTCCTCTCCTGGGCACCATTTGCACATTTCATTGCGCTTCAGTTCGGACCATAAGGCGCTGTAATCGCAGCAAAATAGCCGACTGCTGTGCTGCAGGTCGTTTCAATCCATTCCGCCTTATACCCATCCAAAGTGGGGTAGAATTTGGGGTAGACGACCATTCCCACTATACGGCAGCTTGTGCAATCAGTTGCATATAATCCGCCTGTCCGCTTTCCGACCCCATTTCGGACGTTCCGCGCAGTGGCTGCTATGCGCCCCATCCCGGTCATTGCGGCTCGCCTAGCGATTGCCTGAGAGCGGACAAGGTTACTAGCTTGGCCAAATGGCTTGGTTAGGGCCTTTCCTGCTGTCCGACGCCGAATTGTCGAACGGCAGCTTTCGCCAAGAGCCGACGGCGAGAGTTTTTTCCAACCCTACCCACATTCCGGCAACAGCTGGGCCGTTAGCGGAAAAACGGTTCTTAAACGAAATGGCGCAAAAGCGGCTAATCGGTAGGGGCGTTCCAAATCATTAAATCAAGAAACTCAATGGTTGCACGACTATAAGGGAATGCGATTGTACCACTATGATCAGTGAGACTCAGACAGCGACCGATGACAAGAGCAAAGCGCTGCTGATGCAGGAAATGCTAGAGGCTATGTGGGTCCCGCAAACGCCTGCGGAGGCGGTGTCGTTCGCTTCGGATGCCTTCCATTCTATTAGCAAACTAAAGAAGCACCAAACCGCTGCGGTCGTTGCCGGATTACTCACTGAACCGCGCTATCATGTCAACGCGGTCAGGCTTGATTGGCTCCTACGCCTCGTGCTCTCCATGGCTGACGGAAAGATCAAGCCCAGCAAGTCTAATATTGAAGCCATCCTCAACAGCTCCTTCGATGCCGCGCGCGTTGTCCGCCTAGAAGATCCGATCGAGGACTTCTTCTGTGATGCGGTGCCCACCACGCGTGGCGATTTCCTGATCTTTGGTGGCCACTGGGAACATGCGGCGGAATATACGGATACCGTCATCCAGGCATTCGAAGCACTGCCTGAAACAGACCTCACTAGCTATGCGCTCGATACAGCTTACAGCCTTTTGAAGCTGAGCGACGCGCTTGCCAAGCGCTCCAATGTGAAGCGCTACGCCTTCGAACCGGGCGAGCAATGGGCCAATATTGTGCTGCCACCTACGGAGAGGCTTCGGGCGATCGCACGGCGCGTGACGTTCTCGGACTCGGACCTCGGGAAACTCGGCATCTCGAAGGAAGAGCTCGCCCCGTTCATTCTCGACGAACAATTTCACCCTAATCTGCTCAATCCCATTCCTGGCGACAGTCCGCTTGAATTCCACCCGCTAGCATCGACAGCCAATGGCATCCTTGTTTTGAACCCAGGGGCGATGTCGCTCGCGGTCCGAGCGTTACTGATTCTCGCCGCCAAAAAGGAGGGCTTTGAAGCGGAGTTCTGTTACCGCTTGATGGTTGTCCAAGAGGCCTACTCTGAATGGACGGGCTTCTGGCCGACACGAGAAATCCAGTTGACGGGCCCGAGCAAGGACGGGCTGCGCGGCAGCGTATGCCGTTTCTCATCTGGCCGTTTTCTACACGTAATCCAGCTCCCTGTTTCACTCGCGGATTTCCCAAACGTGGCGTTTGGCAGTGTCGTTAGGATCGGCGAACAAACGACTCTGGCGATACAGGAAGACATCGAGCGTTTCTGGCAGCTCCTGAGTAAACAGGCGGATTATCGCGAGGCGATCACGGTCATTCTCATGGGTGGATGGGGCGGCGGCTACGCCTTCGCCCCCGAACTGGATGAGAGCAAGATTCCGTCAGGCTGGCGGTATTTGCCGCTATCGTTTGCCGAAGCCGCGCAGCTTGGCGCGTGCAAGGAAGGCAAGCTTCACAGCCTTTGGCGGGTCATCACTCAGGTCGAGCTGCTGGAAGGCCTCGGCTATCGGGTTGATAACGTCAATGGCACGTTGAACCTTTTCGGAAATTGGCGGGCCACAGACGGACAGGTGATCCCCGAGCACATGGTTGACATGGAACCACCGTGCAACGTCATGATGCCGATCAACGATCTCTTCGAACCGCGCGTCGAGTCCGCACGGAATAGAGATTTGCGAGCGCTCCCCTTTCCGGATGGCACGTTCAGGAAGGTTCAGCGCATTGACTGGGGGCCGGATGGCCTCAAACCCGTCTATGGAAGTATCGAAGATGCAATTGCACAGCGGCTCATCGGCGCAATTGCGCTAAGAGGCCAGGTCTGGTGGGTCGAAGCGGTACAGAACGGCACGGAACCTGTCTCCTTTGAGTGGCTCTATCAGGTCTGGAATGCCGCCATGCAGTGGTTGGCTCAGGTTGCGCCGCAAATTCTGGATGAATTCGGAAATCGTCTGGGTGGCAATCCCCGCTATGTCTGCATCGAAACGGAAGAAGGTGAAGGCACGCAGCATGGGAAAATTGTGGGCGACACTGACCCAGTCCAGCATATCCAGGCATCCACGGATACAGACGGTACTCGAAAAGTCCGATTGGGAGCACAGTGGATTGAGGGGCTCTGGCAAACCGAGAACAAGGCGGAACGGGCTTTCGCCGTAACACTACTTGAACAACTGCTGAAAGATGGCGAAGGCTGCCCCACGAGGGATGAAATCTCGCAGAGTGTCTCGCGTTGCATCCCTTCCCCGGACTGGCGTTGGCTCCATGCGGGTGAAGCTAAATCCGTGATGGAAAGGATGTCAGCCGGAGGACTGATCGAGAAATTCCGCAAGATCCCGCTATCAGCTTCCTCGCTGGTAAAGTGCGGCTCCGTGTGGAGATTCCATAGCCGATCGGACGGCTACGAATTTAAGGGCGAAGAGGCATGCAGGGGCTTTCTTAGGTCCTACTACGATTTTGTGCTTGGCGAGTTAATCGAGCACATCAAGGGCTTCAACAGAGAGCAACTGATCCAAGCTTCTGCGCAGCGATACCAAGCGGCACGAAATGAACAGCGAATTTGGCGGACGAGCATTCGCGCATTGCGATCGATCAGGGGGCAAGCCGCCGACTTGGCAGCTATGCAGCGCCAAAACGAAATCAACGCCGTTCAGCGAGCATCGAAAACCATCTGCGAAATTGCTGCATGTGAAGCGCCCGACAGCGGCGGGGCACATGCCAGCCGCGAAGACCTGGACGAGATGTTTGCGCGCGCACTGCTGCTATTCGGAAATGGGCAGCTCTACGCAACAATCAGGGCCGGTCTAGTGCCGCCGCACCTCAAGATCAGCCCTGGCGGCGACCTGATGAGCGATCGGTCAGTCTTCGAGAAAACCTTGCTTCCCGCGACCGAGCGCCTCCATGCCAAAACGTTGGACGAAGCGTCTGAAGGTTATGCAGTAAGGGCTGAAAAACCGGCCCCTTCACAAGAGGACGGAATACCTTGGGACAAGGACTTTCGCCAGGCGATTGAAGCAGAGTTTTCGACTTCCCCAGAGGCCTTGGTCGATCTGGCTCCGGCCTTGCTGCAATTGGCGGAAAAGCGGGGTGAAGGCGCATTCACGATCAAGCGATCGGAAATCGCCGCTAAGCTCGAAGGGAACAAGGACTATCCGCAGGGTAATATCGCCGCCATGCTGGAACGGCTGACACTCAAACGGCGTGAAAATTGGGGCAAGGAAGAGGACTGGCTGATACCTAGAGACCTTGATCTTTCGAGGTTCGATAGACCGAACTCCCTGATCAATCGCCCTCTTCTGGCCCTGAGCGATGGCGACGATCCTGTCGTGCTGATCGCACCGATTATAATCAGCGACGCGCTCATGTATGCCGTCGGAACCATGCATGAAGGTAGCATGCATGGAGAGTTCTGGTCATCATCAGAAGCCCGAAAGTATGCAGGGCGCCGTGCGGACGAGCTGGGCCGAGAGTTCGAGGACGAGGTGGCAGACACGCTAAATGGTCTGGGCCTGCAAGCATCAACGCGCAGGACGGTGAATGACCTCCTACAACAGGGTTTGGACACAGACTTGGGCGATGTCGATGTTTTCGCCATCAGTGCCGATCAGTCGAGAGTGTGGGTCATCGAGGCAAAGAACTTGCGGCTATGCCGGACTGAGTCTGAGGTCGCGGCACGCATGACCGAGTACCGAGGTCAATCGCGACCTGACAGGAAAGGCGTAGAAAGACCGGACAAAATGCTAAGGCACCTCAACCGCGTTCGGCACTTAAGGAATCATGCACAAGAGCTCGGTCAACGTCTCGGACTACCTGCTGCGCCAGAAGTTGAAGGCCTGATGGTTGTCGATGCGCCGCAACCGATGAACTTCCATATGTTTGACGATAGCCCTGATGCGCGATCGTGCATGCTGGATGACGTTGCATCGGCAATCGCGCGTCCGACCGCATCCACTTCTTCGTGATGGCCGTGAGACAGCTTCACTTCCCGGCACCGGGATAAACGACACCTTGCGGATCAGGCGAAGAAGTCCGGCAGACCCGACTGGCGAGTCGGCGGTGCCCTCAAATCGGAAGCAGGAACTTTGAGTTTCTACTCGGCGTGAACAGTCGCGCATCGCTCGGGAGCTTGGCCTTTGCAGCCAGGCAAACCTTGTTGACGTTCTCTCGCTTTTTGAAGTTCCAACTTTCCGGATCGGGAAAGTAGCGGGCCTTGCCACTTCCGTGCCGCTCCCATGTCACCGGGTTTTCCGGATCGGGCGGATTGCGACCGAAGGCGAACAGCACGTCCGATCGGATGCCGTTCAGCTTCGCATAATGGAGATGATAGCCACTCTGGTTATGCTCTTCCGCGGTCACCTCGTGCTTCTTATGTGATTTTCCGAGCGGTAGCGTCACGACGAGATAGAGCACCGGAGTTTCGATTGGGTCGATCAGCGGCGCCACCTCGACGAGATCAATATAGCTCCACGACGCGTTTAGCCGCTGCGATCCTAGCTCAATGAAAGTGGCTTGGACCAGTTCACCGTACCGCTGCCTTAATTCCCGTAGATGTGGCGTCTCGGAGACGCCGGGATTTGGTCCATCCGTGATATTGATATCTCTTAAGAGCCGTTCGGCCTCCCGAAGAGGCGCCCGGATGTTGTCGACCGGAACGTTGCTCTCGTTCCAAAATAGCGGTTCCTTTGACGGAAAAAGCTCTCGCACTTGCTGTCCGATTTCTTCCCCTCTCGCCAAATTTCTTTCAAGTGCGAGCTGAATGAGTTGCGAAATTCCCGCCACTTGGGCCAGCACATCCCCCGTTTCCGAATCCAAGCCGTCCCCCTTCGATTACGCGCGGTCTCGGAAGACAATTCCAAATCCACGCTCCAAAAATCTAGCACGTCCTTCATCGCATTCCTGGTATGATGAGAATATTCCAGAGCGACTGAAAAGTGTATCAACGCCTCTCGACGGCTTCCCATAGGTGAATAACATGTTTCAGTAGAAGCGGTCGTTCATGCATTGAGCGCTGAACGTCATCACTTGGGTCGGCAGCCGCCCTTTCTGAAGCGCTGATCGAACGGCGGCTTTCCGCCTCTCAGCGCCCAGAACCAGCCATTCAGCTACCGGCCCAGATGGGGTCGCTCAATTGCAAATCTCCTATGTCTGTTTTCCACGCTCATTCCGGACATGAATTCACGTTTCTCGAAACTAAATGCCGCCATTGGAAGTTGCCCCACTCCTGTTAGTTGGTGTGCTGCCCGTACCGAGAAATCCACTTAACTGGACAATCCTAAAATCCACAATATCGTAAGTATATCAGATGCTTACGAACTCCATTACGTGTCAATCTGCGTCAAGTCATTTCGCACGTGAGGCGAATAATGGTGTCCGATTCGAAGCACCAAAACGACTGCGAGATTGAGATGCCGAGACTTACAGATCGAACTATTCGTGCCCTTCGGGCCAAGGAAAAACCGTATAAGCGCAATGACGAGCTAGGGTTGTTGCTCGTTGTCTCCCCGACGGGCCGGAAATACTGGCACTTTCGATATCCGCGGGCCACCGGCCAAAATCAGCTGTCTCTCGGTAGATATCCTGAGGTCTCGTTATCCGAGGCGAGAGCGGAGCGGGACCACATGCGGCGCCAGCTCCGTGATGGAAAGGACCCAAGTCTGGCGCGGAAAGAGGCGAAGCTGACGTCAGGTCGGCAACGCGCTGATACGTTTGGATCGATTGCCGCTGCGTATATCGAAAAGGAGGAGAAAAGCGGGAAAGCTGCGGCGACGATTAAAAAGGCGCGGTATTTTGCGGCCAACCTCTCAACAATCGAAAAGCTGCCAATTTGCGAAATTAATCCTCCCACACTTATTGCCGCTCTCCGACCGCTTGAAAGTGCCGCCAAATTCGAAGCGTTGGCAAAAACTCGGTCATTCGCAGCGCGGGTTTGGGACTTCGCCATCGCTTCGGGACTTGCAGATCGCAATCCGGCCCAGAACATTCGCGGTGCATTTGCGACGGGCACCGTCGTGCATCGGGCCGCGCCCTTGGATATCGACCTTCTGAGGGAGGTCCTCACTAAGATTTCCAAGTATGAAAATCCGACGATCCGGGTTGCGTTGCAACTGATTGCACAAACTTATGTTCGGCCAGGCGTACTCCGGCAGGCGGAATGGAGCGAAATTGATTTAGGGTCGCGGCGATGGCGGGTTCCCGCAGAGAAGATGAAGGGTCGCCAACCGTTTGAATTGCCCCTGTCGGTGCGCAGCGTTGAATTATTTCGTGAAATCGGATCGATCACCGGCAACGGAAAGTATGTCTTTCCATCGGCAACGAACAATAAGCGGCCCATGTCGGAGAACGCTTTAAACAGTGCGATGCGGCGGATGGATATCACGAAGGAGCAAGCCACAGCGCATGGCTTTCGCGCTGTAGCGTCAACCCACCTCAACGAGCATAGCCACTTTAGCCCTGATGCGATCGAGATCTCATTGGCGCACAAGGTCGGCAGTAGCGTGCGCCGGGCGTATCATCGAGGCGACCATTGGGAAGAGCGCGTCGAGCTGGCGGATTGGTGGAGCCGGTACCTTGCGGACGTTGAGGCGGGCGCTCACCAATCGCGCCCGTAGCCGGCACTGGCGCGCTCGACTTGACGCACGCACCAGACCTGAAATGCTGGATGAAACGACACGACTCGAGGCGAGACACCACACACAGACATAAGGAGCTCCAGGGAAGGAGAAGGCTCTTCCGCTTTTCTTGACCGAAGGAGACTATTGTGACTGAGTATGTTTCAATCAAGCAGGTGTGCGAGCGCTACAGCGTCAGCCGATCGACCGTGTATCGATGGCGCGACCGCGGCCACATCGCCTTCACAAAGTTTGGAAACACAGTGCGGATCTCGGTCGCCGAGGTCGAGGACTGGGTCGCTTCACTTCCGGAATCCGGAGGCAATATCTGATGGGATACGCGATCAAAAAAATGGGCTCCTCTATCAAGCCCATCAAAATCAAAAACACGTCAGGTGGCGGCAAGCTTTTATGGGGCTGTAACGGCCCATCTATCGACTATCTGGCAATCATTGCAGACGTCGATGATGCAGCCATCGCATCGGAGATGCGGCAAGCCCTGCTTGTGTTGACGAAGGATACTTCCGTCTGGCTCCCGTCGACGAAGAGTGGTGGTGGCTACTCCGTGGCTCGCCGCCTACGGCTCGGATCACTCGACCAGCTTCCCAAGGCCGTCGGAAAGGACAGTCTGCCGCACTTGGAGTGGCGGTGGGACGCTAATGGCGTGTCGCGACTTCGGCTGTCGTTCAACCCCACAACAATTGGCGCGGAGGGCATGTTAGATCTGCATAACGAATTGCAGAACATCTGCCATGAAGGTTGGAAGTATTTCATTCAGCACGGAAAGCTAACCCGCGCTGACATCAAGTACGACGTCGCTCACTGGAGCATGGGGGATTTCTACGTGATCCCAACACACGCCGTGTCGCAAATTTCATGGAATAAATCCGGAAGATTTACTGGGGTGGTCTTCGGCGGGTCGAAAGGACGGCAGCTCAGAGTGTATGACTTGAAAGAGAAGCACGGCATGAATGGTGTGCGTTTGGAATGCAAAACTCTGCCAAATATGCCACTGATTGCACTTCCCAAGATGGCCAATCCATTTGCCAAATACGTGGTAGCTACTGCTTGTTTGCCAGCTCCAAAAGCACTGAAGTCATGGGAATGGTCGCTTCTGTGTCATGCGGCCACTACGATTGGTATGGCCAACGCGATCAAGAAATTGCCGACGCAATACATGCGTTCCTTGGTCAAAAATCACATAGCATCTTTCCCAGCTCCCACTTGGAAAGCGAACGAGCTTTGGAAGGGCTGGAAAGCCGCTGTCATCAACTCAAAGCTGGTAAATCCGTCCGCATGGTATTGACGCCGATCGAGTAGCCAAGAGTGCTTGTCCGATTGAGACAATAAGCTGTCCAAAGACTGTCCAAATCGGCAATTTCAAGGAGATAAGACAAGGGATTTGGACAAAGCGTTGATTGAAAGTGAGTTGCCGTCCGTCTAACGACCAACACAAGCTGGCAATCTCAAGTCGCATTCTCGATTTGTGCGATTGATTGCATTTCCCGATCCGTCAGGGCCGAGAATGAAAATCTTAAATTGATTCATCGGTCGGCCTGTATAGCAAAGCAATGGGTCAAACGCTCCCCGTCAACTGGGAGAGCAATCATCAAAAATAATCGACCGATCGTCCGCCTAGATCCATGGGCCGCCAGCTCGTTGCTGCAGAAGGCAATCCGTAGGGGTGAAGTAGAACACGCGCTGCTGGGGCTCCGAACACTTCATCGATATCGAGGTAAGGCAATATGGAAGCGTTTGTTGGGCATCGCCTTCGAAGATATCGGTCAGTCGGATCCTAGACTGACTGGCGAAATAGTTTTCCTAGCCACGCGTCAGGACGTCAGAGAGGCGCTCGGTGGCGACTACGACGTTGCGTCAATGCTCGTCAGCAAAATGTGTACGGCAGCTAAGGATCGATCTGCCGACCATCTCGCTTGCCGCGTCAACCGATTGCCGTCGGTCAGGCAATCAATGGAAGACATTGATCTGCTAATGCCTGACGGGCTGCTACGAACCTCCACTGATAGGATGGAAACGAGGGACCGGCGGGCCTACGCCATTCTTCGACTTTCGCAGCTTGGCTCAGCGGGCAAAGGAAAAAAGCAGGCGCAGCCATATCTTGAGCTCGTCGGCCATTTCGCAAGCGATCTACGTGGCGAATGGACTCAGGTTGAGTTTGAAAGACTAGCAGCAAACTGGGTGAACGCGCTGGTGCCGCTTGTGCAACTGATTGCACAAACTACCGCTCGGGCAGGCGTCGCAATCGAGCAGGGAGTTCCAGTCACAGCCGAATGCGGCGAGATACCTCTATACACCTTTGACAAGCACACCAGCGTTGGAATCAGGGCAATACGGGAGTCTTCTCGAACCGAAACCAGCGTCATTAATGTGCTTCGCCCGATATTGCCTGAGAGGCGCGAGGCGGTCGCGCGAATGGCGGCATTTTACTGCGATGCGGCCCCCGTCGCGCGGCGCTACAAATTCGAGGGAAGCGACCAATTGAGGACGGACGGAATGAAGGCTGACATGCTCTTCGCCGGTGCAGCGCCCTACAACTCTGAAGAAATCGTACGGACATTTGAATGCGAACTGCCAGCGCTAAACGCGCACAGGATCCGGAGATTAGAGTCCAGCCGACGCCAGAAGGTCTGAAGGCTTCAGTTTCAGCGCTTTGCTGACGCGAAAGAGTGTTAGGAGCGTGAGGTTTCGCTCGTCTTGGTCGACGCCGCCCAGATGGCACCGGTCGATGCCGCATATATGAGCCAAAGCTTCCTGCGAAATTGCACCAGAGAGTCGAGCGGCCCGCACGTCCTTACCCACAGCGACTAGGCCGCCATCTCGATCCAACTTTTCTGATATCTGTTCCATTAGCCTACTCGAACAGCCGTCATTGTATAAATTTCCATGGGGTTAGAGCATTTGGCATGGCTCTTGGCAGTCAGCGGGGCGTCTTACTGCAATCAAACTAAAGGCGATGCTGGGGCTGGAAATGCATCGGTTGAGAATTGTTTGACAGTTCATTCGGTCAGCCTCTATGTTCTATTTATGTTCCGAAGCGCGGCAGTTGCACGTCGGATTCCGACATGGCAGAAGGTCTGAATTATGGCGTGGAAAGTTATCGACTTGTTCAGCGGTGCGGGCGGTATGTCGCTCGGTTTCGTTGATCCGCGCTTTTGCGGAGGCTTCGAAACCATTCTCGCCGTTGACAATGACGAGGCAGCGATCGCCACACATAAGGCCAATTTCAGCGGCGACGCTGTATGTGCCAACATCGAGACCTGGCTCCTCGAGGCAGACGTTCCGCAAGCCGACGTCGTAATTGGCGGACCGCCCTGTCAAGGTTTCAGCTTGCTCAACAAGAAGCGCGACGGCGATGCCCGTCGCGCGTTGTGGGAACCCTTCCTCGATGTCGCTGAGCGCTCCGGCGCACGCGTATTCATAATGGAAAACGTTGCCGAGCTGTTCCGATCCCCCGAGCTCGACGACATCCGCGCACGGGCAAAGGCCGACGGTTTCCTGACCGAAGCCGCCATCCTCAACGCGGCGGATTACGGAGCGCCGCAGACCCGCCGGCGGACGATCGTCGTCGGATGGAAGCCCGGCGCCTGGCAACCGCAGTTTCCACCGCTTTGCTCGCACGCCGAACCGGGCGGCGACAGCAACCTGCCCGATTGGCTGACCGTGCGCGACGCGATCGGCGACCTGCCGCGACCGCGTCGAACTGAAATAAAGGGCGAAGCTCCCCTCGATTTGCATATCCGGCGCAATCCCACAGAGAAAAGCATCGCCCGTTACAAGGCCGTTCCGCCGGGCGGCAACCGTTTCGACCTGCAGCGCAACGCGCCCGAAATCACGCCGAACTGCTGGATCAAGAAGACCTCGGGCGGCACCGATCTGTTCGGCCGGCTGTGGTGGGACAGACCTTCGGTCACGATCCGCACCGAGTTCTACAAGCCCGAAAAGGGCCGCTACCTGCATCCGACGCAGCATCGCCCTATCACCCACAGGGAGGCGGCACGGCTGATGGGCTTCCCCGACGATTTCAAATTCCGCGGCAGCAAGGTTGAAATCGCGCGCCAGATCGGCAACGCCGTTCCGCCCGCGCTGGCGGGGTCGATCGCGCGGATGGTTGCGGATCTTCTGGCGCCGATGGCCAAGTCCGCCTAACTATGGCGAGGCGCGCAGCGGCGCATGACCCGGCGCGCACCGTCGATCAGATCAAGCACCTGCTCGACACATTCCTCGAGCGCATCGATGACGACGACCTGCGAGCGCAGGTGCGCAGCCTGATTCCCGCCTTCCACGCCGTGCGCGACCTCGGTAAATCGCTCATCCCGCCGGAACTCGCCTCTTCGGCGCGCGAGCGAATCCTCGTCTATTTGCAGCGCTATCCGCTGCAGGTGATTGAGGGGGACGAACTACTGGTTGTCGCCGGAATCGGCGAATGGGCGCGCCGCCTGCGCGAACTGAGGGTACAGTTCGGCTGGTCTATCTGCAGCGGCGTGACGTTCAAGGATCTGGCCGAAGATGAACCCGAGGCGGTCGAAGAACTCAAGACCGCGCTCGGCGCCGATCCGTTGTCGCTGCGGCCCGACCAATATGTGCTAATCAGTCCGGAGCAGGACCGCGAAGCCGCGTTGCGTTGGAATGTGTTGAACACCATCCGTAAGAAGCGGCTGTCGGTAAAAGCGCGGCTGCTCGAATATATGCGGGCGAATGTCGGCAACGCGGTTTCGATCGAGGAGCTGCGTTACCTCGCGGGCGACAAGAGCGAATGGGCGCGAAGAATGCGCGAGCTGAGGACCGAAGACGGCTGGCCGATCTATACCAGGATGCAGGGCCGGTCGGATCTTCCGGTCGGAACTTATATTCTCGAAGAGGACAAACAGGCGCCCGAGCATGACCGGCGCATCCCGGACGACGTACGAGTCGAAGTCCTGATCCGCGACAACTTCGCCTGCCGGGTCTGCGGATGGACGCGCGACCACCTCAATCTCGACGATCCGCGCAAATTCCTCGAACTTCACCACCTTAAACCGCACGCCGACAAGGGCGAGAACAGCACCGAAAATCTCGTCACGCTGTGCAATGTCCATCACGATCAGGTCCATGCGGGTCGCTTAACGCTGGAACTCTGACGGTGGACCATCTCGATCCGGAGCGGCGGAGCGAGAACATGCGCCGCGTCAGAGGCAAGGACACTCGGCCGGAACTGACGGTAAGGCGCGCGCTGCACGTGCTCGGAAGGCGTTTTCGCCTGCACCGCAAGGACCTGCCGGGCAAACCCGACATAGTGCTCGCCAAGGACCGCCTTGCGATCTTCGTGCACGGCTGCTTCTGGCACCGTCACGAAGGCTGTCCTCGCGCATCCATGCCCTCCACCCGCAGGGAATTCTGGGAATCGAAGTTTGCACGTACCGTTGAACGCGATGCCGAGCAGACCGCAGCTCTGCGCGCGGCCGGGTGGCGGCCCGAGGTGATCTGGGAATGCGAAACGCGAGATGCTGAGAGGCTCGGCGAGCGCCTGCGCGACATGCTTGAGCGAAACAATCCGGAATAAGTCTACGCAGTATCAAGCGCCTTGTGTTGCTGATCTAAATCAACGCTGTTTTTGCGGCTTCGGCACGACCAAGCCGGTCTACAGTCGCTTCATCGCCGACGACAATGAGATGGCTCTTGGCCCGCGTCAGCCCGACATAGGCGATCTCCGCATCGGTCTCCTGGATTTCGCAGAGGATTACCACCGGCCGATCAAGACCTTTGAACCGCATGATGCTGTCAACGATGATACAGTCGTCCGCAGGCTCGTCGGCAGGGGTCCAGCGCCGCCCTGCCAAGGTCGGCGCTTTCCGAAGGACCGACATGTCGGCGGCGCAGCCGCATAGCACGGCGACATCTCCCGGCGCGATGTCGTCCGCCGTTAGCAATCGGCCCAATTCCTTTTCGACGGTTCGAAGAGTCTTTTCGCTAGTGCACGGCACCCAGCTGACCGGCGCGCCTTCCGGACCCAGGCACGTCTGTTCGCGGCCTTGCCGAAATACACTTCCCGCGCGGAAAATCGCCTGGGTGTTGCGCACATTCTCGGTCAGCTCGAGCGGTTCGGCCTGCACCGCCGCGGCCGCGTCATCGCCGCTGTAAATATTCTGGAAGTCGTCGCGGAAGACGTAAAGCGAACCTTCAGGGTCGAGGAATAGGCCGAGCGCTTCGACCCAGGCCGACTTGAAATCCTGTCCCTCGTCGATGATGAGATCATCATATTGCTCCGGCGGGATATCGAGCCCAATGTCGGTCAGCAGTTCGGGCAGGCGTACCGACCAGAAATGCCGCTCCTCGCAAGCCATGCGCTCCGCGTCGAGATCGATGCCCTTCTCAAGGCACATGCGAGCGCAAAACTCGTGGAACGTCGCGACTGACGCTGTGCTGCCTTCCAGCTCGCTGCGGAGCTGCACGAGAAGTGGCCGGTTGAAGCACAGCATGAGAACCCGCCGATCCGCCCGGGCGGCGCGTCGCGCTTTCTCTGCCGCTAACACAGTCTTGCCGGTGCCTGCGCCTCCTTGGATCAGCGCAAGTTTGGTGGTGCCGAGGAAATCGAGATAGCGGTACTGCGTCTCGGTGAGCTTTTCGATTGCCGCCTCGCATTCCTCGATGACCGACGACAGGCGCGGAGTGAAGTCTATGTCGCGTCCGTAAAAATCCTCGAGCATGGCGATACCCGCGGGCCCGAGGCCGCCCAAAGTCTCCCGTTCTCCTTCGGGCTTCCAGACCATCATTTGGAGCAGGCGTGCGCCGAGATTGGGCAGGTCTTCCCGAAACGCGAAGATTTCCAGCGGAGCGGCTGCACCCATATGCGCAACATTTGCGGGCCGGCTGCAATGAGGCAGGATCACCCCGTGCCTCGCCGAAAGCCACGGCGCGTTGCCGGGCCAGCGCTTCTTAAGCGCATTAAGTATGACTTTCTTCGACTTCATCGCCTGACGCACAGGGTTTTCGATCTCGAAAACCTCGTCGTTGCGGTTTTTCGTTGTCCATTTACCGTCGGCCACGCGCCGCTGCACACGGCCGCCTTTGACTTCGAGCACGAGAAAACCGATCTTCGGATGGGCAATAACGAAGTCGGCTTCCCCGTCGCGCAGCAGCTCACCGTCCAGCCCCACCCACTCACAGGAGTAGAATACGGTGGCACCGGTCAGGATCGGATCTTGCGCGAGCAGATCGTAGACCACAGTTTCGCCGCTTCGCTTCGGATCGCTGCGTATCTCGGGCGGGAGCATCGGCGGGATCATCCGCGCAGGCATCGGCTCAACCGTCCGTTCTAATAAAGGAATCGAAAAAGCCCTTCACGCCGCCAACTCCGTCACCGACGAGCATTGAGCGGTCGAGATAACGGTTGCCCTCTTCACAGCAGGTTTCGGGCAACAGAAGGCAGCTGTGGCAAGCCGCAAGGTTCATGCTCTCCGAAAGGCTCGAAACGCCGGTCCGGCACAGCGGGTCGGATGAGCACCAGAATGCATCACGAACCGCCGAGGCAAGAACCGGAATAAAACGATCGGCCCGCCCTTGACGCTCCAATCCCCCGAGCGTCCCGTCAGCATCACTGGTCGAGGTGTAGATGAGAAACCCCGCCATGCGCGGGTTATCGCCGACATAAATGCGCTCGCGAAGCGATGCGACATCGTAACCGCATTCGAAGGATAAGCGCTTGATTACGGCATGGGCGAGTGAGTGGATGAGGAGGAATGTTGGCGTGATAGGATCGCCCACGCCTTTCTCTTCGTGAATGCGTTCGTACTCCGCGGCGCGGGCCTTTTCGACCAAACCTGCGCGCTCTTGTACCCTAGGGTCGGCGAGCCAGGCATCAATTGCTTTGAGCTTGAGCGAGACGAAGATGCCTTCGCCGCGCACCTCGATCGCGGGAAGCCACGGCAGCGGGGCAAGCGACAAGTCGCCGAACCGACCGCGGCCGGGTTCATCGACCGATGCGTTCTGATAAATGCGTTTGAAACCGGTGAGGGCACGCACTTCGCGGAGGCGCTCGACCCGGCCTATCCTGGCGATATAGGGCTCCGCTTCCTCGGGCACTGGTTCCTGCTTGACCTGAAAGTCGCCCCCTTCCGCATCGCGCTCGAGCCGGATGAACTCTTCAAAGCGCAGCGTATCAAGCGTCGTTTCTTCGTCCAGTTTAAGGCGTTCGCGGATCACCGCCGCATATTCGTCGGCGGACATATTGTGCATCGACGCGTTGGTCGCAGCCAGGCTGGCGATCATCGTCTCACGCATATCGGGGCTCAATTCGCGCAGTGCGCCCCAATAGGCATTGAGCTCATGTTGGATCGCATCGGTCCACGGTGGGATGCTGAGCGTCGAATAGGTGACAGGGAAATAGAGATTGGAGGCCCCGCGCTGCAATGTCCGCGGCGGTGCGGTGCACGGCTCGCGGTCATTGGTCAGCCAAGGGCGGCGGCCGGAGCATTTGTGGCCTTCAAGGCCCTTGGAGGAAAACGCGCCCGCCATTGAGGCGGAAGCGCCGCACCCTTCGGCCGAGCAGCTCACGCGCAGGCCTTCGATGCCCGAGCCGCCTACGCTCTCGAGCCGGAGGCGGCACTGTTTGAAACCCTCGTCGCCTGCATCCGCATCACTGCCCGACAGGCAGGCTAGCGGCTGTCCTCCGCGCATGGCCAGCCAGCGCACCCATGGGAATTCATCGATATGACCGTTTTCGCAGGCCGTCACGAAGCGCGAGGGCACTGCAAAGACCCGCCGCTCTTCGCTCGAGCAGCGAGCGCACCAGCGCGACGGGTCGCCCATTTCTTTTGCCCATTTGCCCGCAAGTTTGAGCGATTTGCAGCTCGGGCACTGTAGCCAAGCCGGAAACCGGTAGCCGTTGAGCCAACGATTCGGGAACGCCGCATCGCGTCCGGCATCGTCGACCGGCGGCAGGCGGAAATGACCTTTATTGAGGACCTTCTCCAGTCGCGCTTCGCGCAGGACATGCGGATCGTTCAGGCCGCCCGCGATCTTGGCGGTCTGCTCCCAGCGGTCGAGCGAGGCGGCAATAACCGAAACTGGCCCGCCGCCCTTTGCGCCTGCACGAAAGTCGATGACTGCGCCCGGACCATACCCGAGAACCTGGCCCCGCCTTACTTTACCCAGATGATTGTTGCGGCTCACACACGCTCCTTCATAAGGAAATCCACCCCGGGCTCGACATTGCGCACGCTGTTGGGCGTAGGCACGGCAGCCGCATCGGCCTTGCCTGTCGCTCGCCGGGCAGCCGCCTCTTCGGCGGACATGAGCAAGCTGGTTTGCAGCCTGCGGTCATCCCAATAACTCTTGATCCGGCCGTCGCCGACCGCCTCGATCCAGGCATCGACAAAGCGCGTGAGCTCGGTCCGCGCTTGCGCCACCTCGCCTGGATCCACGTCTTGGACTCGGTCGATGATCTCCTCGACCAACTGCATAACCTGTGCACGGTCGGCGACCGCGGCGGCAGCGCCGGTCGGATTGATAAGGTGCCGGACCAATGCGACAAGCGGAGCATGCAGGGCCTTGTCGCGTGCGCGCGGCGCAAACGGCGTTACGCTTGAAGGCTCGACCGAGCGGTAGAGCGCGGCATGACGCGATGCGAATGTCTCGAAATGCGCGCGATCGCGGATCTTGTTGTTGTTGAAGAGGGTCACCACCAGACCAGGCTCGCGGCGCCCGACGCGGCTCGTGGCCTGGATATATTCGGCCATGAATTTAGGTTGACCGTTCACGAGCATGAGCCCGAGGCGCGGAATATCGACGCCGACGCTGAGCATGTTGCTGGCGAGCAATACATCGACCGCTTCAGGATCCGAATGTTTGAGATTCAGGCGGTCGAGAATGAGCGGGATTTCCGACGACGCTTTGCGGCTCGTCAGCTCTTCAGGATTGCCGAGTTCGCGCGCCTTCTCGCCTCTGCGCGATGCCAGCGCGTCTATCGTGATGCGAACGTCGTCTTCCATCAGCACCAGCGCACCGCCGAGCACTTTCAAGGAATTGAAATAGGCGACCAAAGTCGCGTAGGCGTCGAAGTCAGAATTGCCGTGCGCCGCGGGGTCGATTTCGGCCTGCAGCAGCGACGCCGACGCCGCCTGCAGGGCAAACTTCTCCGACCGTCCAGCCGTCGTCAATCCGACGTAGAGACGCCCGTCGTCGTCGCGCACCCTGGCAAAGCAGGAATTCGACCAATCGAGCGCGGGCGGCGGGAACTGGAACGCGCTGCGGTTGAAAACCGCACGCACTTGTTCGTCGGCCCGACGGATTGTCGCTGTCGATCCGACGATCTTCGGCGGCCCCTTGGGTGTGCTGCAAAGCCGGTCGATTGCAGCTTCATATAAACCGGTCAGCGAACCCAGCGGCCCTCCGATTAGATGTAGCTCGTCTTGGATGATCAGATCCGGCGCCTCGACCGCCCCGTTCGTTCCGAACAGCGCGCCGCTCTCCGCCTTGCGCACGATCTGTGCGAACTTGTCGACCGTGCCGATGAGCAACGAAGGCGGTTCGGCATAAAGATCATCGTCTACGGTCATTACCGGGATCGCGCCTTCGGGCCGCGCGGAGCGGCAACTTTCCGAAGGGCATCGGCATTCGATGCGCCGGCGCGGCTTGTCGCTGCTCCATTCGAGTTCGCTCGCGCAGACGGGACATTTCGTCAGTTGCCGCGGCGTCGATTTCGCGTCGTAGTCATGCAGCGCTTCGGCGGCATCGGCAAAGCGGTTCGGTGTGCTGTCGCCGCCGACCCACAGTCCGATCGAGAACCGCTTGGCACCCAAATCATCGCTGCCGGTCAAGCGCAGGGTCTCGCAGGCGAGTATCAAAGCCGCTGCACGTTGAAACTGCTGCACCGTCAGCGTGCGCAGCGTGTACCGCATGATGATATTGACCCCGGCTCCCCGCGCGCCGTGGGCGAAGCGGCGATGGAACAGGACGAAGGCGGACAGCAGAAGATAGGCCTCGGTCTTGCCGCCGCCGGTTGGAAACCAGATCAGGTCGAAAATACCGCGATCGTCGTGTCCGCGATCAGCGGCGGAAGGCAGGCACATCAGCGCAAAGGCCAGCTGGAACGGCCGCCACTCGAATTTGAACTCGTTCGGGTCTGTATCCGCAGCCGCCTGCGGATGCTTAGCCGCCCATGCGGCCTGAATATACATCGCGCGGTTGGCAAGACGAAACGCCGTCAATCCTTTGCTGTCCTTGCGCAGGAAGGCGATACCATCCCTTATTCTTCCGGCCGCTTTCCGGCACCTCGCAAGGTTATCGCGCGCCTGCTGCTGCAAAGCCGATGGCAGCTCCGGAACCTCAGCATCGCGCGCATCGATCCAGTTTTCGTACCCTTGCGCAAGAGCATCGAGCGCTTCAAACAGCGCCGGATCCTCGGCAAGAGCAAGCTCGAGGCCGTGTAGCCGGCCGAGGGAAGTGGTCGCGATCCGGTCGCGCAGCAGGGCATCGCCCGAAGCGTCCATTCCATGCACGACGGCTTCCGGCATCCATGTCAGCGAGACCTTATCCGGGGCGGTTTCAGGCGACCAGGATGCCGACGCGGTATGGCCGACAGCATATTCGGCGCAATCGCGGTAGATCAGGTCGGCGACGCGTTCATCCTCGTCGTTGCCGCGAAACGAGGTGCGGCGCGGCACGAACCGACAGCCGTCCGAGCAGCGGAAATCTGCGGCGAACTGGAAAAACGACGCTTCTTCGCTCGCCACCAGCCCCTGGATGATCAGCGGATCGGCCGGTTCGTCCTCGGATGCGGAGCCGCGCGGTAATTCGCGATGAGCGTTGACGAATTGGATCGTGACGGTCGCATGCGCCCCGTCGCGCCGCACTCTTCGGTACATGAGCAGGCCGTCGGCGAGTTCGACATCGTCGCTGCCTTCAGCCAGCGAAACCGCAACGTCGAGCAGTCTGTGTCCGGTCCGCACCCATTCGAGCCGCGGCCTTCCCTTGCCTTTGCCGTCTTCCTCGACATGTTCTTTTGCGCTGTAGCGCGCGTAGGAAAGATCAAGCACCAGCAACGCGTCTTCGTCCGCGACCGCGACGGAAAACGACAGGCCGCAGGTGGCAGGCTTGAACGTGCGCAGCAGTGAAACCGCGTCGCGTTCCTCATTCTCCGCTTCGCCGTCGCCATTCTCCACAGCGATGCTTTCATCTTCCTCTTCGGTGATTTCCGACTGCTGCGGATAGAGGATCGCGGTGAGATAGCGGGCCGAGGGCCTTTCGTTTAGGACTTCAGCCTCGGAACCCGGTCCGATCAGGTCAGTCTTGAAGCGCGACAGAAGGTGCGCGCGTGCCTCAGCCGCTCCGCTCATACGTAAACCATCGGCAGGCCGCATATTTGGGGCACCAGCCAGAAACCGCTGGCTCCGCCTATGCGTTTGGCACCAGCTAGCCGGTCGTCGCCCGGAGGGGCCGCCGTTGAACCGAAGCCCATCAGAAAAATATTATCAATGCGATCGTGGAGCCGCCGGCCCGAGCCGTGATGCTTCTTTGATATTTCATAGAGATCATGCGTCACCCGATTGCCCAAAGTGCCCAAGGGAACGCCAGCATCGGTTTCCACACGCCACAGCCACGAGCCTGGTTCAAGCCGCGCTCTGCACCGCACCGGAAGGTCCTGACCCAGAAGTTCATCGAAAGGCTTTGCCAGCGCGAGCGAAGAATAGGGGTCGAAGTCGCCCTGAAGTCCGATCTGGAACTGATATCCGTTCTTGCCTTTCCGGCCCTTCCGGTAACAGCGACCGCTATCGGTGCTGCTGGCAAACTTCATCGCAAATCCCCCTTGGACGGCCAGACTGCGCTTTGCACGGGTCGCGCCGACAAAGAGTACCCGCGCTTCTTCGGACAGATCCGTTTCATCGGTGCCGTGCCGCGCACCCCAACTGTCGTTAATCTGGAGGAAGACATGATCGGCCTCGCGGCCCTTTGAGGCATGAATGGTCCCGAGGATCGGTCCTGAGTGACCGAATTCCGGCGCCATGAATTCGTCCGGCGGAGCGCCTGCGAGCCGGCTGCGGAGCTTGAAGAGATCGATCCTGTTGCCGCGCATCGCCGCATAGCGGCTGAGCCTTTCCCACCGCGCATCGGCCGAGTTGCCTTCGGTATCCTCACCGAACAGCAATGCCGGGAAATGGTCCCGTGCTTGTCTCCAGCGCTCATCGAATTCGGACCGCTCCAATTCGCGGCCCTCGGTTGAGCCCAGAACGAGCGCAAGCCAAGGCAGCGCGAAGCGCCCCATGCCCGACATTCTCAGCCGGTGTGAGTGCCCCCCGCCCGCCATGAAAGCCGACGCTTGGGCCACTTCAATCCGCTTGCGGAATAGAACCAACGCATCATCGTAGCCCTCGAGCGCATCGTGATTGAAGCCACGGTGTTGCGAGACGGCCGCCGATTTAACTAGCTCAGCCTTCGATTTGAACGAATCCGTGCCGACATCTGCATTGCCCAAAATATCCAGCCGCAAGTCCTCGTAAAGCTTGAGGAGCGGAGCCTCGTTGGTGCGGTAGATCTTCTTCAGCGGTCGCTGCTGCAAATCATTGCCGAGCATCGCCGCCAGGCCGTCGGTAAAGCGGAACAGCTTCTCGCCCGCAGCATAGTCATAAATCGCCTGCGCAGGGTCATGGAACACGGTAATGCCGCAGTCTTCAGGCAGTAGTTCGATCAATTTTAGCAAAAACCGAGCACGGCCGCCGGTGATGTCCTGGGCCTCGTCAACGATAAGGTGCTCTAGATCGCCGAATATGTCGCGAAAATCCTCGATGCGCTCGTCGATTAGCTCTGTTGCAGCATCGATCCCGGTTTCGAATCCGCCGAACAGCTTCTCAACTTCCTCAGGCGAAAAGCCGTAACGGATCTTCCACGCTTGCGAGTCGATTGTCGATATCTTGACCGCGAAGACGTTGCTCGGATCTTCGGCGAAGTCGCCGATCCGCCCCTTAAGCTCGGCGATGGCCGAACGTGTAAAGCTAACTAGCCAGACGTTTGTATCGGCAACGTCCTCAGATTCGATGATATGGGCTACGCGCGAACAAGCGACCGCGGTCTTTCCCATACCGGGGCCCGCTGAGACGAGCAGGCGCGCCGAGCGGTCGGCCTCGATCACGCGCCGCTGGTCCTCATCCCATTCGATCGGCTTGTTGAGAAATGAAACCGTGACGCCCCAGGCCTGCTGCATTGCGCGCAGCATGCGGACTTCACGGCCGTCCAGCTTTTCATCGACGGATGCCATTTCGAACAGGATTGACGCAAGGCGCTCGCGGTCTGTGGGATGCTCGACCCGCAGAAGCGTCGCAGTGAAGCTTTCCATGGGATCATGCATTGCCGTGCCGAGCGCTGCATCAAGCAGCTCAAGCGGCACGCCAAACTCCTCGCACGCCTGCCGTGCAAGCGCGACCTCGTCGCCGTCCACTGAGCCGTCAGCGTGGATGAGAGCGGCAAGCAGCATCGCCATGTGCTCTGCGAGCACACTTTCAGAAGCGGGCACAGGCTCAACCTGCGATACGATACTCGAACTCAACTTTGCCCCCGACACAACCATTACGCTCGATCACGATACTGACGCTAAGTAAAGCTCAAGTCATCAAAAAATCTATTACTTTGAAAATTTCGTACAGTTTCGCTTTCGAGTCCGGACGACAAGTCGTCTTCGCCAAACGTACCGAATCGAAAGCAATGCGGAATGTGGTGTACCGCGTCCCACATTGATGCGCCAATCAGAGTGCGGCGAGTTTTCGGTGTCTGGCGGTGGCAGCAGGCGCAAAGGATCTGCAGATCTTCGATAGTGCTCATGACTGGATTCTCATCGCTGGAAAGCGAAACGCGGTGGTGAACCTCGAACACGGTTTCGGCAATGTGCTCGGGAATTAAGGTGTACCAATCGACCGCGCACCAGTCGCTTTCGCACTTAAGTCGTCCTCCGTTCGAAGCGCGAACGGCCTCGCGCTTTTTCTTCGGTAGGTAAGACGAGCGGGATCGCCCGGTTCGACAGTGCGAGACCATGCGACTTCGTTTTCGACGCAGGCCAACTCCCCTTCGGTGTGAGAAACGTCAACAAGGAGTTGTTGCGCCTTTTTACGTGAAAGCGGTCTATTCGAAAGGGTATCCGCGCTGCGCGAACCGACCTTATGAACATGCAGCGAGGTGATGAGCGAATGAAGCGAGAAGCTCGTTTCGATGCGCACACGTTTCGTAGAATCTCCGCCTTTCGCGTGGCTTGCCTGGCTGCTCGCAGGAAAAGCAGCGACGTCCGAAGTGGGGCCGCAAGCGGTCTCTAAGCGGAAACACCGCGAACTATTTGCCAAATGGGGTAGAAAAAGGGGTAGATCGACTACTGAAGTCAAAACTCTCAATTTAAAACAATGCTTTACAAACGAAATGTGGGTCCTCTCCTGGGCACCAATTCTCTTCAAATCAGCGATCTAACGCTTGCCGCCGAGCCAGGCATGAAGTGCTGCGGCCAGCGTGGCGGCATTGTCTTTGCCAAGATCGGCGGGAGGGTGTCCGGGCAGCGTATCGGCAAGATCGCCGAGCAGGCTGCGGCCTTCTTCAGTAAGCGACCAATTTCCCGGCTCACCGCGGACAAGCCCTCGACCGGCCAAACGCGCCCAGGGTTCTTCTTCATCGCCCGGCTGGCGCGCGACGCGGCCATAATCACCGCCATGATAGATGAGCGGATCGGCTTCGTTCAAATCGAGATGTTCGACGTGACCCACGAAGATGGCGTGATCGCCGCCTTCATATTCGAATGCGGATTTGCAGCCGAAGCGGGCGGCATAGCCGGCGATGCGCGGCGCACCTTCGGGCCCGTCATCGCAAACGATCCCGTCAAATTTGTCGCGACCTGGCCGCGCAAAATGGCTGGACAGATTTTCCTGCCCCGCCGCAAGGACATGCACCGCCCAATATGGTGCATCGCGAAAGGCGGGGAGGCTGCCGCTACGCAGTGACAGGCTCCAGAGCACCAGCGGCGGATCGAGCGAAACCGAATTGAAGCTGTTGACGGTCAGCCCCACCGGGGCGCCGGAAGCATCGCGCGCCGTCACGATCGTCACGCCCGTGACAAAGCTGCCAAGGGCGCGGCGGAAGTGACCGGGATCGAGTACGCTCATGCCCCCCTGTTTAGCGGGGCCACACCGATATGGAAGGCCGTTAGAGGACCGGGACAAACGTACCCAGAGTCGGCACCGTCAGACGCAAGTCGCGCAAGAAGCGCGCGGTCGCGCTTTCGCCCACGACGACGATGTCGTTGGCGAAAATGATCGGGTCTTCCATCCGGCCGGAGCGGATATCCTTGAGATCGAACTTGGCGGCCATGCGCTGGCCCTGCGCCTGGCGAAACACGATGACCGTATCGAGATCCGCTGTGTCCGACGCACCGCGCGCCGTGGCAACAGCCTGCTGCAGGGTCAGCGTGCCAATGATCGGGTAGATGCCCGGCTGGCGGACGGCGCCGTCGATGGTGACGAGGTTCGCGCGCACCTCCACGATGTTCACGGCGACCTGGGGATCCTTGAGGTAACGGCCGCGCAGCTTGTCTTCGATGAGGTTGGCCAGTTCGTCGGGCGTCTTGCCGCCCGCCATCACGGCGCCGGCCAGCGGCATCGAGAAATTTCCGGCCGTATCGACCGTGCCCCTGCGGGTCATCTCGTCGACGCCAAAGACGGTGACTTCGATTTCGTCATTGGGGCCGATGCGATAGTCGGCAAAGCTGCTGGCGCGCGCCTGGACATCGGGCAACGGCAGCGTATCGGCCACGGTCACGGCGGACGAGTTTTCATCAAGATCGACTGATCCGGCGCAGGCTGAAGTAGCTGCGAGCACAGCAAGAATGGCAAACGGCTTGGACACGGTTACAGGCTCCATGAAATCGGGGGCAGCCAATAATGGCTGGTTGCGCGAAGTGAATGCCAGACTGTCGGGATAAATCAAGGGCTTGGCGACAGGACGAATGTTCAGCACGTGGCCGTTCGCACCCGGTTCTCCATAGAAAAAGCCCGGCTCGACAGGGTCGAACCGGGCTTTTTGCCTAGGATGCGTTTCGCTTAGGCGCCGCTGATCGGGCCACCCAGGAAATCGTCATCCGACGAATCGTCAGAATTGAAGATCGCCAGCGCGACAATGATGAGCACGCCTGCCATCACGCCAAGGATGAACAGTTCGTCATCGGCGCTGGCATCCATGTCGTCATGGTCGTCCAGCGAAATTGCGCTGGCCGAAACGGCGGGGATGGCGGCCGACGGACGGACCGAAGCCGAGGCACCCGCGATGGGCGCAACCATAAGGCTAAGCCCTGCGAGGGCGCTGAGAGTCTTCTTCACAATAATATCCTGACTATATCGAATTTAGGCGAGGCTGACGGGAAGATCGGAATCGTCTTCGTCGCTGAACAGCTCGATGATGCCCCAGATGATGAGACCAGCAGCGAGCAGGCCGATTACGACAGTGCCAGCATCCCAACCATAGTCGTCATCCTGCAGCGCAGCGGTCGAGCTGGTGGCGGTGACGGCGGGAACGGCAGCAGCCGGACGAGTGGCGGCACCGACAGGCGCTGCGACGAGTGCAGCAGCGGCAGTGGTGGCGAGAACCTTCGAAATAATCATTACTTAAAACCCCTCTTCATTGAGTCGAAGTCGAACTAACATAGGTGTGATAGCCGAGCAACCCTAACGCGGACCGCCCTTAAAGGTTTCTTTGTTTAAGAAATGCTGAATTTTCGCGATTTTGCGTGATGTGAATGCGCTGGAACGAGGCAAGGCTGCTGCGCTGCGACCAACCGTTACACAATTAATCCATATTGTTTTGCGGCACTTAGCTCGGAAAACCGCGATTTCCGTAGGAGAAATCTGTTCACATCGGCGCATTTCAGCCATTCTCTCCTTGCTAACCGATTGATTGCGACGAACGGCATCGGCAATTCGGTGAATCGTTGTGCGGTGCGGCAGGAAGGCAACAGTTCAGCCCGCTCGACCGCCAATCTTAAGTGGGGTAGACGACACAAATGCCGCTTTATCAACTCGATGGGACGTCGCCTTCGCTCGAATCGGGAGCATGGGTCGCGCCGAGCGCCGATCTCATCGGCGATGTCCGCCTCGGACCTCGCGCGAGCGTATGGTTCGGCGCGGTTATTCGCGCCGACAACACGCCGATCATCCTGGGGGAGAAGACCAACTTCCAGGATGGTGCCATCGGGCATAGCGATCCGGGCGCGCCGCTCACGATTGGCGCTCGGGTGACCGTAGGGCACCAGGCTATTCTGCACGGTTGCACCGTCGAAGACGAGGCGCTGATCGGCATGGGGGCACGCATCCTGAACGGTGCGGTCATCGGGTCGCAATCCATCGTCGGTGCGGGGGCCTTGGTGACCGAAGGCAAGACCTTCGCGCCGCGCAGCCTGATCGTCGGTTCGCCGGCCAAGGCGATCCGCACCCTTAGCGACGAACAGGTCGAAGCGCTCAAGCTGTCCGCCGCACATTATGCAGCGAAGGCCGCGCACTACCGAGACAAGCTCCAACCCAGTTGATCGCGCGCGCACGCGTACCCACATGCGCGTATATGATCGACATCCGACCCTTTGCTTCGCTTGGCGCGGCCAACCATGGCTGGCTCGACGCGCATCATCATTTCAGCTTTGCCAACTATCACGATCCCGACCGGATGGGCTGGGGCGCTATCCGCGTCTGGAACGATGATCGCATCGCGGCGAGATCCGGCTTTCCGCCGCACCCGCACCGCGACATGGAAATCGTGACCTACGTGCGCAGCGGCGCGATCACACATCAGGACTCGATGGGCAACAAGGGTCGCACGGGCGCGGGCGATGTCCAGGTGATGAGCGCGGGGACCGGCGTCACGCATGCCGAATATAACCTCGAGGATGAGGAAACCACGCTGTTCCAGATCTGGATCGAGACCGACAAGCCCGGCGCGCCGCCGCAATGGGGCATGAAGCCATTCCCCCGGCAAGCGCGCGACGGCAGTTTCCAGCTCCTCGCCAGCGGCGCGGATGACGGCTCGCTCACCATCTATGCCGACGCGCGGATCTACGGCGCGATCGCCAAGCCCGGGACGCCGGTCACGTTTGACGCCGATCCGAAGCGCCACCTTTATATGGTGCCGTCGGGCAGCATCACGGTGAACGGCAAGCCGGCAGAAGCGCGCGACGGGATCGCCATCACGGGCGAGGAAAAGATCGTCATCGAGGCCGATGAAGAGGCCGAACTCGTCCTCGTGGATGCCCGCTAGGTCGATAAGCGCTTGCTTTTGCGGCACTTTGCGGCATGGAACCTGCCATGAAATCTTTGAGCGGCATGGTGCTGGCGGTAATGCTGGCGCTGGGTGCGAGCGCGGCCCACGCGCAGCAGCCCACGAATACGGTAGAAGCCATTCCCCCCGGCGGCGCGGACCTGAGCCCGTCGGTGGGGCCTGACGACCTGCGCGATTTTTCATTGGGCGGCGATCAGCCCGCGCAGCAACAGCCGGCGCCCGCACCTTCGACCCGACCAACAGCTACGCCGCCCGCCGCGCGGCCTGCACCGACGCGACCGGCCCCCACGCAGCCGAGCGCGCCAGCGCCAAGCCAGACGCAAGCGCCGCCGCCCGCAGTCACGGCACCGCCATCGGCGCAGGGGCAGGTAGAACCTGAAGTTATCGACCGCGCGGATGAAAGTACGACGCTGTCGCCCTTGCCGCCGATATCGGAAGCGCCGATCGATGCTGCCGATCAGCCGACCCGGACGATCCGCTTGCCGGGCGATGCCGCCGCGGAAGAGACCCCGTGGTGGCCGTGGGCGCTGGGGCTGGCCGCGCTGCTGGGCGGGGCGTTCTTCCTGTTGCGCCAGCGCCAGCAAAAGGCTGCATTTGCGGGTGTGCCGGTCGAGGAGACCCCTGCGGCGCCGTCGCCGGAGCCAGCGCCTGCGCCGACGTCAAAACCTGCGCTCGCGCCCGCTGCAATTGCCGATGCAAAGAAACCCGAATTTGCGATCGACTTCGCGCCGATCCGCGCCAGCCTGTCGGAGAACGAATTCGTCATCGATTATGCGATGACGCTCTCGAACAAGGGCGAAGCGATGGCGCGCGACGTGTCGATCGATGTCGCCATCGTGATGGCCGGGCATGAGCAAGAAGAGCGGATCGGCAAGTTCGTTTCTCATCCGCCGGCAGATCGCACCATCGCGGTGCAGGCGTTGAACAGCTTCGGGCAGGCCCCGCTGCGCGGATCGGTGCGGTTGTCTGGCCCCGATCTGACCGCGATCAATGTCGACGGTCGCCAGCTGATCCTGCCGACGCTGGTTTTCCTGCCCCGCCACCGCGACGGCAAGGCCGATCCGATCCGCTTCGTCGTTGGGCGCAAGCCGCAGGGCAGCGACAAGCTTGCCCCGATGCGCGGCGATCTGGGCCCGCGCGTCTGGCGCGATCTGGAAGCGCGGCGCGCCTAGCCCAAGGGCGGCGCGTTGTAGCTGTGCCAGGCGAGGATGGCGGCGGCCCCGCGATGCGGTGACCATGGCTCGGCCCATTCGCGCACCAGCTTTTCGGGCGGGCGTTCTTCGCGGTTCAGGAGACGCCCCAGCTCGACCTGCACGGCAAGGTCGCCCGCCGGGAAGACATTCTTGCGGCCTTCCGAAAAGAGCAGGTATATTTCCGCCGACCAGCGGCCGATGCCCTTGATCTTGGTAAGCTCGGCGATCGCCTCTTCATCGTCTTCGGGCAGGCTCTGGAAGCAGACGTCGCCGGCGCGCACGAGCGAGGCGAGGCTGCGGCAATAGCCGGCTTTCTGGCGCGACAGTCCGGCCTCGCGCATCGCGTCGTCATCGGCGACGCACATCGCATCGAGATCGGGATCGGCGCCGAACTTGTTTTCTAGCTTGTTCCACATTGAATTTGCAGCGGCGACGCTGACCTGCTGGCCGACGATCGTGCGCAGCAAGGTGATATGCCCCGTGGGGCGAACGCGGGGTTCGGGGCGGCCATAGGTTTCCATCGCCCGCGCGAAGGCGGGTTCGACGCTGGCGATATAATCGAGGCTGTCGTCGAGGCTCGTCTGCGTGGTGACCATCAGGCGATGCTCGCGGCGTAAAGCGCCACGGCGGCGGCGTTGGAAACGTTGAGGCTTTCCATCTGGTCGGTGATGGGCAGCTTGGCGAGCGCATCGCAATGATCGCGTACATTGGCGCGCATGCCGGGGCCTTCGGCGCCCAGCACCAGCGCGACTTTTTGGGGCCCGAGCGCTTCGGCAAGCGTCGCGTCGGCTTCACCGGCAAGCCCGATGCGCCAGAAACCGGCTTCGGCCATTTCATCCATCGCGCGGGCGAGGTTAACGACACGGACCCACGGCACGGTTTCCAGCGCGCCGCTTGCAGCCTTGGCGAGCGCACCGCCTTCGGGCGGGGCGTGGCGGTCTTGGGTAACGATGGCGATGGCCCCGAAGGCCGCCGCCGAGCGCAGGATCGCGCCGACATTATGCGGATCGGTGACCTGGTCGAGGATCAGCAGGATCGACTTGTCGGGCGCTTCGGCCAGCACATCGCCGAGCCAAATATCCTCAAGCGGTTCGCATTCGATGACGACGCCCTGGTGCGGCGCATCGGCGGGGACGAGGCGGGCCAGATCGGGCGCCTCGGCATGGACCACCGCGACATCGCTCGGAAACTGCATGAAGTTCGCCGCCTCGCGCGTCGTCCAGGCCTTGAGCACCTTGCGATCAGGATTATCGAGCGCCGCCGCGACAGCATGCTTGCCCCAGAAACGAGGCCGATTGGGGTTCGACCCCCCGCGATTTTTGCGTTTGCGTGCCATGGGACGACTATTGGTTTAATGGCGAGGATACGGCAAGCCTCGCCGATGCCACTGAGATTGACCTCACTATTTGTATCGGTGGGCCTCAGCCGGATCGACAATGTAGCCATCCTCTGTCCGAATGAGATCGCGCGTCAAAGGAATAGCGCCAGTAGGCATGATTGGGAGCGAAAGTGTTTCTGGGAACTCCGATTTGACGTTCTTCATGAGATCGTTTCGAAATCGGGTAGACCTTGATGGGTCTTCGCCTTTCGGAAAACTCATCCAAACTCTTCCAAGCCGATCCTCAAAATCCATAGCCGACATCATAATCTCATCGTCATTCTCGCCACGCCAAATCGAAGCGTTGAAAGAGATACGCGACACTTGCGACATTACGTCCAGGTCGGTCGAAGATGCAGCATCCAAATGAAAGCCATGATTCTGAGCTGTATTCTCAAAGATTGTGTGGAGCCGCGCCTTATCATCGGCCGATGGCACATACACCTCGTAGGCTGCCACGGTTTCAGCTGATTCTGGCTGCTCAACAATGTCGCAGGCCGTTAAAGCAATGGCGGCCAGCGGGATCAAACTAAGGGCGGACCGACTCAGCTCACCGTCTCCGCATCGAGCGCGTAGCCCGCACTACGCACCGTCCGAATAACATCCGGCCCGCCATGTTCGTTGAGCGCCATGCGCAAACGGCGGATGTGGACGTCTACGGTGCGTAGTTCGATATCCTCGCTGTGCGGCCAGACTTTCTCGAGCAGCTGCTGGCGCGAGAAGACGCGGCCGGGATTTTCGAGGAAGTGGCGCAGCAGGCGATATTCGGTCGGGCCCAGCTGGATCGACTTGCCGTCGCGCTTCACGCGGTGCGCGGCCAGATCCATCTCGATACCACCATAATCGATATTCTCCGCCGCAATGGCGGGGCGCACGCGGCGCAGCACCGCGCTGGCGCGCGCGACCAGTTCCTTGGGGGAAAAGGGCTTGGTGATATAATCGTCGGCGCCGGTTTCGAGGCCACGGATGCGGTCATCCTCTTCGCCGCGCGCGGTCAGCATGATGATCGGCAGGTTGGCGGTCGGGCCCTTGCGGCGCAGGCGGCGACATACTTCGATGCCGCTAATGCCTTCGATCATCCAGTCGAGCACGATGAGATCGGGATTGATTTCCTCGCACAGGATCAGCGCTTCTTCGCCATCGCCGGTGCGCGTCACGTTGTAGCCGGCGCGTTCGAAATGATAGGTGATGAGGTCGGCCAGGGCGCGATCATCCTCGACCAGCAACAGGTCCTTTTTCTGCATGGTGGTCGGTTCGCTCATCATTCCCCCTCGCTTGATGGCCTCTTGTTGAAGCGGTCGGTCAGATATTCGCCCGTCGCGGCGTAATGCACCATCTCGGCGATGTTGGTGGCATGGTCGCCGACACGCTCGATATTCTTGGCAATGAACATGAGGTGCGTGGCCTGACCGATATTCTGCGGGTTCTCCATCATGTGCGTCAGCAGCGTGCGGAAGATGGAGTTGTAGAAATCGTCGACCGCGCGATCGCGTTGGTGGACGCGGATGGCCGCTTCGGCATCACGCTCGATGAAGGCGTTGATCGCATCGTGCAGCATCTCGCTGGCGATGCGCGCCATTTCGGGCATCAGCGACAGGGGTTCGATATGCCCGCTCTCGATGTCGATCTTGTCGACCCGCTTGGAGATGTTCTTGGCATAATCGCCGATGCGTTCGACAACGCTGGAGATTTTCAAGGCGGCCACGACGTCGCGAAGGTCGGCCGCCATCGGCGCGCGCAGCGCCAGAATCTGGATTGCGCGGCGCTCGGTCTCGACCTCGAGCTGGTCGAGCTTGGCATCGCTTTCGATAACGCGCTGGGCGCCTTCCAGGTCCTTGGTCGACAGGCAGCGCATCGCCTCGCGGATCTGGTGTTCGGCAAGCCCGCCCATCTGGCTGATGAGCGCGCGGACGCGGTTGAGGTCCTCGTCGAAGGCCTTGAGGGTGTGCGCCGCGATATGCGGTTCGTGGGGATCTCGTTCAGCCATAACGTCCCGTGATATAGTCCTGCGTGCGCTGCTTGCGCGGGTTGGTGAAAATGTCGCCGGTCTTTCCGTATTCGACCAGTTCGCCGAGGTGGAAAAAGGCGGTGCGCTGCGACACGCGGGCCGCCTGCTGCATGTTGTGGGTGACGATCGCGATGGCATATTTGCCGCGCAGTTCGTGGATCAGCTCCTCGATCTTGGCGGTCGCGATCGGATCGAGCGCCGAACAGGGCTCGTCCATCAGGATCACCTCGGGATCGACCGCGATGGCGCGCGCGATGCACAGGCGCTGCTGCTGGCCGCCCGACAAGGCGGTGCCGCTATCGTCGAGACGGTCCTTCACCTCGTCCCACAAGCCGGCGCGCGTCAGGCTCTTTTCGACCACGTCGTCCATTTCCGCCTTGTTGCGGGTCAGGCCGTGGATGCGCGGGCCATAGGCGATGTTTTCGTAGATCGACTTGGGGAAGGGGTTGGGCTTCTGGAAGACCATGCCGACGCGCGCGCGCAGCTGGACCACGTCCATCGCGTTGGAGTGGATGTCTTCGCCGTCGAGCTCGATATCGCCGGTGACGCGAGCGATCGGGATGGTGTCGTTCATGCGGTTGAAGCACCTGAGGAAGGTCGACTTGCCGCAGCCCGACGGGCCGATGAACGCGGTCACCTTGTCGTCGAAGATATTGATCGAAACGTCCTTGATGGCGTGCTTGTCGGCGTACCAGACATTGACATTGTCGGCGTACATCTTGGGCGTTTTCCCGGCGTCGATATCGTCGGGCATGGCCGGGACGGCAGGGTCGTCAGTGGTGATCGTCGTATCGTTCATTTCTATACCTACCAGCTGCGCTCGAAACGGTTGCGCAGGTAAATGGCCAGTCCGTTCATCAATAGCATAAAGATGAGCAGGACGATGATGGCGGCGCTGGTCTTCTCGACGAAACCGCGATCGACTTCATCGGACCAGAGGAAAATCTGCATCGGCAGCACGGTGGCGCGATCGGTGATGCCCGAGGGCGGCGAGGCGAGGAAGGCGCGCATCCCGATGAGCAGCAGCGGCGCGGTCTCGCCCAGCGCGCGGGCCATGCCGATGATCGTGCCGGTGAGAATGCCGGGCAGCGCCAGCGGGAGGACGTGATGGAACACGACCTGCACCTTCGACGCGCCCACACCCAATGCCGCGCTGCGGATCGAGGGCGGCACCGCCTGGATGGCGTTGCGTCCCGCGATGACGATGACCGGCATGGTCATGAGCGCCAACGTGAGGCCGCCGACCAGCGGGGCCGATCGCGGCAGGTGCATGAAATTGAGGAACACCGCGAGGCCGAGGAGGCCGAAGATGATCGAGGGCACGGCAGCCAGGTTGTTAATCGAGACTTCGACGATGTCGGTCCAGCGGTTCTTGGGCGCGAATTCCTCAAGATAGATGGCCGCCAGCACCCCGATGGGAAAGGCTAACGCCATCGTGACGAGAATGGTCAGCAAGCTGCCGATCAACGCGCCCCAGACGCCCGCCGCACTGGGATCGGTCGCATCGGATGCGGTGAAGAAGGTCGAATTGAAACCGCGCGACAGGCGGCCTTCGCGCTCGAGCCGTTGCACCAGCGCTTCGGATTCGGGATTGCCCTCGCCGGTGGCGGCAAGATGGACGTCGCTCGACACCGGCAGGTCCATCGTCAGGGTGCCGACGAGAATTTCCGGATCGTCGAGAATCGCCTCCTGCAGCGTCTGCCGCGCGCCGGTCGAAAAGAGACTGCGCGCGTCTGTGCCGTATTGTTCGACTGCAGCGTCACGCATTGTCGCATCGAGGCCTGAATTGACGATGATGCCCATCGCATCGTCGCCGTCGAGCGAGGCGGGATCCACCATCATGTCGCTGGCCGCGAAGTTGATCGTGAGCGGCGCTTCGGTGCGGAAGAACCCGCCGGCGCCATTGCTGATCATGGTGATCAGGAGGAACGCCAGGAACGCTACCGAGATGGACACCGCGGCAAAGCCGAAGAACTTGAAGCGGCGCTCGGCGGCGTAACGCTTTTTGACGAGCCTATCCATGGACCCGTCGGTCCACCGGCTGCGGGCGGAGCGGGCGGAGTCAGTCATAAGCTTCCCGATACTTACGCACGACGCGCAGCGCATAGAGATTGAGGATCAGCGTGATGACGAATAGCATCAGGCCGAGCGCAAAGGCGGCGAGCGTCTTGGCGCTGTCGAATTCCTGGTCACCCGTCAGCAGCTTGACGATCTGCACGGTGACCGTGGTCACGCTTTCGAACGGATTGACGGTGAGGTTGGCGGCGAGCCCCGCGGCCATCACCACGATCATGGTTTCGCCGATGGCGCGGCTGACCGCGAGCAGGATACCGCCGACAACGCCCGGCAGCGCGGCGGGCAGCAGTACGCGCTTGATCGTTTCCGAGGTTGTAGCGCCCATCGCGAGCGAGCCGTCGCGCATCGAGCGCGGCACCGCGGCGATGCTGTCATCGGCCATCGAGGAGACGAACGGGATGATCATGATGCCCATGACAAGGCCGGCGGCGAGCGCGCTTTCCGAACTGGCGCTCGAAATGCCCATGGCAACGCCGACATCGCGGAAGAAGGGGGCCACCGTGATGGCCGCGAAATAGCCGTATACGACAGTCGGGACGCCGGCGAGGATTTCGAGGATCGGCTTGAGCCATTTGCGCACCCGGCCCGGCGCATACTGGGTCAGGTAGATTGCGCTCATCAGACCGAGCGGAATGGCAACGATCATCGCAATGATCGCGCCGATGAAGATCGTGCCCCAGAACAGCGGCACCGACCCGAACGCGCCGGACGAGCCGACCTGGTCGGCACGGATCGCGGTCTGCGGCGACCACTGGGTGCCAAAGATGAATTCCGCGGGGTTTACCATGCTGAAGAAACGCAGCGTCTCAAACAGGAGGGAGAGCACGATGCCAAGCGTGGTCAGGATGGCGATCATCGATGCTGCGATCAGCACGCCCATGATCCAGCGCTCGACCGCGTTGCGCGCGCGAAAACTGATGCCGGTCTTGCCCATCGAGAAGAAGAGCCCGACCAGCGCCATCACCAATGCGATGCCCGAACCGAGCAGCGTGTAACGCATTCCGGCCGCCTCGAAGATCGGGGCGAGGCCGCGTGCCTGTTCGTTGAAGGCAACGCTCGTGGTCCCGTCCGCGAAGGCGCGCGCCTCGTTGATGATCGCTTCGCGCTGTAGCGCCGAGTCGGGCAGCATTTCGCCCTGCGGGCTGAGAAGGACTGCCTGCTCCACCAGCCCCGCCTGGATCGGTGCCCAGATTGCGAGGAAGAAGAGAGCAGGCATTACCGTCCACAAGAAGACGAAGACGCCATGGTAGCCCGGCAGGCTATGCAATGACGTCCCGTCCTTGCGGAAGGTCTTGGCGCGCGAACGAGCATAGAAGCCCGCCAGCGCGCCAAGTACTGCAATGATGAGTGCAGCTAGTCCAAGGGTCATGATGACGTGTTTCGTCTTTCCCTAGTTGAGCTGCTCGGCGGTGAGCTTCGTGCGGCCATCGACCGCCGCGTCCGCACCCGCGCGGCCTTCATCGTTGAGCGGCACGAGGCCACGTTCGCGCAAGAGGCCACCGGGCTGCCATGCCGCCTTGTAGGCGTTCATGAAATCCAGCAGCGCGGGCTTCACCGCAATGTGCTGATCCTTGACGTAGACGTAGAGCATGCGTGCGCCCGGATATTCGAGGCTCGAGATCGAGTTCTCGTCCGGCGTCACGCCATCAAGGGCGAGCGCCTGCAGCTTGTCGGTATTTTCTTCGAAGAAGCTGTAGCCGAGAATGCCGATCGTGCCGGGGTCGTTCGAGACCTTCTGAACCATCAGGTTGTCATTCTCGCCAGCTTCGACGAACACGCCGTCTTCGCGCATCTTGCTGCACACTTCGGCGTGACGGTCTTCATCGACTTCCTCAAGCGCGGCCATTTCCGGATTGCGGTCGCAGCCCACTTCCATGATCAGTTCGACGAAGCTGTCGCGCGTACCGCTCGTCGGCGGCGGGCCGAGGACGCGGATCGGCTTGTTGGGGAGCGACGGGTCGATGTCCGACCAATTCATCGCGGTCTGCTCTTCGCCATACGGGTTGGCCGCGAGCGCCTCATAGACCTGCTGCAGCGTCAGCTCGAAGGGCTCTTCGCTGGTCGCCTGGATCAGCGTCAGGCCATCGATGCCAATCGGCAGTTCGATGATGTCGGTGACACCAGCGGCCTGGCAATCGGCGAATTCGCTCGGCTTCATGCGACGCGAGGCGTTGGCCAGATCGGGAAGATCGGCGCCAAGGCCTTCGCAGAAAAGTTTCATCCCCGAACCCGTGCCGGTCGATTCGACGATAACGCTGACATCGGGGTTGGCGCGGTCGAACTGTTCGCCGACGGCGGTGGTGAAGGGATATACGGTCGACGAGCCGACGGCCTTTATCGAGGTGGCGGCGGCGTCGCTGCCGCTATTGCCACCACTGCAAGCAGCGGCAAGCGCGACGAATGGAAGCGCGAAAAGCAGCTTCATCATTATGTTTGCTCCTTGAATTTCTTCTGCCCCAGTATCGCTCGGGCCCGTGAGCGCCCTAGCGGGCCGTGCCACTGCCTGTGTGACGCTGTGATTGCAGTTTCATGACACCAGCCAAGCTTTTTCGTGACCGCGGTCCTAGGGCCCGATGCGCGTGGCATCGCGGGGCAGCGGAAGATCCACCGTGACCCGCGTTCCCGCCCCCGGCGCCGAGGCGATATCGAGCGTTCCGCGATGGCGCTCGACGATATGTTTGACGATGGCGAGCCCGAGCCCGGTGCCGCCTTTTTCGCGGCTACGCGCGGCATCGACGCGGTAGAAGCGCTCGGTCAGTCGCGGCAGATGTTCGGGCGCAATCCCGTCGCCATCATCGCGAACCACGAGGCGCACCCGATCGCGAGTGCGCGCCACGCTCACCTCGACGGCGTTGCTCGTCTCGTTGCAGCCGTAGCGGATGGCATTGGCGATAAGATTGTCGATCAGTTGTTCGATTTGCGCCGTGTCCGCGGTGATCGGCGGGATATCGCTTTCGACATCGAGTGTGATCCGACAATCGCGGCGCTGCGCCAGCTCGGCGAGATTGTCGACGGCATCGGCGGCAACCGCGCCAAGATCGACCTTGTCGCGCGGCGCCACGAAGCGATGCGATTCGATACGCGACAGGCCCATGAGGTCTTCGACGATTTGCAGCATGCGCTGCGATTCCTGGCGGATGGTCTTGGCAAACTTGCGCCGCAACTTCTTGTCGCGCACGGCGTCTTCGGCGAGCGTTTCGGCATATCCCATGATGGTCGCCAGCGGCGTGCGTAGTTCATGACTGGCGTTGGCGACGAAATCGACGCGCATCCGCTCGGCAGCGCGGGCGGCGGCGCGATCGACCAGCCTGACCAGCATGTCGTGATCGCCGATCGGCTGCACGATGACGTGCCAGGGTCGCTCGGTCCGGCCGATCCCCTCGACGTCGATCTCCGCAGCTTCGCGTTGCTCGAGAAGTTCGAGTACTTCGGGATGGCGGATCGCGAGGCGGATATCGGCATCGACGATGCGCTGGCCCAGCAGGTCACGGGCGACGATGTTGGCGGTCTTGATCCGCTGGCCGTTGACCACGAGCAGCGGGTCTTCGAACGCGTCCAGGATGGATTCGGCGATGCCCATGGGGCCGCCCTATACTGACGCGGCGTCCGATTCCAGTTGGGTTTGGCGAAGGCGCTTATGGCCTCGCCACGTGCCGATCGCCAGAATGAACAGGATCGGGTAACTCCAGAAGACCAAGGCTGCCCCATAGGCCTGCGGCAGGAGGTCGAAGTTGATGGTCTTGAACAGGTGGCCGAAGGTCGTCGTCAATTGCAGTCCGGCGATCCACAGCGGCCAGAAACGCTTCGTATGCAGCGCTACCCAGACAAACCCCAGCAGCATTGTCGTATCGACGATAACAACGCCGAGTTCGATACTGTCATAGCGTTGTTCGAGGGGCGATATCAGGAATTTGGTGGCCAGGACTCCGGCGATGCACATCGCCGCGACCAGTCGTTCCTCACGCCCACCGCGCAAAAACGCGTAGGCGCAGATGATGGCCAGTACAGGCACAAAGATCGATGGTCCCAGCATTGCTCGTTGTTATCGGGCCATGACCGTGCATGGCCCGATAAGCATCCTCCTCGTTTAGGCGACGACGCGCAGTTCAGCGCTACCGGTCGGCGGGCATTCTTCGGCGTCACCGAAGCTGGTGGTGCGCAGGCCCGGTACTTCCTGCTTGGTGGCTTTGAGAATCTGGTGCGCATCGGCCATGCCGCCGCGTGCTTCGACCAGTCCGTTGAGCGCAGCGGCAACCTTGGCGAGCGCTTCATGACCGGTTCCCGTGGCGACGCGGGCGGTGGCGCGGGCGCGGATCATGCGGCCCTGCAGCTCTGCCAATTCCTCGAGCGCGGTTTCGATCGTGTCTTCGACAACGCGGATCTGGGTGGCGACTTCGTAGGCGGCGTTTTCAATCTGGTGCTTGCGCATATTTAATACTCCCAATGGTTGGGAGCCTATTAAACGATGGATGCGGCGATCAGCTTCCCAGCAGCCGCGCAAGGCTTTCCAATCCGGCGAGATACATGCCGGCGGAAAATGCGGCGCCAATCGCGATCAAGACGATCCAGAGCAATCGCGTTGCGACGCTCATTTCGTTGCGGGGACGGCTCCCTGTTGCAAACGGCAGTGGCAGGGAGAACCGGGACGCCGTGACGTCCTGCTCGGTTTGAGACGCCCCGAACCCGGAACTCCCTGCGTGGCCAGCGTGCCGAATCTGTGTGCCGGCCACAGCCTCCAAATGGGCGGGATCCGTGGTTTCGGGAATGTACGATGTTTGATGTATCAACCGTTGATATGGGCCTTCCACCGCCTCGACCATGCGGGCAGCTTCGGTTCGGCGCGAGACGCCCAGGGTTTGCAAGGCGATGCGGATGCGCTGATCGACCGTATGCGGAGAAATATCCAGCTCTGCGGCGATTTCCTTGGACGACATGTGGTTGGCGACGAGGCGAAGACAGTCAAGCTGCCCATCGCTGAGTTTTCCAACCCGCGCTGCTGCTTCGCTATGATCTTGGCACTCGGCCATCATGGTCATCCGTATCTTCCCATGCACACAACGCAACTCAACACCCGAAAGTGCCAATTGCGATAAAACGGGTAATCCCCCTTGGCCATCGTTCTACGGCAATTATCCGATTCGGGCCATGCGCCAAATTTAACCGGCATATAAACTTCGATAACCTTACAACGCTGCAATCGAACAATTTGTGCCAACACGGCGACCAAATGTCCGTATTGACGGCTGTGTCTAGCCTTGCCGTTGGGGCAACAATGTGGCGGAGCCGCATCGCGCTTAACGCGTGCTGATCGAGCTTGGCGCGAGGTGGTGGTGGACAGGGCTGGATTCGAACCAGCGTACGCTTGCGCGGGCAGATTTACAGTCTGCTGCCTTTAACCACTCGGCCACCTGTCCACAGATGTAAGGCAGGCGCGCCATTTGGCGGGCCGCGCCGCGACTGTCAACCGCTAGAAGTAAGGACGGCTGATGCCGCTGCCCTACAGATCGGTTTTGGTGGAGCGGGTAGCGGGAATCGAACCCGCATATTTAGCTTGGAAGGCTAATGTTCTACCATTGAACTATACCCGCTCACAGGCGCGAGGCGCGGCTTTGCCAAAGCTGGGCCGCCGGGTCAACGATTTCAGTCGGCAAGCGTGACGAGCAGGGCAATGGCAGACGCGCACAAACTGAAGGCAATCAACAGGATGAGCGGCACGGTGTAGCGCGCATTGTCCTGGCGATCGAGCTTGTTGCGGCCCTTCTCGGTAAGGAAAAAGTGACCCTTGCCAGTCTTCTCGACAAGCCCGTGTTTAATCAGGCCGTCAAAGATCTTGCCCTTGCCGCCATCCGGCCGCTGGTAGGCAGTCGCGGTGTCGCGCCGGGTGGCGCCCGCTTCGCGCAGCTCGGTCATGATTGCCTTTTGCGTGGCCGCGATCTGCGCGGCGACGATGGCGCCGGCGTTCATCGATCCTTCCCGGCGAAGTGATCGGTCGCCCTGATGAGCCCGTCGAGGATGCCGGGCTCGGAATAGAGATGTCCGCCGTCGGGAACGATATTGAGCTCGACCTCGGGCCAGGCCTGCTTCAGTTCCCAGGCTGAGCGTGGCGGGGTGCAGCTGTCATGGCGCCCCTGCACGATCACGCCCGGAATGTGACGGATCCTGTCGACATTGGCGAGCAGTTGGCCTTCATCGAGGAAACAGTTGTGGCGCATGTAATGGTTTTCGATCCGTGCCATCGCGATCGCCTGGTGCGGATCGTCGAAATGGGCAAGCGTCTCCTCGCTCGGTAGCAGCGTCACGGTGACGCCTTCCCACCGCGCCCAGGCGCGCGCGGCTTCCAGCTTCTTGTCCTCATCGTCACCGGTGAGGATATGATGGAAAGCGGTGATCGGGTCGTCGCGGCCGTCTTCGGGCAGGACGGCGAGAAATTTCATGAACTCGTCGGGGTATATTTCCGACGCGCCCTTTTTGAAGAGCCAGTCATATTCATATTGATCGCCGAAAAAGATGCCGCGCAGGATGATTTCGGTGGCGCGTTCGGGATGCGCCTGGCTGTAGGCGAGGCTCAGCGTGGATCCCCAGCTACCGCCAAACACCTGCCATTTTTCATGCCCGCACATTTCGCGCAGCTTCTCGATGTCCGCGATGAGGTGCTGGGTGGTGTTGTTCTCGAGGCTGGCAAACGGCGTCGAGCGGCCGCAGCCGCGCTGTTCGAACAGCAGGATATCGTAGAGTTCGGGATTCCACTGGCCGCGCTGGCCCTCGCTGATCCCGCCGCCGGGGCCGCCGTGAAGAAAGACGGCCGGCTTGGCGCCCGGCGTCCCGACGCGTTCCCAATAGAGGCTGTGGCCGTCACCGACATCGAGCATACCCGTCTCATAGGGTTCGGGAGAAGGGTAAAGCGTACGGCGTTCGGTCATGTTGGCTCCGGCAAATGAAAAGGGCGGCGCTTGCCTAGCGCAAGCACCGCCCCTTTGCGAGCCTGTGTGGGAGCGCCTAGAACTTGACGCCCAGTTCCACGCCGAAGATGCGCGGTTCGTTGACGAAGGCGGTTAGGTTGTTGAAGTCGATCCCGCCGACCGCGCTGACATCGTTGGTGATGTTGCGGGCGAAGACGGCAACGTCGAACCGGTCGGTGCGATAGCCGAGGCGCAGGCCGCCTTCGACAAGGCTATCATCCGAGAATTCGACGCTCTCGTAAAGGAAGAACTGGATTTCGGAGCGATAATACCAGTCGGTGAAGGCGTATAGATCGCCATTTCCGAGCGGATATTCGTAGCCGAGCGTCCAGTTGGCCGTCACTTCGGGCGCCTGCGGCAGGCTGTTGCCGTCAATCGAGAAGATGGCGGGCGCGAAGCCGGCCGCCGGGACGAGCTCGGGATCGAGCACGGTGCAGGGCGCGCCGCATCCGGCAACGCCAAGGCCCGGGCTATCGATCTCGGTATCGTTCCAGCTGAGGCCCGCGGTGAGCGTCAGCCCGCGCACCGGCTCGGCATACAGCTCGGCTTCAAAACCCTTGCCGATGACCTGCTCGGCGTTGAGCAGCGTCGTGAAGTTATTGCCGCCGCCGACCGCGGTAAGCTGCAGGTCTTCGGTGGTGAAGACATAGCCGCCGAGGTTGAAGCGGACATTGCTGTCGGGGATTTCGGTCTTGACGCCGAATTCGTAGCTCATCGTGTGTTCGCTATCGGCGATCGAGATGTCGCGGCCGAACAGCAGGCGACCCTGGATCGACGGCGCGCGATAGCCGCTGGCGACGCGGCCGTAGAGATTGACCTTGTCCGACAGCGCGTAGGTAGCCGACACGTCCCAGGTCAGCACATCGTCTTCGACAGTGGTGCTGATCGGGGCGACCGGGCCGCCAAAGCCGAGGAAGCCCGGGCGATTATCGACCGGGCGCGAGGCGACGAAATCGCGTTCGTCATGGTTGTAACGCGCGCCGGCCTGCAGCGTGAGATCGTCGAACTCGTAGCTGAGCGAGCCGAAGATGCCGAGCGCGGTCGACTGCTGCTCCTGCAGCGCGATGGCCGAAGGGGTAGTGTCGGTCGGCGTGCCGAAATCGAAGCTCGAAATTTCGAGGTCTTCGTTGAAGTAGAAGATGCCCGCCTGGTAGCCGAGGCCGCCATCATTGTTGGAGGCGATGCGGACTTCCTGGGTGAACTGGCCGAGCGAGGGGACATTGTCCTGGCTCTGCGCAGAGAAGGGGATGAAGCCCGGGCCCATGACGGGAGCGAAGACGTTGCCAAAGCCGCCGTCGATATCGCCGCGGCTCTCGAGGCTGCCGCCCCAGTAGCTGGTGACCGAGTAAAGCGTCACGGGGCCAAGATCGACGTCGACGTGACCCGCCACGTTCCAGTTTTCGAGCTCCTGGAAGTTGAGACCGTCGGTCCATACTTCGTCGATGTCGAAGTCGCCGCCATCGATACCGATGAGCTCGTTCGAGCCAGTCGCGAGGGCGTTGGCCCGGAAGATGCGGGCGGAGCCTTCCTGGTTGCGATACTGGCCGACGAGGCGGATGCCGACAGTGTCGGAAGGATCGAACTGCAGCTGGGCGCGCAGCGCGATGTCGTCATAGCCTTCGAGGTCGTTGTCTTCGGGCGTCGCGACATTGTCGATCCAGTCGTCGCGGTGCTGCCACAGGCCCGAGACGCGCAGCGCGGCGCTATCGCCAAGGTCGGCGCCAAGGCCCGCTTCGGCATTGATCGTGTTGTAGGTCGCCCAGCTGACACGAACGAAATTATCTGCCGCGCCGCCCGGGCGCGCAGTATCGAACTTGACGATACCGGCCGGCGTGTTGCGACCGAACAGCGTGCCCTGCGGCCCGCGCAGAACTTCGATGCGATCGAGATCGAAGACCGGAAAACCTTTCAGGATCGGGTTTTCGAGGACGACTTCGTCATAGACGAGGCTGACCGGCTGCGAGGCATTGAGGTCGAAATCGGTATTGCCGAGGCCGCGAATGTAGAAGCGCGGGAAGGTGCGGCCGAACGAGCTTTCGACGTTGAGGCTGGGGACGCGCCCGGCGAGGCCGCGAACGTCCGCGCCGCCAGAGCTGATCGCGGCAAGCGCATCGTCACCCACGGTGCCGACCGAGATCGGCACGTCCTGAAGGTTCTGCTCGCGGCGCTGGGCGGTGATGATGATGGCGAAATCGTTATCGCCGGCATCCTGGACGGCGGTGTCGTCGTCGCTGGTGGCCTGCGCATAGGCAGGGGCGGAGAAGGCCATCGCGGTTGCGAGGGCGGTAAGCGAACAGATTGCGGTGGTGCGGCGCATCTTTGAATCCTCGGTCAAATTTTCAGGATCGCGAAGCGACGGACCCCCCGCACTTCGTCGATGCGGCGGCGTCTAATCTGACCGACACTGGAGTCAACGCAGATTCGTCAAAGATGTGAAATGTTTAACAGCCTGTGTCGGCGATGCGACAGATCAGAAGCTATAGTGTTCGTAGACCGGGGCGACGCTCTCGTTCCATTCGCCATGATAGGCGTCGAGCAGTCGGTCGGCGGGTGTCTTGCCGCTCGCCACGATCTCGCGGAGCGGATCGAGAAAGCCGGTTTCATTATCGCCCGAGCTGTTGAGCCGGGCGCGCGTGGTGAGCCCCGCTTCGGCAATGTCGAGCACGGCGCCTGCAAATTCCTGCATGGACCGGCCATCGGGGACGGTTGCCTCGAGCGCCAGTTTGGGAACCGAAGACCGTAACTCCTCGCGCTCTTCGATGGTCCAGTCCTTGACCAGATCCCATGCCGCATCGAGCGCGTTCTGGTCGTAGAGCAGCCCGACCCACAGCGCGGGCAGTGCACAGATGCGGCTCCACGGCCCCCCGTCGGCGCCGCGCATCTCCATGAAGCTCTTCAAGCGCACTTCGGGGAAGGGCGTCGACATATGGTCGAGCCAGTCGGCCATCGTCGGCGTGTCGCCTTCGAGGCCTTCGAGCTTGCCTTCGAGGAAGTCGCGAAAACTTTTGCCCGCGACGTCGTGATAATCGGTGCCGCGCATCACGAAATACATCGGCACGTCAAGGACATAGTCGCACCAGCGTTCGTATCCGAACCCGTCTTCGAAGACGAAGGGCAGCATGCCGGTGCGATCGGGATCGGTGTCTTCCCAGACATGGCTGCGGAAGGACTTGTAGCCGTTGGGCTTGCCTTCGAGGAACGGCGAATTGGCGAACAGAGCGGTCGCCACCGGCTGGAGCGCGAGGCTGGCGCGGAACTTGAGCACCATGTCGGCTTCGCTCGAATAGTCGAGGTTGGTCTGGATGGTGCAGGTGCGCTGCATCATGTCGAGCCCGAGATTGCCCTTGTTGGGCATGTAGCGGCGCATGATGCCGTAGCGTCCCTTGGGCATCCATGGCAGTTCGTCGCGTGTCTTGTCGGGCCACATGCCGAGGCCGAGGAAACCCAGATCGAGTTTTTCGCCGACCGCCTTGACCTGATTGAGATGGCGACCGGCTTCGGCGCAGGTCTGGTGGAGATTGTCGAGCGCGGCGCCCGACAGTTCGAGCTGGCCCGACGGTTCAAGGCTGACCGTGCCGTCAGGGCCCGTCAGCGCGATGATCTTGTCAGCCTCAATGACCGGCTTCCAGCCGAAGTCGGTCAGCGCGGTCAGGAGATCGCGGATGCCGCCTTCTTCTTCCCAGCTCGGGGCGCGGTGATCCTCGATACGATAGACGAACTTCTCGTGCTCGGTGCCGATCTTCCAGCGGTCCTTGGGCTTTTCGCCTTTCTCGAAGACGGAAAGCAGGTCGGCGCGGCCCTCGATGGGCGGGCTTTCGCTGGTATCGGTCCGCGTCGTCATGCTTGTCGCCCTAGCGCTTCATGCGAGTGGCGAAAAGCCACTAATCGCTCCAGTCGCCAGCGCCCGCCATGTAGGTGGCTATGGCGGCGAGCGCTGCAGTTTCGGCGCGCAGGATACGCGGCCCGAGTGAGATTGCGGTGGCGCCGGGTGTAGCGCGGATGGCGCCGCGTTCCTTGTCGGTAAAACCGCCCTCTGGGCCGGTCAGGATGGTGGCCGGCGGCGGGGCATATCTTTCGAGCGCGTTGGCGCCGCCATTTTCATCGGCGAAGTAGAGCGCACCGTCGCCCCGCGTCGACAACCAACGCTCAAGCTTGATCGGCTGTGCGATCGTGGCGAGCGCAGTTCGCCCGCATTGTTCCGCTGCCTCGATGATGTGGGCGCGCATCCGGTCGAGATTGAGGCTGCGCACGATGGTGCGCTCGGTGATCACCGGCTGGAGGTGGCGCACGCCGAGTTCGACCGCTTTTTCGATGAGGAAATCGACCTTACCCTTCTTCACCGGCGCGAAGGCCAGAGTCACATCGGGCACGGTCTCTTGCTCACGCACCTGCGTTACCGCGTGAACCTGCATCGCCTTCTTGGAGGCGGCGGTGATGCGGGCATGCCATTCGCCGTGGCGACCATCGAACAGCAGCACGTCGTCGCCCGTGGCGAGGCGCAAGACGTTGCCGAGATAGTTGGCCTGCGCCCGGTCGAGCGCGATCGGCATGTCGGGGCCGAGCGGACCTTCAACGTACAGGCGCGGCAGGCTTGCCGGCGGCCAGGCGGGGGTTCGTGCCATATCGCTCCTGCGTTAGCGCGGCATGGAACGTCCGTCACCCTTGCCGCTTTAGACCTAGGACATGGAAACGTCGGACAAACCCATCGTTGCGGTCGGCCGCAATTGCTGGCGCATCGAGCGGGCCAGCGAAGCGGCCGTGATCGTCGATGCCGCCGACTATTACCGCATCATCGCCGATGCGATGGAAAAGGCGCACAGCCGCATCTTCATCGTCGGCTGGGATTTCGATGCGCGCATCAGCCTCGCGCCGGATCGCGAGGGCAGCTATCATTCGAGCCTCGGGCATTTCTTCATCGAACTTGCGCGCAAGAAGCCCGACCGCGTCATCGATATCCTCAAATGGAATTTCGGCGCGCTCAAGCAATGGTTTTGGCCGAAGGCCGCCTACTGGTTGCTGCGCTGGTGGCTGGCAAAGCCGATCCGGCTGAAGTTCGACAGTTCGCATCCCTTGGGATGCAGTCATCACCAGAAAATCGTCGTCATCGATGAATCGCTAGCGGCGTGCGGCGGCATCGATATTGCCATGCGCCGTTGGGATACGCGCGACCACAAGCCCGACGATCCGTGTCGCAAGACGCCCAACGGAAAACCCTACCAGCCGTGGCACGACACTACGATGCTGATGCGCGGCAAGATTGCCGGTGCGCTCGGCGAACTCGGGCGCGAGCGCTGGAAAGTGGCCACCAGCGAGAAGCTCGACCCTATCGAGGACCAGGAAGACGACTGGCCCGATGAACTGGATCCGATGTTCGAAGACGTCGAGATTGCCATCGCGCGCACGCGGGCAAGCTACAAGGAACTCGAGGAGGTGCGCGAAAACGAGCAGCTCTTTCTCGACATGATCGAGCATTGCCAGCGGTTCGCCTATATCGAGAACCAGTATTTCACCTCCCCCAAGATTGCGGCCGCGATCTGCACCCGCCTGTCGCAGCCGAACCCGCCCGAAATCGTAATGGTCATGCCGCGCGAAGCCGACGGCTGGCTGGAATCGGTCGCGATGGATGGCACGCGGCAACGGCTCATGCAGGCGATCCATCGGCAACAAGGGGGCGAGAATTTTCGCATCTATGTGCCCGTGAATGAGGCCGGCGAAGACATTTATGTGCATGCCAAGGTGGCAATCGTCGACGATCGTTTCCTGCGCGTGGGTTCCTCGAACCTCAACAATCGCTCGATGGGGCTCGACAGCGAATGCGACGTGATCGTCGATTGCGGCCTGCCCTATAATCAAGGCCGGGGCATCGAAGACAAGCTCACGCAGCTGCGCCATGATCTGATGGCCGAGCATCTTGGCGTGAGTACCAAAGATGTCGCCAAGGCCGAGGCCGAACATCGTGGGCTGGTCCAGACCATCGAAGCGCTGAAAGGCGAGGGAAAGACGCTGACCCTGCTCGAATATCGGGATCTGAGCGACGCCGAGCACTTGATCTCCGAGCACGAGCTGTTGGACCCGGAGCACACCGACGAGATGTTCGAGCCAATGCAGCGCAAGCGGCTGTCGCAGCGGTGGCGCCGGACGCGCAAGCGGCTCAAGGGCTGGTTCGGGCGCTAGGCTCGGGCTAGGGCAGGGGCCATGGAACTGGTTCCCGATAGCGAACGGAGTGGATTGATCGGCGCACTACCGCAGTCGTGGCGCCCCTTTGCCGCGTTGATGCGGTTGGACCGGCCGATCGGCACATGGCTGCTTTTCTGGCCATGCGCGGCGAGCGTCGCCCTTGCCGGCGTTGGTGGCCGGTGGGATCTGTTTGCCTGGTTCCTGCTCGGCGCCTTCGCGATGCGCTCGGCGGGGTGTGCCTATAACGACATCGTCGACCGCGATCTCGACCGGCAGGTCGAACGCACGCGCGCCCGCCCGCTCGCGAGCGGACGCGTGTCGCTAAGCGCGGCATGGGCGCTGACGATCGCGTTATGCCTGGTCGGCCTGGTCGTGTTGCTCCAGCTAGATCGCACCGCGCAGTTGGTAGCGCTTGGCAGTATCGTTCTGGTCGCCGCCTATCCCTTCATGAAGCGGATCACCTGGTGGCCGCAGGCGTGGCTCGGCATGGTATTCAGCTGGGGCGCGCTGGTCGGCTGGCCTGCCGTCACGGGCGCGCTCGCGCTGCCGGCCATCCTCCTGTGGGCCGGCTGTGCGGCATGGACCATCGGGTACGATACGCTCTACGCGATCCAGGATATCGAGGACGACGCGCTGGTCGGCGTCAAATCGAGCGCGCGCGCGCTGGGGCAAAGCGCCCAGCTGGGCGTCGGCGTCTTCTACCTGATAGCGCTCGGCTTGTGGGGTGCGGCGCTATGGCAGGTAAAACCGCATATGCTCGCGATGCTGGCGTTGCTTCCCGCTGCGCTGCACCTACTGCGGCAGGTTGCCAAGGCCGATCCGCGCGATGGCGCGGGCGCGCTCGCGCTGTTCCGTTCGAACCGCTTTGCGGGGCTGCTTCTTTTCGCCGCAAGTCTCACCGTCGGCTTGTCCTGAGCGCCGCCAGTCCCTAGCTCGCCTGCCATGATCGAAAAGAAAGACGCGTGCGATTTCGCCGCTGGGCTTGTTGAGAAAGCCATCAAGGCCGGCGCCAGCGCCGCCGACGCCGCCATCGTTGCCACCCGTTCGTCCGAAGTGGAAGTGCGCGATGGCGAGCTTGAGGACGTCAGTCGCTCAGAAGGGCGCAAATATGCGCTGCGCGTGTTTGACGGCCAGCGTATGGCCAGCGTGTCGGGCGCCGATTTGGACGGCAATGCGCAATCCGAAATCATAGCGCGCGCACTGGCGATGGCGCGCGAGGCGCCCGAAGATCCCTATGCCGGCCTAGCCCCGCAGGACATGCTGATGACGGGCGATGCGCCCGATGTCGACATCGACGACGGCATCGAGCCTGACCCCGAAGCGCTCAAAGAACGTGCGCTTGCTGCCGAAGCGGCGGCGCTTGCCGTCGAGGGCGTCACCCAATCGACCGGGTCGAGCGCAACCGCCGCCGGGCGCATGATCGCGATCGCCACCAGCCATGGCTTCGTTGGCGGCTATTCGTCGAGCAGTCACAATATTTATGCCGGCGCTCTGGCGGCGGACGATGCGGGCAAGGAACGCGACAGCCATTGGCACGGCACGCGCCATCTCGAAGATTTGGAAAGCGCCGAGGAAATTGGTCGGATCGCGGGCGAGCGGGCGGTCGCGCGGCTCAACCCGACCAAGCCCAAGGCGGGCCGGATGCCCGTTTTGTTCGACCCCAAGGTCGCCAATACGTTGCTCGGCCATCTCGCGGGCGCGATCGATGCGAGCGCGGTGGCGAGGCGCACCAGCTTCCTCAAGGACATGCTGGGCGAGCGCGTCTTTGCCGAAGGTGTCGACATCATCGATGACCCGCTGCGCCCGCGCGGCGTGGCGAGCCATCCATTCGATGGCGAAGGACTGCCCGTTGCAAGAGTGGCGATGGTCGAGGACGGCATCCTCAAGAGCTGGTTCGCGTCCAGCACGGCAGCGCGCCAGCTCGGCATCAGACCCACCGGCCACGCCAAGCGCGGTATCAGCGGCTCGCCCGGGGCGGGGCCCAGCAATTTCGTGATGCAGCCGGGGGCGCGCAGCCGCGAAGAATTGCTCGGCGCATTTCCGCAGGCGTTGCTCGTCACCGAACTGATCGGTCACGGCACCAATCTCGTCACAGGCGACTATTCGCGCGGGGCTGCCGGTTTCCTGGTGGAGAATGGCGAGATCGGACGCCCGGTGAGCGAGATCACCATCGCGTCCAACCTCAAGGACATGTTCGCGACGCTCGAACCGGGGAATGATCTGGAGCTACGACGCGGGACTGAGAGCCCCACGCTGCTAGTACCCGAGATGACGGTGGCAGCAGGCTAGTCTTCGGCGTGGAGCGCGCCGACAGGACGCACGCCCAGGCGCGGAATCTCGATCTTCGGGCAGCGATCCATGACGACGTTGAGCCCTGCCGCTTCGGCGCGCTCGGCGGCGGCATCGTCGATCACGCCGAGCTGCATCCAGACCGTCTTCACGCCTGCCTCGATAGCCTCGTCAACCAACGGGCCGACCCGGTCAGCGTTGATGAAGAAGTCGGCCATCTGGATGGGGTGGGGGATGTCGCCGATGCGGGCGAACACCATCTCGCCATGCACTTCCTTGCCTTCCAGGCGCGGATTGACGGGGATCACGCGATATCCTTGGTCCTGAAGATATTCCATGATGCGAAAGCTGGTCCGCGATGGATCGTCGGACGCGCCGACGAGCGCGATCGTCCGCGTCTCGCGCAGCACCTGGGCAATTTCGGCATCACTTTCGAGCGGCATTCCAGTCTCCTTGATCGAAGGTAGAACGGCTCAGGCCGAAAGTTTCTCCACCTGCGCCAAGATAGCGTCGGCCAGCTCGGCAAAGGCGCTGGCAGCGGGTCCGTCGCCCGATGCCGGTGGCTGCCCTGCATCCGAGGCTTCGCGCAGGCTCGCGGACATGGGCAGCCGGCCCAGGAAGGGCACGTTCATGCTCGCCGCGCCGGCCTCCGCGCCGCCGCTGCCGAACGGATCGCTTTCCTTGCCGCAATGGGGGCATTGATACCCCGCCATGTTCTCGATGATGCCGAGCACGGGGACGCCGGTCTTGCCGAACAGGTCCTTGGCGCGCGCCGCGTCGATCAGCGACAGGTCCTGCGGCGTCGAGACGATGACCGCGCCGGCCGGCCGCGCCTTCTGGATGAGCGATAGCTGCACATCGCCGGTGCCGGGCGGCAAATCGACGATCAGCGTATCGGCATCGCCCCAGTCGGCATCGGTCAGCTGCTGCAGCGCGCCTGCGGCCATCGGTCCGCGCCACGCCAGCGCCTGCCCGGGCCCAACGAGATGCCCCACCGATAGCAATCTGATGCCATGGGCTTCGAGCGGAATGAGCTGCTTGTTCTTGGCTTGGGCCTTGTCCGAAGCGCCCAGCAACGTAGGCTGCGAGGGGCCGTAAATGTCGGCGTCGATCAGGCCCACCTTTCGGCCCTTCTTCGCCATTGCGATGGCGAGGTTGGCCGACAGGGTCGATTTACCGACGCCGCCTTTACCCGAGCCGATCGCGATCATGGTGCGGCTCGGCTTGGCCGCACTCATCGCGATTTGCACGTCTTCCACGCCGTCGATCGCTTGCGCAGCTTCGCGCAGGCTGCTTTCGAGCGCGGCCTGCGCTTCGTCGTCGAGCCCCGTCGCATCGACGACCAGCATCGCCATGCCATGCTTGAAGCGGCGCGCGCGGATGCGTTTCGATTGCGGATGGCTATCTAGCTGGTCGAGAGTCATGCCTGCCAGATAGGGTGGATTTTGGTCGGTGCCACTTCTTTTTGCCAAAAGCGTCCCTATACATAGAGGTATGAGCAAATTTCCGGCATTCGGCTCTTGGGGGCTGTTTAATCAGTCCAAGGGACCATGGGGATCGCCAGGCCGCGGGCCTAAGGGCGAGAAGGGCGACAATGATGGCGACAAGGGGCCGAAGGGCCCCTGGAAACCGGGCATTGTCGGTGGCAACCAGAACCAGGCGGGCAACGTGTCCTCGCTCGACGATTGGCTGCGTAAGAATCGCAGTCGTTTCGGCGGCGGGGGCGGTAGTGGCGGCGGGCTTTCGGGCCTGCCCAATCCCGGCTTCCTGTTCTGGGCCGTCGTCGGTCTCGTCCTGATCTTCGTGCTGTCGAGCATGGTGCACCGGATCACGCCGGGTCAGCGCGGCGTCGTCACCCATTTCGGCAGCTACGAAAAGACGCTTCCCGAAGGCCTGCAATTCACCTTGCCCGCGCCCATCGCCAAGGTGGAAAAGGTCGATATCGCCAGTATCCGCGAAGTGACCCTCGGCACCGGCAGCGGCGAAGCCTTGATGCTCACCGGGGACGAAAACATCATCGACATCGAATATCAGGTGCGCTGGAATATTCGTGATCCCGAACAGTTCCTGTTCCAGCTTGCCGATCCCGAAACCACCATCAGCGAAGTCGCCGAAAGCGCCATGCGCCAGGTGATCGCGCAGTCGAGCCTGCAGGACGCGATTGGTGACGGGCGTTCCGAAATCGAAGCCGAAGTCCAGCAATTGATGCAGGACACGCTCGACCAGTATCAGTCGGGCGTGCGCATGCAGGGCGTTGCGATCAAGCAGGCCGATCCGCCGGCCGAAGTGAACGAGGCCTTCAAGGACGTTACCGCCGCGCAGCAGGACGCGCAGTCGGAAATCAACAACGCCAACGCCTATGCGCTGCAGATCACCGCGCGCGCGCAAGGTGAGGCCGAGGCCTTCAACCGGGTATACGAGGAATATCGCCTCGCCCCCGAAGTGACACGCCGCCGTATGTATTACGAGACGATGGAGCGGGTATTGCAGGACGTCGACAAGACGATCATCGAGGCGCCGGGCGTTCAGCCATACCTGCCGCTTAACGAACTGCGTCGCAGCCAGCCGGCGCCGTCCGCTTCGTCGACCCCCAACCAGGGAGGGCAGTAATGAAGTCGCTTTTCGTGCGCTATCCGTTCGCTTTCCTGCTGATCAGCGTGTTCGTGCTGGGCACGCTGCTGTCGTCGCTGACCTATGTCGGAGAGACCGACCAGGCGATCAAGGTGCGGCTCGGCAATCCGGTCGCCACGGTCAATCGCTACAATCCCGACGACGTGTTCGGTAACTCGGGCGCGGGTCTCGCCTTTAGGGTCCCGTTCGTCGAAGAATTCGTAAAGATCGACAAGCGCGTGCGCGATCTCGACATGGAGCGCCAGCAGGTGCTGTCGACCGACCAGCGTCGCCTGCAGGTTGATGCTTTTGCGCGCTACCGCGTCGTCGATCCGCTGCGCATGTTCATTGCGGCGCAGACCGAAGAACGGGTCGAAGCCGCCTTGCAGCCGATCCTCGGCTCGCAGCTTCGGAACGAGCTCGGCAAGCGGCCCTATGCGTCGCTGCTGTCGCCCGAACGCGAAGGCGCGATGGAGAATATCCGGGTTGGCCTCAACCGCATTGCGCGCCAATATGGCGTCGAGATCATCGACGTTCGCATCAAGAAGGCCGAATTGCCCGACGGTGCACCGCTGACCGCCGCGTATGAGCGGATGCGCACCGCGCGCCTGCAGGAAGCGCGTTCGATCCGCGCGCAGGGCCAGAAGCAGGGCCAGATCATCCGCGCCGAAGCCGATGCGCAGGCGGCGCGCACCTATGCCGAGGCCTATGGCAAGGATGCGGATTTTTACGATTTCTACCGCGCCATGCAGTCCTATCGCCAGACCTTCGTCAAGGTCGAGGGCCAGGACAAGGGCCAGACCAATATCGTGATGAGCCCGTCCAACGATTATCTGAGGGAATTCACCGGCAACTGATGAACGACCCACTCGTTTCGACGAACGGCAATCATGTTCAAATAGCGTTCAGCGCAGGAAGATAGCCTTGCGCAGAACTGAAGTTATAGTGAGGAATTATCGATGCTGAGGAGGTCAACGACCGTGCGCTACGCCTATGGAATTGCAGCCGCATTGCTGCTTGGTGGCGGTGCTTATTCGATGACGACCGGCACCACTGCCGTCGTTGCGGGACAGGCGCAGAATTCGCCGCGTGCCTTGCCGCCGGGCGGCGCGCCCGAAAGCTTCGCCGATCTTGCCGAGCGCCTCAGCCCCGCTGTCGTCAACATCTCGACCACGCAGCGCATCCCGATCCGCCGCCAAGCCGATCCGTTCGAACAATTTTTCCGCCGCTTCGGCCAGCCCGATCCGCGCGGCCAGCAAAGCGATGAAGAGGATGCACCGACGCGCGAAACCGGTTCGCTCGGCTCGGGCTTCATCATCTCGCCCGATGGCTACATCGTCACCAACAACCACCTGATCCAGAGCCGCACCGGCGATGGTACGGTGGACGAGGTTATCGTGACGCTGACCGATCGCACCGAATATGAGGCGCGTATCGTGGGCCGCGACGAATCCTCCGATCTCGCGCTGCTCAAGATCGATGGCGAGAACCTGCCCTACGTAAACTGGGGCGAAAGCAACAATGTCCGCGTCGGTGACTGGGTCATCGCGATCGGCAATCCGCTCGGCCTCGACGGCACGGTTACTGCCGGCATCGTCTCGGCGATCCAGCGCGGCCTTGGGACCTTTTCGGGACCCAACCGCTACATCCAGACCGATGCGGCGATCAACCAGGGCAACTCGGGCGGCCCGATGTTCGACATGGCGGGTAACGTCGTTGGCGTGAACTCGGCGCTGATCTCGCCGACCGGCGCCAGCGTCGGTATTGGCCTTGCCATCCCTGCCGATACGGCGCGTCCGGTCATCGATTCGCTACGCCGCGGTGAACGCGTCCAGCGCGGCTATCTCGGCGTTCGCCTCCAGCCTATTGATGAAGACATTGCGGCCGGTCTCGGGCTTTCGACCGAAGATGGAGAGATCGTCGGCGCCGTCGTCGAAGGCCAAGCCGCCGACCAAGCTGGCATCCGGCAAGGCGATGTCATCGTTTCGATCAATGGCCAGTCTGTAAACAGCGACGACACGGTCAGTTACCTGATTGCGCGTGTCCAGCCGGGCACGACAGTACCTGTCGTCATTTATCGTGACGGACGCCGTCAAACGATCAATGTGCGGGTCGCCGAGCGCCCGAGCGAAGCCGAGCTTCGATCTGGTGGTAACGAAAGCGAAGACCCCGATGACGTGATGGGCTCCGAGAGCGAAGGTGCCGAAGCAGTCGAACTCGGCATGACGCTCCAACCTTTGACCGATCGTATCCGCCGTGCCCTGCGGCTCGACAGTAATGTTCGGGGCGTCATCGTCACCTCGGTCGATCCGCGTAGCGATGCCGCCGAAAAGCGCATCCAGCGGGGCGATGTCATCGTTTCGGTCAATCGCCAGCGCGTTTCGACACCCGAAGATGTCGAGGCTGCCGTAGCGGCAGCGCGCCAGGCCGGCCGCTCGAGCGTCCTTATGCTCGTGAAACGCGGCAATAACCCCGAAACCTTTGTCGGCATTTCCATCGCTGAATAGCTTGCCATTCAGGGCCAGCCATTTAGGCTGGCCCGCATGGACGAGGGCATATTTCTAGGAACGGCTGACGGCGAGGCGCAATATATGCGGCTCGACCAGGCCAATCGCCACGGTCTGATCGCGGGCGCGACCGGTACCGGTAAAACTATTTCCCTGCAGGGCATCGCCGAAGGCTTTTCGGAAGCCGGCGTGCCCTGTTTCGTTTCCGACGTCAAAAGCGACCTTGCAGGCCTGGCGATGGCCGGATCGCCCACGCACAAGCTGCACAAGCCGTTTACCGAGCGGGCGCAGGAAATCGGCTATGATGATTATAGCTACACCGCGTTCCCGGTGCAGTTCTGGGACCTGTTCGGCAAACAGGGTCATCCGGTGCGCACCACCGTCACCGAAATGGGGCCTCTGCTGCTGTCACGGCTGATGGAGTTGACCGACACGCAGGAAGGCGTGCTGACCATTGCCTTCCATGTCGCCGATGCCGAAGGGCTGCTGCTGCTCGACCTTGATGACCTGCAGTCGATGCTCGGCCATATCGGCGAGCGCCGCAAGGAACTCAGCCTCGAATATGGCAACGTCACGACCGCCAGCGTCGGGGCGATCCAGCGCAAGCTGCTGCAACTGCGCAGCCAGGGCGGCGACATGTTCTTTGGCGAACCCGCGCTCAAACTCGAAGACTTCATTGCCACCGACGAAGAGGGCAAGGGCGTCATCAACATCCTTGCCGCGGACAAGCTGATGGCGAGCCCGCGTCTCTACGCCACCTTCCTGCTGTGGCTGCTATCCGAATTGTTTGAGACGCTCCCCGAGGTCGGCGATCCCGACAAGCCCAAACTCGTTTTCTTCTTCGATGAGGCGCACTTGCTGTTCGACGATGCGCCAAAGGCGCTGATGGACAAGGTCGAACAGGTGGTGCGCCTTATCCGCTCGAAGGGCGTCGGCGTCTTCTTCATCACGCAGAATCCCATCGACATTCCCGACGATGTGGCGGGGCAACTGGGCAACCGGGTCCAGCACGCGCTGCGCGCCTTCACGCCGCGCGATCAGAAGGCGGTCAAGGCGGCGGCCGAGACATTCCGCACCAATCCCGACGTCGATGTCGAGACGGTCATCACCCAATTGCGCATCGGCGAAGCGCTGGTCTCGACGCTCGATCGCAAGGGCGCACCCATCCCGGTCGAACGCGTGCTGATGAAACCGCCGCGTGCGCGTGCGGGACCGCTGACCAAGGCGGAGCGCGCCGCGGTGATCGCATCAGACGCGGTGGGCTCGCGCTATGACGAATTGGTCGACCGCGTCAGCGCCGAGGAACTGCTCGCCGATCGTGCTGCCAAGGCGGCCGAAGCGGCGGCCGAGAAGGAACGGCGCGAGGCAGCCGAAAAGGAAGCGGCCAAGAAGGCCAGGACTTCGACCCGGCGCCGATCGTCCGGGCGACGCCGCCAGTCGAGTGCGGAGAAGATGGCCAGTTCAGCCGCGCGCTCGATCGGGTCGTCCTTCGGGCGGCAGATCGGCAACGCGATCATTCGCGGTATCCTAGGGAGCCTGAAGCGGTAGATGGCGGACGCGGTTACTATCCAGACGCTGGAACGCGAGTGGCGCGAGGCGCTGCTTGCCAAGGACGAGGCCGCGCTGCGCCGCCTTATCCATCCGCATTTCAAGCTGGTGGGCATTCGCCCGTCGGGCAGCGTGGCGGTGGATCTCGATGGCTGGATCGAAGCGCTCAAGAAGATGGATATCGCCAGCCTCGATGTAACCGTCATCGACTGCGAACAGTTCGACACCGTGATGGTGGGCACGATCGATGCGACGTGGCAGGTGCGCTACCTCGGCCAGTTGATCGACGAGCGCGTGCTGCTGACCGATGTCTGGGTATGCAATGACGGCCAGTGGCAGGTCATCCGGCGCCATTCGTCGCCCGTGCCCCACGGCGTCGATATCGAGCGCTAGCCGCGGCCGCGATTGCGCGGGGAGGGGCTTGCCTCAGCCCCGGCCACGATAGCCCGCGACGCCTTGGTCGGGCAGCCACAATCCTTCAGGCGGCGCGCCCGTTTGCCAGAATACGTCGATCGGAATGCCGCCACGCGGATACCAATAGCCGCCGATACGCAGCCACTTGGGCTTCATCTCGTCGGCGAGCCGTTTGCCGATGCCCACCGTGCAATCTTCGTGGAAGGCCCGGTGGTTGCGAAAGCTGCCGAGGAAGAGCTTGAGGCTCTTCGATTCGACGATGGTGTCGCCCGGCGCATAGTCGATCACGAGATGCGCGAAATCGGGCTGCGCGGTGACCGGGCAGAGCGACGTAAATTCGGGCGCGGTGAAGCGCACCAGGTAAAGCTCACCCGCTCGCGGGTTGGCGACATAGTCTAGCGCTGCCTCCTCGGGCGATGCGGGTAGCGGGCTGTCCTGGCCGAGAAATTTGGGTTCCATGGGCGGCGCTCTAGCAGCGCGCGCGGTGCAAGCAAATATCCGGTCTTTGCGCGGCCTCCTCTGGCCGCACCGCGCGGAACGTGCGCCCGATCCCACGCATTCTAGGAAGCAAAGGAGAAAATCATGAGCAATTCTAACAGTTTCCAGACCAACCAGCACGTCAAATGGGATTGGGGCAATGGCACCGCCAAGGGCCAGATCGAAGAACGCTTCGAACGCGAGGTCACGCGCACGCTGCAGGGCAATGAGGTGACGCGCGACGGCAGCGAAGATAATCCCGCCTACCTGATCAAGCAGGAAGATGGCGACGAGGTCCTGAAACTCGGGTCGGAGCTTGAGGCGCAAAACTGATAGTCACCCGCATGAACGAACTGAGGGGAAGCCCGGTATCGCCGCGCTTCCCCTTTGACGTTTGCGGGCAGGCGCGCCACGATGGGCAAACCATCAAGGGAAGGCGGCGATGGACGAATTGGTGACCACCAAGTGGCTGGCCGAACATCTGGGCGAACCCGATCTCAAGATCGTCGATGCAAGCTTTCACCTGCCCACCAGCGAGCGTGATGCGCGCGCCGAATTTCTCGAAGCGCACATTCCGGGCGCCGTCTTTATGGACATCAAAGAGATCGCCGATCCCGAAAAATTGGCGCCGCACATGTTGCCGCCCGCCTCGCAAGCAGGGCCCATGCTCGGGGCGCTCGGGCTCAAGCGCGATGACCGCATCGTCGTCTATGACGCAAGCCCGTTTCACAGCGCGGCGCGCGGCTGGTTCACACTACGCCATTATGGCGCGCAGAACGTCGCCATCCTCGACGGCGGGCTGCCCAAATGGCAGCGCGAACGCCGCGCGATCGAAAGCGGGAAGCCCGTGATCGTCCCGACCACGTTCGATGCTGTGGAAGGCGCAAAGGTAGTCGACAAGCAGGAGGTGATGGCCAGCCGTCTGATCGTCGATGCACGCGGCAGCGAGCGGTTCAAGGGCAGCACCCCCGAACCGCGTGAGGGCATGGCGGCGGGACACATTCCGGGGGCCAAGAACGTCCCTTATGCATCGCTCTACGAAGAGGATGGCACCTATAAGACGGGTGCCGCGCTGGCACGCGCATTCGAGGAAGCCGGCGTTGATCCCGAAAAGCCGTTTACGGCTACCTGCGGATCGGGCGTCACCGCGTGCGGGCTGATCTTTGCAGCGCGCCTGCTCGGCAATCGCGACACGCGGCTGTACGATGGCAGCTGGGCGGAATGGGGCGCGGATCCCGCGACACCAAAGGAAAAGAACTAGGCCTTACAGGCTGAGGATGCGGTGCAGGTCGACACCGGTGGCGCGCAGGCTGTCGGCCAGCGTAGTGGCGCGCTTGCCGTCGACGCGCGCGGCGAGCGTTATCGCGGCCAGACCGTCGCGGGCCGCGGCTTCCATCGCCTCTGCATAGGCCAGCTTGTCGGCTACCGATGCGCTCGGCACCTGACCGGGCATATCGCGTACTTCCAGACTGTCCGGGTCGATCGCCTCGACACTGGCGCGCAGCGCGCCCAGGCGGTCGAGTGCTTCGGTGTAAGGATCGTGCAACGGGGCACGCGGCTCGGTGGTTAGGAAGCTGATCATGCTTCCGGCCTAAAGCGCGATGGTAAACGAAACGTTACGCGGCGGACTTAATTTTCGAGGCTGTCCGCATCGCGCAGGATCCAGCCGCGCTGCGGGATGGTTTCGATGAATTCCGCACCGCCCGAGGCCGAGCGCAATTTCTTGCGCAGCTTGGAGATGAAGACGTCGATAATCTTGGGCTGCGGCTGGTCGTCGGCACGGCGATAGAGGTGCTTTAAGAGCATGTTGCGCGTGACGACATTGTTGCGCGCATAAGCGAGCAGTTCGAGCACGCGATATTCCATCTCGGTAATGCCGATGGGATTGCCGTCGATGCGGATGAGGCGCTGCATCGGGTCGACCGCCATGCGCCCGTCGCACAGCGTTTCGGGCATCTCGTTGCCCTGCGCCTTCAGGCTGGTGAGCATCTGGCTGGCGGCTTCGTCGCTGTCTTCCTGGCTCACCGATGTGGGCGAACCCAAGACCTGGCTCTGGATATCGGCAAGCGCGGTCTGTGCCTGGTTGACCAGGTCGAGCCCGTCTTCCAGCCGCTTTTTCGCGCGATCGAGCTGGCTTTCGAGATCGACCAGCTTCGTCTGGATTCCGTCCTGCGCCATGCCTTAGCCCCCAATTAGCTCTTCTATTATTGCGGCGCGTCGCTCGACGACGTCTGCGAGTCGCTTTCCGGCGCGGTAATGATCGTCGAGGTGTCGGCGCCCTTGTCGACGACGCGGGTCTGCGGATCACCGGCCTGGCTGCGCGTGCCGATCGTGCCGCCGCCTTCACCGGCCGCGTCAATCACGGCGCGTTCGCTGGCCGCGCGCGGTGCCGCGCCGCCAAACAGCGCTTCGATCGCCTGCGCCTGGCTCGACTGCGCGCTCGAGGACACGGTCCCTGCCGCGGGCGGCGTCAGCGTGTAATCGGGCGGGATCACCAGTGGCGCATTGCGCTGCACGGCAAATTCATCGAGCGAGCCGCCGCTGCCGCAGGCGGCCAGCGCCAGCGGAGCCAACAGGATCAGGGCCTTATGCATGTTCATTCTCCTTGGGGCCGCTCGCGAAGAAAAAGGCCCGGATCAATAATATAACGACGCCTACGCTAATCGCTGCGTCGGCAATGTTGAAGACGAAAAAGGGACGAAACGTGCCGAAATGCAGGTCGAGAAAGTCGACCACATAGCCAAATCGCACCCGATCGACGATATTTCCCAGCGCCCCGCCCAGAATCATCGCGAGCCCGATGCGGTCCCAGCGATGCTCTTCCTTGGTTATCCAGTAGCCGACACCCGCCGCGATCAGCGCCGTCGCGCCGGTCAGCAGCCAGCGCCCAAGCTCGCTGTCTGCCTGTAACAGTCCCATCGAGATGCCGCGATTTTCGACCCACGTGAGATCGAAGATGGGCAGCAGCTCGATATTGCGTACGTTGTAGAGGTCGATCGGATTGATGATCATCCACTTGGTGACCTGGTCGGCAACGAAGATGAAAATGGCGAACAGATACGCCGCACGCAGGGTCATTCGACGACCTCCGCGCAGCGATCGCACAGGTCGCCGTCTTCTTTCACTTCGGGAAGGTGGCGCCAGCAGCGGCCGCATTTTGCATTGTCGGTAACGGTCACGCTGACCTCATCGGATTTCGTCACTGTCGAGGTGATGAACAGCTCCGCGAGGAAGTCCGCATCCTCGTCGCTCGGCACGCTTACTTCGGCGGCGAGGCTGGACCGGATCGTCTTTTCCTTGCGATAGGGTTCGATCGCCTCGGTCACCTTTTCGCGCAGCATGCGAAGGCCCTCGAACCGCTCGGCAAGCGCATCGTCCAGCCACGCTTCCGGCATGTCTTCCAGCTCCAGCAAGTGCACGCTGCCGCGATCGGGGAAGCGGTGGCCCCAGGCTTCTTCGCTGGTGAACACCAGCACCGGCGCGGCATAGCGCACCATCGCGTGGAACAGCACGTCGAGGACGGTGCGGTAGCTCTTGCGCTTCAGCCCTTCGGGATCGTCGCAATAGAGGCAGTCCTTGCGGATATCGAAGAAGAAGGCGCTCAGATCCTCGTTCGCGAAATCGACCAGCGCGCGCGTGTAGCTGTTATAGTCGAAATCCTCGATCGCATGGCGCAGCTTCGTATCGAGCCGCTTGAGGCGGTCGAGCATGTAGCGCTCGAGCTCGGGCATTTCGCCATGTTCGACCTTTTCAGCATCGGTGAAGCCGTCGAGCGCGCCGAGCAGGTAACGGAAGGTGTTGCGCAGGCGGCGATACTGGTCGGCGACGCCTTTCAGGATCTCGTCACCGATGCGGTGATCCTCGGTATAGTCGACCGAAAGCGCCCACAGGCGGATGATATCCGCGCCATAGGTCTCCATGACCTTGAGCGGATCGACCGTGTTGCCGAGGCTCTTCGACATCTTCTTGCCCTTGGCATCCATGCTGAAACCGTGGGTAAGCACGGCCTCATAAGGCGCGCGGCCGCGGGTGCCGCAGCTTTCGAGCAGCGAGGACTGGAACCAGCCGCGATGCTGGTCAGACCCTTCGAGATAAAGATCGGCGGGCCAGCGCTGTTCGGGCCAGTCGCCGATTTCCAGCACGAAAGCGTGCGTGCTGCCACTGTCGAACCAGACGTCGAGAATGTCGGTGACCATCTCGTAATCGTCGGGGTTGCGACCTTCGCCGAGAAATTCGCCGGCGCGCGCTTCGTCCCAGGCATCGACGCCCTCTTCGCGCATCGCCGCGACGATGCGTTCGTTGACCGCCTTGTCGACCAGCAGTTCGCCCGTCTTCTTCTCGACGAACAAAGCGATGGGCACGCCCCAGGCGCGCTGGCGGCTGATCAGCCAGTCGGGGCGGCCTTCGACCATCGACTGGATACGACGGCGGCCCTTTTCGGGGACGAAGCGCACGCGGTCGATCTCGTCCAATGCCACTTCGCGCAGCGTCGGGAAGTCGTCGACGACATGGCCGTTATCGTTGGTCTCGCCACCTTCGTCTTCCCATCGCTCCTCCGCGGGCGTCTTGGGGTCGAGATGGTGGAGGTGCTTATCGATCGCGATGAACCATTGCGGGGTGCAGCGGTAGATGACCTTGGCCTTCGACCGCCAGCTATGCGGGTAGCTGTGCGCATAATCGGCGCTGGCCGACAGCAATGCGCCCGCATCGCGCAGGTCCGAGCAGATCGGGCCGTCGGGCGAGTTGAAGGGCTTGTTGATGACGCTGCGGCGGCGCTCATCGTCCCCGCCGAGCCATTCCCAATCGTCGCGATAGCGCCCGTCGGCCATAACCGCGAATTCGGGGTTGAGGCCATTGGCCTTGCACAGATCGAAATCGTCCTCGCCATGATCGGGCGCCATATGGACGAGCCCGGTGCCGCTGTCGGTGGTGACGAAGTCGCCTGCAAGGAAGGGGCGCGGGCGGGCATAGAAGCCGCCAAGATGATGCATGGGGTGGCGGGCGACGGTGCCGGCGAGGTCTTTGCCCCTAACATGCAGGAAACCGCCATCATGCTCCGCCGTATCAAACAAGAAGTCATCGATCTCAACGATGGGGGATTCACGATCCCAACCCTCTGCGGACGGTAGCGAACGAACATACCGATCAAGCCGACGGCTAAATTCTTCGATCAAATCATTCGCAATGAGAATGCGTTTTCCGGTAATACCTGGAGCATCCACGTGAGCTGTCAGCTCAAGTAGGTCGTACTGAACCTCCGGCCCATATGCCAAAGCCTGATTGACCGGGATGGTCCACGGCGTCGTTGTCCAGATTACCGCGTGCGCGCCGACCAGCTCAGGAACCGGGCTCTCGACAATCTCGAACGCGACATCGATCTGCGGGCTGTCGGTCAGGTCCTCATATTCGACCTCGGCCTCGGCCAATGCGGTTTCCTCGACCGGGCTCCACATGACCGGGCGCGCGCCGCGATAGAGCTGGCCTGTCTCGGCGAACTTGAACAGCTCGGCGACGATCTGGGCTTCGGCCTCTGGACGCATGGTGAGGTACGGGCGGTCATAGTCGCCGATATTGCCGAGGCGGCGGAACTGGCCCGTCTGCGTGTCGACCCATTTTTGCGCATAAGCGCGGCACTCGGCGCGAAATTCCTTCGGCGCGACGGCATTCTTGTCGCGCTTCTTCTTGCGGTAGAGCTCTTCGATCTTCCACTCGATCGGCAGCCCGTGGCAGTCCCAGCCGGGCACGTAGGGCACGTCCTTGCCGAGCAGCGACTGCGAGCGCACCACCATATCCTTCAGCGTCTTGTTGAGCGCATGGCCGATATGGATGTCGCCATTGGCATATGGCGGGCCATCATGAAGGATGAATTTCTCGCGCCCTTTACGGCTTTCGCGAAGCTGCCGGTAAATATCGTCCTTTTCCCACTGCTCGAGGATCTTCGGCTCCTTCTGCGGGAGACCGGCCTTCATGGGAAAATCGGTCTTGGGCAGGAAGACCGTGTCTTTATAGTTCGGCTTGTCGGACATTCGGGCGGCCTTAAGGGGTGGTGGCCCCTGCTGCAAGCAATCGTCGCGCTTCGGCTTCATCTTCGGCGATCTGGCGCTTGAGCGCGTCGATATCGTGGAAGGCGGCTTCGGGGCGGATATAATGCATCAGCGCGACCTCGATCTCCTGGTCGTAGAGGTCGCCTTCCCAGTCGAAAATATAGGTTTCGAGCAGCTCCTTGGGCGGATCGAACATGGGTCGCACACCAAGGTTGGCGACGCCGTCATGTTCGCTGCCGTCGGGAAGCGTCACGCGCACCGCGTAGATGCCGTAGGCCGGGCGCACATAGCTGCCCATATCCATATTGGCGGTCGGCCAGCCAAGCTCACGACCGCGCTTGTCGCCATGAATGATGGCCCCGCGCACCGCAAAGGGGCGGGTGAGGAGGCGCGTCGCCGTATGCGGATCGCCCGCCTGCAAGGCTTCGCGAATGCGGCTGGAGGAAACGGTGGCGTCTTCGAGCGCGACGGGCGCGACTGCTTCGGCGTCGATGCCGTGCTGGGCGCCTTCTTCGCGCAGCACATCGGCATTGCCGCCGCGGCCGTTGCCGAAGGTGAAGTCTTCGCCGGTGACCACGGCTGCGGCACCGAGCCGATCGGCCAGCATGACCTTGATGAAGTCTTCCGCGCTCATCGAGGCGAGCGCGCCATCGAAGCGGAACACGAACATCGCGTCCGCGCCGGCATGCGCGAACAATTCCTCGCGCTGGTCGATCGTGGTCAGCCGAAAGGGCGGGGCATCGGGGCGAAAGTGGCGCACCGGATGCGGATCGAAGGTCGCGACGATCGCCGGGCGCCGTTCGTGCGCCGCCCGCGCGATGGCGCGGCCCACCACCGCCTGGTGCCCGAAATGGAAGCCGTCGAAATTGCCCAGCGCGATCACCGCGCCGCGCAAGTTGTCAGGAATGGGCGTGTCGAGGGTCAGCCGCTGCATGTGAAATGCCTTAACGTCTCGGGCCGGGCAGGCAAGCCTCAGACAATTTCGTGCTCGTCGAGCATGACGCCCGAGAGGCGTTCCTCGGTTTCGGGATCGAGTTCGCCTTCATCTTCGCCGAGCTGGGCGATGTGGAGCAGTGCATCGCCGCGATTGGCGACGCCGTGGCGACTGTCGCCGATTACCAGGCCGCTGATGGGCGACAGGATCGCGGATTCGTCGCTGCGCACCGGATCGGCAATCTTGCCCAGCAGTTCGTTGCGCTCGACCCTCGATCCCGAAGCGACCCGGAGCGCCACCATTCCCGCGCGCGGCGCACGCACCCACATCGAGCGCGTCGCTTCGAGGGGGGGCAGGATCGAGCGCTTGCGCGGCTTGAGTTCGAGCATGCCCATCGCTTCCATCGTGCGCAGGATGCCGTTGACGCCGATGCGGGTCGAAAAACTGTCGAGGCGTAGCGCCTCGCCAGCCTCATAGAGCAGCATTTCCACGCCCGCTTCCATCGCCAGCGCACGCAGCGAATTTTCCCGCAGCGGGGAGTGGATGACGATCGGCGGGGAGAAAGCGCGCGCCAGTTCCACCGCGCGTTTGGCATCCGGGCTCACCCGGATCTGCGGCAGATTGTAGCGGTGGATCGCGGCCGAATGCAGGTCGATGGCGAAATCGGCGCGTTCGAGCACTTCGGTGCGAAAGAGATAGGCCAGCCGGCTGGCGAGTGGGCCCTGCTCGCGCCCGGGAAAGCTGCGGTTAAGATCGCGGCGATCGGGCAGATAGCGGCTACCCGCGACGAACCCGAAGAGGTTGACGACGGGCACGATCAGCAGGGTGCCGGCAAGTTTCGATGCCTTGACCTTGCGCGCCAGTCGCCGCGCGATTTCGACCCCGCTGATTTCGTCGCCATGGATCGCGGCGCTGATCGCCAGCACGGGACCATCCGACTTGCCATGGAAGACGTGGACGGGGAGCATTTGCATCTGTCCCGCGACGCTGCGCGCGACGGGAATTTCGATGAGGGCCTGCTTGCCCGGCGCCACTGCGGTATCGAGTAAGGTATAAGGTGAACGGCTCATCCGCACTGCACTAGCGGATTTTGGGCAAAATGCACCCGCCAAGGTGTTGACTCTTCAGGAGGGCAAACCTAGATAGCGCGCATCCCGACGGACGTGGAACCGGCGGCGCAGCTTTGCGTCCGCCTTTTTGCGTTTGAAACGGGGCAACGCTTTGAGATGGGGCTGCCACATTGTGCCGGACGCCCTGTGGAGCCGAGGAGACTTTGTTTTATGGCACGTATTGCCGGGGTAAACATCCCGACCAACAAGCGCGTTGAAATCGCGCTGACGTACATCCATGGCATCGGTCACACGACCGCCAAGGAAATCACCAAGAAGCTGAAGATCAAGCCGGAAACCCGCGTTTCGGACCTGACGGACCAGGAAATCCTGCACATCCGTGAGACGATCGACGCGGATCATACCGTCGAAGGCGATCTTCGTCGCGAACACGCGATGAACATCAAGCGCCTGATGGATCTCGCCTGCTACCGCGGCCTGCGTCATCGCAAGGGCCTGCCGGTTCGTGGCCAGCGCACGCACACCAATGCGCGCACCCGCAAGGGCAAGGCCAAGCCGATCGCTGGCAAGAAGAAGTAAGCGCTCCGCCGCTTCAGCTTTTTTAGAAGGATTTCTTTATTATGGCACGTGAACCGCAACGCGTTCGTCGCCGGGAACGTAAAAATATCACGGCTGGCGTCGCGCATGTGAACGCCTCGTTCAACAACACCATGATCACCATCACCGATGCGCAGGGCAATGCGATCAGCTGGTCGAGCGCCGGCATGATGGGCTTCAAGGGCTCGCGCAAGTCGACCCCCTATGCCGCGCAGGTTGCCGCCGAAGATGCCGGCAAGAAGGCGCAGGAACATGGTGTTCGCACGCTGGAAGTCGAAGTGAAGGGCCCCGGTTCGGGTCGCGAAAGCGCGCTGCGCGCGCTGCAGGCGGTGGGTTTCACCATCACCTCGATCCGCGACGTGACGCCGATTCCGCACAACGGTGTTCGTCCGTCCAAGCGTCGCCGCGTCTAAGCGCTGATATCCGCCAGCAGGGCCAAACGTCGGCCTTGTTGGTCTGAAAAGTTAGAGACATCACGGCGGGGGACGCCCCGCCACCAAGGTAAGGAAACCTATGTCGATCAACGCGAAAAACTGGCAGGAACTCAAGAAGCCCAACGGTCTGGAGCGCAAGCCCGGGACCGATGCGAAGCGCAAAGCTACCTTCGTCGCCGAACCGCTCGAGCGCGGCTTTGGCATGACGCTGGGCAACTCGCTGCGCCGCGTGCTTCTGTCCAGCCTGCAGGGTGCCGCCGTCACCTCGATCAAGATCGAAGGCGTGCTGCATGAATTTTCCTCGCTCGCCGGTGTGCGCGAGGACGTGACCGATATCGTCATCAACGTGAAGCAGATCGCACTCAAGATGGAAGGCGAAGGCCCCAAGCGGCTGCAGCTTTCGGCGACGGGTCCGGGTGAAGTCACCGCGGGCCAGATCGCGGTCACCGGTGACATCGAAGTCACCAACCCCGATCTCGTCATCTGCCATCTCGACGAAGGCGCGACGCTCAACATGGAACTGACTGCTGACGTCGGCTCGGGCTATGTCCCGGCAGCGATGAACCGTCCGGCCGATGCGCCGATCGGCCTCATCCCCGTCGACAGCCTGTTCTCGCCGATCAAGCAGGTCGCCTACAAGGTCGAGAACACCCGCGTCGGGCAGGAGCTCGATTACGACAAGCTCTCGCTCACCATCGAAACCGATGGCACGGTGACCCCGGAAGACGCGGCGGCCTATGCCGCGCGCATCCTCCAAGACCAGCTCCAGCTGTTCGTCCACTTCGACGACAGCGCGATCGCGCCGGCGCCGGCCCCGCAGCAGGGCGGCGCGGAAGGTGGCCAGGACACCAACCAGCTCAACCGTTACCTCCTCAAGAAGGTGGACGAGCTGGAACTTTCGGTGCGCAGCGCCAACTGCCTCAAGAACGACAATATCATCTATATTGGCGATCTCGTGCAGAAGACCGAAGCCGAGATGCTCCGCACGCCGAACTTCGGCCGCAAGAGCCTCAACGAGATCAAGGAAGTCCTTGCCTCGATGGGCCTGCGCCTTGGCATGGAAATCCCGGGCTGGCCGCCGGAGAACATTGAAGAGATGGCGAAGAAGCTGGAGCAGGAACTGCTCGGCTAACACGCCAAATGGGGTATGGGCGGCGCCCCTTTATCGCCGCCTGGGACGGGGTACCTCACACGGCCCCGCCACGAACTGAAGGAAAAGATTATGCGCCATCGTGTTGGCCATCGTAAATTGCAGCGGACTTCGACCCATCGTGCGGCGCTTTTGCGCAACATGAGCGCGGCGCTGATCAAGCATGAGCAGATCAAGACCACGCTCGCCAAGGCGAAGGAACTGCGTCCCTACACCGAGAAGCTGGTGACCCTTGCCAAGAAGGGTGGCCTTTCCAACCGCCGCCTCGCGCATGGCAAGATCATGGACGAGACGCAGGAAAAGAAGCTCTTCGAAGTGCTCGCCGAGCGCTACAAGGACCGTGACGGCGGCTATTGCCGCGTGATCAAGGCGGGCATCCGCAAGTCGGACGCGGCGCAGATGGCGATCATCGAATTCGTCGATCGCGACGTCGATGCCAAGGGCCAGGATTCGGGTCCGGTGGAAATGGACGAAGAAGCGGACGCCTAAGGCTCGCGACTTCGGATAAGTAAAGGGCGCCGCGGGGATCACCTGCGGCGCCCTTTTTCTTTGTCGTCAGAGGCCGATCGAGACGCCGACCTTCGCGGTGACCTTGCCGTCGCCGGTATTGGCGGCGACACCCGCGCCTAGCCCGATGCGGTCCGACAGGCGGCCGCCGATGGTGCCTGCGACGCCCTGCTGGCCCCCATGCGAGGCTGCGCCGATATTGAGCACCAGCGGCTGGTCCGGAAGCGCGACGATCGGAGCGAGCGCGGCCGCCGCAGCGATGCCGCCATCGATCCCGTCAAGCTCGCCTTCGAGGAAGGCGACACGCTGATCGAGCGCGGCGAGATCGGCTTCGTGCGCGAGCATGGTGCCCTGGAAGGCGAGGCTCATCCGGTCGACCGACGCCGCCGACGCTGCTGCACCGCGACCCAGCGTGCCGTTGGCATCGACGGTCACGACATCGACAGGGCCGACCTGCGCGGCGGTGGAGGCATCGATATCACCGATCGCCACCGAGCTGCCCGCGCCGCCGATCATGACCTGCTTGTCGCGCGTGGTTGTGGCGTTGGCGCCGATGGCGGTCGACACCGCGTGCGTGACGTTGGCCTGGAAGCCAATCGCAGTACTTTGGCTGCGCGTAACGACTGCGCTTCGCCCCACGGCCGTGGAGCCTTCGCCGCCCGACTGGGCGTTGGAGCCCACAGCCACCGCCGCGATGTTGGTCGCCTGCGCGACTTCGCCGATGGCGGTGGCATTGGTAGCGCTGGCAATCGAGCCGCGGCCGATCGACATCGAATTCACGCCGGTGGCCTTGGCCGAAGAGCCGATCGCGGTGGCGCGGAAGACGGTCGCTTCGGTGCGGCGGCCGAGCGCCAGCCCTTCCGCGCCGGTTGCCGAGGCAAGGAAGCCGATAACGGTCGATTCGGTGCCCGATGCCGAAGCCCCAATGGCAAGCGCTGTCGAACGCGCGCCGCTGGCATTGGTGTCGACGCCCAGCGCGAGGGCATATTCACCGCTCGCCTGAGCGCCCAAATTATTTGCGTCGGCAAAGGCATCGGTCTCGACACTGTCACCGCCAATGGCGATGCCGCCTTTGCCTGTAGCCCGCGACGAGTAGCCGATTGCGCTCGACCGAGTGCCGGTCGCGTCGGCGTCGAGGCCGAAGGCGGACGAACCTTCGCCACCTGCATCGGAAGCAAAACCCACCGCAACCGAGTTCAGCGCGACTGCCTGTGCAGCAAGGCCGATGGCGATAGCGTTGCCTGCCGACGCTTCCGCCGAGCGGCCGAGCGCTACGGTGTTGTTGCCTTGCGCAGACGCCAGCTGGCCGATGCTGACGCTGCTGCTGCCGTTGGCGGTCGTGTTAGCACCGACGGCAAGCGAGCCGCCCCCGCTTGAATTGGCGAGGAAGCCGAGCGCCATTGACGAGGTGTCATTAGCGACTGCATCGGCACCGATGGCAATCGAAAGCGATCCGATAGCGTTGGCACCGACATTGTCAGCATCATTCACCGTGTCGCTGCCGATAGCGATAGAGCGTTCGCCCTGCGCTCCGGCCTGCGCGCCCAGGGCCGTGGCATAGAGCCCGCTGGCATTGGCGCTTTCGCCGAGTGCCGAAGCGCCCTCAAGCACCGCGTTGCTATTTGACCCAAGCGCTACGGAGAAGCCGCCGCCTGCGTTGGCGCTGGTGCCGAGCGCGGTTGCGAGTTGTGAGGAAGCGGCTGCACCGTCACCAAGAGCGACGGACCGCGTCCCGCTGGCGCTGGCGTTGTTGCCGGCCGCAAGCGACTGCTGACCACCTGCGCTGGCGTTAGAACCGAGCGCGGCTGCGAATTGGCCGGCTGCTTGCGAGAGATACCCGACAGCTGTCGCTTGTTCGCCAGTCACGGTGGTGAAGTGACCGATCGCGATGGCATCGAAACCGCTTGCTGCGCTATCGCCGCCAATCGCGATGGCCCCGCCGACGGCGGTTGCGCCCGTGCCGTTGAGATCGCCATCGCCCCCGATCGCAACCGATACGAAACCAGCGGCGCTACCCAAACCGATGGCGACACCTGATTCGCCCGACGCGTTCGAAGATTCGCCAATGGCGATGGCGTCGGTGCCTGTCGCACTTGCGACGGGACCGTCCGAATTGATGTCGATATAGTCGGTGGTGGCCTCGATCGTTGCGACATTGGAGGCAACCGCATCGACGTAGGCTTTGTTGGCAGCATCCGTGGCGTTGAGGGGCGCATCGACGTTGGTGATACGGCGTTCGCTGCCGACGCTGCCGACCGATACCGTGTTGGCTTCCGTCGCTACCGAGCTTGCACCAAGCGCTACCGAGTTGAAGGCCGTCGTTGAGGCGCCGTAGCCCACGGCAGTGCTGAAATCGACCGAAGCCGATGCGCCGTTGCCGACCGCTGTGCCGCCGATGAAGGCCGTCGCATTTCGTCCTATCGCCGCGCCATCCATGGTTGCGCTGGCGCTTTCGCCGACGGCTAGTCCCGCATCGCCGGCAGACGCGTTCATGCCGATGGCAATGGCAGTGATCGGCCCCGGACCGTTAAAGCCGGTCGCGCTAGCATTCTGGCCAATGGCGATCGAGGCATCACTGCCGGTACTGGCATTGTCGCCGAGCGAGACTGCGCCGTTTCCGAGGCTCTGTGCGCCGGTGCCTAGCGCAACGGAAGATACACCGCTCGCTTGCGCGTCCGAACCGACCGCAACCGCATTCGTCGCCGTGGCAAAAGCTCCGTCCGTGTCGATATCGCCTCCATCTGCGCCAATGGCGATTGCACCGATCGCACCAGCGTCGGCTCCAGCGCCGAGGGCAACAGATCGTCTCGATGTCGCTTGTGCGCCCTCACCTACGGCCGTTGCCGCATCGGCTGAAGCGTTGGCGCTAGCGCCGAGCGCGGTGCTCCCTGTGCCGACCGCGCTGGTGAGCGAGCCAATTGCGGTGCCACTTGCACCGCTCGCGACTGCGCCGTTACCCATCGCCGAACTATTCGGACCGCCTGCTAGCGCGACGTTACCGACGGCGGTGGCACCATCGCTGCCGGCTGACGAGTTGGCGCCGATCGCGATGCCGCTGCTGCCGCTAGCCGCCGCGAAACCGCCGATGGCGATCGATTGATCACTGGTGGCCTGCGCCGAATAGCCCATGGCAACGGCGAAGATGGCGGTGGCGTCGCTGAAGGCGCCGATCGAGGTGGCGCTCGTCGCGGTGGCGCCGGCCTGGTAGCCGAGCGCGGTGGTGCCGCCGTGGGTGGCCTGCGCGAGGCTGCCGATGGCGCTGGCGCCGATCTGCCCCGTGCGGTCGAAATCGGTGTCGTCCCCGGCCTGTGCTTGATAGCCGATCGCAACGGTGTGATTGTCTTCGGCCTTGGCATCGGTGCTGCAGGCAAGCGCGGTGTCGTCACCCAAGCTCACGGCGCCCCCGGTGCCGTCCAGCAATCCGTTACCATTTATATCCAGCAAGCAATCTTCGGCCGCCGCAGGGGTGGCAAGGGCAGTCGAAAGGGCAATCGCGCCAATGGCGGCGCTCGAAAGATACAGTTTGCGCATGAGATACTCCTCACACGGCGGTCGGGCCATCCGCCTTTTCAAAGGTGCGAGGAGACGGCACACCCCCCAGCCCGTTGGCGGACAGCCTTGCGCATGGGTCCGAAACGGACAAGTTGCATTGGATCAATCTCTCACTTTAATTTTGGTCTTGTTGCATGATCACCACATGTGCGCGGCGCGTCTGATCGCCACGATCGACTGGGTGGACAAGCGCACTGCACCTGCGCCACATCGTCTTCAATTCATTGAAGATTGGAGTAATTCGCATGCGTATCGTCCGTTCCGCTGTAGTCCTTTCCCTCCTGAGCACCGCTGCCTGTGTCGAGCAACGCATCGAGCCTGCATCGCAACTGCCGGATGGTGATCCATTGGCAAGCGCAAAGACTACCGCGCACGCGCCCGACGCCGAGCCCGCTGCGGACCTGGTGCAGGCCGATGGCGACATGATCGGCATCGTATATCCGCAGACGCGCAAGGGCGACGTCGTCGAGACGATCCACGGTGTGACCGTCGCCGATCCGTATCGCTGGCTCGAAAATGACGTGCGCGAGGACGCCGAGGTCGCCCAGTGGGTCGACGCGCAAAACGAGGTTTCGGGCGCGTTCCTTGACGCGCTGCCGGGGACGCAGTGGTTCAAGGAGCGGATGACCGCGCTTTATGATTACGAGCGCATCGGCGTGCCGACCAGCCGCGAGGGCGAGTATTTCTATTCCAAGAATGACGGGCTGCAGCCGCAATCGGTGCTCTATGTCCGCCGCGGGCTCGATGGCGATGAGCGGGTGCTAATTGATCCCAATACATGGAGCGATGACGGGGCGACCGCACTGGCCGAATATGTACCGAGCGAGGATGGCAGCAAGCTGCTCTACGCGATCCAGGATGGCGGGTCCGACTGGCGCACACTCAAAGTCCTCGACGTCGCGACGGGCGAGATCCTGGACGACACGATCGAGTGGGTGAAGTTCTCCAGCCTCGATTGGGCTAAGGACGGGTCGGGCTTTTACTACAGCCGTTTCCCCGCGAGCGAGGAGGGCGGCAAGTTCATCGGGCTCAACACCAACCAGGCGGTCTATTTCCACCGGCTGGGTACGAGCCAGGATGATGACCAGCTGGTCTTTGCGCGGCCCGACAATCCTGATCTCAACAACACCGCGACCGTTTCGGATGACGGGCGCTACCTGATCACCTCGTCCTCCACCGGAACCGATGGTTGGGAAACCGCCGTCATCGATCTCGCCACTCACCGGATGAAGGCGGTCGTGATCGAACCGGGCGTGGATTACGAAACCAGCTATGTCGGCAATGACGGCTCGACCTTCTTTTTCCAGACCAATCGCGATGCCCAGCGCGGCGGTATCTTCAAGGTCGACATCGACGATCCCGAGCTGGCCCGCACGTGGGTGATCCCCGAAGATCAGGCGGTGTTGATCGATGCCGATCATGTCGGCGGCCGATTGATCGCGCAGTATCTGGTCGATGTGAAATCGGAAGCGCGCATCTACGACATGAATGGCACGATGCTGCGCACGGTTGACCTGCCGGGCATCGGCAGCGCGGGCGGCTTTGGCGGATCTCCCGATAAGCCGGAGACGTTCTACAGCTTCTCGAGCTTCGGACGGCCATCGACGATCTATCGCTACGATATCGACAGCGGGACCAGCGAAGTTTGGGCGGCTCCTGAAGTTGCTTTCGATCCCGACAATTATGTCACCGAACAAGTGTTCTACACGAGCAAGGATGGCACGCGCATCCCGATGTTCATCACGAAGCGGGCCGACGTGACGGGGCCGGTCCCGACCCTGCTCTACGGCTATGGCGGCTTCAACATTTCGGTGCGGCCGGGCTTTTCGCCGACGCGGATTGCCTGGATGGATGCGGGCGGCGCCTATGCCGTGGCGAACATCCGCGGCGGCGGCGAATATGGCAAGGCGTGGCACGATGGCGGGCGGCGCTTCAACAAGCAGAACGTGTTCGACGATTTCGCGGCGGCGGGCGAATGGCTCAAGGCCAATGGCGTGACGACGGCCGACGGTCTGGCGATCGAAGGGCGCTCGAACGGTGGCCTGCTCGTTGGTGCCTCGATCAACCAGCGCCCCGACCTGTTCGATGCGGGTCACGCGGCGGTTGGCGTCATGGACATGGTGCGTTTCGACCAGTTTACCGCCGGGCGCTACTGGGTCGACGATTATAATTACCCCGCCAAAGAGCAGGACTTCAAACACAACCTGACCTTTTCGCCCTATCATAATGTGAAGGCGCAGATCGATTATCCGGCGGTGCTGGTGACGACCGCTGACACCGATGATCGCGTCGTTCCGGGGCACAGCTTCAAATATGTCGCGATGCTGCAGGAAAAAGCCGGCCCGGGCGACGAGCCGCTGCTGATCCGGATCGAGACGCGCGCCGGCCATGGCTCGGGCAAGCCGACCGACAAGATCATCGAGGAAGCCGCCGACGTGGCGGCGTTCCTGGCGCATTTCACCGGGCTGAAGACCCCGCAAGGCGAATAGGCCAGCGAGTTTTCGCAATGAAGCGTCGGCGCGATGGCGTCGGCGCTTTTTTGCGTGTGCAATCCTGAACATTTCCCAACCCGTGCGTTCAGCATGACCTCAGTCGCTATCTGGTAGAACAGCATCAACACTGGCGGAAAACGTGGATTTTTTCGCGATTCGCCGGGCGTCACGGACAAGGAGAAGCAACATGGCAAACACGAAGATCAAGCTGGCCGCGATAGGTGCCGCGACCATGGCAGCGGCAGGCTTTGCCGCGACGCCCGCGCAGGCGCAATGGCGCAACGGGCCGAGCATCGAGGAAGTCGTCATCGGCACCATCATCAGGGGTGTCCTGGGATCGGGCAATTACGGACAGTATCCGTACGGCAACTATGGTTATGACCGGAACGACCGGTACGACCGTTATGGCGGCCGCTACGGGCTGAGCAACAACCAGCTGGTCGATCGCTGCGCAGCGGCCGTCGAGCAGAGGCTTAACCGTTATGCCTATAACGATCGTTATGACCGCTACAATCAGTACGATCGCTATGACCGGTATGACCGCCGCGACCGTTATGATCGTCGCTACGACAATCGCTATCAGGGCCAGGCCCGCGTTGCGGGGATCACCGAGGTCAAGCGCACGGGTTACGGGCTGAGCGTCGACGGTGTGGCCATGTCGGGCCGCTACGCGACCCAGTACAATCGCTACAATCGCAACGGCTACGGCTATTCGCAGCGTCCGGACATCAAGTTCGACTGCGATATCGAACGCAACGGCCGGATCCGCGATCTCGATATCGATCGCCGCTGATCAGCACTCTTTGCGGTGATTGAGGAAGGGCGTGGGCGCTGCAATGCAGTGCCCGCGCCCTTCTTCTTTTACGAAACGCGCATGCGCAGCGCGTGCTGGCCGAGCAGCGATTCCACGCGGATCGCAAGTTCATCCGGATCGAACGGTTTGCGCAAATAATCGTCGGCGCCGGCTTTGTAGGCGAGTGCTTCGTCATCGCGGCTCGTCCGGCCGGTCAGCATCAGCACCGGCAACGACCAGCCCAGCGTGGCGCGCACCTCGCGCAGGGCTTCAAGCCCGCTTTTGTTGGGCATCGAGGCATCGAGGATCAGCAAGTCGGGCTGTTTTGTCGCGGCGACTTCGAGAACGCGGCTGCCATCGGGCAGGATACCGACGATGTGGCCACGATTTTCAAGCGCGGCGCGCGCCAAATAAGCGCTGACTTCATCGTCTTCGGCAAGGATGATACGGGACATGGAGCGATGCTAGCGCCAACATAGTAAATGCTGGCCTGCAACATGGTCCGATCCGGTGAAATCATCGCGGCACGCCGCTGCCTGTGGACATGCAAGCGGTGCCCTCCTATCGCTCCGACAACATCCGCGCGCAGAAAGACCCATAATGACCGAACTGGCCCATGACGAAACCATCCTTATCGTGGATTTCGGCAGCCAGGTGACGCAGCTGATCGCGCGGCGCGTGCGCGAAGCGGGGGTTTACTGCGAAATCGCGCCATTCACGATGGCCGAAGCAGCGTTCGAGCGGTTGCAGCCCAAGGGCATCATCCTGTCGGGCAGCCCGCGCGGCGTGCCCGAACCCGATAGCCCGCGCGCGCCCGACATCGTTTTCGAAAGCGGGCTGCCGATCCTTGGCATCTGCTACGGCCAGCAGGTCATGACCCACCAGCTCGGCGGCACGGTCGAGACCGGCCACGGCACCGCCGAAGGCGGCGAATTCGGCCGCGCGTTCCTGACCGTGACCAAGGCTTGCGCCTTGTTCGACGGGATGTGGGAAGTCGGCGAGCGCCACCAGGTGTGGATGAGCCACGGCGACAAGGTGACGAAGTTTGCCGACGGGTTCGATATCGTCGCGACGTCGGACGGCGCGCCCTTTGCCGTGATTGCCGACGAAAAGCGTGCTTATTACGGAACGCAGTTTCACCCCGAGGTCGTGCATACGCCCGACGGGGCGCGGCTCATCAGCAATTTCGTTCGGCATATCTGCGGCTGTTCGGGCGAATGGACGATGGGCGCTTATCGCGATGCGCAAATCAAGGCGATCCGTGAACAGGTGGGCGACGGCAAGGTCATCTGCGGCCTGTCGGGTGGTGTCGATTCAGCGGTCGCTGCGGTGCTGATCCACGAAGCGATCGGCGACCAATTGACCTGCGTTTTCGTCGATCACGGACTGATGCGCATGGCCGAGGCCGAACAGGTCGTCGGCCTGTTCCGTGGGCATTACAACATTCCGCTCGTTCATGTGGACGCCGAGGACCTGTTCCTGTCCGGCCTCGCCGGGCTCGACGACCCTGAAATGAAGCGCAAGTTCATCGGCAAGACCTTCATCGAGGTGTTCGAGGAGGAAGCGGGCAATATCGGCGGCGCGGACTTTTTGGCGCAGGGCACGCTGTATCCCGACGTGATCGAGAGTGTGAGCTTCACCGGCGGGCCGTCGGTGACCATCAAGTCGCACCATAATGTCGGCGGCTTGCCCGAGCGCATGAACATGGAGCTGGTCGAGCCGCTGCGCGAACTGTTCAAGGACGAGGTGCGCGAGCTGGGGCGCGAGCTTGGCCTGCCCGACGCCTTCGTTGGCCGGCATCCGTTTCCGGGACCCGGGCTAGCCATCCGCATCCCGGGCGAGGTTACCAAGGAAAAGTGCGATATCCTGCGCAAGGCCGACGCCATCTATCTTGAAGAAATCCGCAATGCGGGGCTGTACGATGCCATCTGGCAAGCCTTCGCGGTGCTGTTGCCGGTGCGTACCGTCGGCGTGATGGGCGATGCGCGCACCTACGACAGCGTTTGCGGATTGCGCGCGGTCACCAGCGTCGACGGGATGACGGCCGACGTCTACCCGTTCGAAAGCGCTTTCCTGCAAAACGTCGCGACGCGGATTATCAATGAAGTGAAGGGCATCAACCGCGTGGTGTACGACTACACCTCGAAGCCGCCGGGCACGATCGAGTGGGAGTAGGCGCCGCCGGCCGCAATCCGGTCGGACGGAACGACGTACCCATTTCATGAATTATCTCCCCTGGCCCCCGAAACCAGGGTCAAGAGGGAGAGAAGTTATGCGTGCAATGAAAATATTAGCGCCGATCGCGGCGAGCAGCGCCTTATTGGCTGGCTGCGCGACAATCGAGGAAACCGTTACCGAACAGCTGGCCGAAACCTATACGGCCTATCTGGTGGGCGCAGAAGTGCCCGGCGGCGGCGATCCCGACGGCTATGCCCGCGCCGAAGTCACCATTTCCGACAATTTCGACCGCATCTGCTGGGAGATTGACGAGGTTCGCGGCGTCGTTCCGACCAGCGCCCATATCCACATGGGTGCGCGCGGCACCAATGGTCCCGTCGTCATGGCGCTTGAAGGCGAGGACGGCAGCTGGACCGCTTGCCGCGATGGCGGCGAATGGCGCGAAAACCGGATCGAGGGCAATCCGTCGATGTTCTACGTCCAGATCCACACCGCCGAATATCCGAACGGCGCTATCCGCGGCCAACTTTACGATCGCGATTGATCGCAAGCCTGACCGACAAGAAGGGGCCGGCGTTCAGCGTCGGCCCTTTTTCTATACCGCAGCAGGCTCTTCCTCTTTTGGCGTCTCCTCGGGCAGGCAGCCCGGCACTTTTACGTCGTGACCCAGGGCATCGCGGCTCCAGAGCATGCTGACGAGCGTGTAGATCACGACTGTGAGCGGCGCGGCCAGGACGACGCCGATTAGCCCGAACAGCGCGCCTAACGCGGCGAGCGCGAAGATCAGCAAGGCCGGCGGGATGGAGACGGCGCGCTGCTGCACCAGCGGGGTCAGCACGTTGCCCTCGATCTGCTGCGCGACGAGATAGACCGCGACCGCATACCAGAACAGCTCGGGCGTTGCGCTGAAGGCGATGATGAGCCCCGGGATGGCGCCGATGAAAGGACCGATCAGCGGAATGAAATTCGCCAGCCCGACCATGATGCCAAGCGCCGCGGCCGAGGGCACGCCGACGATCGACAGGCCAATCCCGACCATCAGGCCCACCAGGGTCATCGTGGCGAGCTGACCGACAAGATAGCGCTTCAAGGCGACGCCGGAGGCGTCCATCGCTTCGATGACCTTGTCTGACTTGCTCTTGGGAAAGAGTTTGGCGGTGCCGTGCGCATAGACGCGCGGCTCCAGCGCGAAATAGACCGCGCCGACGATCACCAGCACAAGGTTGGTGATGAGGCCCAGAAAGCCGAAGGCAAAACCCAAGGCCTGCCCGGCGAGGCCCTGGAAGTCGGGCGTGGAAGAGGCGAGCTGGCCGAACAATGGGAGTTCGGAAAGGCGGTCGCGGACAACCGGAAAGGCCTCGGTCAGCTGCGCCTGCAGCGCTGCAAACTGTCCCGACAGCTGCGCGCCGAATAGCCAGCCGGCCAAACCGATGATTACGAAGATCGTCAACAGGCCGAGAAGGACCGAAATTCCGTCGGATAGTCCGATCATACGGAACGGAGTGCCTGCCGCGCGGATTAGGACAGCAATGAGGACGGCACCGAAGATCAGCAGCAGCGTGGAAGCTAGCGGGACCAGCAATAGCCCAAGCCCGACGAGCAGCAGCACGATCAAGGTGCGCTTCGCCAGGTGCCCAAGGTCTCGGCTGTCGTCCATCTTGTTCCCCCAAAACTGCTGCTGCATTGGTGGCTTGATGCGTTCGCAATGGCAAGCCGCGTGAAGATAGAAAGATCATCCGCATGACCCCTACCGCCAAAATCCTGCTGCTCGGCTCCGGTGAGCTCGGCAAGGAATTCGTCATCAGCTGCCAGCGGCTCGGCTGCCATGTGGTTGCCTGCGACAGCTATGACGGCGCGCCCGCCATGCAGGTCGCGGACGATCGCGAGGTGTTCTCGATGCTCGACGGCAAGGCGCTGCAGAACGCGGTGCAGAAGCACCGGCCCGATTATATCGTGCCCGAGATCGAGGCGATCCGCACCGAAACGCTGGCCAAGCTGGAAAAGCAGCTCGAAGTGGTCGTGGTACCGACGGCGAAAGCCGCGCAGATGACGATGAACCGCGATGCCATTCGCGATCTCGCGAGCGATGACCTGGGCATCGAGACCTCGCCCTATCGCTATGCCGAAAGCCTCGAAGAGCTGCGAAAAGGCGCCGAAGAAGTCGGCTTCCCGGTGGTGGTGAAGCCGGTCATGTCGTCATCGGGCAAGGGTCAGTCGACGGCGCAGAACGAGGCCGAACTGGAAGGCGCGTGGGAATATGCCACGAGCGGTATGCGCGGCGACCGGGTCCGCGTGATCGTCGAAGGCTTCATCCATTTCGACTATGAAATCACGCTGCTGACGGTCTCGCACAAGGACGGCATCACCTTTTGCCCGCCCATCGGCCATCGGCAGGAAAACGGCGATTATCGCGAAAGCTGGCAACCGGCAGACGTGTCGGTCGCAGTGCTGACCAAGATGGAACAGACCGCACGAAAGATCGTGAAGGCACTAGGCGGCCATGGTGTCTTCGGGGTCGAATTTTTCGTGCGCGGGGGTGACGTGATCTTTTCCGAGCTCAGCCCGCGACCGCATGACACCGGTATGGTCACGCTGGTCAGTCAGGAGTTGAGCGAATTCGACCTGCACGCGCGCGCCATCCTCGGACTGCCAGTGTCGCTGGTCGAAGCCAACGGCACGAGCGCGAGCGCGGTGATCCTCGCCGATCGCGATGCCGAGGAGTTTGCCTTCGAAGGGCTGGCCGAAGCGCTCGAGCAGCCCGATAGCGCGCATGTCGATGTCCGCATTTTCGGCAAGCCCGTGACGCGGCCGAACCGCCGCATGGGCGTGGCTCTGGCGCGGGTCAGCCAGGGCGGCATCCGCCGGGCGCGGCAACTGGCGGTCGCCGCGGCGGAGAAAATCCGCATCGTCTATGACGATTAGACGGCCTGGCATCATGCGGGCCTTGCCGCTTGCCGGAACGAAACACCGCGCCTAACGCTTGGGCCCGCACATGGCCTCCTCTTCCTCCCACAAAGCGAAACTGACCCAGGGTTCCATCAGGGGCCATCTGGTAACGCAAACATTGCCGATGATGGTCGGCGGCGCGGCGCTAATGAGCATCGGCATCATCGATGCCTATTTCGTCGGGCAACTGGGCGCGGACGCGTTGGCGGCGATCAGCTTCATCTTCCCGATCACCGTGGCCTTGTCGTCGCTCGGCGTCGGGGTGATCGCGGGTATCAGTTCGGTGACGAGCCGCGCCCTTGGCGAAGGCGACCCCGGTCACGCGCGGCGGCGGGCCAATGTCGGAATCGTCCTTGCCACGATGTTCGGCATCGCGGTCGGTGCGACGCTGTTCGCGCTGCGGGGACCCTTGTTCAGGTTGATGGGCGCAAGCGACACGCTGCTGCCGCTGATCGACGCCTATATGACGCCCTTCGCGCTTGGTTTCCCGTTGCTGCTGGTTGGCATGGGCATCAACGGTTGCCTACGCGGGCAAGGACTGGCGAAGCGAAGTTCGACGGTGCTGATCGCGATGGCGATCGCCAACTGGATCCTCGATCCCATACTCATTACCGGCGCGTTCGGGTTCAAAGGCTTCGGCATGGCGGGCGCCGCCTACGCGACGATCGGCGGCTGGGTGCTGGCGCTCGCGATGGGGTTTTTCTTCCTGCAGGGCAGCCAATTGAAGCTCGACATCGGCGCCCTGCCGCAATGCGACTGGTCTGGCGCAACGCGCGCGATCGGAAGGGTGGCAGGACCGGCAGCATTTTCGAACGCCATCAACCCGATCGGGCTGTCGGTGCTGACGGGGCTTCTGGCAATGGTGGGGCAGGACGCGGTGGCGGGTTTTGGCGCGGGAGGACGCCTGCAGGCCTTTGCGGTGGTTCCGCTGCTGGGTCTGTCCGCCTCGATCGGGCCGATCGTGGGGCAGAATTTTGGGGCAGGGGCGCATGACCGGGTGCGCGATGCGCTCAAATATGCCGGGCTGTTCTGCATCGGCTACGGGCTCTTGATCGGCGCGTTGCTGGTGGCGACCCGCGAGCCGTTGGCAGCGCTGTTCAGCGATGATGCGACAGTGCGCGCCGAGATCGCGCGCTACCTTGCCATTTCCGCCTGGGGCTATGCCGGGTTCGGCTTGCTGATCATGGCCAACGGCGCGCTCAATGCCGTCGACCGCGCGGGCACCGCGCTTGGCCAATCGCTGTTCAGGGTGCTCGCCGTCATGGTCCCGGTAGGACTGCTGCTGCGCGCCGAATGGGGCGCCGAAGGTGTCTATGTGGCGGAACTGGCGGCGAACCTGGTTGGCGGACTAGTGGCTGCGGTGTCGCTGTGGTGGGTATTCTGGCGCTCAACCGGGCAACAAGGGAATTAACAGCTATTGAAGACGCAGGCGTCCCCCGCTAGATGCCGCGCATGGCTGAGATCACCCTTTACGGCATTCCCAACTGCGACACCGTCAAGAAGACGCGTCAGTGGTTCGAGAAGCGCGGCATCGTCTATTCCTTCCACGACTACAAGAAGTCGGGGATCGACAAGGAAATGCTCGAGCTGTGGGTGCTCGAAAAGGGATGGGAGCCGATCCTCAACAAGCGCGGCACGACGTTCCGCCAGCTGCCCGATGTGCTCAAAGAGGATATCGATGGCGACAAGGCGATCATGCTGATGGTCGCGCATCCCTCGATGATCAAACGCCCCATCGTCGACATCGATGGCGAGGTCATCATCGGTTACGACAGCACCGCTTACGAGACCTTGCTGGGCCTGTAGCCGGGAACGCTTGGCCGCCTTTCGCCGTTCAGGCTGAAAGGAGTTTGCAGATGGTCAAAGCAACGTGGAATGGCGAGACGATCGCCGAGAGCGACGACACGGTCGTGGTCGAAGACAATCATTATTTCCCGCGCGACGCGGTGAAGATGGATCGGCTGGTGCCATCCGACACGCAGACGCATTGCCCGTGGAAGGGCGAAGCGACCTATTTCTCGGTCAAGGCTGGTGAGAACACCAATGCCGATGCAGCCTGGAGCTATGAAGATCCAAAACCCGCAGCGTCAGAAATCAGAGGCCGCATCGCATTCTGGAAGGGTGTCGAAGTCGGTTAGAAAAACGGCGCGCCATAGGCGCGGTCGATCGGGCCGGCCGACGGCGTTTCTCCGCGCACCGGAACATTGGGCCTGCATTTCGCCTTGTCGGATTCGCGCTTGAGCTTGCATTGCCGCGCTTGCTCGCGTTCCTCGGCAGCTTCGCGTTCGCTCTTGCTCGGGGTCGACTTTTCCTTGCCATCCGCCAGAGCAGGGGCGGAGAAAAGCCCGCTGACGGCCAGTCCGATCAAAATCTTGCGCACCGAAATCCCCTTTCGATGGTGCATGGCATAGCATGCCAATCTGACGTTAGCATGAATAACATATGTCAAATCCAGCGGCGGCTGGTGGCGAGCAGCGCGCGGTAGGGTTCGCCGAATTTGCGTTCGAGATAGGCTTCCTCGCGCGCGATGACATAGCGGTCGATCACGAACAGCGTGGGGATCAGCAGCGCCAGCATGAAGAGGCATCCCGCGATCACCGCGATACCGAAGAAGATGAGCGCCATGCCCAGATACATCGGATTGCGGGTGACGCGGTAGATGCCGCCAGTGACGAGCGCGGTCGTTTCTTCCCATGGCTCGGGCGGCGTTTCGGCGCGGCGAAACTTCAGCAGCGCAAGCACGATAAAGGTAGCGCCGAGCACGACGAACGCGGCGCCGCCAAAGGCACGCACCGGCCACGACAGCATGTGCTGGGGAATGTCGAAGGCGTGGAAGCTTTCGTGAAACACGAGCCCGGCGATCAACGGCACGCCGAGAATCAGCGGCGGCGGGGCAAGCACGTGGGCAATGTCCTTGGGAGCGGTAGACTTGTCTTTCATCGCCGCTGTTCTATCGAGCTAAGACGCCTTTGTCGCCAGTCGCTTTCGACGAGCGGCCCATGGCGCTTTGCCAGCGGCCTCGCTAAAACGAGCCCCATGTCCAAGATCACGATCGATACCGATACCAGCCGCGCCACGCCCAACCCCAGGCCGGGCAAGCGCATGACCGTGCCCAAGATCCGCTCGATGAAGCGGGGGCCGGGGATTGCGCAGGAGCCGCTGGTGATGCTGACGGCCTACACCACGCGCACCGCGCAGCTGCTCGATCCGCATTGCGACATGTTGCTGGTGGGGGACAGCCTCGGCAATGTGATCTACGGGCTCGATAGCACGGTGCCGGTCACGCTCGACATGATGATCGCGCATGGCGCGGCGGTGGTGCGCGGGTCGTGGCATGCGCAGGTGACGGTCGACATGCCGTTCGGCAGCTATGAGGAAAGCCCGCAGCAGGCGTATCGCTCGGCGGCGCGGATTCTGAAGGAGACCGGCGCCTCCGCGGTGAAGCTGGAAGGCGGGGAGGCGATGGCCGAAACCATCCACTTCCTCACCAATCGCGGCATCCCGGTGATCGGCCATGTCGGGCTCACCCCGCAGGCGATTAACGTGCTCGGCGGCTACCGCGCGCGCGGCCGCGACGATGCGGAGGCGGACAAGATCAAGCGCGATGCCAAGGCAGTGGACGAGGCGGGGGCATTTGCCATCGTTCTGGAAGGTGTGATGGAAGAAATCGCCAGCGAGATCACCCGCAGCGTCTCGGCGCCGACCATTGGCATCGGCGCATCGAAGGATTGCGACGGGCAGGTGCTGGTGACCGAAGACATGCTCGGCCTGTTCGAGCGCACCCCGCGGTTCGTAAAGGTCTATCACAACCTTGCCGACCAGATCAGCGCGGCGGTCGAAGAATATGCCAACGAGGTGCGCTCCAACAGCTTCCCCACCGACGAACAGACATATCGGCCCAAGGGCTGACTCCCTTTGCCTTTGCAATTCGCCTCCGCTAGAGGCTAGCCAGCTAATGTTCATGCGGGGTGGGGAAAGCGATTTCCGCCCCCTTTTTGAAAAACGAGGTGACCGTGGCGCTCGGCCCCGACGACGATAAACTCAACGAGCAGTTCCAGCGCGAAGTCGACGAGAAAATGCGCGAAGACCAGATGGCGGACTTCATGAAGAAGTACGGCACCTGGATCACGCTTGGCGTGATCGCCTTCCTTGCCGCGATCGGCGGATATTTGTTCTGGCAAAGCGACAAGGAAGCCAAGGCCGCCGAAGCGAGCGAACAGCTTGCGCTGGCGATCCGCGATGTCGGCAACGGCGATCTCGATGGCGTGCCCGAGCGGCTCGATGCAATTGCCGCGGACTCGACCGAGGCGACCAAGGCGAGCGCCTTGCTGACCCGCGCCGCGGTGGCGCTCCAGCAGGGCGACCGCACAAAGGCAATCGAGACCTATGCCGCGGTCGTCGCCGACGACAGCATTCCCGAGGCTTACCGCGACATCGCGCTCATCCGCCAGACGATGCTCGAATATGACCGCATGGAGCCCGATGCCATCATCGCCCGGCTTCAGCCGATGGCCCAGCCGGGCCACGCCTTTTACGGCACCGCCGCCGAACTGACCGCGATCGCGATGATGCGCGCGGATCGAAACGACGAAGCCGGACGCCTGTTCGCTGCCATCGCGGCGGACGAGACCGTGCCCGAAACTTTGCGCAGCCGCGCCGGCCAGGTTGCCGGCACGCTTGGCGTCGACGCCAGCGATGCGCTTATCCCCGAGGAAGACGAAGAATGAAAAAAGTTGCGATCGTAGCGGCCTCGTGCGCGCTGGCCGGGTGCAGCCTGTTTGGCGGCGGCACCGATTCCACGCCGGTGCTGGGCGAACGCCAGTCGGTGCTGGGGACAGAGCTTGAAATTAGCGTCGATCCGGCGACAGCCGCGATTCCGCTGACGCTGCCTGCTGCGCAGGTCAACGCCGAATGGTCGCAGCCTGGCGGTAACGCTTCGAAGTCGATGGGCCACCTGGCGTTCAATGCGGCAGATGGCCTCAACCCCGTCTGGACTGCCTCGATCGGTGCAGGCAACACCCGCGCCGCGCGCCTCATCAGCGCGCCGGTAGTCGCCGAGGGACGCGTCTATACCATCGATACGCAGGCCAACGTGCGCGCTTTCGATCTCAACAGCGGTGCGACCATCTGGTCGGCGCGCATCGGGGGCGGCGAGGGTGATCGATCCTCGCTGTTCGGCGGCGGTGTCGCGTATGACGCTGGCCGTATCTACGCCACCAACGGGCTTGGCCAGGTTGCAGCACTCGACGCGGCGACCGGCGCCATCGCCTGGACGACGCAGCCGGCAGGTCCGCTGCGCGGATCGCCCTCGGTGCAGGGCGACACGATCTACGTGATCACCCAGGACAACCAGATCTTCGCGCTCAACAAGACAACGGGCGAGCGCCGCTGGAACCAGAATGCGACGTTGGAAATCGCGGGCGTGTTCGGGGCTTCCGCACCGGCAATTGCGCGCGGGACGGTGGTTGCGGGCTTCAGCTCGGGCGAACTCAATGCCTATCGCTATGAAAATGGCCGCGTCGTCTGGTCGGACACGCTGTCGCGCACCTCGATCAGCCGCTCGGTCAGCTCGATCAGCGATATCGATGCCGAACCGGTGATCGATGGCAATCAGGTCTTCGCGATCGGCAATGGCGGGCGCATGGTCAGCCTCGACCTGATCACCGGCCAGCGCCAGTGGGAGCTCAACATCGCCGGCGCCAATACGCCGTGGGTAGCGGGCGACTGGGTGTTCGTGCTGACCGACGACGCCAAGGTGCTTGCGGTCAAGCGCGACACCGGACGCGTCAAATGGATGGCCGAACTGCCCGAATATCGCAGTCCCAAGAACCGCAAGGGCAGGATCCGCTATACCGGCCCCGTGCTCGCGGGCGATCGGCTGATCGTGGCGGGCTTCAACGGCATGCTCTATTCGCTCAGTCCGGTCGACGGGTCGATCGTGACGCAGCAGGAAATGGGCGATGGCACCGGCCTGTCGCCGGTGGTGGCCAATAACACGCTGCTGATCCTCGACGGTCGCGGTCGTCTCAAGGCTTTCCGGTAATTCTTGACCGCTGCCCGGCTTACGGGCAGGGGCGGCGCGTCATGAAACGTCCTACCGTAGCCATTGTCGGCCGACCCAATGTCGGCAAATCCACGCTGTTCAATCGGCTGGTGGGCAAGCGCATCGCGCTGGTCGACGACCGGCCGGGGGTGACGCGCGACCGCCGCGAAGGCGATGGCATCCTGCTCGGCATGGAATTCAAGGTCATCGATACCGCAGGCTTCGAGACCGAGGACCCTGAGACGCTGCCCGGCCGCATGCGCGCGCAAACCGAGGCCGCAGTGCGCGAGGCGGACGTGGCGCTGTTCCTGATCGACGGGCGCGCCGGGCTGACGCCGCTCGACGAGGAAATTGCCGGGTGGCTGCGCTCGAGCAGCACGCCGATCGTCGTCGCCGCCAACAAGGCGGAAGGCAATGCGGGCGAGGCCGGGCGGCTGGAGGCGTACGGGCTCGGGCTCGGCGAACCGTTCGCGCTGTCAGCTGAACATGGCGAAGGCATTGTCGACCTGTTCGATGCGCTGCGCCCCTTCCTCGAGCGCGAAGCCGTGGAGGAAGACGTCGATCCCGAGGGCGGGCCGCTCAAGCTGGCCATCGTCGGGCGCCCCAATGCGGGCAAGTCGACGCTGATCAACAAGATTCTCGACGAAGAGCGGCTGATCACGGGACCGGAAGCCGGGATCACGCGCGACAGCATCAGCATCGACTGGGACTATAAGGGCCAGAAGGTGCGGCTGATCGACACGGCGGGACTGCGCAAGCGCGCCAAGGTCGACGACAAGCTGGAGAAGCTTTCGGCAGCCGACACGAAACGCTCTATCGACTTTGCCGAGGTCGTCGTGCTGCTGCTCGATGCGACACGCGGGCTCGAAGCGCAGGACCTTCGCATCGCCGACCAGGTCCTGGAAGAAGGCCGCGCGCTGATGATCGTCATCAACAAGTGGGACGTGGCGGAACATGCCTCCAGCCTGTTCAACGGGATCAAGGCCGCGCTTGCCGATGGGCTCAGCCAGGTTGCGGGCGTGCCGCTGCTGACCGTATCGGCCAAGACGGGCAAGGGGATCGACGCGATCCTCGACGCCGCGCTCAAGCTGCGCGACCAATGGTCGATCCGCGTGCCGACGGGCGAGCTTAACCGCTGGTTCGATCATGCTATCGACCAGCACCCGCCGCCCGCACCCAAGGGCAAGCGCGTGAAGCTCAGATATATCACGCAGGTCACGACCCGCCCGCCGACCTTCGTGATCTTCGGGACGCGCGTGGATACGCTGCCTGATAGCTATCGGCGCTATCTGGTCAACGCGATGCGGCGTGATCTCGGGCTCGGCCCGGTGCCGGTGCGCATCAATTTGCGCAGCCCCAAAAACCCCTACGCCAAGCGCTGACGCGCGGCGGGTTCATCAACCCAAATTTTACCATCTCGCATTAGGTCGGGAGCTGTGTGGAACCGTCGCGAGTGCACGCGCGACTGTCGGAGAGGTTGATGAACCAGGCAACGAACGTCGTCGATTGGCGCTATTTTGAAGAAGCGCGCGTCGAACTGGGCGACGCTTTCCTCAAGATTCTGGGCTATTTTCGCGAAGATGGCGTCAAGAGCATCGAGCAGATCGAGCAGGCGATGCGCACGCAGGATACCGCGGCGCTGGTGATTCCCGCGCACACGCTGAAAGGCGAATCGCGCCAGTTCGGTGCCGAAATGCTCGCCGATTGTGCCGAAGAAATCGAAATGGCGGCGCGCCGCTGCATCGAGATCGGCGAGTTCCCCGACAACCTCATCCCCGATGTCGTCAAGCTGCGCGAACTGTGGGCCAGCACCATCGAGGCGTTCGATGAAGAACTCAGCCCGCTGATGAAGCGTAAGCCTGCCGGCGATGACGCCGCGCAAGGTGGTTTCGGGCGCGCTGGCTACTAGGCGGTTTTCAGCATCGGCTGCGGGCTGAAGCGCGATAGGGTGCGCCAGATCCATTCAAGCGGGCCGTAGTGGAAGCGGTCGAGCCAGGGCTTCGACCAAAGCAGCATCAGCGCCCACATCCCGAACACGAAGGGTAGCAACGCGGCCCTTCCGAACTGGCCGAACAATCCAAGTCCATAGCCGTAGAAGATCGTCGTCATGACGATTGATGTCACCAGATAGTTGGTAAAGGCCATGCGACCGGTCGCCGCCAGTCTTCCCGCAAGTGGCTGTCCAAGATTTTGCTTGGCCCAAAGCGTGATGAGCGCTGCCCACCCGATTGCCATCAGGATATCGAAAGGCACCGAGTAAAGCATCGTCGAATTTATGATGGTCAGCGCATCGAACCCGGATTGCACCTGGAGCCACAACAGGTAGCTGTTGCCGACAAGACCGATGCCCAAACAGGTCGCCGCCCATTTGCGATAGCGTTCGCGAGGCCAGCCGCCCGTTAGGAAGCCGGTTTTGAAAAGCGCCATCCCAATCAGAAAGAGCCCGAGAGTTTCAGGCCCGAGAAACAGTGCGTTGAAGAGCGGCTTGGTGCGTTGTTCGACAAACCGTTTTTGCAAGATCGGCTCATACGGCCCCTGGTAGAGCGAGAGGTCTTCGGCGATTTTTTCTTCATCACGGCCAAAGAAACGCTCGACCATGTCCATCTGCTGTTCGGCGGCTGCCTGCAACTCTGGACTGGGATCCGGGTTTGCGACGATCGAGGCCGAGACATTGAAGCTGTTCACGACAAATGCGGCATACGCAAAGCAGGCGAGGGCGGCCATGATAAGCCACCTGATGGGTAACTTGTGGAAAGCAAAGGCGACCAAGCCGACAAGGCCGTATAGCGCCAGGATATCGCCAGCCCAAATGAACCAATAGTGCGCAAGCCCGATCAGGATGAGCCAACCCATCCTGCTGAAGTGGCGCAGCGCTGGGCTTTGTCGTTTGGCAGACGCCAATTCGATCACCAAAAGGGTCGAAGCCCCGAACATGATGGAAAACAGGCTTCGAAATTTGGACTCGAAGAAGAGGAACTCGAAAGCCCAGACAAGCCAATCAAGTCCGTTCGGACTGCCATAAGCAGTGGGGTTCGAATACATCGAGAAGGGCGCGGCAAACGCATAGATGTTCATCGTGAGGATGCCCATCACCGCGACGCCCCGTATGATGTCGAGAGTTTCGATGCGCGGTCGCGATGTCGTAGCCATTTTCCAATCCCCCCGAGAGATTCAGGCTAGAGCCAACTGGTGATCTGGTCGAGCGGCTTCTTTTTAATGGCGTGCTCGGGCACCGTTGCGTCCGCGCTGGGCAGGCCCGCGACGATGATCATCACCGGCTTTTCGTGCGCGGGGCGGCCGCATATCTCGCGCAGGAAGCCCATCGGCGAGGGGGTGTGGGTCAGCGTGGCGAGGCCCGCCTTGTGGAGCGCGGTGAGTAGGAGCCCGCAGGCGAGCCCTACGCTCTCGGTCACGTAGTAATTCTGCTTCATGTCGCCCGGTTCGATCCCGCCCTTGCGCTGGCCGAATACGACGATGAGGTAGGGAGCGATGGTGAGAAATTCCTTGTCGGCATCGGTGCCGATGGGGGCCAGCGCATCGAGCCAGTCGTCGCCCGCCTTGCCGTCGTAGAACTTGCGCTCTTCCTCTTCGGCGGCGGCACGGATCCTGGCCTTGATGTCGGCGCTCTCGATCACGGCGAAATGCCAGGGCTGGTGGTTGGCGCCGTTAGGGGCGCTACCGGCAGCGCGGATCGCATGCTCGATCACCTCGCGCGGCACCGGCGTATCGGTGAACATCCGGCACGAGCGGCGATCCTTGATCTCGTCATAAAAACGCGCCGCGGCGGCGATGCGTTCTTCATTGCTAAGATAGGGCAGGTCGGTGTAGGGGACCGAAGGGACGTTGTGCATGCGGATGTATTCGCGCGAAGCGCGATCAGGTTACAACCCCCAAACGAAAAATCCTAAGCGCCCTCGTCCGCCGGTTTGGACTGGAGCTGGCAGTAATTCTGCAAGCCCATCGCGGCGATCATGTCGAACTGGGTCTCGATATAATCGATATGCTCTTCCTCGGCGTCGAGGATCGAGGTGAAGAGCTGGCGGCTGACATAATCCTGCACCTCTTCGCAATAGGCGATGGCGCGCTTGAGCTGATCGACCGCTTCGAGTTCGACCGCGAGGTCGGCATTGAGGATTTCCTGGACATTTTCGCCGATGCGCAGCTGGCCCAATTTCTGGAAATTGGGCATGCCGTCGAGCATCAGGATGCGCTCGGCCAGCTCATCGGCGTGCTTCATCTCCTCGATCGATTCATGCTTTTCATGATCGGCAAGGCGGGTCAGGCCCCAATCGTCGAGGAGGCGGTAGTGCAGCCAATACTGGTTGACCGCGGTCAGCTCGTTCTTGAGCGTCTCGTTGAGCAGTTCGATGACTTTCGCGTCACCCTTCATCGCAAATTCCTTTGAGGCATCCTTGCGTGAAATCCTTACGCCTGATGCGCAGGATATTCAATGGAAAAATGGCGGAAAAGCGGGATTTTTATGCGAATGCGAGTGATTAGCAGTCGCGCAAGATTTCAGGCGGCGCTCTTGTCCACGCTGATCATGTTTTCGCGCTCATCCTCGACCAGGAATTCGGCGAGGTCTTCGCAGCTGGCGCAATCGAAATCGCAGCCCATCGAGGCATAGGCAGCCTTGGCATCGCGGCAGCCACGCCGGGCCGCGGCGCGAATGTCATGCTCTCGAATCACGTTGCAGCTGCAGATGATCATGCAACCAAATGTACGCTATTGCGAATGATTTGCAAGTAGGCGCAGTCTTGGCGCGATCAGATCTCGCCCGACATCAGGCTCGGGAGCCAGCCCTCATGGGCGCTGCGCAATGCCTCTAGCGAGACGCTGCCGTCGCCTTCGATGCTGAGCGATTGGCTGACGTTGGTATGGCCCATCGGCTCCAGTGCGACGCCGGCTTCCTTGGCGGCGAGGAAAAGCGCATGCGGATCGTCGGTGGTAACGAGGTAGCGGCCCTGGTCCTCGCCGAAGAGCAGGCGCGCGAGGCTCTTTTCCTTGAAGCGCGAAAGGTTCAGTTCGGCGCCGACTCCGCCCGCCAGCGCCATTTCGGCGACTGCAACGAGCATGCCGCCATCGCTGATATCGTGGACGGCGCTGACGCGGCCCTCGGCGATACAATCGCGAATGAATTCGCCGTGGCGGCTTTCCAATGCGAGATCGACGTGCGGGGCTTGCCCTTCTTCGCGATCGTGCAGTTCCTTGAGCCAGACCGACTGGCCGAGATGGTGGCAGGGTTCGCCGACCAGCATGATGGCTTCACCGGCTTCCTTGAAAGCGATGGTCGCGGTTTTGCGCCAATCATCGATGATGCCGACGCCGCCAATCGCAGGGGTGGGGAGAATGGCGCTGCCCCCGCCCGTGGCCTTGGATTCGTTGTAGAGCGAGACGTTGCCACTCACGATCGGGAAATCGAGCGCGCGGCAGGCTTCGCCCATGCCTTCGAGGCAGCCGACGAACTGGCCCATGATTTCGGGGCGCTCGGGATTGGCGAAGTTCAAGCAGTTGGTGACGGCGAGCGGTTTGGCGCCGACGGCGGACAGGTTGCGATACGCCTCCGCAATCGCCTGCTTGCCGCCTTCGACGGGCTCGGCGAAGCAATAGCGCGGGGTGCAATCGGTGGTGATCCCGAGCGCCTTTCGGCTGCCGTGCACGCGTACTACCGCAGCATCGCCGCCCGGAGCCTGTACCGTATCGGCGCCGACCTGGTGGTCATACTGCTCCCAGATCCAGCGGCGGCTGGCGAGGCTGGGCGTGCCGAGCAGCTTTTCGAGATCGACGAGCGGATCGTCGCTTTCGGGTTCATCGGCGAGCGGTTCGGGCTTGGGGGTCTCGAGATAGGGGCGATCATATTCTGGCGCGTCGTCGGCGAGCGGGCCGAGCGGGATGTCGCACACGATATCGCCTTTCCATTCCAGAATCATGCGGCCGGTATCGGTCACTTCGCCGATCACCGCGAAATCGAGTTCCCACTTCTTGAAGATGGCTTCGGCCATCGCTTCCTTGCCGGGCTTGAGGACCATGAGCATGCGCTCCTGGCTCTCGCTCAGCATCATTTCATACGGCGTCATGCCTTCTTCGCGCTGAGGCACCTTGTCCATGTTGAGACGGAGCCCCGTCTCGCCGTTGGTCGCCATTTCGACCGACGAAGAGGTCAGGCCCGCAGCGCCCATGTCCTGGATCGCGACGATCGCGTCGGTAGCCATCAGTTCAAGGCAGGCCTCGATCAGCAGCTTTTCGGTGAACGGATCGCCGACCTGCACCGTGGGGCGCTTGGCGTCGCTGTCTTCCTCGAAATCGGTCGAGGCCATGGTGGCACCGTGGATGCCGTCGCGGCCGGTTTTCGAGCCGACATAGACGATGGGATTGCCCACGCCCGTCGCGGCCGAATAGAAAATCTTGTCGGTATCGGCGACGCCGACTGTCATCGCGTTGACGAGGATGTTGCCATTATAGGCGCGGTGGAAATTGGTCTCGCCGCCGACGGTCGGCACGCCGACGCAATTGCCGTACCCGCCAATGCCAGCGACCACGCCGTTGATGAGGTGGCGCATCTTGGGGCTATCGGGTTCGCCGAAGCGTAGCGCATTCATGTTGGCGACGGGGCGGGCGCCCATCGTGAAGACATCGCGCAAGATGCCGCCAACGCCGGTCGCGGCACCTTGATAGGGCTCGATGTAGGAGGGGTGGTTGTGGCTCTCCATCTTGAAGATGGCAGCCTTGCCGTCGCCGATGTCGATGACGCCCGCATTCTCGCCCGGGCCCTGGATCACCCACGGCGCCTCGGTCGGCAGTTTCTTCAAATGAAGCCTGGAGGATTTGTAGGAGCAATGCTCCGACCACATCACCGAAAAGATGCCGAGCTCGACCAGGTTGGGCGCGCGGCCCATGGCGGCGAGGATGCGCTCATATTCTTCGGGAGAAAGGCCGTGTTCGGCAACGACGTCGGGGGTGATCTCGCTCATGGGTCGGCATTAGTCTTGAGCCGCCCATAAAAAAACCCCCGGCGTGGTGCCGGGGGTTTGGTTTTTCAGACCTGCGTCCAGCGCTAGCGGGTGCAGGACGCGCCGTTGAAGGTGATCGTATCGCTTTCGGGCGTGCCGTTGAGGCTGTTGCCTTCGGACGTATACACGCCGGGCGAGGTTTCGGTGAGCGTCGCGCCGTCGCCGCCGGCGGGCGTTACGCGCGCCGTCATCTGGTCGCCGGTGCGGATGAAATCGATGCGCAGTAGCAGGTTGCTACCCGAGCAGCGATAATCGTCGGAGCCGACAGCCATGGGGACGCTGTTGATGTCCACGGGTGCCGCATTGGCAAGATCGTCTGCCATCGGATCATATTGTTCGACGACCTCGGGTTCGGACTGCTGGCAGGCGGCGATCATGGGGGCCGCGACCAGCGCGATAAGGAGCTGCTTCTTCATGGGGGCGGCTTTTCGCGATTGCAGCATTGAAAATCAAGCCTAATATCGGTGGACGTCCCACCGTGGAGCAGAAGAAGGTGTCATGACCGCCAGCCAGGAACGCAACCAGCGCATTCGCATCGGTATCACCGGGCTGGCGTTCGTCTTCCTGCTGGTAATCCTTGGCACTGCCTTGACGGAGCAAGGGCGCGACGCTGCCGATCCGGTCGAGGAAAAGCTGGCCGACGAAGCAGCGCCGCCGGCCGATCCGCTGGAGGAAATCGGTGCCGCGCCGCGCCAGGCCCCGGCCCCGACCGAGCCTGACAAGGCTGTCGACGAAAAGGACGGCGCGCTGACCGACGCGCTGCGCGACGATCTTGCCGAAGGCGGCGCACGCGAGGGTATCGTCGAAGAGTGAGAGTAATTGCCGCCTTGTTGCTGGCGCTCGCAGGGTGCGATGCGCCGCCTGCCGAAGATTCGCAGCCAGCAGCGACCAACGTCGAGGCCGAAGCGCCGACACTTGCCTTGCTGACCAGCCTGCCGCTGGCCTTTCCCGAAGATGGTTTTTCGCTCGAGTCGAGTGGTTCACCGGTGCTGGATGCGCTGGAGACGCGATACGCGGTGCGACTGATCGCAGCGGCAGATGCGACCAGTCTCGATGGCGCGGATGTGCTGCTGATGGCGCATGCGCCCGCGCAGACTGCCGAGGGACTGGTCGAGCTTGACGAATGGGTCAGGGCAGGCGGCCGCGTCCTGCTGCTCGCCGATCCGCGTTTGTTGTGGGAATCCGCCTTACCGCTGGGCGACCGGCGGCGACCGCTCTTTGCGTTCCCGGACACCGGGCTGCTCGGTCACTGGGGCGTTATGCTGGAAGGCCCCGACACAACGGGCCCCGAATTGATGGGTGACGGGGACAGCGCGGTCCTGTTCGGCGCGCGTGGGCGATTGACAGCGACCAGGGAGGCTTGCGGCGTCGAATGCGACGGGCTCGTCGCGCTGTGCTCGATTGGCGAGGGCACGGCGCTGATCATTGCCGATGCGGACTTCATCATGGTCGGCGAAGGCGGGCTCGATGGGCCGATCGAGGGTAATATTCCCTTCCTTATGGCGCAACTCGCCCGGCTCTAGTCCCGGCTCACGCCGAGTCGCGGCAATTTTTCTTTCCAACAGAGTTATCCACAGGGTTCTCAACCGGTTGAACGGGCACGCACGCCCCATTTTGGGCCCGCCAAAAGGCGCAGAAAACCGCCAAGAGTCACGAAAACCCACAAAATGGCATGAAATGGCATTGAAATCCGCGGCAACGTGGGTTACTCACATTCCGTTGGAAGCGCGGGGCAATCCGTTTCTCGATGAATGGGTTCGGTTCGGGCGGCGATGCCGCTCACCCGGAGACAGGGAAGCTTTGCCTTGCGCCCGAAGCGGGGAGAGCAAGTGGACCATCTGTTCCAGGGAAGTGCGCTTAACGCAGTAGACGCCAAAGGGCGCGTCTCACTGCCTGCCTTCCTGCGCAGTGTGGTCGAGCGTCGCGGCGATGCCCGCGCCATCGTTCTTGCCAAGCACGCACTGCTGCCCTGCCTTGAAGCTTACGATCCCGGCCACGCTGCCACCAAGCACGCCAAGATGGAGCGCCGCGCCGAAAAGACCGAAACCGCGATCGGCTCCGACCTCGATACTGCCATGGCCAACATGATGGCCTTTGGCGCAAGCGAGGACGTCTCTTATGACAAGTCGGGTCGCATCGTGATCCCGCCGATGATGAAGATGAAGGGCAAGATCGAGGATCTCGCGCTCTTCGTCGGCACCGGCGAAACCTTCCTGATCTGGAATCCCACCCTTTTCCTCGAGGACGAACGCATCCCCGAGGATATGAAGGACATCGCCCGTTTCCGCATGAGCGAACGGGGGATTACCGAATGAGCGTCCGGCCACCACATATCCCTGTGCTTCTCGACCCGGTGGTCCGGGCGCTCTCCCCTATCGAAGACGCTGTAATCGTGGACGGCACATTTGGTGCCGGCGGTTACACGAAGGAGCTCCTCGGAGCGGGGGCGGGACGCGTGATCGGCTTGGATCGAGACCCTGCAGCGATTGAAGCAGGCCGTTCGCGCGTCCCCAGTGACCAGCTCGATCTGATCCAGATCGAATTTTCGCGCATGGATGAGGCGGTCGACGAAAAGGTCGACGGCGTGGTGCTCGATATCGGCGTATCCTCGATGCAGATCGACGAAGCCGATCGCGGCTTCTCCTTCAGGGAAGACGGGCCGCTCGACATGCGCATGAGCCAGGCCGGCGAAACCGCCGCCGATTTTCTCAACCATGCCGACGAGGCCGAGATCGCCCGCGTCATCAAGACCTATGGCGAAGAGCCGCGCGCGCGCCGCGTTGCCGGGGCGATCGTGCGCGCCCGCCCGCTGACGCGGACCAGCGAGCTTGCCGATGTCGTCCGCAAGGCGCTGGGTCACCATCCGGGCATGAAGACCGACCCGGCGACCCGCACGTTCCAGGCCATCCGCATCCACCTGAACGCCGAGCTCGACGAGCTCGAGGCGGGGCTGCGCGCGGCCGAACGCATTTTGAAGCCCGGTGGTCGCCTGGCCGTCGTGACCTTCCATTCCCTTGAAGACCGAATCGTAAAGCGGTTCCTGCAAGCCCGCAGCGGGAACCTGCCCCAGGGGTCGCGGCATCGTCCCGCCGCGACCCCCGGGCCCACGCCAAGCTTCAAGCAAGTTGCCAAGCCCGTCTCCCCCGACGCAGACGAGCTGGCCCGCAACCCGCGCGCGCGATCGGCGCGACTGCGTAGCGCAGTCCGCACCGATGCGCCCGCGTGGGACCAGAAGGAGGCGGCGTGATGCGCGGCTTCGGTCCCATCCTGTGGACGGGCGGTGTGCTCGCCGCCGCACTGTCCTGCTACCTCGTGTCGCTGCAGGTCGCGTCCGAACGCGCCCAGCTCGAACGGATCGAGCGCGACATCGCGATGGTCACCCGCGATATCCGCGAGCTCGAGACCGAGATCGGGACGCGCGGCCGCCTGTCGCAGCTGGAAAAATGGAACGCCGGTTTCCTCCAGCTCGAAGCGCCGGACGCCGACCAGTTTCTCGACGGCAGCTTCCAGCTCGCCACGCTGATCAAGCCGCGCAAGGATATTGCGCCCGACGCGCCGGTCATTCTCGCCTCGGCGCGCAAGCCCGACGTCGACGAGGATAATGGACGCGGTCTTCAGGACATGGTCGTGCAGGCGTCGCTTGACGACCGGAAGCTGTCGCCGCGGCCGGTCAAGACGGCAAGGCTCGCCGAACCCGCCGATCCGCTGGCACCCTTGCCAAGCAGCAAGGTCGACGACGGCTTTGACTTCATCACGCCTGGGGAAGAACCGACGCAGCCATGAACGCGCCGATGCCCGCCCTTGTCGCGAGCCCTGAGAGACTGCAGCTAGTCGGGCAGAAGCGGCGGGTGCTGGCCGTGTTGCACCAAAGGCTGATGATCGGACTGATCCTGTTCGCAGCCTGCATCGCAGCCATCGTGCTGCGGATCGGCTGGCTGGCTGTGTTCGACGACGGTGCCAATGGCGCGGGCGGACCGCAGGCTTACATCCCGGCGCGCGGCGACATCGTCGATCGCGATGGTGAGACGCTGGCCCGCACCATCGATGCGTGGACGATCGCCATCCAGCCGCCCCGCGTGATCGGTAACAAGCTTGACCTTGCCCGCGAACTCGCGCGCCTCATGCCCGAACGCGACGAAGCGGATTATTACGAGCTGCTCACGGGCGACAAGAAGTTCGTCTATCTGCGCCGCCGCGCCAGCCCCGGTATCGTCGAGGCGGTCAATGCGCTGGGCGAACCCGGCGTCCAACTGACCCGCGAGCCCGATCGCCTTTACCCGCAAACCGCGCTCGCTGCGCACGTCATCGGCTATACCGACGTCGACGGCAACGGCGTCGCCGGCGCCGAGCGCGCGTTCGACGATTACCTGACCGACGCCAAGACACGCGGCGCGCCTCTAGAACTGTCGGTTTCGAGCCGCATCCAGCAGGCGCTCAAGGCCGAACTGGCCGGCGCGATGGAAAAATATTCGGCCATCGGCGCCGCCGGCGTCATCATGGATATCCATTCTGGCGAAGTGCTGGCGCTGACATCGCTGCCCCAGCTCAACCCCAATGTGGCGGGTGAGGGCAGCCCGGATGAGCGCTTCAATCGCGCCAGCCTTGGCGTCTACGAACTTGGCTCGACCTTCAAACCGTTCACCGTCGCCATGGCGATGGATGCGGGTATCGTGAAGGGCTTCGGGCAGATGTATCCGTGCCCCAAGAAATTGCAGGTCGGCAACCGATCGATCGGCGATACGCACCCGTTCGGGCGCGCCTGTTCGGTCGCTGAAATCATGCAGGAAAGCTCCAACGTGGGCACCGCGCAAATCGCGATGCAACTGGGTGCCGAGCGGCAGCGCGCCTTCCTCGACAAGATGGGCTTCCTCGATCGCCTTGGCCATGAGCTGCCCGAGCAGGGTCGCACGCTCTATCCCAAGGAATGGACCGAGATGGACACCGCGACAGTAGGCTTTGGCCACTCGATCGCGGTAACGCCGTTGCATCTGGCGGCGGGCTATGCAGCCTTGCTCAATGGCGGCATCCACCGCCAGCCGACGATCCTGAAGGTCGGTCCCCAGCATCCGGTGGCCGATGGCACGCGCGTTTTCAGCGAGGACACCAGCTACAAAATGCGCGCGCTGCTGCGCATGGTCGTGACCGAGGGCACGGGGCGCAAGGCCGATGCGCCCGGATATCGCGTTGGCGGCAAAACCGGTTCGGCTGAAAAGCTCATCAACGGGCGCTATTCCAAAACGACCGTTATCACGACGTTCGCAGGCGTTTTCCCGATGGATGAACCGCGCTATGTGATCGTGGTGATGCTCGATGAACCCAAAGGCACCAAGGAAACGTTCGGCTTCCGTACGGCGGGTTGGAATGTTGCGCCCGTGGTGAGCGGTACTATCAGCCGGATCGCACCGATGCTCGGGGTGCGGCCTGACGAGAATCGCGAACCCGATCTCGACAGCGTTCTGCCTTTCCTCTTTTCCGAGGAGTAACAATTTGAAACTGCACGACCTCGTCCGGCGAGGGAGCGACGTAACTGTAACCGGCTTTGCCATCGATCATCGCAAGGTGACCGAAGGCAATATCTTCGGCGCCTTCCGCGGGGCCAAGTTCAACGGCGAAGACTTCATCGAAGAAGCGGTCAAGCGCGGCGCGGTCGCCGTGGTAACGCGTAAGCACGTGCCCACCGGCAAGGCGTTTCGCATCGAAAGCGACAATGTTCGTAAGACCTTCGCCGAACTGGCGGCAAGATATTACGCGCCCTATCCCGAGACGGTCGCCGCGGTAACGGGGACCAACGGCAAGACGTCGACGGTGGAAATGAGCCGCCAGATCTGGCGCATGTGCGGGTATCGCGCCGCCTCGATCGGAACGCTGGGCGTGACGACGGGCGAGGACCAGGTGAAGACCGGGCTGACGACGCCCGATATCGTTACCTTCCTCAACAATGTTGCGGGGCTCAAGCGCATGGGCATCTCGCACCTTGCCTATGAAGCGTCATCGCACGGTCTCGACCAGTATCGCGCCGAAGGGGTGCCGGTGCAGGTCGCGGCCTTCACCAATTTCTCGCGCGATCACCTAGATTATCATGGCGACATGGAGTCCTATTTCGCGGCCAAGATGCGTCTGTTCGACGAGGTCGTGGACGTCGATGGCTCGGCCGTCGTATGGACCGACGATCCCAAGTCCGATGAAGTCATCGCCCGCGCCAAGCAGCGCGGCCTCAAGCTGTTCACTGTGGGTGAGCGCGGCGACACCATACGGCTCGGCGAACGGCGTTCGACGCCGCTCGGGCAGGCGCTCAGCATTACCCATGACGGGATCCAGCATTTGCTCAAACTGCCGCTCATTGGCGCGTACCAGGCCAATAATGTCATGGTCGCCGCGGGGATCGCGCTGGCGGCGGGTGGTCGCTGGGACAAGATCTTTTCGGCGATGGGACGCGTGTCGCCGGTGCGCGGCCGGCTCGAGCGCGCTGTCATCACGCGTAAGGGTGCGCCCGTCTATGTCGATTACGCCCACACGCCCGACGCGCTTGAGGCTGCGATTGCGGCGCTGCGTCCGCATGTTGAAGGGCGGCTGATCACCGTCTTCGGCGCGGGCGGCGACCGCGATATCGGCAAACGCGCGCCGATGGGTGAAGTGGCCGCCGAAGGTTCGGACCTCGTCATCGTCACCGACGACAATCCGCGCGGCGAGGATCCCGCGACGATCCGCGCGCAGGTCATGCAGGGTGCGCCTGATGCCACTGAGATCGGTGGCCGGCGTGAAGCGATTGCCGCGGCCATCCACGAGGCACGCGCGGGCGACATCGTGTTGCTGGCGGGCAAGGGGCATGAACAGGGCCAGATCATCGGCGATCGAACGCTGCCCTTCGACGATGTCGAAGTGGCGCGGGAGGAAGCGGCGTGACGCTGTGGACCGCCGCCGAGATCGCCCAAGCCACGGGCGGCACCGTCCATGGCGACTTCGTGGTCGATGGCGCGACCTTCGACAGCCGCGAAGTCGAGCCGGGCGACCTGTTTATTGCGATGCCGGGCACCGCGCATGACGGGCATGATTTCGTCGCAGGCGCTTTCGAAAAGGGCGCGCACGGCGCGCTGGTATCAAAAACTGTCGACGGGCCCCATGTGCTGGTCGTCGATGTCACGACAGCACTCGATGCGCTGGCCAGCGCAGCGCGCGACCGGCTCTCTGATGATGCGGTAGTGATCGGTGTCACCGGGTCGGTCGGCAAGACCTCGACCAAGGAAGCGCTTTACGCGGCACTCGATCGAAGCAGCCGCGGCAAGGCGCATCGCTCGGTCAAAAGCTACAACAATCATACGGGCGTGCCGCTGAGCCTCGTTCGATGCCCGCGCGACGTGAAATTCGCCGTATTCGAAATGGGAATGAACCATTCGGGCGAGATCGCTGCTCTGACACGCCTTGCCCGCCCGCACATCGCGCTAATCACCGCGATCGCGCCCGCCCATATCGAGAATCTGGGCTCGATGGAGGCGATCGCCGACGCCAAGGCAGAAATCTTCGAGGGTCTCGTGGGTGACGGCGTTGCCATCATTCCCGAAGACACGCCCTATAGCGACCAGCTCATCAAAAAAGCCAAGCGCCATGCCCGCACCATCATGACCTTCGGGTCGGGCGAGGCCGATGTCGCGCCGCTCAACCAGGCCCCGGCAAGCGGCGGGGGCACGCTGATCACCGCGCGGCTGCGCGGCGGCAGGCTGACCTACACGATGCGCCAGCCGGGCGATCACTGGGTAACCAACTCGCTAGCCGTTCTCGCGGCGGTTGAGGCGGCGGGCGGCGATGTTGCGGTGGCTGGCCTCGCGCTGGCTGAACTTGGCGGGCTGAAAGGCCGCGGTGCGCGGCATAGGATCAAGGTCGGCGAAGGCGAGGCGCTGCTGATCGATGAAAGCTACAACGCCAATTCGGCCAGCATGGCAGCGACGCTCAAAAGCCTTGCCAGCGAACAGGGCCGCAAGGTCGCGATCCTCGGCACGATGAAGGAATTGGGCGAACAAAGCGCGCGATTGCATGCCGAACTCGCCGCCCATGTGATCGCAGCAGGCGTTGAAAAGGCAATTCTGGTCGGCGCGGAAACGGCGCCGCTGTTCGCCGCGCTCGATGGCCAGATCACGGTCCACCATGTCGAAAATACCGACGCCGCCATCGGATTAACGGAAACGGTGATCCGGCCCGGCGATGCGATACTCGTCAAGGCCTCCAATTCCATGGGGCTTGGCAAACTAGTCGATAAGCTGGCAGGGGGCAGCGCATAATGCTCTACATACTTGCCGAATGGCTGGACTTCGTCGGCCCGCTCAACCTCATCCGCTACATCACGTTTCGTGCCGGTGCCGCGACGGGGACGGCATTGCTCATCGGGCTGCTGCTGGGTCCACGATTCATCAACTGGCTGCGCAAGAAGCAGGGCAAGGGCCAGCCGATCCGCGCCGACGGGCCGCAGTCGCACCTTGCCAAGCGCGGGACGCCGACGATGGGCGGCTTGCTGATCCTGATCAGCGTGACCGTTTCGGTGCTGCTGTGGATGGACCTGTCCAATCCCTATGTCTGGGCCTGCCTGCTGGTGATGCTGGGGTTTGCCGCGATCGGCTTCATGGACGACTATGACAAGGTCAAGAAGGCCAGCCACAAGGGCGTATCGGCAAAGATGCGGCTGGTGCTGGAATTCGCCATTGCGGGTTTTGCCACCTGGGCGATGACGCGCATCAGCGGAACGGAGCTTTATTTGCCGTTCGTGCAGGGGCCGGTGATCGATCTTGGATGGGGCTATATCGCATTCGGCGCCTTCGTGATCGTGGCGTTCGGCAATGCGGTGAACCTGACCGACGGGCTCGACGGGTTGGCGACAATGCCGGTCATCATCGCCTGCATGGCTTTCTCGCTGATCGCGTACCTTGTGGGCAACGCTATTTTCGCCGAATATCTTGGCATCCCCAACGTGCTGGGCGTTGGCGACCTGACCGTATTGCTGCTGGCCATCGTCGGCGCAGGGCTCGCATTCCTATGGTTCAACGCGCCGCCGGCGGCCGTCTTCATGGGCGATACGGGTAGCCTTGCGCTGGGCGGTGCCATCGGCGCGGTCGCGGTGGCGACGCACCACGAATTCGTGCTCGCCATAATCGGCGGGCTGTTCGTGCTCGAAGCGGTTAGCGTTATCCTGCAGGTCTTCTTTTACAAGCGGACCGGGCGGCGCATTTTCAAGATGGCGCCGATCCACCATCATTTCGAACAGATGGGTTGGTCCGAACCCACCGTCGTCATCCGCTTCTGGATCATCAGCTTCGTGCTGGCGCTGGCGGGTCTCAGCACCCTCAAGCTGCGGTGATTGCCTGCACCGCCTGGCGGGGCAGACGCTATGCGGTGTACGGGCTCGCGCGCTCGGGGCTGGCGAGTGTCGATGCGCTGGTCAAGGCGGGCTGCGAGGTGGCCTGCTGGGACGATAATGAAGACGCGCGTGCAAAGGCGAACCCCTTCGCCCAGCGCATCGATTTCGTGAAACAGGGGCTGGAGGGCTACGATAGCCTTGTCGTCTCCCCCGGCGTTCCCATCAACCGTCATCCCATCGCCGAGAAGGCACGCGTGGCAGGCGCCGAGATTATCGGCGATGTGGAATTGTTCGCCCGTTGCCGCGATGCGCTGCCGGGCCATGCCGTCGTCGGTATTACCGGCACCAACGGCAAGTCGACGACGACAGCGCTGATCGATCATGTCTTGCGCGAGGCCGGCGTGCCGAGCATCGCGGCCGGCAATATCGGCGAACCCATCCTCTCGATCGACCCGCTCCCCGAAGGCGGGGTCTATGTGCTCGAACTGTCGAGCTACCAGATCGACATCACGCAGAGCCTCGATTGCGAGGTGGCGGTATTGCTCAACATCACGCCCGACCATCTCGATCGGTATGACGGTGATTTTGAAAAGTACCGCGCCTCCAAGATGCGCCTGTTCGAGATGCAATCAAAGGGAGTGGCCATCGAAGGGCCTGACGTCGAGGCAGAACCCTACCGAGATTTCGTCAGGTGGCAGGAGCATTTTCCGGCGCTCCAGGGCCCGCATAATGCGCAGAATGCCATCGCCGCCGTCATGGCATGCTCGGCGCTTGGGCTGGAGCGGGGACAGATCGAACAGGGCCTGGCAAGCTTTCCCGGCCTGCCGCATCGCATGGAGATTGTCGCCGAGAAGGATGGCGTGCTGTTCGTCAACGATTCAAAGGGCACCAATCCGGCGGCCAGTGCGCCCGCACTGGCGGCCTATGAGAATATCCGCTGGATCGTGGGCGGGCAGGCGAAGACCGAAACACTCGATGAACTCGAGGCGCAGCTCGGCCATGTCACCAAGGCCTATCTGATCGGCGAAAGTGCTGAATTGTTTGAAAGACTCTTGTCCGGAAAGGTCGAGACTCTACAGTGTGAGACCGTGGGCAACGCAGTGAAATTGGCGGCACAAGATGCGAAGGAAGGAGATGTCGTGCTCCTCTCGCCCGCGTGCGCCAGCTTCGACCAGTTTTCCGACTTCGAGAAGCGCGGCGAAGCCTTCCGCGCTGCGGTGGAGGCGCTATGAAATTCGCCCCGCCCAAGACGCGTTATGGCCGCGCCGACCGCTCCGAACTGGGGCGATGGTTCTGGGAGGTCGACAAGGTCCTCCTGCTGATGCTGGCGGCGCTGATCGGCATTGGACTGATCGCGGTGGCGGCGGCATCGCCGGCGGCGGCGGAACGCTATTCGGGCGGCGATGTGCGCGTGCCCGAACTCTACTTCTTTACGCGCCAGCTGATGTGGCTGGCGGTGAGCATTCCGATCATGCTGATCGTATCGATGATGAGCCGTGAAAAAGCCAAGCGCTGGAGCCTGATTGGCGCAGGCATCCTGTTCGTCGCGTTGGCGCTGGTGCCGTTTATCGGATCAGAGACCAACGGCGCGCAGCGCTGGCTCGACCTTGGCATATCGCGCTTCCAGCCGTCGGAGTTTCTCAAGGCCTTCTACATCGTCGCCATCGCCTGGATATTCAGTCTCAAAAAGGTGCCCGGCGCGCTCATCACCGGAGCGTGGCTGGCGGTCATTTGCGCCTTGCTTATGATGCAGCCCGATTTCGGGACAACCGTTTTGTTTGCTGCCGTCTGGGTCGCGTTGTTCGCGCTGTCGGGTGCCAACGTGCGCATCCTTGGCGCGTTGGCCGTGCTCGGCGTCGTGGGCATCATCGCGGCCTATTTCTTCTACGATGTCGCGACCGCGCGTATCGATGCCTTCCTGTTCGGCGAGGGCGACAATTTCCAGACAAGCAACGCCATGGCGACGCTCACCGCGGGCGGGCTGTTCGGGCTCGGGCCGGGGGCGGGGACACGCAAGTTCACGCTGCCCGAACCGCAGACCGATTATATTTTCAGCGTAATCGGCGAAGAATTTGGGCTGATCGCCTGCCTGATCATCGCACTGCTTTACCTCGGCATCGTCGCCCGGGTGCTGATCAAACTGCTCGATGAGGACGATCGCTTCACCATCCTCGCGGCCTCGGGCCTCGTCATCATGTTCGGACTGCAGGCTTTCATCAACATGGCGGTCAACGTGCAGATCGCCCCGTCGAAAGGCATGACGCTGCCCTTCATTTCCTATGGCGGTTCGTCCATGATCGCGCTGTCGATCATGATGGGGCTGTTGCTCGCCTTCACGCGCGCCAATCCCTATCTCAACCGCAGTCCCTATGTCGTGAAATGGAGCGCCACATGAATGTCACCCTCGCCGCCGGCGGAACGGGCGGACATATGGTCCCGGCGCATGCGCTCGCCGAAGAGCTCAAGCGACGCGGGCACGGCGTGATGCTGGTCACCGACAAGCGCGGCGCGCAGATCCCGGGCATCTTCGACGATGTCGAGGTGCGCGTGCTGCCCGCGGGGCGCCTCGAAGGCGGGCTGCTGGGACCGATCAAGACGCTGTGGGGCGTCTACAAGGGCACCAAGGCGGCCAAGGCGCTGTACGAGGAATTTCCGCCCGATGTGGTCGTGGGGTTTGGCGGTTATCCGGCGATGCCGGGCTGCCTTGCCGCCAACCGTATCGGCGTGCCGACCCTGCTGCACGAACAGAATGCAGTGCTCGGCCGCGTGAACCGGGCGCTGGCGCGCAAGGCCAAGGCGGTCGCGACCGCCTACAAAAACGTGCAGCGGCTCGATCCCAAGAAGGCAGTGCTGGTGGGCAACCCTGTACGCGTCGAAGTGCAGCGGCTGGGCGAGATCGCTTATCCCACGGTCGAAGAAGGCGGGCCGCTTCACCTGCTGATCACCGGCGGCAGCCAGGGCGCGTCGATCCTTGGCGAATTCATTCCGCGCGCGCTCGGCGAAATGGACGAGGCACTGCGCCACCGGTTGAACGTAGTGCACCAGTGCCGTCCCGAAGACCTCGAAGCCGTCCGGCAGGCCTATGTCGATCTCGACATTCCGGCCGAAGTGATGACCTATATCGAGGACATGCCCAAGCGGATCGGCGATGCGCATCTCATCATCGCGCGCGCCGGTGCCTCGACGATCGCCGAGCTGGCGGTGGCGGGACGGCCTGCGATCCTCATTCCGCTCCCGACCGCAGCCGACGATCACCAGACCGCGAACGCGATGGAAATGGCGAAAGCGGGCGGCGCACGCATGATCAGGCAGGCCGACCTTACGCCGGGCGTATTGGCGCGCCAGATCGCGGAAGTCGTGACCGATCCCGAAACGCTTTCGACCGCTGCAGGCCGCGCGCTGTCGGTGGGGCGGCCGCATGCGACCAAGGACCTTGCCGATCTCGTCGAGCGCGTCGGTGCCGGCGACAATCCGCTGCCGACCGATCCCGTCGTGTCGCCGCAGCGTCCGGTGCCGTCGCGCGGAGTGCCCGCATGAAGGCGCTCGGACGCGAAATCGGGACGATCCACTTCGTCGGCATCGGCGGCATCGGCATGTCGGGGATTGCCGAGGTGATGCACCAGCTCGGCTATTCGGTGCAGGGCAGCGACATCAAGGAAAGCCCGGTGATCGAGAAGCTTCGATCCAAGGGGATCGAAGTGGCGATCGGGCAAAAGGCCGAAAATCTCGGCGATGCGGCGGTGGTGGTCTGCTCGACCGCGATCTCGCGCGGCAATCCCGAGGTCGAGGCGGCGATCGAAAAGCGCCTGCCGCTGGTCAAACGCTCCGAGATGCTGGCCGAACTGATGCGCATGCAGGCGACCGTCGCGGTCGCGGGTACGCACGGCAAGACGACCACTACGTCGATGATCGCGGCGATGCTCGATCATGGCGGCATCGAGCCCACCGTCATCAATGGCGGGATCATCAATCGCTATGGATCGAACGCGCGGCTCGGCAAATCCGACTGGATGGTGGTCGAGGCCGACGAGAGCGACGGCAGTTTCTTGCGATTGGACGGCACCGTGGCGGTGGTGACCAACATCGATCCCGAACATCTCGAACATTATGGCAGCTTCGACGCGGTGAAGGATGCCTTCGCACAGTTCATCGAGAATGTGCCCTTTTACGGGCTTGCGGTGATGTGCATCGATCATTCCGAAGTGCAGAACGTGATCAGCCGGATCAAGGATCGCCGTATCCAGACCTATGGCTTTTCCGCGCAGGCCGACGTTCGCGCCGAAAACGTGCGCACGTCGGGCGGCCATTCGACCTTTGACGTGGTGGTGACCGATCGCGACGGGAATTCGCGCACGATCGCGGACGTCGAACTGCCGATGCCGGGCAAGCATAATGTGCAAAACGCGCTGGCCGCGATCGCGGTGGGCATGGAGCTGGGCATGAGCGATGCCGCGGTGGCCTCGGGGTTCGAGACGTTCGATGGCGTCAAGCGCCGCTTCACCAAGGTCGGCGAGGTCGATGGCGCGATCATCATCGATGATTATGCGCACCATCCGGTGGAAATCACCGCAGTGCTCAAGGCGGCGCGCGAGGCGGTGTCTGGACAGGATGAAGGCCGCGTCATCGCGGTCATGCAGCCGCACCGTTATTCGCGCCTCCACGACCTGATGGACGATTTCCAGAACGCCTTCAACGAGGCCGATATCGTGATGGTCACGCCTGTCTACGAGGCTGGCGAAGAGCCGATCGAAGGCGTCGATGCCGCAGCGCTTGCCGATGGGATCAAGGCGCGCGGGCACCGCATGGTGCACACCGTGGAGGATGAGGCCGACCTCGCGCTCGCCTTGCGCGATATTGCCGCGAAGGGCGATATCGTCCTGTGCATGGGCGCGGGCGACATTACGCGCTGGGCGGCGAACCTCGAGGCCGGAATCAAGGAGGCACGCGCGTCCAAATGAGTATGCCCAAGGTACGCGGCAAGCTGACGCAGGATGCGCCGCTCAAGAAACTGGTGTGGTTTAAGTCGGGCGGCAATGCCGACTGGCTATTCGAGCCCGCGGACCTCGACGATCTGCGCGCTTTCTTGCGCGAACTCGATTCCGATGTGCCGGTCATGGGATTGGGGCTGGGGTCCAACATGATCATTCGCGACGGCGGAGTGCCGGGCGTGGTGGTCAAGCTTGGCAAGGCTTTTGCGCAGGTCGAGCTAATCGACGATGTCACGCTGCGTTGCGGTGCCGGAGCGCACGGGGTGCTGGTGTCGTCCAAGGCCCGCGATGCGGGGATCGCGGGGTTGGAATTCCTGCGCTCGATCCCGGGTACGGTTGGCGGCTTCGTGCGCATGAACGGCGGCGCTTACGGGCGCGAGACTTGCGAGATCCTCGTCGAGGCCGACATCGTCACGCGGGACGGCGAGCTGTCGACCTGGAACAATCAGCAATTCGGCTATTCCTATCGCCACAGCGAACTGCCCGAAGGCGCGATCGTGGTAAGCGCGGTGTTTCGCGGCGAACCGGGCGAGCCCGACGCCATCCAGGCGGAGATGGATCGCATCCAGGAAGCGCGAGAGAATTCGCAGCCGGTGCGCACCAAGACCGGTGGTTCGACCTTCAAGAACCCGCCCGAGGGCAAGGCCTGGGAGCAGGTCGATGCGGCGGGCTGCCGCGGGCTGATGAAGGGCGGCGCGCAGGTCAGCGAGAAACATTGCAACTTCCTCATCAACACCGGCGATGCAACGAGCGCCGACATTGAAGGGCTTGGCGAGGAAGTGCGCGAACGCGTGAAGAAACATTCGGGCGTCGAGCTCGAATGGGAAATCCAGAGGGTGGGACGCAAGTGAACAAGGACATTCATGTCGTCGTCCTGATGGGCGGCTGGTCGGCCGAACGCGAAGTTTCGCTGTCGAGCGGCAAGGGTGTCGTGAAGGCGCTGGAAGAGCGCGGCTATACTAATGTCACCGGTCTCGACATGGATCGCGATGTCGCGGCCAAGCTTGCCGAGCTCAAACCCGATGTCGTGTTCAATGCCTTGCACGGGACGCCGGGCGAAGACGGGAGCGTGCAGGGCATGCTCGACCTGATGGGCATCTCCTATACGCATTCGGGCTGCACGACGTCGGCGGTCGCCATCGACAAGCAGCTCACCAAGGCGGTGCTCGAGCCGCACGGCATTCCGATGCCGCCGGGCAAGCTGGTGGAGAGCGCCAGCCTTTATGAAGGCGACCCGTTGCCGCGCCCTTATGTGCTCAAACCCGCCAATGAAGGCAGCTCGGTCGGTGTCGCGATCGTCACCGAGGACAGCAATTACGGCCAGCCCATTTCACCCCAGGCCAAGGGCCCGTGGCAGGAATTTGATCGGCTGATGGCGGAGGAATTCATCGCGGGGCGCGAGCTGACGGTCGCGGTGCTGGGCGATGAAGCCTTGTGCGTGACCGAACTGGTCATCGACAATGGCTGGTACGACTACGACCATAAATATACCGACGGCCAGACCACGCATATCTGTCCCGCCGAAGTTTCCGATGACATTGCGCAGCGCATGATGGACCTCGCGCTCGAAGCGCACCGCGTGCTTGGCTGCAAAGGCTGCTCGCGTTCCGACTTCCGCTGGGACGAGACACGCGGCATGGACGGGCTGTTCCTGCTCGAAACCAACACGCAGCCTGGCATGACACCGCTCAGCCTCGTGCCCGAGCAGGCCGCGGCCAAGGGCATCAGCTATGGTGAACTGGTCGAGCGACTGATCGAAGAGGCGCTGGGGTGAGCGCAAGGAAGGTCAAACGAGGTGCCATGGGGCGCAAGCCCACGCGCAAGAAGAAGGTGCAGCCCAAGGGGCCTGCGGACAAGCTGCTGCGCGGCTCGATCATTGCATTTTTCATCATTTTCGGCGTGGCGATCCTGTTCGTGCTGGGCGTGCCGCAAAGCGCGGCGCGCAGTGTCGGCGCGGCGCTTGGTGGGCTGGGCTTTCGGGTGAACAATGTCGACGTTGTCGGCATCGACGCGATGGATCCCGATCCTGTCTATCGCATCGCCCTTGAAGAACGCGAAACCGCGCTGCCGTTGGTCGATGTCGAAGGCGTGCGCGACCAGCTGATGGACTTTGGCTACGTCCGCGATGCGCGCGTCTCGCGCCGCTATCCCGATACGCTGGTGATCGATATTGTCGAACGCACACCCAAGGCCTTGTGGCAGGATGGCGAGCGGTTGATGCTGGTCGACGAGGAAGGCGTAGTGCTGGGCCGTGTCCCGGTCGCCGAAATGCCCGACCTGCCCTTGTTGTTGGGGCCGGGCGCCAATCGTAACTATCCGCAATTGCAACGTATCTTGGACCGCGAGCCTGCATTGGCAAGCCAGCTCGCCTCGGCGCGGTGGGTCGGCGCGCGGCGCTGGGATCTCAATGTGGCCACCGGCGAAATCCTTGCCTTGCCCGAAGGAGAAAAGGCCGCCTCCGATGCGCTTGCCGCTTTCATGCGCAACGACCGCGCCAATCCGCTGCTCGGCATCGGGGTGAAACGCTACGACCTCAGGATCGAAGGGCAGGCGATCGCGCGCATGCCCGAACCCGTCGACACCTATCGGGAAGAGGGCGCCAATGGCAGTCAGTGACGCGCAGCTCTTCGCCGCGCTCGATATCGGGTCATCGAAGGTTTCCGCGCTGGTCGTGCGGCGGCATGACGACGGTCGGCTCGAGGTGCTCGGCTCGGGCCAGCGCGAAGGCCGCGGGGTCAAGCGCGGCTACATCACCGACATGGACCTGAGCGAAACCGCGGTGCGCGAAGCCGTCGACCTTGCCGAGCGCATGAGCGGGGTGAATGTCGAGGAAGTCTGGGCGAGCTTTGCCGCGGGCGGGCTGGTGAGCGACGTCGCGACCGTCGAAGTCGAACTTGGCGGCCATCCGGTCGAGGACAGCGATATCAAGCAATTGCTCGATGCCGGGCGCGGCGCGATCGATCGCGAAGGGCAGGTCGTGCTCCACGCGCATCCCGCGCTCTATACGATTGACGGGGTGCAGGGCGTGAAGAACCCGCGCGGTCTCCATGCCAGCAGGCTGGGGGTCGATATCCACGTCATCGCCGCGGACGAGGCGCCGCTGCGCAATCTCGATACCGTGATCCGGTCAGCGCATCTTGGCGTGGGCGCGATTGTCGCGGCCCCGGTCGCGGCAGCGGCGGCCGTGTTGACCGACGACGAACAGGATCTGGGCGTCGCATTGGTCGAACTGGGTGCGGATGTCACCAATGTTTCGCTGCATCTGGGCGGGATGCTGGTCGGCTTGCGGTCGATCCCGCTTGGCGCGCGCGACATCACCGAGGATATCGCGATGGCGTTCGGCGTGCCGCGCCGCGATGCCGAGCGCATGAAGTGTTTCTATGGTTCGGCGATGCAGAGCCCGCGCGACAATCACGAAATGATCGACGCCGAACGCGGCGCAGGATCGCAGAAGATCAGCCGCGCGCAGCTCGTCACAGTCATTCGCGGCCGGATCGAGGAGATCGCCACCGAGGTCGATACGGCCTTAAAGGCGCTCGGTTTTTCGGGGCCTGTCGGCGGGCAGGTCGTGATTACCGGCGGCGGTGCGGAACTCAAGAACCTCGACGACTATATGCAAGGCGTGCTCGGGCGCAGCGTGCGGTTCGGCAAGCCCAAAACGATGTCCGGGCTGCCCGACGCATTGGCGGGGCCGGCGTCGGCGACGCTGGTGGGGCTGGCGCAACTTGCCGGTCGCGGCACGGGGCATGACGGCGACCTTGCACTGGGCGAGATTACGCGGCGCAAATCGCGCGGTGGCCTGCTGTCACGGCTCATTTCGGCATTGCGCGAAGGGTAATATGCAAAAGTGAAAAACGTGTCCGCGGGGCTACTAACCTTTGTTAAATTGTGGCTAATTGGACTCAGGTCAGTCCCATTATGAATCAAATCTTCACTTTTTTGGGGCGCGGACTATTTTTTCCTTGGGCCAGAGTCCGTGCTGTGCAAAGATTCATCCAAGAGAGTCAGACGCTTGCAATGAAAGAGGGGCTTCCAAATGAGCTTTGACCTGATGCGACCCGAAGTGGACGAGCTGCGTCCCAGAATCAGCGTGATCGGTGTCGGGGGCGCCGGTGGCAATGCGGTGGCGAACATGATGCAGGCGGACGTCCAGGGCGTCGAATTTCTCGTCGCCAATACGGATGCGCAGGCGCTGAATGCCAGCGAGGCCGACACGCGCATCCAGCTCGGTCTCAAGATCACCCAGGGTCTTGGTGCAGGGTCGCGTCCGGAGATCGGCCGCGCGGCGGCCGAAGAATCGCTCGAGGAAATCGACAAGCTGCTCGAAGGTGCGCACATGTGCTTCATCGCTGCGGGCATGGGCGGCGGCACCGGCACCGGTGCGGCGCCCGTCATCGCCAAGCAGGCGCGCGGCAAGGGCATCCTGACCGTTGGCGTGGTGACCAAGCCGTTCGCGTTCGAAGGGTCGCGCCGCATGCGGTCGGCCGACGCGGGCATCGAGGAATTGCAGCAGCACGTCGACACGCTGATCGTCATCCCGAACCAGAATCTGTTCCGTCTCGCCAACGCCGACACGACGTTCAAGGAAGCGTTCGAGATGGCGGACGAGGTCTTGAAGCAGGGCGTTCGCGGCATCACCGATCTCATGGTCATGCCGGGCCTTATCAACCTCGACTTTGCCGATGTGCGCTCGGTGATGGGCGAAATGGGCAAGGCGATGATGGGCACGGGCGAAGCTTCGGGCGACAACCGCGCCATCGAAGCCGCCGAAAAGGCCATTTCCAACCCGCTGCTCGACGGTGTCAGCATGAAGGGCGCCAAGGGCGTGATCATCTCGATCGTCGGCGGCGAAGACATGAAGCTGATGGAGGTCGACGAGGCTGCAAGCCACATCAAGGAACTGGTCGACGACGACGCCAACATCATCTGGGGCAGCGCGTTCAACCAGGACATGGACGGCCAGATCCGCGTCAGTGTGGTTGCCACGGGTATCGACGGCGAAGAGGCGGCCATGCCCAAACCCGCGGCAACGGCGACCACGGCGTCGACGCAGCCGGGCAAGGTCTTCACCTTCCCGACGCCCAAGACCGCGCCAACCGGACCCGACGATACGCCGACGCAGGTCAGCGTCCCTGAAACCGCCAACGAGGAAGAGGAAATCCTCGACCTTACGGCTGAAGACGAGGCCGACGAACTGGTGCTCGACAATGAAGACGTGCTGACCCCGCCGGTCACCAAACCGCCTTTCGTTGCGCCGGCCACGGACGACCTGTTGGACGACGAAGATGTCGAAGGCGAAGTGACGGCCGAAAAGCCTGCCGCTGGCGCCGCGTCGGGTGGCACGCTGTTCGAACGGATGAGCAATATCGCCAAGGGAGCAGGTGAAACCGAATCGCGCGCTGCCGAAGGTCCCGGTTTCCGCCGCGAACCGATTGATATCCCTAGCTTTCTCAATCGACAGAATAACCAGTAAAACCATGATAGGGACGGGCCTCGGCTCGTCCCTTTCGTCACACGGGCCGGCGTTACCGGCCATTTGGTCATCCCATGGACAGCAAGCATCTGGCATGAGCACGCGATGCATAAAATGACCTTCCCCTATCTTGCCGGCGCCGCATTAGCCGCGCTCCTCCCGGCCACGACGTTCACCGTTCCTGCCGCTGCGGTCACTCAACAGCAGAGCGCGCCCGATGCGCTGAAGGAAGCGTTGCAGGTGCTGGCGTCGAATCCGCGCGATTTCGATGCGCTGCTGAAGGCGGGTCAGGCATCGGTAACGCTGGGCGATTTGCAGGCTGCGGGCGGCTTTTTCGGCCGCGCCGCCGATCTCAGGCCCGATGACCCCAGGCCGCAGGCCGGCATGGGTGCCGCGATGGCGCAGGCAGGCGAGGCCGAGCGAGCGCTGGCCTATTTTGCCGCCGCCGAGGAACGCGGTGGGACACCCACGCAATTCGGCGTTGATCGCGGGCTCGCCTACGATCTCCAGGGAAATTTGAAGGCCGCCGAGGCCGAGTACCGCGCGAGTCTTGGGCGCGAGCGTGATGCCGATGCACGGCGTCGACTAGCGCTGAACCTGGCCATGCAGGGCGAGCGCACCGCCGCAATCGCCTTCCTGCAGCCATTGTTGAACCAGGGCGATAGCGGGGCGCAGCGGAGCCGCGCTTTCGTGCTTGCGCTCACAGGCGACCTCGACGGTGCGCGCCGTGCCATCGACTATGCCATGCCGGGCACGGGCGACCAGATCGATCCCTTCTTGCGGATGCTCCCTTCGCTGGGCAGCGCGCAAAAGGCTGCCGCCGTGCATCTCGGTCGCTTCCCGACGAGCGCCGATCGCAGCAACGCGCCGACGCCAACGTCGCCGCCGCAGCGGACGGAGACGCGCGTTGCGGAAGCGACGCCGACCCCGCCCCCTGCACCCCGCCGCAGTGCGCCGACGCGCGCGCCCCAGCGGACAGCCGAACGCAGCGACCCGCCGGCGCAGACGTCATCGACGCCCCCTCGCCGTGTCTTCAAGCAGGTCACGATCGAGCGGCCGACGCCGCACGGGATCGATCGGCGTTACGAATTGGTGGAAATTACCGACGCCGGGAAGCCTGAAGAGCCGGGCAATTCGCGTGATTCGCTGGCACCGCGCCCGTCGGTGAGCGAGCGCACCGCTGCCTCGCGCCAGGCCGAAGAACCCGGGTTCAGCCTACCGTCGGTTGATACGGCGCGCGAAAGCCGCGTCGACCGGGTCGACCTGCCGCCGGCTGCCGAACCCGCGCTGGAGGCCGAAGCCGGCGCCGAAGAGACGCGGCTGGCCAGCATCGACGAAACCCTGTCGAAGCTGCCGCCGCCCGCGCCGCGACCCAAATATGAGGCGCCGCCAGCGCCCAAGCCCAAGTTCGAGACCGCGCCGCCGCAACGCGCCGCCGCGCCCGACATCGGCGTTGCGGGCACCCACTGGGTACAGCTTGCCGGTGGCCGTCAGGATGCGATGTCCTATGAATGGCGCCGTCTGCGCCGCGCCGCCAATGGCGCGCTCGACGGGCAGAAGGGGCACGTGACGCAGGGCGTCGATTTCTTTCGCCTGCTGGTCGGCCCGTTCGACAATCGCGCACAGGCGCAGGAGATGGTCAACAAGCTGCGCGCGCAGGGCGTCGACAGCTTTACGTGGCAGCGAAACCCGGCGCGTCTGAAGATCGAAGAATTGTAACAGTGGCGCTGGGGGGGCTGGCGTCCGATCCCGCGGCATCGCGCGGGCGCCTTCATTGCGAAGACGATCGCGGGCCCCGTGGGCCGCGCGATGCATTCCAGCGCGATCGCGACCGGATCATCCATTCGGCCAGCTTTCGCCGCTTGCGCCACAAGACGCAGGTGTTCGTTGCGCCCGACGGCGACCATTATCGTGTCCGCCTGACCCACAGCCTCGAAGTCGCGCAGATTGGCCGCGCCATGGCGCGCGCGCTGGGCCTCAACGAGGATCTGACCGAAGCGCTGTGCCTTGCCCACGATCTCGGCCATCCGCCGTTCGGACATGCTGGCGAAGACGCGCTCGAAGAGAAGCTCGCCGCGGTCGGCGGGTTCGACCATAATGCGCATTCGATCCGGCTGCTGAGCCTGCTCGAATGCCCGTATCCCGGTTTCGATGGGCTCAACCTGTCGTGGGAGATGCTCGAGGGCCTCGCCAAGCATAACGGACCCGTCATCATCCCGCATTGGGCGCTTGCCGAAGCCGACGCGGCGTTCCCGCTCGATCTGCAGAACTGGCCCAGCCTCGAGGCGCAGGTGGCAGCGATCGCCGACGATATCGCCTACGACAATCACGACATCGACGACGGCCTGCGTGCGGGTATCCTCGATCTTGATGCGCTGCTCGAACTGCCGCTGGCGAGGCGCCACTGGGATACACTCGAAGCGCGTCATCCGGGGCTGGACATGGATCGCAAGCGCGCCGCGCTGGTGCGGGACATGATCGGCACGATGGTCGGCGACGTGCTGGCAGAAACGCGTCGACGCGTGACGGAAGCGGGCGTGGAAACCGCCGCCGACGTGCGCGAAGCGGGCCGTCAGCTGGCCGGCTTCTCGGCAGAGATGCGCGACGAGGAGCGGGCGCTCAAGCGCCATCTTTACGCCAACCTCTACGACAGCGCACCGCTCAAGCCGGTACGCGTGGAAGCGCACCGCATCATCGCGAACCTCGCCGATCATCTCATCGCGAACCCCGCCGATCTCCCCGAAGGCTGGCAGCGCGGCGAAGGGGAGGAGGCTCGTCTTCGCGGAATCATCGACTATATAGCCGGCATGACGGACCCATTCGCCATCGCCCGCCACGAAGAATGGATCGGCAAGACCGATCTGGAGGACCGGTTCTAGGATGCGCATCGCGTTGATCGGTGCTTCGGGTCTGATCGGCTCGCACCTGCTTGGCCATCTTGGCAAGCATGAGGTGTTGAGCCTGTCGCGCAGTGCGGCATTGCCCGAACACGAAGGCTGGCGCGAGAAATTGGGCGAGATGGAGGAATGGCCGGCGCTACTCGCGGGCGAGCGCGTCGATGCGGCTATTGCGACTATCGGGACGACTTGGGCCAAGACGCCCGAATGGGAGGCGTATGAGGCGATCGATCGTCACGCGGTGGTAAACTTCGCCCGCGCAGCCAAGGCAGCTGGGGCACGGCACTTGATCGTGGTGTCTTCGAGCATGGCAAATGCGGATTCCTCCAATCGCTATCTGAAGATCAAGGGACTGATGGAGGAGGATGTGAAGGCGCTCGGGTTCGAGCGGCTCGACATCGTCCGGCCCGGCCTGCTGCGCGGAGATCGCGGGTCGGAGCGGCGCTTCAAGGAGAGGTTGGGGATCATGATCTCGCCAGTGACGAACTTGTTGCTGCGCGGCCCGCTGGCGAAATTCCAGGCGATTGATGCTTCGGTCGTCGCCGAGGCGATGGCCAAGATGCTGAGCTGGAGCAAGCCGGGGACACGGGTGCACCACAACCGCGATCTTCGAGCCCGCGCTGCCAAGCCGGCGAGGGTCAACGGGGTATGACCCGGCCCTTTTCCGCCAAGCGTCCAATCATCATGGCCGCGATGGCCGGCAGCTTCCTTGGATCGGCGATCTGGCTTGGCACCGCCATGCTGAGCGGCACGTTTTTCTTTGGCGGCCCGGCGGGGATCGCGCTCGGTTATCTGGTGGCCGCTGCCTTCCTTACGCCCATCGCGGCGCTGGGGATCGTCCTGTTCGGCCTGCCCGCAGCCGAAGCGGTAGGCGACAGCTGGCGCGCCTGGTGGGTGCCCATTGCCGCCATCATCATGGGCGCGATTGCCGGTCGCATTCTCTATTCGATGTTACTCTTCCTGTTGTGGCAGCGGTTGATGCCGCCGGGCGGTTTCGTGTGGGCCGATCCCGGGGTGATCATCGGCGCCTCGGTCGGCCTCGCCTTCTGGTGGTTCGAGCGGCAGTGGCGCATCGTCGATGGTGCGCGGCGCGCCGCCGAGGGCGAGTGGGACGAGCGCACCGGCCCTGATGGCGACATTTTGTGACAGGTTGAAACTGGCGGTAAACAGCCATTTCCAATCATAGTCGCGGCAACGAGGAGACGACAATGTCCGAGTTGCACCATGCGATGGCCCGTTTCGGGCTCGGCGCCCGCGGCGATGAAGAGGCCAGCGGCGATGCCCGTGAATGGCTCGCCGCGCAGCTCGACTGGTTCGACCCCGCCGTTCCGGCCAATCCGCCAAACCGGCGACAGGTCGCGGACAAGATTTCGAGCTTCTACGCGACGCTGCAACGCCTCCGCCAAGACCGTGAAAGCGGAATGGCGATGGAAGACCCCGAGCAGGTCGTGCGCCGACAAGCGCGGCAGACCATGTTGACCGATGGCATGGCGCTCATCGCAAGTCGCACCGGTTCGGCGCTGACCACGCAGACGCCGTTCGTCGAACGGCTGGTGCACTTCTGGTCGAACCATTTCGCGACCTCGGCGCGCAAAGTCGGCGTTTTCGGCATGGCAGGGGTGATGGAGTTCGAAGCCATCCGCCCCAATGTCCTGGGGCGCTTCGAGGATCTGCTGCTGGCGGCGCAGCAACATCCGGCGATGTTGATTTACCTCGACCAGTCATTTTCGCTCGGTCCCAACAGCCGGTTCGCACGCTTTGCGCGCCGACGCGGGCAAGAACGTGGGCTCAACGAAAATCTGGCGCGCGAAATCCTCGAACTGCATACGCTGGGCGTCCGGTCGGGGTACAGCCAGGAAGACGTGACCGAGCTCGCGCGAGCGCTGACCGGGTGGACGGTGGCAGGGCTGCTGCGCGGTCCGCTGCAACGCTTCGCCAAGGGTGAGCCCGGCGATTTCGCCTTCATTTCCGGCATGCACGAACCCGGCGCGCGCACCCTGCTTGGGAAACGCTACGCGAGTGGCGGGCGCGAACAGGGTGAGGCGATGCTCAAGATGCTGGCGCGTCACCCCGCGACGGCGAGGCATATCGCGACCAAGCTGGCGCGGCACTTCGCTGCCGATGATCCGCCGCCCGCCATGGTGGCACGATTGGAGCGCGCCTTCCTCGAAAGCGACGGGGATCTGCCAACCGTCTACCGGGCAATCATCGATAGTCCCGAAGCCTGGGATGCCGAACAATCCAAGTTCCGCGATCCGTGGGACTGGACGATCGCATCGCTGCGCGCGGTGGGCGCGCGCGACATCGAAGGACAGGTGATGTTCGGGGCGTTGAACGAACTCGCCCAACCCGTCTGGCAGCCACCCAGCCCGGCCGGCTGGGACGACAAGGCTGCAGCATGGGCAGCGCCCGATGCACTCGTGCGGCGCGTCGAAGTCGCACAGCGAGTGGCCGATCGCGCCGCCAGAGGGGTCGATGCACGCCAGCTCGCGCCTGCCATTTTGGGCGATAGGCTGAGCGAGAAGAGCGCCCAAGCCATTCGCCGCGCCGAGAGCCCCGCCACCGGCCTCGCCCTATTTCTTGCAAGCCCAGAAATGTTGCGGAGATGAAATGTTGAACCGTAGAACGATACTCAAGAGCGGAGCGGTCGGGCTCGGTGCATTTGCTTTGCCAGGCCTTGCTCTTGCCGGCAGTGCCAACGCCGATGCCAACAAGCGGTTCGTGTTTATCCTGCAGCGCGGCGCCGCCGATGGCCTGGCTACGCTGGCACCGGTCACCGACCCGCGCTGGACGACCTTGCGACGCGACCAGGGCGAAGCGGCGATGGGTGGTCACAAGGTCGATGCCAATTTCCGCCTCCATACGGCGATGACCAATGTCGCCGCGCTCAGCGATGTCGGTCAGGCGCTGTTCGTGCCGGCAGTGGCGACGCCTTACCGTGACCGATCGCACTTCGATGCGCAGAATGTCATCGAAACGGGCGGTGCCAAGGCGTACCAGTTGAAGGATGGCTGGTTGAACCGGCTGGTAGGCCTGCTGGGCGGGCGCGGGCTTGCCTTGGCGCCCACGGTGCCGCTGGCGCTGCGCGGCGATGTGCCGGTAGCAAGCTTCGCGCCCTCAAATTTGCCCGATGCCAGTTACGATCTCATGAGCCGGATCGGCGATCTTTACGCCGAAGACGCGCAATTGGGACCGCTGTGGGCCGAAGCGAAGATGGCGCGCGAGATGGCAGGAGACGCGTCTGCGGCGCGCAATGGCGCTGCGCTGGGCGACCTCGCGGCGCGGATGCTCGCGGGCCCGGATGGCGCGAAGGTCTTGATGATCGAAAGCGATGGCTGGGACACGCATTTCGCGCAGCCCGGTCGCCTCAACGGCCAACTTGGACAAATCGATGCGCTTATCGGCGCGCTGCAGGCAGGGCTTGGCCAGGAGTGGTCAAACACGCTCGTGATGATCGCGACCGAATTCGGGCGGACAGCGGCGCTGAACGGCACCAATGGCACCGATCATGGCACCGGCGCGCTGGCGATGCTGCTGGGCGGCGGCGTGAAGGGTGGCCGCGTGGGCGGCGACTGGCCCGGCCTGTCGCGGCTCTACCAGGATCGCGACGTCTTGCCGACGACCGGGCTCGACGCGTTGGCGTCGACCGCAATCGGCCAGCATTTCGATCTCGATCCGGTGCGTGCGGGCGCGATTCTCTTCCCTGAAACGGCTCCCCTGGCTCTTAACGGGACACTGGTTGGCTGAGAGGGTTTCCCGAATCGGTTAACTTATATTATACAGGTACCGCTAAAGCGGAGGGGCATATGCGCGCGATTCTCGCGATTATGGCGACGATTGGAATGGCCGGATCGGCAGCGGCGCAGGAAGCGCCAGCACAGCGGTCGACCGATTTCGGGATACGTACCGTCGATGGCGGCCGCATGACCGACAGCAATCTCAAGATCGTGACGCCGATGCGCGATGCCGCCTTCGAGATCGACGGCGCCGTTTCGATCGCGCGCCAATATGGACTCGTGACGTCGACCTTCCGCAGCCCCGCGCATAACCGCCGCGTTGGCGGGGCACGCAACAGTTACCACCTTCGCAACCGCGCCATAGATGTGGTGCTGCGCCCCGGCGTGTCACACCGCCAGGTAGATCGCGCCTTCCGTGCCGCCGGCTACCGGCTGGTCGAAAGCCTTAACGAAGGCGATCACAGCCACTTCGCCTTTGGTAGCGGCCTTGCCGTCGATCCCAATCCGACCGAGACGCGGCCCGCCATCCAGATGGTGACGACGGGCCCGCGCCCGACCGATTTCCGCATCGTGACGGTCGGCGCCTCGAATTAGTTCTTGCGCAAGCGAACGACCTGAAGTTCGATCCGTTTGAGCTCCTGCGACAGGCGCTGGATGTGGATTTGCGGCCAGAAGGCCATCTTCACGATCAATGCCATCAGGATGAGCGTTGCGGCGGGTAGCCCCCACCGCAATGCTTCGAGCGGGCTCGCGGCATCGAAGAATCGCAGCGCCATCCACACCCCGGCGATGAACATCAGCAGTTGCACCACGACCAGCACGGCCGAGGCCCATCCCGTCTTGCCGCGAAAAATGCCGAAAACCTGTGTGAAATAGTCGGGTTCATCGCCGATTCGGTGCATCAGGTCGCGCTCTTCGGCATCGAGCGCGTCATCGATCAGCTTGTCGATATCGCTCATTCTTCGTCTCCTTCGTAAAAAGCGCGCAACTTGGCGCGCGCATGCATGAGTCGGGTCTTCGCCGTCCCGGCAGGAATGGAGAGGGCGACGGCGGTTTCGGCCACGGTCAGGCCCTCGAAATAATGTAGCGCGATGGCGGCGCGCTGGCCGGCGGGAAGCGCGCGAATGGCGCGGCGCAGTTCGGCATGCTGGCTGGCCTCCTCGGGGCCGTCACCTTCATCCTCTACCTCGACGTCGAGCGCGGCCACCGGCATTTGGCGTCCGGCCTGCCGACCGGCGGCGCGCGTCACGATGCGGTACGCCCAGGGCGCGAACGCGTTCTCATCGCGCAAATTCGCGATGCCCCGCACGATATCGCGCCACGCCGATTGCACCGCGTCTTCAGCCGCCTCGCGGCGCCCTGTCAGGCGCCACCCATGCGCGACCAGGCGCGGGTGCCAAAGGCGCACCAGGTCGCCGAGCGCGCCGCGATCGCCATCGCGCGCCGCGACCACGAAATAGGCTGTCAGCGCCTGTTTCTTGTCGCGGTTTGCCCCCTTGTTCATGCCCTATAGTGCGCCAATCTGCCCAAATGGTTCAATTGCGATGGGCAGCGCCATTCGCTAGAGGCCGAGCCAACACCAGTTTCAACGGAAAATATCGTGTCCCTTTATGCTCGTTTCGGTGCCGCGCTTGGCACCATCCTCGATGACCTGACCGCGGCTGGCGACCTGCCGGAGGACTTGAACCGCAAGAATATCGCGGTCGAACCGCCGCGCGATCCTTCGCATGGCGACCTCGCGACCAATGCCGCGATGGTGCTTGCCAAGCCCGCCAAGACCAATCCGCGCGCGCTGGCCGAGAAGATCGCGCCCGAATTGGAGGCGGTCGCCGGGGTCACCGCGGTCGAAATTGCCGGGCCCGGTTTCATCAATATCCGCCTCGATGGCGGGGTGTGGCAGGATGAACTCAAGGCAATCCATGCCGCCGGTGACGATTTCGGCAAGAGCGCGATGGGCGAGGGGCAGCGCGTCAACGTCGAATATGTTAGCGCCAACCCGACCGGGCCGATGCACATGGGGCATTGCCGCGGCGCGGTCGTGGGCGATGCGCTCGCTTCGCTCCTGGAAGCGGCGGGCTATGCGGTCACGCGCGAATATTATGTCAACGATGCGGGCAGCCAGGTCGATACGCTCGCGCGCTCGGCGCACCTACGGTACCGCGAGGCGCTGGGCGAGGACATCGGCGACATTCCCGAGGGTTTCTATCCCGGCGATTACCTCAAGCCCGTAGGGGCGGCGCTTGCCGATGAATTTGGCGACAAGTATCAGGCCGCGCCCGAGAGCGAGTGGTTGCCGCTGTTCAAGCCGCGTGTGGTCGCCTTGATGATGGACCGCATCCGCGCCGACCTGGCGACGCTCGATATCCATCACGACCTGTTTGCCTCCGAGGCGGAATTGCAGGCGTCGGGCAAGGTCGACGAGGCGCTCGAGACGCTGAAAGCCAAGGGGCTTATCTATACCGGCATGCTCGAAGCGCCCAAGGGCGAGACGCCCGAGGATTGGGAGCCCGTCGAGCTGACGCTGTTCAAATCGACAGAATTTGGCGACGACCAGGATCGGCCGATGCGCAAGTCGGATGGCAGTTGGACCTATTTTGGCGCCGATAGCGCCTACCACCTGCAAAAGGCGCAGGCGGCTGATCATCTCGTCAATATCTGGGGCGCCGACCATGCGGGGACGGTCAAGCGCATCCAGTCGGCAGTAACTGCGCTGACCGATGGCCGCGTCGATCTCGACGTCAAAATCGTCCAGATGGTCAAGCTGCTGCGCGCGGGCGAGCCGATTAAGATGTCGAAGCGCGCGGGCAACTTCGTGACGCTTGCCGACGTCGTCGAGGAAGTCGGCAAGGACGTGGTGCGCTTCATGATGCTGACGCGCAAGGCCGACGCGCCGCTCGATTTCGATTTCGCCAAAGTGGTCGAAGCGTCGAGGGATAATCCGGTCTTTTACGTGCAATATGCGCATGCGCGGATCTGCAGCTTGGAGCGTAAAGCCAAGGAAGCGGGCATCAGCACCGATGGCGCCGATCCGGCGCTCCTCGACGATGAGGAATTGGGCGTCGTGAAGCTTGCCGCGCAATATCCGCGGATTGTCGAACAGGCGGCTGCGGCGCACGAGCCGCACCGCATCGCCTTCCATCTTTACGACCTTGCGGCGGCTTTCCACGCGGCGTGGAATCGCGGCAATGACGACCCATCCAAGCGTTTCCTTCTGGAACAGCAACCCGTGCTTAGCGCGGCACGGCTTTATTTGGCGCGCGCGATCGGGCAGGTTCTCAAAAACGGCCTTGCCATCATGGGGGTGGAGGCCGCCGAGGAGATGCGTTGATGGCGGAAACCCGCGCCGGTTACGACGAAGACCTGCCCTGGCTCGAGGCAGTCGATGACGAGGATGCGCCGCCCGCTGTTTCTGCGCGCAAGATGATCGCCTTCATCGCGGTCGTGCTGATTGCGATGGCCGCGGTCGCGGGCACGATGTTCTACGTCGGCCGCGACGCCGGGCCGATAGGCGGCGAACCCGAGCTGATCGCCGCGCCTGAAGGCCCCTACAAAGTGCAGCCGGACGATCCCGGCGGCCTCGATGTCGCCGGCGATAGCGAGACCGCCTATGCCACGTCGGCAGGGGAAGAGACTTATTCGGAGATCGATACCGCTGCGGTCGAGGAGACGCCGGTGATCGCGGTCGATCCGACACCTGCCCCTGCGCCGCGCGAGGCCCCCGTTGCGGGCGCGCCTGAACCGGTCGAGCGCCCCGCACCGGCCACGCCATCGGGCGTTTTGATCCAACTCGGAGCCTATACCTCGGCGCGCCAGGCCGAAGCTGCCTGGGTGCTGCTCTCGTCGCGCTTTCCCGAGGTCGCAGCGCTCGAAAAATATGTGCCGACGGCGCGCGTCAACGGGCGGCTCTATCATCGGCTGCGTGCAGCGGCGCCCGACCGCGCCACCGCGGTCGCGGCTTGCGATGCCGTAAAAACCGGCGGCGAAAACTGCGTCCTGGTCAACTGATGCAGGCCTGTATTTACGGGCTGGAAGGCCCGGCGCTCAATGACGACGAACGCGCCTTCTTCAAGGATGCCGATGCGTGCGGCTACATCCTGTTTGCCCGTAATATTGAAAACCGCGAGCAATTAAAGGCACTTACCGATGATCTGCGGGCCATTTCGGGTCGCGCCGATGTGCCGATCCTGATCGACCAGGAAGGCGGGCGCGTGGCACGGATGCGTGCGCCCGAGTGGATGAATTTCCCGCCGATGGGCGTATTCGAGGCGCTTTATGACAAGGCCCCCTCGTCGGCACTTGAAGCGGCGCGGGTCAATGCGCGCGCGCTCGGCCTGATGCTCGCCGAAGTCGGCATCAACGTGGATTGCCTGCCCGTGCTCGATGTGCGCCAGGAAGGCGCCGACCAGATCGTCGGTGACCGCAGCCTTGCCGGAAATCCGATGTGGGTGGCCAGCCTGGGACGCGCGGTGATCCGGGGCCTTCATTCGGCGGGCGTGGTCAGCGTCGTCAAACACATGCCGGGCCATGGCCGCGCGCTGGTGGACAGCCACAAGGAAACGCCGACCGTCACGGCGACCGGCCCCGAACTCGACGATGATCTCTATCCCTTCGAGCAGCTCAACGATGCGCCGATGGGCATGGTTGCCCACGTGGTCTACACGGCCTGGGACCCCGATAACGTCGCCAGCCAGTCGCCCACCGTGATTGAGGATATCATCCGCGAGCGCATCGGGTTCGACGGCTTCCTGATGAGCGATGACATCAACATGGAAGCGCTCGACGGCGATGCTGCTCAGCGCGCGCTCGCCACCGTCAAAGCCGGCAATGACGTGGCGCTGCACTGCTCGGGCAAGCTCGTTGAGATGGAAGCGATCGCCGCGCAAATCCCGGCGATGGGCAAGAAGGCCCAAGAGCGTCTGGCTGCGGCCATGGCGATCCAGCCCGATGACGAACCGCTCGATTTTGCCGCATGCGTCGCCAAGCGCGACGAATTGCTGGCGCTTGCCTGAAAATAGGGTAGGTTCGCGACTCATGAGCGAACCGCTTTTCCAGCCTGTGCGCGATGAGGATGCGCTGCATCTCGATATTGACGGGTGGGAAGGTCCGCTCGACCTGTTGCTAAGCTTGGCGCGCGGCCAGAAGGTCGATCTCGCGCAGATTTCCATCCTCGAGCTGGTCGAACAATATCTCGGCTTTATCGAGGACGCCAAGGCGCTCAAACTGGAGCTGGCGGCCGATTATCTCGTGATGGCGGCGTGGCTGGCCTATCTAAAGAGCTGCCTGCTGCTTCCCAAGGACCCCGAACAGGATCCGAGCCCCGAGGAATTGGCGCTTCGTCTGCAGCAGCGCCTGATGCGGCTGGATGCGATGCGCGAGGCGGGGGCGCGGCTGCTCGGTTCCGATCGGCTAGGCCGCGATGTGTTCGCCCGCGGCGCGCCCGAAGGCCTGCGCACCGAGCGCAAGGCCGTTTGGCGGGCGACCGCCTATGATCTGTACGCCGCGTACGGCCAGCTTCGCGCGCGTACGCAGCCGGCCGTGCACATGGTGCACGATCGCCGCGTGATGACGCTGGAAGATGCGATGCACCGCGTCGGGCAGATGCTGGGTATTGCGGTGGAATGGACTGCGCTCGAAGCCTTCCTGCCCGTCACCAGCGATCCGGCCTACAGGAAGTCCTGCCTTGCCTCATCCTTCCTTGCCGCGCTTGAACTCGCGCGTCAGGGGCGGCTCGATATCGAGCAGGAAGAGGCGTTTGACGAAGTGCGCGTGAAGGCCGCCTGATGGACGATTTCGCCCGCGCCGTCGAAGCTGTGCTGTTTGCCAGCGATGAACCGCTGAGCGTCGAGGATATCGCGGCGCATGCGGGCGAGGGCGACGTGCAAGCAGCGCTCGAGGAACTGGCGGCGCATTACGGCGCGCGCGGTATCGAACTGGTCGAACGGGGCAAGCGCTGGCATTTCCAGACGGCATCCGACCTGGCGCACCTGCTCCGGCGCGAGCGCGAGGAGCCGCGGCGCCTGTCGCGGGCGGCGACCGAAACGCTCGCCATCATCGCCTATCACGAACCCGTCAGCCGCGCCGAAATCGAGGCTATCCGCGGGGTGCAGATCAGCAAGGGCACGCTCGATGTGCTGATGGAGGCCGGTTGGGTCCGTACCGGGGCGCGGCGCGAGACGCCCGGGCGACCGCTAACCTACGCCACTACCAAGGATTTCCTGACCCATTTCGGGCTGGAAAGTCGCCGCGACCTGCCAGGTATCGACGATCTCAAGGCCGCGGGGCTGCTCGATCCGCTCGACGAAGACGCGCTCCAGTTACAACTTGAGGACGACGACGAGGTGGAAACCGAGGACGAAGACGCCTAAGTAGCGGGTAAAAATTGGAGACATTCACATGAGTCAGATCGGTCTTCCGGGCCTCTTGATCCTCGCCTTCCTCATCCTGCTGCTGTTTGGCCGCGGGCGGTTTTCGAGCCTGATGGGCGATGTCGCGCAGGGGCTCAAAAGCTTCAAGAAAGGGATGGCCGACGAGGACCAGCCCAAGAAATCCGAGCCTAAGCAGTTGCCGCGCGAAGATGATGTTATCGACAGCGAAGCGACGCGGGACCGCGATCAGTCCCACAGCTAACACGGCGCCATGTTCGGCATCGACACTTCTGAAATCCTGATCATCGTGATCGCGGCGCTGATCTTCATCGGGCCCAAGGAACTACCGGGCGCGATGCGCGCTGTCGGGCGATTTTTCGGAAAGATCCGACATTATTCGCGCCATTTCACCGCCGGTATCGAAAGCGCCATGCGCGAGGCCGAGCTTGAGGAGATGGAGAAGGAGTGGCGCGCGCAAAACGACAAGATCATGCAGGAATTCCCCTCGATCGATGACACGCCGGTGATGACGCCCAAGCCGACGCGCGACGATGGCGAGGCCGAACTACCTGAAAAGCCCGCGCAGCCCGGACTTCCGCTCGATGACGGAAAGCCCGCGTCATGAGCGAGATCGACGACAGCAAGGCACCCCTGCTCGACCATCTGATCGAACTGCGTCGCCGCCTGCTGGTGTCGGTTGCGGTGCTCTTCGTTACGTTCTTCATCTGCTATTATCTCGCCAAGCCGATTTTCTCGGTGCTGGTGCAGCCGCTGTTGGCAGCGGGACAAGGCAAGCTGATCTTCACCAACATCTTCGAAGCCTTTTTCGTCGAGGTAAAGGTTGCCTTCTTCGCGGCGATCATGGTGAGCTTTCCCGTCTTCGCGACGCAGCTGTGGCGCTTTGTCGCACCGGGGCTCTACAAGAAGGAAAGGCGCGCTTTTCTGCCGTTTCTGCTGCTGACACCGGTCTTTTTCGCGGCCGGTGCGAGCTTCGCCTATTTCGTTGCCATGCCAATCGCCTTGAACTTCCTGCTGGGCTTCGAGGGCGAGGTCGGTGGGGTGTCGACCGAGGCGCTGCCCGCTATCGGCAACTATCTCGAATTTTCGACGAAATTCATGTTCGGCTTCGGGCTCGCCTTCCTGTTGCCGATCCTGATGATGATCCTGGAGCGCGCCGGGATCGTGACACGCGAGCAATTGGTGAAGGGCCGTCGCTACATGGTCGTCGGCGCCTTCTTCCTTGCCGCCGTGCTGACGCCGCCTGATGCGATCAGCCAGATCATCCTCGCGATCCCGCTGATCGCGCTTTACGAGTTTGCCATCATTGCCATCCGCGTGACGCATTGGCGCCGCGCGCGCACCGCTGCTGCGGCTGACGAAGAAGGCCTGGATTCCGAAAAGAATTTGGGCCCGCAATCGTCACCGGGGGGGGGGGAGGGTTGACGATAGCGGGCCCATTTATTCGGATAGCGAGAGCGGGGGGGGGCATAAGGTCACTATCCGAATATAAAAACGCGCTTTTCGGGGCAGGGTTCCTAGGGGAGAAAACTTTTTTGGCCGCAACCGAAACGATCCCTGAAAAGCAGGATTTTAGTCCGGAAAGATTGGAAGTTCGACGGCGTAGCGCCCGACTTTTTTCTCCAGCGGCGAGCGCAATTGGCGCGCCAGACCTTCGACAATGCGTTCGAACTGTTCGAACCCTTTGGGGGCCGGATTGCGCTCGACCAGTGCCTCCGACGATATCTCGAGCCGAGCCGTCAGCTCGCTCGACGGGCGCAGCTGGATCTCGATCGTTTCCCCGTTGCCGTGGGTCAGGATGAACTCGACGACCTCGGTCACCAGAAAGGCGACCGCGACCGCGGTATCCTGCGTCGTCGAAGCTGTAATAAGATCGAGTTCGATCCGCGAGGGCGTCTCGCCGTCCGCACTGGCGCGCAGTCCCGCGCTCAACTCGGTCAGCAGCGGGCGTAGCTGTATGCCGCGGCTTTCCTCGACCTCGGCGAAATGGTTGCGGTGGACGACCGCAAGCGCTTCGACGCGCCTACCGATGCCGGCGTAAGCCGCTTGCGCTTCGGCGCCCTCGGCGCCGCGTGAGTGGATGTTGAGTAGCGAGGCCACGACCTGGAGGTTGTTCTTCACGCGGTGGTGAACCTCGCGGACAAGGCGGCGCTGGCCTTCGAGCGCGTCGCTCATGGCGGTTTCGGACTGTTCGATTTTCTGCATCGAATCCGAAAAAGCGTGCCCAAGGTCCCTGATCTCGCTGGCCGGACCAAGCTTGTCGGGAACTTCGAAATCGCCCTTGTCGGGTTCGTGCGATTGGACCGCGCCTTGCAAGCGGCGCAGCGGCCGGACCAGCAGTCCATTGACCATCGCCCAGGCGACCAGCACCGCCAGCGCGAACATTGCGACTGGTAGAAAGATCAGCAGGCGATCGGCATTGCTCAATTGGCTCACGTCGGTCGCGGCGAACGCCTCGATCCGGTCATTCGCCAGGTCCAGCGACTTGCGATAGGGCATATGGTCTTCCAAAGGCGCTTCATCGTTTGCCAGTACCGGCAAGCGGCGCCCTTCGGTGTCGATCAGACCGAAAACCTTTATATTGTCGCTGGCAGAGGCGACGGCGGCGCGGATATCGGCCACCGGCAACATGCTGGTTACGGTCCCGCCGTCCACCGTCACCCGCATCAGGACGGCATCGCCGTCCTCGTTCACGCGAAACCGGATTTCCCCCGGCGTAGCCGCGCGATCGGATCGGATCGTGTCGATGCGGCCATCACCGCAGATCCTTTGGTTATCAAGCGTATCGATCGCAAAAGGCAGCTGGACGCCGGGCGTATTGGCCAGCGACAGACGAGCGGCCTCGCAAGGATCGGACGCCCCCGCGCCGAAAGCGCCGCCGGCGGCAATCCGAAGTGCCAAGGCGTTGCGTGAAAAAAGCGCTTCGACGTTGCTAGCGGCGGTTTCGAGGCTGGCGTCGGCAGCCTTTTCGCGTGCTCTTTGGGATTCGGCGATTTCGTGCTGCGCGCTATAGGTGAGCAAGGCGCCGATCGGGAGCAGCGCCAGAGACATGACCAGCAGGAGCTGGACCGGGCTACTCATTCGAGATTTGCGTGCGGGGCTGTTCATGACAGCCTATTTCAGCTTTTTCAGCAGGTCCTCGAATTCGGTAGGGACGTCTTCGCGCAAGGTATCGTCATAGACCGAACGCAAAGCGCGCGCGACCTGGTCAGACGACTTTCCCTCTGCTGGCGAGTTCGTTTCCGTTTCGGACTTCTTGCCCTCGGACGAACCGGTCCTCTCTTTACCCAACCCAATTTCCTCTCTGTGCGAGCGGACACGCGCGATCGGATGTTCCCCTCCAAGCGTCCCGCTGCCGCTGCCGGTTTCCCGGCCATGTCGCCGTCTTCTCGGACGACGTCAACGAAAACAATTTCGTCCAAGTGGTCGGCATGTGAAACCAAAGGGCGACTGCTTTGTTCCCTCACCGAACAGGCTTTGTCGTTTCACTGTTTCCATAAGGGCACGGTAAGGGGCTAGGTCACAATTAGGGTTGGGCGATTCGCAGGGACACGCGGTCGCTTACCGAACGGGAGAAAATTTATGTCGCTGGGTGAAGAACTCGCACCGCATTTGCCGTTCCTGCGTCGTTATGCGCGCGCTTTGACGGGGAGCCAGCAGCACGGTGATAACTATGTGCGCACCACGCTGGAAACGATTGTCGATAATCCCGAGGAATTTCCGAGCGACGTCGACCCGCGCCTGGGCCTATACCGCACCTTCCATGCGATCTGGTCGAGCGCCCATGTCGAGGACACCGAAGACCCCACGACCAACGCCGACAATGCCGAGAATATCGCGCAGGCCCGCCTGTCGAAGATTACGCCACTGTCGCGCCAGGCGCTGCTGCTGACCAGTCTTGAGGGCTTTTCCAACAAGGAAACGGCTTATCTGATCGATGTCAGCGAGGAAGATGTCGAGAGCCTGGTGAACGAAGCCACAGGCGAAATCGAACGCCAGACCCGCGCCGAAGTGCTGATCATCGAAGATGAACCCATCATCGCGATGGATATCGAGACGATTGTCAGGGACCTCGGCCACAACGTGACCGGCGTTGCGGTCACGCGCGACGAAGCGGTTGCCGAAGCGCGTGCCAACCGCCCCAGCCTGGTGCTGGCCGACATCCAACTTGCCGACAACAGCTCGGGGATCGATGCGGTCAAGGACATCCTCGGCGATTTCAAGGTGCCGGTCATCTTCATTACCGCGTTCCCCGAACGCCTGCTGACCGGATCGCGGCCCGAACCCACGTTCCTGATCACCAAGCCGTTCCAACGCAACACGGTCAAGGCGGCGATCAGCCAGGCCTTGTTCTTCGACGCTGCGACGGTGCCGGCCTGACCAGCGCATCGGCGGCGGGTTGTCACCCCGCCCGCTGCTTCCTACATTCGTTAAGCTCTCATAACCGAGAGCGCGTGAGTCGTCCGTTCAACACGGAACTCGGGTTTTTTGGGGATCATCTTGGCCAAGAACAGCACCGATCAGGAAGGCAAGAAGCCCGACCCCGTCCCGTTGCCCGACGACGAGTTCAAGGATCAGCTGGGGCAAGTCATCCCCCATTTGCGCGCCTTTGGTCGGTCACTTTCAGGCAATCGCGACACCGCTGACGATCTGGTCCAGGAGACGCTGCTCAAAGCCTGGGCGGCACGCAAGCGTTTTCAGGCTGGCACCAACATGCGCGCCTGGACCTTCATCATCCTGCGCAACCTTTTTCTCAGCCAGATGCGCCGCGCGCGTTTCAAGGGCGAATGGGATGATATCACGGCGGCCAAGATCCTTGCCGCCCCCGCAGCGCAGGACAAGCATGTCGATCTTGCCGACATGCAGCGCGCGCTAATGCAACTGCCGCAGCCGCAGCGTGAGGCACTGATTCTCGTCGGTGCTGGCGGATTTGCCTACGAAGAAGCGGCGCAGATATGCGGGTGCGCTGTCGGCACCATCAAGAGCCGCGTCGCGCGCGGTCGCGTGGCGCTTGAAAATTTGCTCGACAGCAACGAATTGCCTTCACGCCGACAGGATTCGGCGAAGGATGACCGCACTGCGCTGCAGGCGATCATGGGCGAGGTCGATAACCTCGCCAAAGACACTTAGGCACGCCGCCTACCGCAACTGTTTGAGAAGCTCCGCAAATTCGTCGTCGTCGCACGTGTTATTCACAGGCGCGAAGGCACGCCGCAGCGAGGCGACGATACCGGCATGGGGGGAATGCGGGTCGACCATTATCTTCTGTCGATCTTCAGTACGCTTCTCCCCTGCCACAAGGAAATTGCGATCATCCATAGTAGGAAAACAACGACTCTTCGTGGCAATGGTTTCGTCACTGCGGTGAATCGTGCATGGGCATAGGATGGACCGCTCTGGTGATGTAGATGCCGCTCTCAGCCGCGCGCGCGCCCATGCGCCGTTCCTGCGCGGTGCCATGCAAAGATCGCCCGATATCGTCGAAATTTTCAGGTCCGAAGGTGCGGACGCAGCGGTGGCTGCGGCACTGGCGCGCAGCGAGGACGATGTGGGGGTCGAATTGCGCCGACGCCGCGATGCGCTGGCGCTTGCGGTGGCGTTGGGTGACCTGTCGGGGGAATTCGATCTCGAGACCGCAACGCGCCATCTTTCCGACTTTGCCGATCGCGCCATCGACCGCGCACTCGCTGCAGCGATCGACAAACGCGTCCCGGGCGCGCCCCTCGAAGGGATCACCGCAATCGCGCTCGGCAAGCTCGGCAGCCGCGAACTCAATTATTCGTCCGACGTCGACTTAATCCTGCTGTACGATCCCGAACGCCTGCCGCGGCGCGAACGCGACGATCCGGCGGAAGCCGCCATGCGCATTTCGCGCGAAATGGTCCGGTTGCTGCAGGAGCGTACCGTCGACGGGTATGTCGCGCGCGTCGACCTGCGCCTGCGCCCCGCGTCCGAAGTCACGCCGATCGCCTTGCCGGTGTCAGCCGCAATATCGCACTACGAGAGTGCGGCCTTGGGCTGGGAACGCGCCGCTTTCATCCGTGCAAGATGCGCGGCAGGCGACGCACTGCTTGGCAGCCAGTTTCTCGAAGCGGTCCAGCCGTTCGTGTGGCGGCGTGCGCTCGATTTCGGCGTCATCGAAGAAATCGGGAGCATCGCGGCAAGGGTGCGCGACCATTACGCTTCGGGGCAGACATTCGGGCCGGGCTTCGATCTCAAGCGCGGACGCGGCGGTATCCGCGAGGTCGAATTTTCGGTGCAGGCCCTGCAGATGATCCACGGCGGACGCGATCCGACGCTTCGCACCGCAGCGACGCTCGACAGCATCGTCGCGCTCAACCAGAAGGGTCATCTCGACCGCGACGGCGCGGCCATGTTGGCCGAGGCGTATCGCCGCCTGCGTACCGCCGAGCATCGCATCCAGATGGTCGATGACAAGCAGACGCATGAGATCCCGCGTGACGAGGCGGCACTGGAGAATGTGGCTGCGCTCGCCGGCTGGAACGAGGCGTCGAGCTGGCTCGATTGGTTGCGGGGGCACGTCGATGCGGTCGCTGGCGGGTTCAACAAGCTCATGCCAAGCGAAGCGGTGCAAGTCCTGCCGACCGATCGCGAAAAGCTCGACCGTGCATTGGCCCGGGCGGGGCTCGAGGAGCGGGAGGGGGCACTGCGCCTGATCGCGCAATGGCGAACCGGGCGGGCCCGCTCGCTGCGCTCGCCCGCGGCGCGATCGGCCTTCGAAGCGATGTTGCCGACGATGATCGAAGCAATCGCGGCCGCTCCCGATCCGGCGCACGCGCTCAACCGGTTTGCCGACATCGTCGAGGGTATTCCCAGCGGCGTGAATTTTTATCGCCTGCTCGAGGCGCGGCCCGAGCTGGCGCGGCTCCTGGCGCGCATCCTTTCGACTGCGCCCGCGCTTGCGCAGCAACTGGCGCGGCGGCCGGCGCTGCTCGACGGTTTGCTCGATCGATCGATGTTCGATCCGCTACCCGATGCCGAGACCTTCGCCGCGATGCTGGGCGAACAGCTCGATCCGCTCGAATATGATGTGGCGCTCGACCGCGTCCGCGCGATGGTGGGCGAGAAAAGATTCGCCCTCGGTGTGCAGCTGATCGACGGCAAGCATGATCCGCTCGATATCGCCAAAGGCTATGCGCGGGTCGCCGAGGGCGCGATCCTGGCGCTGGGCGAGCGCACCCGGCGCGAGTTCGAGATCGCGCACGGCAAGTTCGACGGCGATGGCCTGATTATCCTGGGTCTCGGGCGGCTTGGCGGCGAGGCGCTGACCCATGCCAGCGATCTCGACATCATCTTTCTCTACGACATGCCGACTGGCGAGCAATCTGACGGCCCGCGGCCGCTAGGACCGACGGATTACTATAACCGGCTGGCAAGCCGCATCAGCGCTGCATTGAGCGTGCCGACCGCGCGGGGGCCTCTTTACGAGGTGGATACCCGGCTGCGGCCCCAGGGGACCAAGGGCAGCCTTGCGGTGTCGATGGATGCGTTCGCCGCCTATCAGCGCAGCGAGGCGTGGACATGGGAGCATCTGGCGCTGTGCCGTGCCCGTCCAATTTTCGGCAGTGAAGCCGCGCAGGAAACCGCCTGTGCCATCTTGGCCGACATTTACGGAATGGACCGCGATGTCACGAAACTGCGCGAGGACGCGGCCGCCATGCGCGCAGAAATGATGCAGGCCAAGCCGCCGAAAGGTCCCTTCGACATCAAGCTTGGTGCGGGCGGGTTGGTCGATCTGGAGTTTGCTGTCCACGTGACACAGCTGGCTACGCACGAAGGCCTCGACCCCGACCTTGCGCGGGCAACCGAACAGTTGGCCGAGGCGGGGCTGGCTCCGGCCTCGCTGCCCGCCGACAATCGCCTGCTGACCGCCATGCTGGTGGTGATGCGCCTCATCGCCCCCGACACGAACAAGCCCGCGCGCGCGTCCCGGGACCTATTGGCCGAAGTGACGGGTTATCCCGATTGGGAAGCATTGCTAGAGGCGTGCCAGCAAGCGCGCCAGCGCATCAGCGACTACTGGGAGAAAGTACGACATGCTTGAAGAAGGCGACAAGGCACCCGCGATCAAGGTCACCACCACTGCGGGTAACGATATCCGGCTCGATGCACCCGGCGCGCCACTGGTGGTCTATTTCTACCCCAAGGACATGACGCCCGGCTGCACCACCGAAGCGATAGACTTTTCCGAGCATTTGGCGGAATTCGAAGCCGAGGGCGCGCGCGTAATCGGTGTCAGCCGAGACAGTGAAGAGCGGCACGAAAAATTTATCGCCAAGCACGACCTCACCGTGCCGCTGGTGAGCGACGAGGACGGCAAGGTGTCGGATGGTTTCGGCACGTGGGGCGAAAAACAGATGTACGGGAAGAAGTTCATGGGCATGCACCGCGCCACCTTCCTGCTCGACCGCAACGGTAAGATAGTGAGGGCCTGGCCCAAGGTGCGCGTGAAGGGCCATGTCGAAGAGGTGCTCGACGCGGTGAAGGCGCTCTAAAGTCCCCCTTGGAGACCGCGGCGCCTTTTGCTAGCGCGTCCCCAAGACAAGTTCGGAGATTATACGTGGCCCAACTCAGCCTGCCCAAGAACAGCGTACCCAAGAAAGGCGTCAAGCATGCTCCCCAGGAGGGTCGCCGGCTGAAGAATTTCAAGATCTACCGCTACGATCCGGATACGGGCGAAAATCCGCGTTACGATACCTACACGATCGACCTGGAAAAATGCGGGCCGATGGTTCTCGACGCGATCATCAAGATCAAGAACGAGATCGATCCGACGCTGACCTTCCGCCGCTCGTGCCGCGAAGGCATTTGCGGGTCGTGCTCGATGAACATCGAAGGCAAGAACGGCCTCGCCTGCACCAGCGCGATCGAAGATTATAAGGGCACGATCCAGATCACCCCGCTGCCGCACATGGAAGTGGTCAAGGACCTCGTTCCCGATTTCACCCATTTCTACGCGCAATATGCGAGCATCGAGCCGTGGCTGAAGAGCGAGACGCCCGAACCGTCTGGCAAGGAACGCAACCAGGCGCCCGAAGACCGCGCCAAGCTCGATGGCCTCTACGAATGCATCCTGTGTGCCTGCTGTTCGACCAGCTGCCCGAGCTACTGGTGGAATTCGGACAAGTTTTTAGGCCCGGCAGTCTTGCTCGCGGCGTATCGCTGGCTTGCCGACAGCCGCGACGAAGCGACCGGCGAACGCCTCGACCAGCTCGAGGATCCGTATCGCCTCTATCGCTGCCATACGATCATGAACTGCGCCAATGCCTGCCCCAAGGGGCTCAACCCGGCCAAGGCGATTGCCGAGACCAAAAAGATGATCGCCGAACGCGCGGCTTGACGCTGCGCGCCTTGGCCGCTTAGCGCGGCAAGCATGAGCGAACCCACACTTCCCGACGGTGCCGAGCCGCATCCCGATCATGACGGCTGGTTCTGGTGGGGCGGCTGGCGCAATCCCGACAGCTTTGCCGCGCAGATCGGCGACATGGTGTTCAAGCCAGGCGACGCGCCCGGTACCGCGATCGTGCGCATGTTCCCCGAAGAACGGCACCTCAATCCGGGTGGGTCGATTCATGGCGGCTGCGTTATGAGCTTCATCGACATGGCGCTGTTTGCAGGCGGTTTCGTCGCCGGGATGGAGCGCGCGCATTACGTGACGCTCGATTGTCACACCCGCTTCCTCAATCGCGGACGCGCGGGCGTGCCACTCGATGCGCATGTCACGCTGTTGCGGCAGACGCCGGGCGGTATCGCCTTCTTGACCGGTCATGCCGAGCAGGAGGGGACGCCGTGCTACGGCTTTACCGGGACGCTAAAGCGCGTGCGCGATCCGCGCGGCAAGGGCGATGACGACCGTAAGTGAAGCCTACGAGGCGCTGATCGCGGCGGGCGAACTCCAGCCCGACGCGGACCAGGCGCGCGCGGTCAAAGCGCTCGATCGGTTTGCGGGCGATCTTGGCACCACGCGCACCGGCTTTCTGTCACGCCTGTTCGGGCGCGAGACCCCGGCGCCGTGCGGCGTCTACATGTGGGGCGGGGTGGGTCGCGGCAAATCGATGCTGATGGATCTCGCTTTCGAGACGATCGATGCCGAGCCCAAGCGCCGCGTGCACTTTCATGCCTTTATGCTCGATGTGCACGCACGGCTGCGCGTGATGCGCGATGCGGGCAAGGACGATCCGCTGATCCGCGTTGCCGAGGAGATCGCGTCCGAGGCCCGTTTCCTCGCCTTTGATGAGATGCAGGTCACCAATACCGCCGACGCGGCGATCATGGGGCGGCTCTTCACCGCGCTGATCGACAAGGGCGTGGGGATTGTCACGACCTCCAATCGCCCGCCGTCCGATCTTTACAAGGACGGTCTCAATCGTGAGCTGTTTTTGCCCTTCATCCGACTGATCGAGGCGCAGATGCAGATTGTCGAACTGAACGGCCCGACCGATTATCGGCTCGATCGCATGAAGGGGCTCGACCTGTGGCACGTTCCCAATGGGCCCGAGGCTACCGAGGCCCTGTCCGATGCCTTTTTCCGCCTGACCGATCACGAGGTCGAGCGCGACGCAGTGCCGACCATGGAGCTGGACGTGGGGGGTGGCCGCACGCTCCATGTCCCCAAGGCGCTCAAGGGCGTCGCGGTGTTCAGCTTCAAGCGTCTTTGCGGGCAACCGCGCGGCGCGGCCGATTACCTTGCCATCGCGCAAAATTTCCACACCGTCATCATTGTCGGCATCCCCGTGATGGGTCCCGACATGCGCAACGAGGCCAGCCGCTTCGTCACGCTGATCGATGCGCTATACGAACATCGCGTGAAATTGCTCGCCGCCGCCGACGCGGAACCCGCGGGGCTGTATCCCGACGGCGATGGGAGTTTCGAATTCGCGCGGACCGTCAGCCGGCTCGAAGAAATGCAGAGCCTCGTTTACCTCGAAGCCGGGCACGGTTTCGCAGACTAGGACGCATAAGCAAAAAGGCCGCTTCTCCCGCGCATTGGGAGAAGCGGCCTCCTGAAGGGCGGTTGCACTGCCCCTTAGAAGATGGCGTCGAGCACTTCGCGGACGATCAGGGTCGTCGGGTCGACGCGATAGAGGTAATTGTCGTCGTAGACGTAGCGATTGCGCGGATCGAGGTCATAACGACGGCGCAGATCGTACGGCAGGCGATCGTAGGACGTGTAGCCGCGGAAATCGCTGTCGAAGCGATGGCCCACGTCATAGAGCTTCTTGGCCTGGCCCGGCGGCAGGCAGCCATTGCGCTTCTTGGCTAGACCCGGGGGGCAGCCCTGGTGCGCGTGCGCGCCATGTTTGCCCTTGCCGGCATGGGCGGGCTGGGCGGCAGCGGGCGTCGCGGCAAAAGCCAGCGTGCCAGCGGCGAGGATCAATAGGTTCTTCATCGGATTACTCCTGTTCTTTTGCCCTTTGCTACGCACGCCCGGCTGAATTGTTGCTGACAGTCCATGCTTTTCGCTGCGTTAGGGCAATCGATTCATCGGGCCGGCAAAACGCTTTGGCGCAGGCACCTGAGAGGGTGTAGGAAGGTGGCGGCAGCAGGGAGAACGACCATGTGGAAAACCGGACCGGCATCGCTCGCGCTGATCGCGGGATGCGCGGCGACGGGGGAATCGGTCGAAATGGTCACGGCGCAGGCCGCCGAGCCTATCGCGGCGGCCAGCTGGCTCGAGGGGCGCTGGGTCGGTACCGGCATGGGCGGCGAGATCGAGGAAATGTGGTCGCCGGCCTCGGGCGGGCAGATGGTGGGCCACTTCAGCTATGCGCGGGACGGGCAGCCGGTCTTCTATGAAATCCTGCTGATCCGCCCCGATAGCGACGGCAAGGGGCTGGAGATGCTGGTGAAGCATTTCAACGCCGATTTCACGGCCTGGGAAGACAAGGAAGAGTGGATCACCTTCGAAGCCAAGTCGGTCGGGCCCGGCACGCGGATCGACATGAAGGGTCTCAGCCTGGTGCTGGAAGACGACATCTTTACCGCCACCGTCACCATGCGCCAAAGCGACGGCAGCGTGAATGACGTGCCTTTCGTCATGAAACGCGCCGACTAGGCACAAATCGCTCTTGTGGGCGGTTGCCTCTCTAACGAGGCCCCGCTAGGTGCGTGCCCAAGATACTTCGCGCGCCCGCGCGACTCACATTCTCGTCACGGAAGGACCCCCATGGCTCGCAAGAAGATCGCCCTTATCGGTTCCGGCATGATCGGCGGCACGCTCGCCCACCTCGCCGCCAAGAAGGAAATGGGGGACGTCGTCCTCCTCGACATCGCCGAGGGGCTACCGCAGGGCAAGGCCTTGGACCTGTCGCAGTGCGGTCCGATCGAAGGGTTCGACGCCAAGATCACGGGCACCAACGATTATGCCGACATTGCCGGCGCCGATGTAGTGATCGTCACCGCCGGCGTCCCGCGCAAGCCCGGCATGAGCCGCGACGACCTGCTCGGCATCAATTTGAAGGTGATGAAGGCCGTCGGCGAGGGCATCAAGAATAACTGCCCCGACGCGTTCGTCATCTGCATCACCAACCCGCTCGACGCGATGGTGTGGGCGCTGCGCGAATTTTCGGGCCTGCCGCACAACAAGGTCGTGGGCATGGCGGGCGTGCTCGACAGCGCGCGTTTCGCCACCTTCCTCGCCTGGGAATTCGGCGTATCGACCAAGGATGTGAACGCCTTCGTGCTCGGCGGGCATGGTGACACGATGGTGCCGGTGCTGAGCTACTCGACGGTCAACGGCATTCCCGTGAATGACCTCGCCAAGATCAAGGGCATCAGCGAAGAGCGCATCGACGAGATCGTGCAGCGCACCCGCGGCGGCGGCGGCGAAATCGTCGGCCTCCTCAAGACCGGCAGTGCATATTATGCCCCCGCGACCAGCGCGATCGCCATGGCCGAAGCCTATCTTGGCGACCAGAAGCGCATCCTGCCCTGCGCCGCTTATGTCGAAGGCAAATATGGTGTTGATGGTCTCTATGTCGGCGTGCCTGCGATGATCGGTGCCGATGGCATCGAGGACGTGGTCGAAATCGACCTGTCGGACGACGAGAAGAAAAATCTCGGCGTCTCGATCGACGCTGTCGAGGAACTGGTCGAGGCCTGCAAGGGCATGGATGAGAGTTTGGCGTGACTTTGGTCACAATCAAATCGTTAATAATCGGGCTGAGTCTTTTAACCCAGGGGCCGACGCTTGAACAGCTGTTGGAGACTCCGTCAGCGCAGGAAATTGTTGATCGTTGGGGTTCCGTTTGCGTCGCAAATGCGGGCAACTTGGCTGATCAAAAAAGTGCGGTGGAAGAACTCGGCCTAGAATGGCCCTACATTGTCCGTATCGAGGAAGACGAAAATATCCGAGCCTGCTCGGTCAGTGCTGTCATCGAATCTCCCGAAGCATACGCCGAATTGTTGTTGATAACTTGGCGGGAGAACAGGCTCGGGACGTTGATGGTCGTAAGTGAATCTGAAAACCGAATTGTCATGTACGCCGTCCGTGATGGGCGACACTTCCTAGTATCGGTTGAATTGGACTACCTCGACATCAGACCGGTCGGATCCGTTACGCTAGCCGAAAGAATTGAGAGCAAATAATGAGCATTCTCGTCGACAAGAATACCAAGGTCATCACGCAGGGGATGACGGGCAATACCGGTACGTTCCACACGCAGCAGGCGCTCGATTACGGGACGCAGATGGTGGCGGGTGTGACGCCGGGCAAAGGCGGTACCGAACATCTCGGCCTGCCGCAGTTCGATACGGTTGCCCAGGCGCGCGAAGCGACCGGCGCGGACGCTAGCGTCATTTACGTGCCGCCGCCCTTCGCGGGCGACGCGATCCTCGAAGCGATTGCCGCCGAAGTGCCGCTGATCGTCGCCATTACCGAGGGCATTCCGGTGCTCGACATGGTCAAGGTGAAGCGCGCGCTTGAAGGTTCAAACAGCCGCCTGATCGGCCCCAACTGCCCTGGCGTGCTGACGCCTGAAGAGTGCAAGATCGGCATCATGCCGGGCAAGATCTTCAAAAAGGGCAGCGTCGGCGTCGTATCGCGCTCGGGCACGCTGACCTATGAAGCCGTGTTCCAGACGACCAATGAAGGCCTTGGCCAGACCACTGCGGTCGGCATTGGCGGCGATCCGGTCAACGGCACCAACTTCATCGACGTGCTCGAACTGTTCCTCGCCGACGATGCGACCGAATCCATCATCATGATCGGCGAAATTGGCGGCGATGCCGAAGAGCAGGCCGCGCAGTTCCTCGCGGATGAGGCCAAGAAGGGTCGCAGCAAGCCGACCGTCGGCTTCATCGCGGGCAAGACCGCGCCTCCGGGCCGCCGCATGGGCCATGCCGGCGCGATCGTCTCGGGCGGCAAGGGCGATGCCGACAGCAAGATCGCGGCGATGGAAGAAGCGGGCATCCGCGTTTCGCCGAGCCCGAGCGAGCTCGGCACCACGCTGACGGCGCTGCTCAAGGGCTAAGCGCTCGAGCGATCGAAATTAGAAGAGCCCCGGCATCGCGCCGGGGCTTTTTTATTGCGCCATGCAAGCAGTGGCGGCCGCGGCAAAATCCTGCCGCTCTTCAAGCGCATCGTAGACAAATTGCGGCTTGTCGGTCGACACGACGTCGAGCCCCGCTTCGACCAGCGCACGATAGGCCTCGCCGCTGGCATTCTGCTCATCAAGCGTCGCGAAGGCGCCGTAATTGGCGCCGATGCCCCGCTCGCCAAGCCTCCGCCACAAATCGATGCGCGGCGTGCTGAGCCCCGTCCACGCGGTAATGCGTTCGTCGGGCACACCCGCCGCATTGAGCGTCGCGAGGTCGCCGAGATTGTCGACGCTCGCGCTGATCATGATCTCGTCATTGGCGCGCTCCACCGTGGCAGCGTCATCGACATTGTAGGTGATGATCAGCGTGAACCCGGTGGCATCGCGCTCTTCGAGCCAGTCGATCAGCGGATCAAATGCTATGCCGCGCTTCACGTCGAGCTGGAGCAGCGCCTTGCCGCGCGCCCACTCGACGACCTCCTCGAGCGTCGAAATACCGATATCGGTGCCGTTGTACCGGACGTCCTTGAGGTCTTCGAGCGTATGGTAAGCGAGGAAGCCGCTGCCATCTGTATCCTGCTGCAATTCCTCGTCATGAAACAGCACATATTCGCCGTCGGATGTCTGACGCACGTCGATCTCGAACATCATCGGGGCGACGCTGGCATTCCACGCCAACGTCTCGATGGCATTTTCCGGATAACCGGGCCCCGCGCCGCCGCGATGCGCGCTGAGGATCGCCGTGTTGCTGTCTTGCAGGCATGCAAGGAACGGCCCCATCCCGCCCTCGGGCATTGACAGCGGCAAAGAAGGCTCTGCCAGACTGCCGCTTTCGGCGGCCGGAGCAGTGTTTTCAGCGGCGTTGCAGGCGGTGAGCGCTAGGGCAGCGGCAGCAGCGAGGATTTTGGTCTTCATGAGCCATCCCTAGCCTGCAAAAATGCCACTTTCCAGACCGCATCGGGCCTAGCCAGACCAAGCCAATCCCTCTAAGCGTTCGCACTTGCAACCTAGCTAGGGGTTGCCATGTTGACCATGCACACAAGTCGGCAGGACGATTGGGAATAATGGACGCGATTTCGACCGAGCGCGAAGAGGGGCCGAGTTGGGCCAGGCCGAACTGGCCGATTACCGAACTGGATGATGCGAACAGTGGGCTCGATCCCACGCTGGCGGTAATCGAACAGGCGCCCGAGAAGGTCGAAGCAGCGATTGCCAAGGCGCAGCCGCAGCTCGGGCAGGACGCGGTACGCGCCGCAGCCGACGCGTCGATCCGCGCGATGATGCTGATCCGCACCTACCGCGTGCGCGGCCACCTTGCCGCCAATCTCGATCCGCTCGGGCTCAGCCACAATGAATTTCACGAAGAGCTGACGCCCGAATATTTCGGCTTCAAGGATCTCTCCGAAGAAGTGTGGCTGGGCGGGGTGCTGGGTTTTGAAACCGCGTCGATCAAGCAGATCGTGGGTGTGCTGCAGGCCAATTATTGCGGCACCGCGGGCATCGAATTCATGCATATCAACGACCTCGAGGAGCGCCGTTTCATCATGGAGCGGGTCGAGGGCAAGAATGCCGAGATCCACTTCACGCCCGAGGGCAAGCAGGCGATCCTGCAAAAAGTGATCGAAGGCGAGCAGTGGGAAAAATTCCTTGCCCGCAAATATGTCGGCACCAAGCGCTTCGGCCTCGACGGCGGCGAAAGCGCCATCCCCGCGCTTGAAGCCATCATCAAATATGGCGGCGCCGCTGGCGTCACCGAAATGACCATCGGCATGGCGCACCGCGGGCGATTGAACGTGCTCGCTAACGTCATGGGCAAGCCCTACCGCGCCATCTTCCACGAATTTGCGGGCGGCGCGTCAAACCCCGAAGAAGTCGGCGGCTCGGGCGACGTCAAATACCATCTCGGCACCAGCAGCGATCGCTCTTTCGATGGCAACGAGGTGCATTTGAGCCTCATGCCCAACCCCTCGCATCTCGAGGCGGTGAACCCGGTCGTGCTCGGCAAGTGCCGTGCGGTGATGACGCTGCGCGGCGACAAGCATGGCAAGACGGTGCTGCCGATCCTGCTCCACGGCGATGCCGCCTTTGCAGGGCAGGGCATTGTCGCCGAATGCCTGATGATGAGCGGGCTGCAGGGCTATGCGACGGGCGGCACCATCCACTTCGTGATCAACAACCAGGTGGGCTTCACTACCTCGCCGCAATTCGCGCGCTCATCGCCCTATCCGAGCGATATCGCCAAATCGATCCAGGCGCCGATCCTCCACGTCAACGCGGACGATCCCGAAGCGGTAACTTGGGCCTGCAAGCTGGCCATCGATTATCGACAGACCTTCGGGCGCGACATCGTGATCGACATGTGGTGCTACCGCCGCTTCGGGCATAACGAGGGCGATGAACCCAGCTTCACCCAGCCGCTGATGTATGACGAAATCCGACAGCATCCGCCGATCAGCGAGCTTTATGCCAAGCGCCTGATCGACGAAGGCGTGATCGATGATGGATGGGTCGAAAAGGCGGTTGCCGACTTTACCGAGCACCTCGCCGAGGAATTCGAGGCCGGCAACGCCTATGAGCCAAAGCAGGCCGACTGGTTTGGCGGGCGCTGGTCGAACCTGCGTACGCCAAAAGAGGAGATCACCGGGCGCCGCAACACCACGACCAGCCTGTCGGACGAGCAATATGACATGCTCACCGACGTGCTGACGCACATCCCCGAAGCGCTCGACACCCACAAGACGCTGGGACGCATCCTGCAGGCCAAGGAGAAGATGCTCAAGGACGGCGAGGGCATCGACTGGGCGACCGGCGAGGCGCTCGCCTTCGGCAGCCTTCTTTTGGACGGCATGGGCGTGCGCCTGTCGGGACAGGATTCGGGCCGCGGCACCTTCTCGCAGCGTCATGCGGTCTGGGTCGACCAGAAGACCGGCGAGAAGTTCATCCCGCTGCGCGAAATGAAGGTACCGGGACCGCGCTTTGAAGTGCGCGACAGCCCGCTGTCCGAATATGGCGTGCTGGGCTTCGAATATGGCTATTCGCTCACCGACCCGATGAGCCTTGTATTGTGGGAGGCGCAGTTCGGCGATTTCGCCAACGGTGCGCAGATCATGATCGACCAGTTCATCGCCAGCGGCGAAGCCAAGTGGCTGCGCGCCAGCGGTCTCGTAATGCTGCTGCCGCACGGTTATGAAGGGCAGGGGCCCGAGCATAGTTCGGCACGGCTCGAGCGTTTTCTCCAGCTGTGCGCGGAAGACAATATGCAGGTCGCCAACGTAACGACGCCCGCCAACTATTTCCATCTGCTGCGCCGCCAGATGATGCGCGATTTCCGCAAACCGCTGGTCATCATGACGCCCAAGTCGCTGCTGCGCGACAAGCGGGCGACCTCGACCCGTGACGAGTTCACGGGCGAAGGGCATTTCTTCCGCATCAAGTCGGACCTCAACCCGCCGTCGGCTGCCGACACAAAACGCCTCGTCCTGTGTTCGGGCAAGGTCGGCTACGAGCTGATGACGGCGCGCGATGAGGCTGGCGATGAGACCACGCAGGTCGTTCGCATCGAGCAGCTTTACCCCTTCCCCAGCGAGCCGCTGGTCAAGCGCCTCAGCGAGATGAAAAACCTCGAAACCTGCGTCTGGGCGCAGGAAGAACCCAAAAACCAGGGTAGCTGGTTCTTCGTCGAAGAACTGATCGAGGCGTGCCTGAAGGAGGCCGGTCATGACGGGATGCGCCCGATTTATGCGGGCCGCGACGCGGCGGCTTCCCCCGCAACCGGGCTCGCCAGCAGGCACAGGAAACAACAAGCGGCCTTGATTGCCGACGCATTGGGGCATAGCAGCCCCGAGACCAAGTAAAGGACGAGGATTGCATGGGCACTGAGGTCAAGGTTCCAACGCTGGGTGAATCGATTACCGAAGCGACCGTCGGCGAATGGCTCAAACAGCCAGGCGACGCAGTGGCGCTCGATGAAGCGATCGCCAGCCTCGAGACCGACAAGGTCTCGGTCGACGTGCCCTCGCCGGTTGCCGGTATCCTGGAAGAACAGCTGTTCGAAGCAGGCGACACGGTCGAAGTCGGCGCGGTGATCGCCAAGATCGGTGACGATGCCGGTGCGGCCGGTCAGGCTTCGCCTACTCCCGAAGAAGAGCCGCAGCCCGCGCAGGATCCCGGCCCCCAGGTCGAGGATGCGCCCGAAGGCGGCGACGATGGCGCCAAGGTTCAGACGCTCTCGCCCGCGGTGCGCCGCGCGGTGCTCGAACACGGTGTCGATCCCACGCAGATCAAGGGCACGGGCAAGGATGGCCGCATCACGAAGGACGATGTGATCGCTGCCGCCGAAGCCAAGAAGGCCGCACCCAAGCCGGCCCCCGCCGCCAAGGCCGAGCCCAAGGCGGCGCCCGCACCCGCTGCCAAGCCGGCTGCCGCAAAGGGTGAGCGAACCGAAGAGCGCGTCAAGATGTCGCGCATGCGCCAGACGATCGCCAAGCGTCTCAAGGATGCGCAGAACACGGCGGCCTTGCTGACCACGTTCAACGATGTCGACATGACCGCGGTCATGGAAGCGCGCGCCAAGTACAAGGACGTGTTCGCCAAGAAGCACGGCATCCGCCTCGGCTTCATGAGCTTCTTCGTGAAGGCCTGCGCGCTGGCTGCCAAAGACGTGCCCGCGGTCAATGCGCAGATCGAAGGCGATGAGATCGTCTATCACAACTATCTCGACGTCTCGGTCGCGGTCAGCGCGCCCAAGGGCCTGGTCGTTCCCGTGATCCGTTCGGCCGACGCGATGAGCTTTGCCGAGATCGAACTAACCATCGCCGACTTCGGCAAGCGCGCCAAGGAAGGCACGCTGTCGATGGAGGAAATGCAGGGCGGCACCTTCACCATTTCGAACGGCGGCATTTTCGGGTCGCTTCTGTCGACCCCGATCATCAACCCGCCGCAGAGCGCGGTGCTCGGCATGCACCGCATCGAAGAACGCCCTGTTGCGATCGACGGCGAGGTCGTCATCCGCCCCATGATGTATCTCGCGCTCTCCTACGACCATCGCCTTGTCGACGGCCGCGAGGCGGTGACCTATCTCGTGCGCGTCAAGGAAGCGCTCGAAGATCCGATGCGCCTGCTGATCGACCTGTAGACGAGACATTTCCGCATATGTGGGCTAGCGTGCTCCCCACATAGAGGGGAGAATGGCCCATGGGCGTGATCTGGCAAGTGCGTTTGGCACCCGATGACGATGCCGCCGCGATGGTAACGGACGTCGATGGCGCATGGGATTGGCTGGAGGCCGACGATCTCGATTGGGACGCGATCATGGCCCGCGCGGACAAGACCGAAGTGCATGTCGATGAGCCGATCGACCTCGATAAAAGCTGGCACGGATTGCACTTCCTGCTGACCGGTAATGCACAGGCTACAGGCGAACCATTGAGCATGCTGCTCAACGACTATCGCAAGGCGGAGCCCGATAATCCGCAATCTCCATTCTTCCTGCCTGCCGAAGCGCTGACGGCATTTCACGAGGCGATATCGGCGCTCAGCGACGAGGAAATTCTCGACCGGCTGGATACGCAGGCCATGCTCGATGCGGATATCTACGTCGCATCGGTGTTCGCGCAGGATGCGGCGTTGGCGCGCGATTATCTGGGCGAAAACCTCGGTATTCTACGCCGGGTCGCCCAGCTCGCGGCAGAGAAGCAATTGGGCGCTGTGGCGCAACTCGCCTGAGTCACGCTCGCGGTTGCGATTGCTGTCCAAATAGCTACATGGGCCTCGAATTCTTTTCGATTGGCAGGAATCTGTAATGGCTGACTACGATTATGACGTCCTCGTGATTGGTGCCGGGCCCGGCGGGTATGTGGCCGCGATCCGGGCGGCGCAGCTGGGGCTTAAGACGGCGTGCGCGGAAGGGCGCGAGACGCTCGGCGGCACCTGTCTCAATGTCGGCTGTATCCCGTCCAAAGCCATGCTCCACGCCTCGGAATATTTCGAAGCGGCGGCCAACGGTACGATGGAAAGCATGGGTGTCGAAGTCTCGCCCACGCTCAACCTCGACAAGATGCACGGCCAGCGCCGCGATGCAGTGAAGGGGCTGACCGGAGGCATCGAATTTTTGTTCAAGAAGAACAAGGTGGATTGGCTCGAGGGCTATGCCAGCTTTAAGGATGCACACAGCGTAGAAGTCGATGGCAAGACCGTGACGGCCAAGGATATCGTCATTGCCACCGGTTCGTCGGTCACGCCGCTTCCCGGCGTCGAGGTCGATAATGATAATCACATCGTCGTCGACAGCACGGGCGCGCTCGAACTGCCCAAGGTGCCCGAGCACATGGTCGTCATCGGCGGCGGCGTGATCGGGCTCGAGCTTGGCAGCGTGTGGCGCCGCCTGGGCGCAAAGGTCACCTGCGTCGAATATCTCGACCAGATCCTGCCCGGCATGGATGACGATATCCGCAAGGAAGCCAACAAGATCTTCAAGAAGCAGGGCATCGACTTCAAGCTGTCCAGCAAGGTCACCGGTGTCGAGGTCAAGGGCGGCAAAGCGACTGTCACGATCGAGCCTGCCAAGGGCGGCGATGCCGAAACGATGGACGCCGATTGCGTGCTTGTTTCGATCGGCCGCAAGCCCAATACGGACGGCCTGGGGCTCGACGCGATCGGGCTAGAGACCAACGAGCGCGGGCAGATCGAGATCGACCATGACTTCCGCACCAAAGTCGACGGCGTGTGGGCGATCGGCGACGTGGTGCCGGGCCCGATGCTCGCCCACAAGGCCGAGGACGAAGGCATCGCCGTGGCCGAGAATATTGCCGGCATGACGGGGATCGTGAATCACGATATCATTCCCAACGTCGTCTATACCTGGCCCGAAATCGCGGGCGTGGGCCTGACCGAAGCGCAGGCCAAGGAGAAGTATGGCGAGGTGAAGGTCGGCAAGTTCCCGATGATGGCGAACAGCCGCGCCAAGACCAATCACGAAGGCGACGGGTCGGTAAAGATCATTTCCGATGCCAAGAGCGACCGCGTTGTCGGCGTGTGGTGCATCGCGGTCCCCGCGGGCACGATGATCGCACAGGCCGCGCAGGCGATGGAATTCGGCGCGACGAGCGAAGATATCGCCTACACCTGCCACGCCCACCCGACGCATTCGGAAGCGATCAAGGAAGCGGCGATGGCGGTCCAGGGTAAGCCAATCCACATCTAGCTTTCTCGTAATCCTCCTTTTAGGCAGATTCGCGTGAGGAGTTTCGAGTGATCAATCGTAAGAATTTGCGCCGCTGGCACGTGTGGCTCGGCTGGCTTATCGGCGTGCCGTTCCTGATCTGGACGGTGTCGGGCCTGGTGATGGTCTGGAAGCCGATCGAGGAGGTGCGCGGCGCCGATCTGGTAGCGCCCGCCGCGGCAATCCCGATGGCCGAGGCCGTTACACTTCCCGACGTTCCCGATGGCGCGATGCTGTCTTCCCTGCGGCTCGAAAGCCGCGCGTCGGGCCCGGTATGGGTGGTGGAGTTCGAGGGCGGCGAAACGCGGCTGGCCAATCCCGGAACGGGCGACTGGATAGCGCCTTACGGTGCGGACGAGGCCTCCGCCGAATTCATGACGCGCTACGAAGGCGACAGCGAGATTGCCGAAATCCGCCGCACCGATGCCGAAAATCCGCCGCTCGATTGGCGGCGCAACAGCGAGGCCTGGCAGATCGTCATGGCCAATGGCGATCACTTCTATGTCGACCCGGCCAGCGGCAGCATCGCGGCGCGGCGCACCGGCTGGTGGCGTATTTTCGACTTTTTCTGGGGTCTCCACATCATGGATCTCCAGACGCGCGAGGATACCTCCAACCTGTGGATCAAGAGCTTCGCAATCCTCGGCATCATCGCCACGTTGATGGCGCTGGTCCTGTTGCCGATGACCAGCCGCCGCAAGAAAAAGAAGAAGCTACAGGCCGAGCAAGCGTCCTAGCCAGTTGGGCGAGCGCGCCGGTTTGGCAGCCACCGGCTGGCCGGGGCCGCATTCGAGGCAGCGTGCCTGCATCACCGGTCCATCGAGCAACCGCTCGACATCGGCGATGGCCTGTTCGATCAGTGCGCGCGGCGCAGGGTTGAGCGCGGCCAGCGGGTCGGCCTGCACATCGCTGCGTGCCGACGCGCCGAAGATCGACCCCAGCCAGCCGAGATCGCTTTCGCGGGTGACATAGACGACTTCGGTGTCGTCCAGCTTGGCCAGTTCGGCTGCCCGCGCGATGGCATCGTCCATATTGCCGAATTGGTCGATGAGGCCGATCTGCCGTGCGACGCCGCCGTCGTAGACGCGGCCGCCCGCCAAGGGCTCGAGACGGGCGACGGGAATGTCGCGCCCTTGCGACACCAGGGTCAGGAAGCGCGTGTAGACGTCATCGACGCCCGCCTGGAGAAAGGCATCCGCCGTCTCCGACGGGCCGGCGAGGAGGTCGGGCTCGCCCGATAGCGGGGTCGTCGCCACGCCATCGGCATTGAGGCCAACCTTTTCCAGCGTGCCTTCGAAGCTCGGCAGGATGGCGAATACGCCGATCGAACCGGTGATCGTCTCGGGCTGGGCGAAGATCTCGTCGGCTTCGGCAGCCACCCAGTAGCCACCCGATGCCGCCACGTTGGCAAAGCTTGCGACCACCGGAATGTCGTCTTCCTGCACGGCAAGTATTGCTTGCCGGATGCGTTCGGAGGCGAGAACCGACCCACCCGGACTGTCGATGCGCACGACCAGCGCATCGAACTTGTCGTCGCGGTGCGCCCGTTCGATGGCATCGGCGAGGCTGGAGCCAAAGGCCGTGCCTTCGCCGCCGGTCCCGTCGGTTAGCGTGCCGGCAATGGTGACTACGCCGACGCGACCATTGGGCTTCTCGACCTCCCTCGCGATATAATCCTCGAGGCGGGTATTCTTGAAAACATCCTCGCGGTCTTCGCCCCCAAGTTCGGCCAGCTTCTCGGCCCACTCGGCGCGGGTGCCCAGCGTGTCGACGAGCCCGGCGCGCACCGCCGCCTCGCTGACATTGCCGTTCGCCGCTTCGATCATGCCGAGCGGGTTCATCAGCGCCAGCTCCATCTGCGCCGCGGGCCGCGCCGCCTCGACGTCCTCGCGCCAATGGCCGAGCATCGCGCGGGCAAGCCGTTCGCGATCCTCGCGCGCTTCGGGCGACATGGCGCTCAACGTGTAGGGCTCGGTCGCGCTCTTGTAGGTGCCCGCGCGGTACACGTTGGCGGTTACGCCGATGCGGTCGAAGAATTCGCCGTAGTAGAGCGTGTTGCCACCGGGCCCGGCAAAGGCGACTGCGCCTAGGGGGTTGAGCCAGATCTCACTGGCGTGGCTGGCGAGGTGATAGGCATCGTCCGAATAGCCGGTGGCAAAGGCGATCACCGGCTTGCCCTCTTCGCGAATGGCTTCGAGTTCATCGGCCACGAGGCTGAGCGCCGCCGTTCCGCCGCCCAGGAAACCGTCGAGATCGAGCGCGACCGCTTCGATGCGATCGTCTTCGCGCGCCTGCCGAAGCGCGGCGACCACATCGCGCAGCCGCCATTCGCCGAGCGTCGAGCCCATCAGCGCGGCCTCGATCGGGTCCTGCGCCGAGGGTTCTTCGACCACCACGCCATCGAGATCGACCCACAACACGCCGCCGTCGATGACAGGATCGGGCGTTCCGCGAAGGCCGACGTAGAGCACGCCGAAAAAGAGCAGCATGAAGATGAGCACGAGCACATCCTTCACGCCGACCAGCAATTTCCAAATAACCCGCGCAAATCCCATCATCGTCTCCTTGTGCAGCCAAGATAGGGGCGTTTTTGGCAGACGCCACCCCGCTCTTGGTCCCATTTTGATGGACTTGTGACCGAATAAGCGCCTAGCGCCGCCCGACGATGAGCAAGCAGGGGATCAGGACGCCGAGCTGGAAGCGCGAACTTCGCGCCACCCTCGCGCTCGCCTGGCCGCTGATCCTGACGAACCTGACGATGGCGTCGGTGCAGGCGATCGACACGTTCTTTATCGGCCGATACGGCACGAGCGAGCTCGCGGCGGTCGCGCTCGGGCTCAACCTGACCTTTGCGCTCAACCTGATCGCGTTGGGCATCATTACCGCCGCTTCGCCGATGATGGCGACAGCGCTGGGGCGCGGGCGCGGACGAGTGAAGGACGTCCGCCGCAGCTTCCGCCAGTCGGTGTGGCTCGCCATGACCGTCACCGTGCCGCTGTGGGCGGTGCTGATGAACGCCGACACGGTGATCAACTGGCTGGGGCAGGACCCCGCGCTGGCCGACAATGCGCAGGTATTCCTGTGGGGCTACCTGTGGTCGACCTTTCTGTTCCTCTTGTTTAACGCGCTGCGCCACTTCCTGGCGGCGCTCGAACGGCCGGGCTGGATCCTCGTCATCTCGGCTGCCGCCATTCCGATCAATTCGCTGCTCGACTATGCGCTGATCTTCGGGGAGCTTGGCGCGCCTGAATTTGGCGTGTTCGGGGCCGGGATCGCGAGCACGATCACGTGGCTTTTGCTCGCCGCAGCCATGATCATCGTGGTGCTGACCGATCGCCAGTTCCGCCGGTTTCATCTGTTTGCGCGGTTTTGGAAGCCCGATTGGGCGCGCTATCGGCGAATGTGGAAACTTGGTCTGCCGATCGGGCTAGCCATGGGCTTCGAAGGCGGCATCTTTTCGGCCGCGGCGTACCTGATGGGGCTCGTCAGCGAAGATGCACTCGCCGCCCATGCCATCGCGCTGCAAATCGCGGCGCTGTCGTTCATGGTGCCGTGGGGCATCGCGCAGGCGGCGACGGTGCGCGTCGGGATCATGCTGGGGCGCGGCGACAAGGAAGGCATCGCGCAGGCCGGGTGGACGGCATGGATACTCGCCGTCGGCTTCATGAGTTTTATGGCCTTCTTCCTGTTCCTCTTCCCCGAAGAACTGATCGGCCTCTTCCTTGCCGACACGCCTGAAAATGCCTCGGTGCTGGCGCTCGGCGCTTCATTCCTGATCGTCGCCGCCATTTTCCAGATCGTCGACGGCGCGCAGGTCGTGGGCGCCGGCATATTGCGCGGGCTGCACGATACGCGCGTGCCGATGATCTTCACCTTCGTCGGTTACTGGCTGATCGGTATTGGCGTTGGCGCGTGGCTCGCATTCGAGGCGGGCTGGGACGGGGTCGGCATCTGGACCGGACTCGCCGTCGGCCTGGCCATCGTCGCGGTCCTGATGCTCGGGCGTTGGCTGATGCGCGAGCGGCTCGGCCTGACAGAGGACGAAGCGAGCAAAAAAATTTCCGCGCCACCCGTTGACTAGTAGGAATGTGCGCACCAAATGCCCTGCAAGCTTAGCACTCTCGTGCGAAGAGTGCTAAGTGTTGTGACAACGAACACTCAAGCAAGAGAGGGGCCCCATGGGTTTCAAACCGCTTCACGATCGTGTCCTCGTCCGCCGTGTCGAGGCTGAAGAAAAGACCGCTGGCGGGATCATCATTCCCGATAGCGCGAAGGAAAAGCCGCAGGAAGGCGAAGTCGTCGCCGCCGGTTCGGGCGCCAAGTCCGAAGACGGCAAGGTGACGCCGCTGGACGTCAAGGCCGGCGACAAGATCCTGTTCGGCAAGTGGTCGGGCACCGAGGTCAAGCTCGACGGCGAAGACCTGATCATCATGAAGGAAAGCGACATTCTCGGCATCGTTGGCTGAGCCTCGCTTCCTCTTAAGAGTTCAAACTAGATAGAAAGGCATTCGACAAATGGCTGCCAAAGACGTCAAATTCTCGCGGGACGCCCGCGAACGCATCATGAAGGGTGTCGACATTCTTGCCGACGCCGTCAAAGTCACGCTCGGTCCCAAGGGTCGTAACGTGGTCATCGAAAAGAGTTTCGGCGCGCCGCGCATCACCAAGGACGGTGTTAGCGTCGCCAAGGAAATCGAGCTCAAGGACAAGTTCGAAAACATGGGCGCGCAGATGCTGCGCGAAGTGGCTTCCAAGACCAACGACGTGGCCGGTGACGGCACCACGACTGCGACGGTCCTGGCCCAGTCGATCGTCCGCGAAGGCATGAAGTCGGTCGCCGCCGGCATGAACCCGATGGACCTCAAGCGCGGCATCGATCTTGCCGTCACCAAGGTCGTCGAAGACCTCAAGGGTCGTTCCAAGCCCGTCGCGGGCACCGAGGAAATTGCCCAGGTCGGCATCATCTCGGCCAATGGCGACAAGGAAGTCGGCGAGAAGATCGCTGAAGCGATGGAAAAGGTCGGCAAGGAAGGCGTGATCACCGTCGAGGAAGCCAAGGGCCTCGAATTCGAACTCGATGTCGTCGAAGGCATGCAGTTCGACCGCGGCTACCTGTCGCCTTACTTCATCACCGATCCGGAAAAGATGCTCGTTGAACTCAACGATCCCTATATCCTGATCCACGAGAAGAAGCTTTCGAACCTTCAGGCCATGCTGCCGATCCTCGAAAATGTCGTGCAGTCGGGTCGCCCGCTGCTCATCATCGCCGAGGATATCGAAGGCGAAGCGCTTGCGACCCTCGTCGTCAACAAGCTGCGCGGCGGCCTCAAGGTCGCGGCCGTCAAGGCGCCAGGCTTCGGCGATCGTCGCAAGGCGATGCTCGAAGACATCGCCATCCTGACGGGCGGCGAAATGATCAGCGAAGATCTCGGCATCAAGCTGGAAAGCGTCACGCTCAACATGCTCGGCACCGCCAAGCGCGTCACCATCGACAAGGACAACACGACCATCGTCGACGGGGCGGGTGAGAAGGCCAATATCGAAGGCCGCACCGCCGCGATTCGCCAGCAGATCGAGAACACCACCAGCGACTATGACCGCGAAAAGCTCCAGGAGCGTCTCGCCAAGCTGGCTGGCGGCGTTGCCGTGATCAAGGTCGGCGGTGCCACCGAAGTCGAAGTGAAGGAACGCAAGGACCGTGTCGATGACGCGCTCCACGCGACCCGCGCTGCGGTCGAGGAAGGCATCGTCCCGGGCGGCGGTACCGCGCTGCTCTACGCCAAGTCGGCCATCCAAGGCATGACGGGCGAGAATGATGACCAGACTCGCGGTATCGACATCGTGCGCCGCGCGCTCGAAGCGCCGGTTCGCCAGATCGCTTCGAACGCCGGTTTCGACGGTGCCGTGGTTGCTGGCAAGCTGACCGATGGCAACGATCCGACGATGGGCTTCAACGCGTCGAATGACACCTACGAGAACCTCGTGGCTGCCGGCGTTGTCGATCCCACCAAGGTCGTGCGCACTGCGCTGCAGGACGCAGCCTCGGTTGCCGGCCTGCTGATCACCACCGAAGCGACCGTCGCCGAACTGCCCGACGACAGCAAGTCCGGTGGCGGCATGCCCGACATGGGCGGCATGGGCGGCATGGGTGGCATGGGCGGCTTCTAAGCTTCCACCATCCAGCACTGCTGAATAAGAGAAGGCCGGGGTTCACGCCCCGGCCTTTTCTGCGTTTGGGCTTAGCGATCTTCCCAAGAACCCGTTTTGCGCGCATGTTCCGCGCAAATAGTTAGGGGAACCCGTATGATCCGCTTTGCTGCCCTTTTTCTTGCATCTGCTGCCGTACCCGTCGCTGTGCCGGCCATGGCCGCCGATCATCATGCAACTGCGACCAGCGAGGCCGAACGCCTCACGGCGTGGTTTGACGAGAAGTTCGAAGAGGAATTGGCGTTTTCCCCGATCCGGCAGACCGCGCTCGGCCGGCGAACCGATTATGACAAGATCGACGATTATTCGAATGCGGCGATCGATCGCCAGCTGGCGTGGCGTCGCGCCGCCGTCGCCGAGATGCGTGCGAACTTCGATTATGACACGCTCCCCGCGGATGCACAGCTCAGCTGGCTGATGTTCGAATGGCGGCTCGAACAGGCGGAGCAGGACGCGCGTTATCGCGACCGCATGTACATTCTCCATCAGATGAACGGCACGCATACGCAGTTGCCGAGCTTTCTGATCAGCCAGCACGCTGTCGAGAGCGACAGCGACATGCAGGCCTTCATTGCGCGTGTTGGCGGCATCGGGCGGGCGATCGACCAGTTGCTGGTGCGCGTACAGGCCAACGCCGTGCGCGACGTGCGCCCGCCGCAATTCGCCTATGACGCGGTCATCGAAGAATCGCGCAAGCTGACCAGCGGCGCGCCGTTCTCCGGGGACGGCGACAGCGCCTTATGGGAGGCGGGGACAGCGCATATCGAAGCGCTGCGCGAGAGCGGCGCGATCGATGCGATGCGCGCCGATGTGCTGCGAAGCGAACTGCGTAATGCGCTGCTCACGCAAATGGGTCCGGCCTACCGCCGCTTGGCCGACTGGTTCGAGGCTGACCGGCCCAATGCCGATGCCGAAGCGCGCGGGGTTTGGGCGCTCGATGAAGGCAGGGCCTTTTACCTCAATCGGCTGGCGGCGATGACGACGACCGAATTGACCGCGAACGAGATCCACGACATCGGTCTTTCCGAGGTCGCTCGCATTCGCGGCGAGATGGAGGCGATCAAGGACCAGGTCGGCTTCGACGGCACGCTCGAAGAATTTTTCACCTTCATGCGCGAGGACGACCGCTTCTATTTCTCGAACGATGATGCGGGGGCGCAGGACTATATCGCGGCCGCCGAGAAGCACCTGGCGTTCATCAACGAGCGCCTGCCCGAATTCTTCGGCGTGCTGCCAAAGGCCGATCTTGTCGTGAAGCGGGTCGAACCTTTCCGCGAACAGGACGGCGCGGCGCAGCATTATCGCCCCGGCACGCCGGACGGATCGCGCCCTGGTGTCTATTACGCGCATCTCAGCGACATGCGGGCGATGCCGATCCCGCCGCTGGAAGTGATTGCCTATCACGAAGGCAATCCTGGCCATCACATGCAAAACAGCATTGCGCAGGAACTTGAGGGCGTCCCCAATTTCCGCAGCCAGGGCGACTATATCTCCGCTTTTGGCGAGGGCTGGGCGCTCTATTCGGAGCTGCTGGCGAAGGAAATGGGCGCGTATGAGGATCCCTATTCGGACTTCGGACGACTGACGACCGAAATGTGGCGCGCCATTCGGCTAGTGGTGGACACGGGTATTCATTCGAAGGGCTGGGGCGAGCAGCAGGCGATCGACTATTTCCTCGCCAATTCGCCGATGCCCGAAACCACCGTGCGTTCCGAGGTACGCCGTTACATCGTCTGGCCCGGACAGGCGACGGCCTACAAGATCGGCATGATCAAGATTCAGGACCTGCGCGCCATGGCGGAGCGTGAACTGGGCGACGAATTCGACATTCGCGGCTTCCACGACACGGTGCTTGGCGGTGGTCCGGTGCCGCTTGGCATCCTGGAGAAGCGCGTCGAGCAGTGGGTGGCGGCGAAGAAAGCCGACTAGTCCTCGTCGAGCATGTTCTCGATATCGTCGAGGCGCTGGGTCTCCTCGTTCGTGGGGCGTTCGACGGTCTCGCTCGAACAGGCGGCGAGGAGCAGCAGCAAAAGTGGGGTAATGTGCGTCATCAGAGCCTAAACGAAAAAGGGCCGCCCGGTTTCCCGGACGGCCCTTTTCATATGCTGAAAGCTAAAGCTTACTCAGCAGCAGCTTCGTCAGCCGTTTCTTCGACTTCAGCCATCGCTTCGTCAGCAACGTTTTCCATGGCATCCATGGCGTTGTCGGCAGCGGTTTCAGCTTCCATCGCGGTTTCTTCAACCGCATTTTCGGTGACGTCGACGGTGTTTTCGACCGTGTCGTCGCCAGCTTCGCAAGCGGCGAGGCCGAGGGCCAGAACCGCAGCAGTGAGTGCAACCTTCTTCATGATAATCTAATCCCTTGCATTGCGTGCCCGCTCATGCGCGCACAAGGCAACGGCCCACCGTTTTACGGGCGGGCCTGCGCGCTCAAATATAGGGATTCTTCTTACTGTGCAATGTCCATTTTGTTGCACTGCACATAGGTTAAGTTTTGCGGTCGATAAGTGAAAATCTCACTTAAATGGGTTGCCACATATAAAGAACTGTTTATATGCGCAAATCATGACCGGCGACCTGCCTCTCACACACCGCTTCCAGGCGCTTGGCGATGCGACGCGACTGCGCATCCTTATGCTGGTGGCGCAGGTCGAGCTGACGGTGGGTGAGATCGCGCATGTGCTAGGGCAAAGCCAGCCGAGCATTTCGCGCCACGTGCGGATCCTCGATGAAGCCGGGCTGGTCCGCCGTCGCCGCGAAGGGGCCTGGGTGTTCGTCGAACCGGCACGCGACACAGCCGATTATCTCTTGTCGGGGTTGATTGCGGGCACCGCCACGGCGGACGATGAAGCGGTCTTCGCCGCCGATGCATCGCGCCTTGCCGCCGTGCAGCGCGAACGCGCCGAAGCCGCCGCAATCTATTTTGCCGAACGCGCCGAGCAGTGGGATACGCTGCGCCAGCTCCATGTTTCGGAGACCGATGTCGAAGCGGCAATGGAAGGGCTGGTCGGTTCGCGGCCCATCGGCCGACTGGTCGATATCGGAACGGGCACGGGCCGGATGCTGGAAATCTTCGCGCCGCGCGCGAGCGATGCGATCGGGATCGACCGGTCGCCCGAAATGCTGCGCCTGGCGCGGGTCAAGCTGGACGAGGCGGGCGTCACCGGCGCAAGCCTTCGCCAGGGCGACATGTTCGCCCTTCCGCTTCCCGATGATCACGCCGATACGGTCATCCTGCACCTGGTCCTGCATTTTGCGGCGACGCCCGGGCAGGTCATCGCCGAGGCAGCGCGCATCCTGCGCCCCGGCGGCCAACTGTTGATCGCCGATTTCGCGCCGCACGAGCGCGAGGAATTGCGGCGCCAGCTCAAACACCAACGTCTTGGTTTTGCCGACGACGCCATGCAGCGCTGGTTCAGCGCTGCCAACCTGGAAGGCGAGGCGCCGCTTTGCCTCGATGGCGGCGAATTGTCGGTTAATCTGTGGCGCGCCACCTATCCCCCCATTTCGCGAAGTGAAGCGGCATGACAGTACAGCATCCCAGTCCCCTGTTCGAACATACGGCGGGCGACGTCGAAGTCAGTTTCGAATTCTTCCCGCCCAAGACCGACAAGGCGCAGGAGAAATTGTGGAACGTCATCGGCGAACTCGCGCCGCTTGGGCCGCGCTTCGTGTCGGTAACCTACGGCGCGGGCGGTTCTACCCGTGAGCGCACGCATGAAACGGTCAAGCGGATCGTCGAGGAAACGCCGCTGACCCCGGCAGCGCACCTCACCTGCGTCAATGCGAGCCGCGATGAGGTGCAGGACATCGCGCAAGCTTACTGGGATGCCGGTGTGCGGCATATCGTGGCGCTGCGCGGCGATCCGCCCGATGGCGAACGCTTCACGCCGCATCCCGATGGTTATGCCAACGCCGCCGAGCTGGTGGCGGGGCTCAAGGAGGTCGCCGATTTCGATATCTCGGTCGCCGCCTATCCCGAAACGCATCCCGAAGCGCAAAGCAGCGACAGCGATATCGATCACTTGCTGCGCAAGATCGATGCGGGTGCGAGCCGCGCGATAACCCAATTCTTCTTCAGGCCGGATGCCTTCTTCGATCTGCAGGAGAAGGTGGCGGCGCGCGGGCGTCAGGTCGAGCTGGTGCCGGGCATCCTGCCGGTGACCAATGTCGCGCGCACGCGCCAGTTCGCGCAGCAATGCGGGACCGCCATCCCCGAATGGATGGACAAGAAATTCGAGGGGCTCGACGATGTGCCGCGGGCGCGCGACCTGATTGCCGCGACGGCCGCTGCCGAATTGTGCGGTCGGCTCTATGCGGGCGGTGTTCGCCACTTTCACTTCTACACGCTCAACCGGGCGGCGTTGAGCTGGGCCATCTGTCACATGCTGGGAGTGAAGCGATGAGCGCGGCAGAAGCATTCAAGGCTGCTGCGGCGACGCGGGTGCTTGTCAAGGACGGCGCCTACGGCACGATGATCCAGCGCGAAGGGCTCAAGGAAGCCGAATTTGCCGGCGACACGACGCTGGGCCACGAACAGCGCGGCAACAACGATCTTCTCAATATCACCGCGCCCACGGTGATCGAAGGTATCGCCGCGCGCTTTGCGGCGGCAGGCGCGGACCTGCTGGCCACCAACACGTTCAACGCCAACGCGATCAGTCAGGCCGACTATGGCGCCGAAAAGCTGGTGCGCGAGATCAACGTGGAGGCCGCCAAAATCATCCGCCGGGTCGCCGATGCGCACGGTAGTGACGAAAAGCGGATATTTGTCGCGGGTGCCGTCGGGCCCACCAACAAGACCTTATCCCTGTCGCCCGATGTCAGCGATCCCGGTTTTCGCGAAGTGACCTTCGATCACGTCAAGGATGTCTACCGCGAGCAGGTCGAGGCACTGGCCGAGGGCGGCGTCGATTTCATCCTGATCGAAACCATTTTCGATACGCTCAACGCCAAGGCCGCCATCATGGCCGTGCGCGAGGCCGAGGAGGCCCTGGGCCGCGACTTGCCGATCATGATCTCGATGACGCTTACCGACCTGTCGGGGCGCAATCTTTCCGGCCATACGGTCGAAGGCTTCTGGGCGACTATCGCGCACGCCAATCCGCTAACCGTCGGCCTTAATTGCAGCTTCGGTGCCGAGGCGCTGCGCCCGCATTTGAAAGCACTTACCGACAAGGCGCCGGGGCTCGTCATGGCCTATCCCAATGCCGGCCTCCCCAACGATCTGGGCGAATATGACGAGGCTGCGGCCGACACGGCGCGCCAGGTCAGCGAATGGCTCGACGAAGGGCTGGTCAACATTGTTGGCGGCTGCTGCGGAACGACGCCCGAACATATCGCCGCCATCGCCCAGGTTTGCGAAGGCGCATCGCCGCGCGCGCTCCCCGTGCGCGACGACGCGATGTTGCTGGCGGGGCTCGAAACGCTGCGGGTGGCCGCCTGATGAACGCTCCGCTGCCTCAAAGCGATACCGACCTCGCCAACCGCTTCGTCATGATCGGCGAGCGCACCAACGTCACCGGGTCGGCGCGCTTCAAGAAGCTGATCCTCAACGACGATTATGACACCGCAGTGGAGGTTGCCCGCCAGCAGGTCGAAAACGGCGCGCAGATTATCGACGTGAACATGGACGAAGCGCTGCTCGATGGTGTCGCCGCGATGGATACCTTCCTCAAGCGCATTGCCGCCGAACCCGATATCGCGCGGGTGCCGGTGATGGTCGACAGCTCCAAGTGGGAGGTGATCGAGGCAGGGCTGAAGGTCGTGCCCGGCAAGCCGATCGTCAACTCGATCAGTCTCAAGGAAGGCGAGGACGAGTTTCTTCGCCTTGCGCGCAAGGTGCGCGGCTATGGTGCCGCCGTTGTCGTGATGGCGTTTGACGAAACCGGGCAGGCCGACACCAAGGATCGCAAGGTCGAGATCTGCAAGCGGGCCTATGACTTGCTCGTGGAAGACGGCTTCCCGCCCTATGACATCATTTTCGATCCCAACGTCTTTGCAGTGGCGACAGGTATCGACGAGCATCGCCGCTACGGAATCGATTTCATCGAGGCCTGCACCGAGATCCGCAAGCGCTGCCCGCACGCGCATATCTCGGGCGGATTGTCCAACCTCAGCTTCTCGTTTCGCGGGAATGAAACGGTGCGCCGCGCGCTGCACAGCGTCTTCCTGTATCACGCTATCCCAGCGGGGCTCGGCATGGCCATCGTCAATGCCGGCCAGCTCGACGTCTATGACGAGATCGATCCCGAACTGCGCGATGCGTGCGAAGATGTCTTGTTTGACCGCCATGACGAGGCGACCGAAAAGCTGATCGAGCTGGCGCAGCGCCATCAGGGCGGCGCCAAGGCCAATGCCAGTGACACCGCATGGCGCGACACGCCCGTTACCGAGCGGCTCGCCCATGCGCTGGTCAAGGGCAACGACAAGCATATCGTTGCCGATGTCGAGGAAGCCCGGCAGGGCGCGGGCCGCGCCATCGAGGTCATCGAAGGGCCATTGATGGACGGCATGAACCGCGTCGGCGACCTGTTCGGATCGGGCAAGATGTTCCTGCCGCAGGTGGTCAAATCGGCGCGCGTCATGAAAAAGGCGGTGGCCCACCTGCTGCCCTTCATCGAAGCCGAGAACGTGGGCAAGGCCAACGCCAACAAGGGCCGCATCATCATGGCCACCGTGAAGGGCGACGTGCACGATATCGGCAAGAATATCGTCGGTGTCGTGCTGCAGTGTAACGGGTACGAGGTGATCGATCTTGGCGTGATGGTCGGCTGGCCGGACATCCTTGCTGCCGCCAAGCGCCACGGAGCGGACATGATCGGCCTTTCGGGGCTGATCACCCCCAGCCTCGATGAGATGGTCTACAATGCGACCGAGATGGAGCGCGAAGGGATGACCATCCCGCTGCTGATCGGCGGGGCGACGACCAGCCGCGTGCATACCGCGCTCAAGATTTCGCCGGCGCGCTCGGGCCCGGTCATCCACGTCACCGACGCAAGCCGCGCGGTGGGCGTTGCCACCAAGCTGGTGGGGGACGATGCCGACTCCTACACCGCGGAAATTGCTGCCGAATACGAGAAAGTCCGCGCTGGCCGGCAGGGCAAGGGCAAGTCCTCGCTGGCTACGCTTGAAGAAGCGCGCGCGAACGGCTTCACGCTCGATCCCGCTGGCAAGGCACCCGCACCCGCCAAGCCCGGTCCGCATCATTTCGACGACTGGCCACTCGACGATTTCGTGCGGACGATCGACTGGACGCCATTCTTCCGCAGCTGGGAGCTGCACGGCAATTATCCGGCCATTCTCGACGACGATGTGGTCGGTGAAAGCGCGCGCGACCTGAAGCGCGATGCCGATGCGATGCTCGAAAAGATCGTCGCGGAAAAATGGCTGACCGCGCGCGCGGATTGCGCGATCTGGCCGGCGCACCGCGATGGCGATGATATCATCGTTGGCGACCGCCGCGTCCCGATGCTGCGCCAGCAGGTCAAGAAGCGCGAAGGGCGGCCAAACATGTGCCTCGCCGACTTCGTCCTCGAAGACGATCATGTCGGCGGCTTCGCGGTCGCGATCCACGGCGCTGAGGATCGCGCCAAGGCGTTCGAGGCGGCGGGTGACGATTACCAGGCGATCCTCTTGAAAGCGCTGGCCGATCGGCTGGCCGAGGCCTTTGCCGAGCGGCTGCACCAGCATGTTCGCACCGACTTGTGGGGCTATGCCGCCGAGGAGAACCTCACCAACGAGGCGCTGATTGCGGAAAAATATCGCGGTATTCGCCCGGCTCCGGGATATCCCGCTTGTCCCGACCACAGCCTCAAGCCGATCCTGTTCGAGATGCTCGGCGGTGAACCCGCCGGGATATCGCTGACGGAAAATTTTGCGATGTGGCCGGCAAGTGCCGTGTCGGGCTACTATTTCGGGCATGAGCAGGCGCACTATTTCGGTGTGGCACGCGTGGGTCGTGACCAGCTCGAGGAATATGCGCAGCGCCGCGACGTCGGCCTTGATACGGCCCAAAGATGGTTGTCGCCCAATCTCGACGAGAGCGCCGTCTCGGGCTAGGGCGGGGCGCAATGATCCTGCGCCTTTTCCTCATGCTCGTCGCTTTGTTCGCCGCGCTTCCCGCGGCGGCGCAAACGACCAATATCGTTCCGCGTCTGGAGGCCGAGGGGCCTGCGCCTGCGGGCGGCGGCAGCGTTGAACTCGCGATCGTCTTCGAGACCAGCCCGGGCTGGCACGGCTACTGGCTAAACCCGGGCGAAGCGGGACTGCCGCTCAATATCGAGTGGGACCTGCCAGAGGGTGCCGAGATCGGCGAACTGCGATTTCCCACGCCGACGAAGCTCGAGGCGTTTGGACTGGTCAATTATGTCTACAAGGACGATCACGCGGTCCTGACCACGCTGACCCTGCCCAAGATCGACAGCGGGACCGTTCCGATCCGCGGCACGGGGACGTGGCTGGCCTGTACCGACAAGATCTGCGTGCCGGAAAAGGGTAGTTTTTCGGTCGTGATACCGGTCGGCGAAGGCGCCGATCATAGCGACGACTTTGACCGCTACCGCCGCGCGCTGCCGCGCCCGATCGCGGGCGCTGCGACCTATCAGGTGGAGGGTCAGCGCCTGTCGATCGCCATTCCGCTGCCCGCGACCATCACTGTCACAGAACCTGAATTTTTCGTCGGCCAGGACGGGGTGATCGACTATGCGGCACCGCAGAGCTTCAGGCGCAAGGGCGACCAGCTCATTGCCGATCTGCAGGTAAGGGATCCAGCCAAGACCGATTTCGGCTCAGTCGGAGGTGTCATAACATTGGGGCCGGGCCAGGCGCTCAGCTTTACCGCTTCGCTGGGCAGCGTGCCAAGCGGCGGCGACAGCATCGGGACCTTCGCGATCAGCGCTATCGCGATCGCTTTGGGCGGCGCGTTGCTCGGCGGTTTGCTCCTGAACCTGATGCCCTGCGTTTTCCCGGTGCTGGCGATGAAGGCCGTCCATCTCGCGCGCGCCGGCGGCAGTGCGAAAGAAGCGCGGCGCGATGCGCTCGGTTATACGGTCGGTGCCGTTGCCGGCACGGCCAGCCTTGGCGCGCTGCTGTTGCTGATCCGCGCGGGCGGCAGTGCCGCGGGCTGGGCCTTCCAGCTGCAGGATCCACGAACGATCTTCCTGCTCCTGCTGCTGGCGACCGCGATCACCGCGAACCTTGCCGGCTTGTTTCGCTTGCCGGCGCTCGGGGGCAATCTCGAGACCTCGGGCTCGATCGGCACGGGCGCTTTAGCGGCATTCGTGGCGACCCCGTGCGCTGGGCCTTTCCTTGGTGCGGCGCTTGGCACCGCACTGGTGCTGCCGACGGCAGCCGCGATTGGTGTCTTTGCGATGCTGGGGCTGGGGCTTGCCTTGCCCTTCATCCTGATCGCGTTCGTGCCAGCCTTGCGCGAGAAGCTGCCGCGCCCCGGCCCCTGGATGATAAAATTGCAGCGCGGTCTTGCCATTCCGATGGGGCTGAGCGCGCTTGCGGCGCTGTGGCTGCTCTGGCGGCTGGTGGGTGATATTGCACTGGTTGCCGGGATCGCCGCGATGATTAGCCTGGCCTTTTTCCTCTGGCTGGGGAGCCGCCGGCGTGGGCTTGGCTGGGTGGCGCTGGCAGTAGGCATCGGCCTTGTCGTTGCTGGCGCAGTCTATTTGCCCGATCGCCCTTCGACCGAGGCGGCGGTACCCGATTTCGCCGAACCGTGGAGCGAGGACGCGGTCGCTGCCGCGCGCGCGCAAGGGCGTCCAGTCTTCGTCTACTTCACCGCCGACTGGTGCCTCACGTGCAAGGTGAACGAGCGCGCCGCGATCAAGCGGCAGGCGACGCTCGACGCGTTCGGGGAAGCCGACGTCGCGGTCTTCGTTGGCGACTGGACCGACGGCGATCCCGAAATCACGCGATTCCTCGAGGCGATGCAGCGCGCGGCGGTACCCATCTACCTCTGGTACGCGCCCGGCGAAGACGTAGAAGAACTGCCGCAGGTGATCACGCAGGACATGCTCGTCGAGCGGGCTCAGTCCTCGGCGCGGTAGACTTCCTTGCCGCCGACATAGGTGGCGAGCACCTTCGTTTCGGCGATGTTCTCGGTCGGAATTGCCGAGATATCGCGATCAACGATGATGAAATCGGCGTAGCGGCCCGCCGTGAGCGAGCCGAAATGCTGTTCTGCGAGCCCGGCATAGGCAGCGCCAACGGTAAACCCGGCAAGCGCGGTGCCCAGCGAGACTTTTTCGTCCGCAATCCAGCCGCCCTCGGGCTCGCCATCGGCATCTTCGCGGCTGACCGCGACCTTGAGGCCGACGAAGGGATCGGGGTGTTCGACCGGAAAGTCGGAGCCGAAGGCCAGCACCGCGCCGCTGTCATCAAGGCTCCTCCACGCATAAGCCGCGCCCAAACGATCGGGGCCAAGGCGCTTTTCGGCCATCTTCCAGTCGCTGGTCTGATGGACGGGCTGCATCGAGGCAACGATGTTGGCAGCAGCGAGGCGCGGCAAGTCCGCCGGGTCGAGGATTTGCACATGTTCGATCCGCCAGCGGCGATCGTCACCGCCCAGCGTCTCGAGGACGTCGAGGACCTGGTCGTTGGCGCCGTCACCGATGGCATGGATGGCAAGCTGGAACGCGGGCGACACGGTGCGCGCTTGCGTAAGCAGATCTTCAGCTGACTGGAACAGCAGGCCCTGCGTGTCCGCGTCGTGATACGGCGCTTTGAGATAGGCGCCGCGCGACCCGAGCGCGCCGTCGGCATAAAGCTTTACGCCCGCCATCCTCAATTTGCCGTCATAGAGCCAGGGCGTCGGACGGTTGCCTGCAATTTTAAGCGCCGGATCGGTCCCCGCAGCATAGCTCATGATCCGCAGGTTGAGCGTCCCTTCATCGCCGGCGCGCCGCATCGCCAGCCAGTCGTCGACGGTAGTGCCCATGTCGGCAACGCCGGTGAGCCCTTCGCTGAGGGCAAATTCCTGCGCGGCGGCGAGTGCACGATCGAACATCGGCGCGTCGGGTTCGGGGATGAACTTCGTCACGAGGCCTTCGGCAGCATCGACGAACACCCCGGCAGGGCGGCCATCGGCGAGGCGCTCGATCGCGCCGCCTTCAGGGGCTTCGGTGTCCGCCGTGATACCCGCGATCTCCATGGCCTTCGAATTGCCGACTGCAGCATGACCATCGATGCGGCCGAGCCATACCGGACGGTCGCTGACGACCGCGTCGAGATCGGCGGCGGTGGGAAAGCGCGGATCGTCGAACAATTCCTGGTTCCACCCGCGCCCGAGGATCCACGGCAAGTCTGGATTGGCGGCAGCATAGTCGGCGAGGCGCTGCTGGAATTCCTCGATTGACGTCGTGCCGACGAGATCAAGCCGCAGCGCCGCCATGCCAAGGCTCATGACGTGTCCGTGGGCATCGATCAGGCCGGGCAGCATATGCGCGCCTTCCATGTTCACCACGTTGTCGGCACGCATCTGGATGCGCCCTTTTTCGAACGTGGCGATGACCTTGCCATCATCATCGACGAGGAGGGCCGAGAACCGTTTCAGATTGCCTTCGGCATCGGCCTGTAATCCGTTCACATTGGTATAAAGCGTGTCGGCATAGGCCGGTGCGGCCAGGGCGAAGGCGGATGCGGCGATCAGCAGGCGGGTCATGGCGGTCCTTACTTGTTGCGGTGCGTCAACCGCATAGCATTGTCGATAGGCTTGGGAAGGGCTAGGCGCGATTTATCATGAGCGTAACCATCGACGATATTCGCGCCGCTGCAGGGCGCATCGAAGGGCAGGTCGTAAAGACCCCCATGAACCATAGCCGCACCCTGTCCGAAATCATCGGCGCGGAAGTCTGGCTGAAGTTCGAGAACCTGCAGTTCACCGCTGCCTACAAGGAGCGCGGCGCGCTCAACAAGTTGAGCCAGTTAACCGAGGAGGAAATGACGCGCGGCGTCATCGCGGCCTCTGCCGGCAACCATGCGCAGGCGGTCGCCTATCACGGCGCGCGGCTCGGCATTCCAGTGACCATCGTGATGCCCGAACCCACCCCGACGATGAAAGTCGTTCAGACCGAAGGGCACGGCGCCAATGTCGTCCTGCACGGCAAGGTTTTCGACGATGCCTATGGTTATGCGCGCGAGTTGGAAGACGAGAAAGGCTTTGTCTTCGTCCACCCCTTCGATGACGAGGACATCATTGCAGGGCAGGGGACCGTGGGGCTCGAAATGCTCGAAGCCGCGCCGCATCTCGACATGCTCGTGGTACCGATTGGTGGGGGCGGGCTGATCAGCGGCATCGCGACCGCGGCCAAGGCCATTAATCCCGATATCGAAATCGTCGGCGTCGAAGCCGCCATGTTCCCGGCAATGAAAAACATCATCGAGGGGAGCGAGATCGAGATCGGCGGCGACACGCTGGCCGAAGGAATCGCGGTCAAGCATCCGGGCTGGAAGACGCGCGAAATCATCAAGGAACTGGTCGACCGCATCGACCTGGTGCCCGAAGACGATATCGAACATGCCGTCGCCTTGCTGGTGGCGATCGAGAAGAGCGTCGTCGAAGGGGCAGGGGCCGCAGGGCTCGCCGCCATGCTCGCCAATCCCGAACGCTTTGCCGGCAGAAAGGTCGGCACCGTACTATGCGGCGGGAATATCGATACCTCGCTGCTGGCCAATGTGCTGATGCGCGAACTCGTACGGCAAGGCCGGATCGCGCGCTTCCGGATCGCGGCGGAGGATCGCCCCGGCGCACTCGCGGCGATCACCACCAAATTTCACGAACACCGCGTCAATATCCTCGAGACGAATCACCAGCGAGTATTCACTGCGCTGCCGGCCAAGGACACGATGATCGAAGTGGAATGCCAGGCGCGCGATGCCGAAGCGATCGACCGGCTGGTCGAGGCGCTGGAGGAATGCGGTTTCGCAGTAGATCGCACCACCCGTATCTGACCGCTGGAAAATGGCGCATTTCAGGGGCTGACCTGTCTTATCGCGGGACAGTCCGCTCCTTTAACCGTAAGCGCGGGTCCCCAAAGCGTTGCCAAACCGTTAACCCAAGGCTTATTGTTTCAATGACGCTACAAGCAGGAGAGGGCCGGGTGAGCGCACCATTTCGCTTCCCCAAATTCTTTGTCACCAATCCCGCCCCATGCCCCTATCTGGAGGGCAAGGTGGAGCGGAAGGTGTTCACCGAATTGAACGGCCGCCATGCGAGCGAACTCAACGAAGCGCTCGGACGGATCGGTTTCCGCCGCAGCCAGTCGGTCGCCTATCGGCCCAGCTGCATCGATTGTTCGGCCTGCGTGTCGGTGCGGGTCAAGGCGACCGAATTCAAGGCTGGCAAGACGCAGCGCCGCATGCTGCGCGCCAACGCCGATCTTGAAGTCACGGCGTGCAAGCCGTGGACGACCGAAGAGCAATACGAATTGCTCCAGACCTATCTTTCCCAGCGGCACCCGGGCGGCGGCATGGCCGAGATGGACGAACATGATTTTGCCGACATGGTGGAGCAGACGCCGGTGCAGACCTACATGGTCGAATATCGCGAACCGAGCGTGGACGGAAAGCCGGGCAAGCTCGTCGGCGCCTGCCTGACCGACCAGCAGTCGGACGGCCTTTCGATGATCTACAGCTTCTTCGACTGCGGCCCCGGCGCGCGAAGCGGGCTGGGCACCTACATCATCCTCGATCACATCATTCGCGCGGCGCGCGCCAAGCTTCCCTATGTCTATCTTGGATACTGGGTCGAAGGATCGGAACGCATGGCCTACAAGGCCAAGTTCAGGCCGATGGAACGCCTCGGCCGCGATGGCTGGCGCTCGATGGATGCGCCGGCACCCAATGTCGATCCCGAACTGCGCAAGAAAGCACCGCCGGCACGGATCCGCACCGCAGCCAAGGGCGACAAGCTCAAGATCGACTAGCTGCGTGTCTGCAGACTTTCGCGAAGCCGCTTCCCGCTTGGTGGAAGACTTTGCTGCTGAATTTTCTTTGCAATTCCACAAGCAAGGTCACGACGATGTGATCCTCTGGGAATTTTTGAAACAGGACGGACTAAGCCGTCCCATTGTGATTGCCCTGTCAAATTTCGACGAACTCAATTTTGGAGTAGCTGACTTCTGGTCCTACTTCTTCCCGTTCGAGGATGTGCAAGAGCAGTTTCGCGTCATTTTGACGTTATGGATGCAGGGCAACGCCCGAATTGCAGTCTATCGTCGACGCATGCGGCGGCTTGAGGTCAAATGCGGATCGGATTGGCATCATGTCTACGAAGCCAACGCCCCGCTAATTTTCAAGCCACGCAAGCCGGTCGCATTCATCAGCAATTAAAAAGGGCGCCGCTCCCCCAAGCGACGCCCTTGCTCCCCCTCTAGGAGATAGTTGGTCAGGCGGCCTCGGTGGCGGCCTTCTTGTCTTCTTCCTGTTCGCGCAGCACGTAGCCGCGGCCCCAGACGGTTTCGATATAATTGTCGCCGCCGCAGGCCAGGCTGAGCTTCTTGCGCAGCTTGCAGATGAAGACATCGATGATCTTGAGTTCGGGTTCGTCCATGCCGCCGTACAGGTGGTTGAGGAACATTTCCTTGGTCAGCGTGGTGCCCTTGCGCAGCGACAGCAGCTCCAGCATCGCATATTCCTTGCCGGTGAGGTGGACGCGGTTGCCGTCGACTTCGACCGTCTTGGCATCGAGGTTCACCGCCAGCTTGCCGGTGCGGATGACCGACTGCGAGTGGCCCTTCGAACGACGCACGATGGCGTGGATGCGGGCGACGAGTTCATCGCGGTGGAACGGCTTGGTGACATAATCGTCAGCGCCAAAGCCCAGCGCGCGGACCTTCGAATCCATTTCGCCGATGCCCGACAGGATCAGGACCGGTGTCTGCACTTTCGCGGTGCGCAATTTCTTGAGGACGTCATAGCCGTGCATGTCGGGCAGGTTGAGGTCCAGCAGGATGATGTCGTAATCATACAGCTTGCCCAGATCGAGGCCTTCTTCGCCAAGATCGGTCGTGTAGGTGTTGAAGCCTTCGGTCGACAGCATGAGCTCGATGCTCTTGGCGATCGTCGCTTCGTCTTCGATCAGCAATACTCGCATATTCCAGTCCCCCGTTTAGCGGGTGTTGGCAGCGCGTCCCTCATACTACGAAGTAAGATCGCCTTAACACCGTCTAAGCGTTCATTAACCATGAGATGTCTGAAGGGAAAAGGTTAACAAAGCTTGAAAGGGGTCAAAACAGGCCTTTTTCCGCCAACCGTGACTCCAAAGACTCACTTTAGTTTGGCTTGCGATTGATCGAATGGCGTGCTTTGGCGCGCCGATATGACCCTGGAAGACCGCATATTGTTCATCGATGGCGAGGTGATCGTGCTCGACAAGCCGGCCGGCTTGCCGGTCGATGCGCCGCGGCGCGGCGGCGATAGTATCGAGGCGCGGCTGCACGAACTGCTGTGCGGCTACAAGCGATTGCCGACGCCGATGCACCGGCTCGACCGAGATACGTCGGGCTGCCTCCTGTTCGCGCGGCACAAGCCGGCGCGGCAGTGGTTCCAGGCCGAGCTGGAAGCGGGGCGCATGGACAAACGCTACCTCGCGGTCGTCGGCGGCGAGGTTGCAGAAGACGGCGGCACGATCGACATGCCATTGGGCAAGATCTCGAGCGCCGATGCGGGCTGGCGCATGACCTATGACCAGCAGGGCAAGAGCGCGGTAACCGACTGGAAGCGGCTGGCGGTGAAGGACGGCAGCAGCCTCGTGGAGTTTCGCCCCAAAACAGGCCGTACGCACCAGATCCGCGTGCACGCGCGTGAGGGACTGGGGCACGGGATCGTCGGTGATCGCGTCTACGGCTTTCCCGGCGGCCCGATGTTGCTGCATGCGCAAAGCATCGCGATTGCGCGCAAGAACGGGACGCGGCTGGAAGTCGCCGCGCCGCTGCCCGAACATTTCGAAGGGTGGACCGATGTCGCCTGACGATCTCCCCGAAGACGCGCTCGAAGAAACCTTCCTCGCCGGCACCGGGCCGGGCGGGCAGCATGCCAACACGTCGGAGACGGGGGTACAATTGCGCGTGACGCTGGCCGCGCTCGACCTTCATCCGCGCGTCCTCAACCGGCTGCGCCATATTGCGGGATCGAAGGTCACCAAGGATCGCAACGAGATCATCATCACCTGCAAGGCCTCGCGCAGCCGCGCCGACAATCGCGCCGAGGCGCGCCAGCGGCTTGTCGACATGATCGAGCGTGCCCATGTCCAGCCCAAGAAGCGCAAGAAGACCAAGCCGAGCTACGGCGCGCGGCAGCGGCGCATGGACAAGAAAACCAAGCGTGGTCAGAAGAAGGCACTGCGCGGCAAGGTGGATTACTGATGTACGACTTCAAGATCGATGGCGCGACCAAGGCGCAGATGTATGACGACCTTGCCTCGGCGCTGAAGGGGCTGGTGCACGGCGAGCCCGATCCCATTGCCAACATGGCCAATGCCGCAGCGCTGCTGTGGGAAGCGATGCCCGACATCAATTGGGCCGGTTTCTATCGCAACGTCGACGGTGAACTGGTGCTCGGGCCCTTCCAGGGGCGCCCCGCCTGCATCCGCATCAAGTTTGGCGACGGTGTCTGCGGCGCGGCGGCGGCAACGCGCGAGACGCAGTTGGTCGAGGACGTCCACGCCTTCCCCGGGCACATCGCCTGCGATGCAGCAAGCGAAAGCGAAGTCGTGGTGCCGCTGATCAAGGATGGCGAGCTGCTTGGCGTGCTCGACATCGACAGCCCGAGCAAGGCGCGCTTCGATGCCGAGGACAAGAAGGGCTGCGAACGGCTCGCCGCGATCCTCGTCGAGGCGCTCTAGCTCAATTCCTCGAGACGCTCGTCGGTGAGACCGCCCGGGACGAGCAGGACGGGGCAGGGAAGGTCGCCCGCGCCCTCGCCGGTGAAGTGCTTGACGATCGGACCTGGATTACTGCCCGGCGCTGCCCCCAGTACCAGCGCCGCCACGTCTTCGCGCTCGTTAATCTCGGCGGCGATGACTTTCACCGCTTCGCCCTGCTTGACCGTGATGGTCGGCTTGATGCCCGTCGCATCGATGATTTCCTGGACGCTGGCAGCGATCATCGCTTCGACGCGCAGCCGCTCTTCCTCCTCCATCGCCGCCTGCACCCCGCCCCATGCGGCAAAATCCTGGCGCTCTCCGATGGCGAGGATTTCGACGCCGCGATCGGTCTTTTGCGCCCGCAGCGCGGCAAATCGCAGCGCGACTTTGGCCTCGGGCGCCTCGGTGACGATCACCAGATAGGTTTGCGACATCGCATCCTCTCCTCAAAGGAAGCGCGACGCTGCGCGAAAGCTTCCCGCTTGGCAAGGCATGAAGCCCTTGACCGCGCCCGCGCGTTACGGTTGGAGAGCCTGACGTTTTTGCAATGGAGTGCTGAATGCCGACCGAACTCAAGATGCCTGCCCTGTCGCCGACGATGGAGGAAGGCACGCTGGCCAAGTGGCTGGTCAAGGAAGGCGACGCGATCAACTCGGGCGACATCATCGCCGAGATCGAGACCGACAAGGCGACGATGGAGTTCGAAGCGGTCGACGAAGGCACGCTCCTCAAGATTCTGGTCGACGAAGGCACCGACAATGTTGCGGTCGGCACCGTGATCGCGATGATCGGCGAAGAAGGCGAAGAAGTCGGCGACGTGAGCGCCGCGCCCGAACCCGCCAAGGAAGAGCCCAAGGAAGAGGCACCTGCCAAGGCCGACAAGGGATATGGCCGCGACGAGGCGCCCAAGCCCGACACCAAGGCCGTCCCTGCCGAAGCTGAAGGCGTGAAAGCTCCGCCCGCGCCGGTTAAAGACGGCGAACGTGTCAAGGCTTCGCCGCTAGCGCGCCGCCTTGCCGAAGCGCAGGGCATCGATCTTACCAGCATCAAGGGCAGTGGGCCGGGCGGCCGCATCGTGCGCGCCGATCTTGGCAAGGGTGCCGGCGGTGCCGCTGCCGCGCCCGCCGCCAGCACTGCTGCGCCGACGCCGCAGGTGGCAAGCGTCGATCCGGGCGATATTCCGCACGAGGTCGAAAAGCTGTCGAACATGCGCAAGACCATCGCGCGCCGCCTGACCGAATCGAAGCAGCAGGTCCCGCACATCTACCTCACGGTCGACATCAATCTCGACAAGCTGTTGAAGCTGCGCAGCGAGATGAATGCGGGTCTAGAGGCGCGCGGCGTCAAGCTGTCGGTGAACGACCTGCTGATCAAGGCGCTCGCGGTTGCGCTGATGGAAGTGCCCGAATGCAATGTCAGCTTCGGCGATGGCGAGCTGATCAAGTATCAACGCGCCGACATTTCGGTCGCGGTGAGCATTCCGAACGGGCTCATCACCCCGATTATCGCGGGTGCCAACGACAAGTCATTGAGCAAGATCTCGACCGAGATGAAGGAGCTCGCCGAGCGCGCCAAGGAAGGCAAATTGCAGCCGCACGAATATCAGGGCGGCACCGCGAGCCTTTCGAACATGGGCATGTTCGGCATCAAGCAGTTCGACGCCGTCATCAACCCGCCCCAGGCGATGATCATGGCGATCAGCGCGGGCGAAAAGCGGCCCTATGTCGTCGACGACAGCCTGCAGATCGCGACCGTGATGAGCGCCACCGGCAGCTTCGACCACCGCGCCATCGACGGGGCCGACGGCGCCAGGCTGATGAAGGTGTTCAAGCAGCTCGTCGAAAACCCGCTGGGTATGGTGGCATAGGGGCCAATTGGTCCGGAGGCGCGTTTCTGTTAACCTCGTAATATGCTTTCGTCCTCACGCTAGAAGGACGGAAGCTGAAGGGGGATGACACGATGAAATGGTTCACGGCCATATTGATCGGCGCTCTGATTGCCTTCGTCCTGCCGCTGGCGTTTGGCGGCCTGGGCGGACCATGGCGCGAAAGCTGGGCGGGCGTCGGCACGATTGCGCCAATACCCAATAACCCGGGGCTGCTCTTTTCCATTCCTGCTTTCCTGATTTCCTCGTTCGGGCTGCGCATGTTCTTCAACTGGCATAGCGGGGGCTGAGGGCGGGTGAGCGAGGCACCGCTGATCCGCGTCACGGCGATGCCGAGCGACACCAATCCCTATGGCGGGATTTTTGGCGGCTGGCTGATGAGCCAGATGGCGTTGGCGGCGGGCTCGCTCGCCTCGCGCCATTCGAAGGGCAAGGCGGTCGTGGTCGCCGCCAGCGATCTCGAGTTTCCGGGCGCGATGGAAGTCGGCGACGAACTGAGCGTCTATGCCGAGATGGTGCGCGAAGGCACGACCTCTATGACGATCCGCGCCACCGCCGTCGGCCGCGAACGCGACGGCGAGAAAGAACAGCAAGTGGCCAGCGGGGTCTTTACATTCGTCGCGGTCAATGCAGACAATTCGAAGAGGCGTATCGCGGGGGAGTAATTCATTGCCATTGTTGTTGGCACGCATTGTCGTAAGCGTGATCCTCTTTTGCGCGCCATTCGTGCTGTTCGTCTTTCTGAGCGCTAATCCCGATAACGCCCTGATCTTGATCTTTCCATTCTTCGGCGCTGTCCCGGCCATTCTGGCCGCCATTGTCCTGTTCGTGCCCGCCGAGGCGCTGCTCGATCGCCTTGGCATGCCAAGACTGAAGAACGTCGTTGTTCCGCTCATCGGGGCGTTCATTGGCACCATTGCGATGGTCGTAATCGGGTTCGCCACAGACAGCCTCTGGGTGTTGGCACGTAACATCAGCCAACAGCCGGAAGCATTCTGGGGCGTGATGGCCGTGTGGGGGGTGCTGGGCGTCGTCTGGGGACTAGTCTGGCGTATGACCGAATGGATGGCCAACAAGTGGCTTCCCGTGCGCGGCGCCCGCTAGGATGCCAGCAAACCTTTTTGGTGGTGCGGGAACGGTCGGGCTGATCGTCACGACCGCCTATTTTGTATACGTTGGCGGGGCGACCCTAATCTATGTCGCCGGCGGGCTTATCGCCAAGGCAAAGGGCATCTCCAAACGCAGGTCGGTTATCAGTGACGCTATTATCGGTGTCGGCGTGTTGCTGGCCATGCCGGCGGCTCTTGTCGCGGCGCTTTCGGTGCCCTTGACGGCGGCATTGCTTGCCATTCCGGTTTCCACGGCAGGGTGGGTGCTGATCCTTGTTTTTTGCGCCTTCCTGCTTTGGCGGACGACCAAGAAATCCTCGCACGGTGCGGAGGGATGTACCAAGCTGATCGGCATCGCGATGCTCGGCTATGCCGTCGTCTGGGCCGCGACCGCGCTCGCGCTCGGACCGGAAACGCGGGTCTTGGTCGATCTCGCGTCGGTAGCAACCGATGCTGCTGCCCCGAGCGTGGAGCAGGCCGGTAGAGAGCTTTTGCGTGCACTGCTGGTCGCGTTGCCGTTCTGGCTGATGCTCATGATGCTGTCAGAGGCAGAGAGTCCGGTTTTTGCTTTCGGATTTGCGCTTTTCATTGCGGTTGTTGCCAGTGTCACACTGGGGCCCGTCGAGCGTGGTTTCGCCGCCTCCATCCTGCCTGAAAGCGACTGGCTACGCTTTCCGATAACGGGGCTGGCGACGGGTTTCATGATGAGTTGGCCATCCCTCTTTTTCACCGTCATCAACAAGAAGCCAAGGCGCGACTGGACCAAATATCGTCGATCCGCGACGGTCACGCTTATTCTCGGCCTCTTGCTTGGCTTGTTGTGGGCGGTTACGCGGCTCCTGTTCTAACGGAGGAATTTGATGGCCAACGCTTACGATCTCATTGTTCTGGGCTCGGGCCCCGGTGGTTATGTCGCGGCGATCCGCGCGTCGCAGCTGGGCATGAAGACCGCAATCGTCGAACGTGAGAATTTGGGCGGCATCTGCCTCAACTGGGGCTGCATTCCGACCAAGGCGCTGCTGCGCTCGGGCGAGATCATGCATCACATGCAGCATGCCGAGAAATTCGGGCTGAAGGCCGAAGGGGTGGGCATGGACCTGGACAAGGTCGTGGCGCGCAGCCGCGCCGTCGCCAAGCAATTGAACCAGGGCGTCACCGGCCTGATGAAGAAGAACAAGATCGACGTGCATATGGGCACCGGCCACATCGACGGCGCGGGCAAGATGACGGTGACCGACGACAAGGGCAAAAAGACCCAGCTCACCGCCAAGAACATCATCATCGCCACGGGCGCACGCGCGCGCGACCTGCCCTTTGCCAAGACCGATGGCGACAAGATCTGGACCTATCGCCACGCGATGGTGCCATCAGAAATGCCCAAGGACCTGCTGGTCATCGGCTCGGGCGCGATCGGGATCGAGTTTGCAAGCTTTTACAATGACATGGGCGCCAACGTGACGGTGGTCGAGATGCTCGACCGCATCGTGCCGGTCGAGGATGACGACATCTCGGCTGAACTCGCCAAGAGCCTCAAGAAGCAGGGCATGAACATCATGGCGGGCGCGGGCGTCGAGAGCCTTAAGGCAGACAAGAAGGGCGTCACCGCCAAGATCAAGGACGCCAAGGGCAAGGTCGAGGAGAAGACCTTCAGCCACTGCATCGTTGCCATCGGTATCGTCCCCAACACCGAGAATATCGGCATCGACAAGCTGGGCGTGAAGATGACCAAGGGTCATATCGATACCGACGCCATGTGCCGCACCAATGTGAAGGGCATTTGGGCGATCGGCGATGTCACCGCGCCGCCCTGGCTCGCGCACAAGGCCAGCCACGAGGGCATCATCTGCGTCGAGGCGATTGCGCAGGAAAACGGCAACAAGGACGTCCACCCGCACGCCATGGACGTGAAGAACATTCCAGGCTGCACCTACTGCCACCCGCAGGTCGCCAGCGTCGGCCTGACCGAAGCCAAGGCCAAAGAAGCCGGGCACAAGGTGAAGGTCGGCAAGTTCCCCTTCATCGGGAATGGCAAGGCGATCGCGCTGGGCGAGACCGAAGGCTTCATCAAGACCGTCTTCGATGCGGAAACGGGCGAACTGCTCGGCGCGCACATGATCGGCGCGGAAGTCACCGAGCTTATCCAGGGCTACACGGTCGGCAAGCAGGCCGAGCTGGTCGAGCAGGACTTCATGAACACCGTATTCCCGCACCCGACCTTGAGCGAAATGATGCACGAAAGCGTGCTGGCGGCCTACGGTCGGGTGCTGCACATCTGAGCCGCCGGTAACGGGTCTTCAAGCATTGTACGGTAGAGCGGGACGCATGTTCGAACCGCTCGTCCGGATGATCCGCGGGATCGGGACGACGATGGCCGTTATGGTCATCGTCGGTATCGTCATGCTCGCGTTCGGCTTTGGCGAGAGCATCCTGGGCAAGATGCTGGGCGGCTCCGCCATCGCGTTACTGCTCTTCGTGCGCCATGCCGGGGCGGGGCGTTTCCACGCCAAGGTCGACACCATCGTGCAGGACAAGGCGCAATCGATTTTCGGCAGCATGGGCGAACCGTTGCCCAAGCAAGGCGACTTCGATGCCGACAAGGCCTTCGCGCGCTACATGAAGAAACGCGAAGCTGGCCTCACCGATCCGCCGCCGCCCGATGTCGGTGCTATCCGGCAGTTCGGACGCAAGCGGCAATAGCTTGCCGTTTCCCCGCGCCGCGCTAACGTGCCCGGCAGTCACAGGGGAAAAATGCATGCGTCTTTCCGTACTTCTCTCTCTTGCCATTGCGTTGCCGGCCGGAGCGCAGGCCGACACCTACATCACCGCCGATCGCTATCTCGATGTCGAGACCGGTCGCTATGTCGACGATCCGGTCATCCGGGTGGGCGAGGACGGGCGGATCGTTTCGATAGGGACCGATGCCTTGCCGGCGCTCGGCGAAGCGGATCGTCGCATCGATTATCCCGGCATGACGCTGCTGCCCGGTTTCATCGACATGCACGTCCATCTCGACGGGCCCGCCGACATTGGCGGCTATCGCGGGCTCGCCTTCACCGACAGTTTCTGGCCGATCAGCGCGGTCCACAACGGCGAGGCGATGCTCCGGCTCGGCTTCACCACGGTGCGGCAGGTCGGTAGCGGCCAGCGCGCCGATGTCGGTCTCAAGCAGGCGATCGAGGCGGGCTATGTCGTCGGCCCGCGTATCATCCCTGCGGGATATTCGCTCGGGGCGACGGGCGGACATTGCGACAGCACCTTCCTGCCGCCCAGCCTCGAACAGGAGGGCAAGGAAGAAGGCATGGGCGATGGTCCCGAGGAACTGCGCCACCAGGTACGCCGCCAGCGCAAATATGGCGCCGAAGTTATCAAGGTCTGCGCTACCGGCGGCGTGTTTTCGCGCAATACCGAACCGGGGCAACCGCAGCTGTCGGTTGCGGAGCTGACGGCAATCGCGGACGAGGCGCATCAATGGGGGCTGCGTTCTGCCGCGCACGCGCACGGTGCCGAGGGCATTCGCCGCGCCATCGCGGCGGGGATCGACACGATCGAACATGCCAGCCTGGTCGATGACGAGGGCATCCGCATGGCGCTGCGCCGCGAGCGCCCGGTCTGGTTCTCGATGGATATCCGCAACACCGACTATACGCAGGCGATGGGCACGAGCACCGGCACCTTGCCCGATAATCTGCGCAAGGACCGCGAGATCGCACAGGCACAGCGCGACAATTTCCGCAAGGCGCACGAAGCAGGCGTACGCATGGTTTTCGCCAGCGACGTCGGCGTGATGCCGCCGAGCTGGGTGCCGGGGCAGTTTGCGGTCATGGTCGAATATGGAATGACCCCGCTGGAAGCGATCCAGGCGGCGACGAAAAACGGCGCCCAAGCACTCGGCCGTGAAGCCGATGTGGGCGCGATCGCGGTGGGTCGCTACGCCGACATGGTCGTCGTAGCGGGCGATCCACTTGTGCATATCGAAACCGTCGAAACCGCGGCGGGAGTGTTGAAGGGCGGAGTGCCCGTAGAGGAGATGGTGCCATGGGCCCTGCAACCAAAGGAATAGTCGCGGGGCTTGCCGCCAGCCTGCTTGCAGGCACTGCGCTTGCCGAACCGCAGGTTATCCATGCCGGCCGGCTGATCGCGGTGCCGGGTGAGGACGTGCGCGGGCCATCGACCATCACGGTCGACGATGGCCGTATCGTTTCGGTGGTGGACGGGCTGCAACCCGCACCGGCCGGCGCCACACTGATCGACCTGTCGGACAAGACGGTGCTGCCGGGGCTGATTGATAGCCACGTGCATCTTGCATCGGACACCACCGGTAACGCCGGGCTGATCGAGGACATGGTGCGCAGCGACAACTGGTTCACGCTCAATGCTTATGTGAACGGCATGAAGACGCTGCGCGCGGGTTTCACCACGGTGCGCAACATGGGCGACGGCACCGGATCGACCGAAGCGCTGTCCACGGCGGTCGCCGATGGGTTGGTGATGGGGCCGCGCATCGTCGATGCGGGCAAGCCGATTTCGACCACTGCTGGCCATATGGACGGCGCGGTCGGGCTCAAGCCCGATTTCCGACCCATGATGGATGCCGCCGGCAATACCTGTGATGGCGCCGACGACTGCCGCCGCGCGGTGCGCGAACAGGTCGCCAATGGCGCCGATGTCATCAAATTCGCGATCACTGGCGGCGTCAACAGCCGTATCGGGGCCGGGCTGGGCGCGCAAATGCACATGGACGAAGCGCGTGCGATCGTCGAAACCGCGCGGCTCTACGACAAGAAGGTCGCGGTCCATGCCCACGGCGCTGACGGGGCGCTGATGGCGCTCGAGCTCGGGGTCGACAGCATCGAGCATGCCACCATCATGTCGGACGAGTTGATCCGCACCTGGGCGCGCAGCGACACTTATTACGTACCGACGCTGATGACGGTGAACAGCTATGTGACGCGCGTAGCGGCGGGTCTTGAGAACGAAGCGCCGTCGGTAGCGGAGAAGATTCAGTGGCGCATCCAGATCACGGGCAAGTCGCTCCAGGACCTCGTTCCCGCCGGTGTGAAGATCGCCTTCGGCACCGATGCCGGCGTGTGGCGGCACGGCGAGAATGCCGATGAATTCCGCCTGATGGTCGAAAATGGCATGACGCCTCAAAGCGCGCTCATCGCCGCAACGCTCAACGCCGCCGACCTGCTCGGCCTGTCGGACGAGATCGGCACCATCGAGGTGGGCAAAAGCGCGGATATTGTCGCCGTGAATGGTGATCCATTGCGCGACGTCTCGGTCTACAAGGACATGCAGTTCATCATGGCAAGGGGGACGGTCGTCGAATAGCGCACGGGGTGAGCCCCGCTTCATGATATGTGGGCCGCAATGACACCGAAGCACGACATCCCGTCTGGTCCAAGGAGGCGCAGCGGCGCGCGGCGTCGAAACTCGTCCACGGTAAACGCGATCAACGCGTTCACCGACAAGCTTGTTAGCAAGGCGCTGGTGCAGATGAAGGCACTGATGGATAGCGACCTCCTCTGCGTCGAGGATATCGAGAAATTCCAGCAGCTGCTCGCGGCTTCACGGCGCGGTAGTGCGCAGGCGACCGCGCGACATGAGCTCCTGCGCTTCGTCATGGAACTGATAAACCGCCGCGATGGGCGCGGAGGCGCCAGCCCGATGCCGACACCGGTTTTCCCGCGCGGCAATCCGCCATCATTGTCTGGAGCCGCCGAAGCTCCGCTCGAATAGGACCGGCCATCGCGCCCGCCGCATGACCCATATTTCCAGGATCATTGGTATGCAGCCGTAATAATATAGGCTACGGCCTTTCCCTTCACGTCAACGAGAAGAGCTTCGCACAAGCGAATGGCCGCAGAACGATTCGATTACCGCTTCGAGGACGAAGCCTCCCAGCGCTTGCTCATCGCCGCGCTCAACCAGCTGGCGGAGGGTGTGATCGTGGCTGATGCGGAAGGGGCGCTCATCTTCGTAAATGATGCGGCCGCTGTGATTCATGGTGTGCGAAAATTGTCGGTAAAACCCGACGATTACACTGAACAATATCACCTCCTCACGCTCGACGAGAAACCCTACCCGCCGGCCGACCTCCCGCTCGCCAAAGCTGTGCGCGATGGCGAAGTGGTCGAGCATGCCCATTGGAAGATAAAGCGCCCCGACGGCGAAATCGTGGACGCGATCGGCACGGCGCGGCCCGTGTTGAATAGCGACGGCAAGCAAGTCGCGTCGGTGCTGACGCTGTCCGATCGCACCGCCGAACTGGCGACCGAACGCAAATTGAAACTCGCACTGGAAGCGCGCGAGTTGCTGTTGCTTGAAGTGAATCACCGGGTGAAGAACAATCTGGCGTTGGTGCACGGCATGCTGTCGCTGCATGCGCGATCGATCAAGGATGAAGGCGCGGCGCAGTCCTTCAGGGATGCCGGCGCGCGCGTGATGGTTCTCGCCGATATTCACCGCCGCCTCTACGAGCTTGGAACCCATAGCGAGATCGAGGTTGTCGGCATGATCGGCGACATGATGATCGAACTGGTCAAGTCGTTCACCACCGACCGCGAAGTAGACCTCAATCTGAAACAGAAGGGGCGCGCTCTTCTTCGTACGGACAAGGCCACGCCCTTGGCGCTTGCGATCAACGAACTGACCTTGAACAGTTTCAAACACGCCTTTGACGACATCAAAGCACCGCGAATCTCTGTCGATATAGACGCGGGTGAGGAAGACGTCGTCATCGTGTACCGCGATAACGGCCCGGGCCTGGTCGACCCCGAGAAGGCAACGGGTTCGGGGATCGGGCGCGCGCTGATCAGCTCGCTTTCGCGCCAGCTCCACGCAACTGTCGAGTTTGCTTCCGACGAGCCAGGCTTCTATGCGCGCATCACGGTGCCGCTTCGATAAGCATCGGGCGCACTTGAAGCGTACGCAAATCACCCCACATGGTGTTGACGCGGGGGGCCGCTTCTTCTAAGGGCCGCCCCGTCCGACGCGACCGCTCCGACTCCGGCGCGCGAACCAGGACAAGAGCTGAACATTGGCATGTGCCGCGAAGGGTTGTCCGCCCGGGAAAGACCGGGAGGCCGAGCCTTCGTCTTTTCATGCACATGGCAAAGTAACCGCCGGGTGGATGCCCGGCATGATGAAAGGTGAAGGCTTCATGCCGACGATTAACCAGTTGGTCCGCAAGGGCCGTACGCTGCAGAAGGCCAAGAGCAAGGTCCCTGCAATGGAGCAGAACCCGCAAAAGCGCGGCGTCTGCACCCGTGTCTATACGACGACCCCGAAAAAGCCGAACTCGGCGCTGCGCAAGGTTGCGAAGGTCCGCCTGACCAACAGCCGCGAAGTGATCAGCTACATCCCGGGCGAAGGCCACAACCTCCAGGAGCACAGCGTTGTGCTGATCCGCGGCGGCCGTGTGCGCGACCTTCCGGGCGTGCGCTATCACGTGCTGCGCGGTGTCCTCGACACGCAGGGCGTGAAGGATCGCAAGCAGAGCCGTTCGAAGTACGGCGCCAAGCGTCCGAAGTAACTGGCCAAGTAACTGGATACGTCGGTGGTGCCGCCAACTGGCCGGCACGCCGCTCTATAAAAGGATAAGAATATGTCCCGTCGTCGTCGCCCAGAAAAGCGCGTCATTCTCCCCGATCCCAAGTTCGGGGACCTCGTCCTGTCGAAATTCATGAACAACATCATGCTCGACGGTAAGAAGTCGGTCGCGGAACGCATCGTCTACGGTGCTCTCGACAATGTCGAAGCGCGCATGAAGACCGAGCCGCTGGCCGTGTTCCACGAAGCGCTCAACAACATCAAGCCGGGCATCGAGGTCCGCAGCCGCCGTGTCGGCGGCGCGACCTACCAGGTGCCGGTCGAAGTTCGTCCTGACCGCGCCCAGGCGCTGGCCATTCGCTGGCTCATCTCGGCAGCGCGTTCGCGTGCGGAAAAGACCATGGCGGCCCGCCTGTCGGGCGAGCTGATGGATGCCGCGCAGAACCGCGGCAATGCGGTGAAGAAGCGTGAAGACACGCACCGCATGGCCGAAGCCAACCGCGCCTTCAGCCATTATCGCTGGTAGACATTGAATTGATATGTCCGGCCGCTCTCGGGCGCCGGACATCACCCAGAAGGAAAGAGTAACATGGCCCGCGACTATCCGCTGGAGCGTTATCGCAACATCGGCATCATGGCGCACATCGATGCCGGCAAGACCACCACCACCGAGCGTATCCTCTACTACACCGGTAAATCGTACAAGATCGGCGAAGTCCATGACGGCGCCGCCACGATGGACTGGATGGAGCAGGAGCAGGAGCGCGGCATCACCATTACGTCGGCTGCCACGACCACCTTCTGGTCGTCGGACGACGGTAAGGGCGAAAAGCACCGCATCAACATCATCGACACGCCGGGCCACGTCGACTTCACGATTGAAGTCGAGCGTTCGCTGCGCGTGCTCGACGGCGCGGTCGCGGTGTTCGACGGCGTTGCCGGTGTCGAACCGCAGTCCGAGACCGTCTGGCGCCAGGCCGACAAGTACAAGGTCCCGCGGATGTGCTTCATCAACAAGCTCGACCGTACCGGTGCCGATTTCTACTACTGCGTCGATTCGATCGTCGAGCGCCTGGGTGCCAACCCGCTGGTGCTGACGCTGCCGATCGGTGCGGAAGACCAATTGAAGGGCGTGGTCGACCTTGTCCGCATGCGCGCGATCGTCTGGAAGGACGAGAGCCTGGGCGCTGAGTTCGTCTACGAAGAAATTCCCGCCGATCTCGCCGACAAGGCCGCCGAATATCATGAAAAGCTCGTCGAAGCTGCCGTTGAGCAGGACGACGATGTCATGATGGCCTACCTCGAAGGCGAAATGCCCGATGCGGAAACGCTCAAGGGCCTCATCCGCAAGGGTACGCTCAACCAGGCGTTCGTGCCGGTGCTGTGCGGTTCGGCCTTCAAGAACAAGGGTGTCCAGCCGCTGCTCGACGCCGTTGTCGACTACATGCCGAGCCCGACCGACGTTCCCGCCATCCGCGGTGTCGTCCCGGGCACCGAAGAAGAAGCCAAGCGTCCGAGCTCGGACGACGAGCCCTTCTCGGCGCTGGCCTTCAAGATCATGAACGACCCGTTCGTCGGCTCGCTCACCTTCTGCCGCATCTATTCGGGCAAGCTCTCGAAGGGTTCGGTTCTCAACTCCGTCAAGGAGAAGAAGGAAAAGATCGGCCGCATGCTGCTGATGCACTCGAACAACCGCGAGGACATCGAAGAAGCATTCGCCGGCGACATCGTCGCCATTGCGGGTCTCAAGGAAACCACCACGGGTGACACGCTGTGTGCCGAAAAGGCGCCGATCATCCTGGAACGCATGGAATTCCCGGATCCGGTTATCGAACTGTCGGTGGAACCCAAGACCAAGGCCGATCAGGAAAAGATGGGCATCGCGCTCAACCGCCTGGCTGCCGAGGATCCCTCGTTCCGCGTCACGACCGATCACGAAAGCGGCCAGACGATCATCAAGGGCATGGGCGAACTCCACCTCGACATCATCGTCGACCGCATGAAGCGCGAATTCAAGGTGGACGCCAATGTCGGCGCGCCGCAAGTCGCCTATCGTGAATCTTTGAAGAAGCCGACCGAGCTGACCTACACCCACAAGAAGCAGTCGGGTGGTTCGGGCCAGTTCGCCGAGGTGAAGGTTGCGCTGACCCCGGGTGAACGCGGTGCCGGCATCAACTTCACCGACAACGTCAAGGGCGGTAACATTCCCAAGGAATATATCCCGTCGGTCGAAAAGGGCATGCGCGAGACCGCCGAAACCGGCGCGCTCATCGGCTTCCCGATCATCGACTTCGACATCGAACTGCTCGACGGCAAGTATCACGACGTCGACTCTTCGGCGCTGGCCTTCGAAATCGCCGGTCGTGCAGCGATGCGCGAGGCGGCGGATCGTGCCGGCATCAAGCTGCTCGAACCCGTTATGAAGGTTGAAGTCGTCACTCCCGAGGACTATCTCGGCGACGTGATCGGTGACCTCAACTCGCGTCGTGGTCAGATCCAGGGCACTGACAGCCGCGGTAACGCACAGGTTGTTGCTGCTCACGTGCCGCTGGCGAACATGTTCGGCTACATTAACGAACTGCGCAGCTTCACCTCGGGTCGTGCCCAATATTCGATGCAGTTCTCGCACTATGACGAAGTGCCGCAGAATGTTGCGGACGAATTGAAGGCGAAGATGGCCTAATCGGGCTGGTCATTCACGAAAAAGGTCGTTAAGGGCGCGCGTCAGAGGGCGTGCCGCCCGAGACAAATTTTAGAAGAAGAAGAGGCTTTACATGGCGAAGGCAAAATTTGAGCGGAACAAACCGCACGTGAACATCGGCACCATCGGTCACGTCGACCATGGTAAGACCTCGCTGACCGCAGCGATCACCAAGACGCTCGCGGAAGCGGGTACGTCGCAGGCTGTCGATTTTGCAAACATCGACAAGGCGCCGGAAGAGCGCGAGCGCGGCATCACCATTTCGACGGCGCACGTCGAGTATGAGACGGAAAACCGTCACTATGCTCACGTCGATTGCCCGGGTCACGCTGACTATGTGAAGAACATGATCACCGGTGCCGCCCAGATGGACGGCGCGATCCTCGTCGTTTCGGCGGCTGACGGCCCCATGCCGCAGACCAAGGAGCACATCCTGCTCGCCAAGCAGGTCGGCGTGCCGACCATGGTCGTGTGGCTCAACAAGGTCGACCAGGTTGACGATCCCGAACTGCTCGAGCTCGTCGAACTCGAAATCCGCGAAGAACTTTCGAAGCGTGACTTCGACGGCGACAACATTCCGATCATTGCCGGTTCGGCGCTTGCTGCCCTCGAAGACAGCAACCGCGAAATCGGTCAGGAAGCCATTCTTAAGCTGATGGCTGCCGTCGACGAGTGGATCCCTGAGCCGGATCGTCCGCTGGACAAGCCGTTCCTCATGCCGATCGAAGACGTTTTCTCGATCTCGGGTCGCGGTACGGTTGTCACCGGCCGCGTCGAAACCGGCATCGTGAACGTTGGCGATGAAGTCGAAATCGTCGGCATCAAGGACACCACCAAGACGACCGTCACGGGCGTCGAAATGTTCCGCAAGCTGCTCGACCAGGGCCAGGCTGGCGATAACATCGGTGCGCTGATCCGCGGCGTCGGCCGTGAAGAAGTCGAGCGTGGCCAGGTTCTGGCTGCTCCGGGTTCGATCACGCCGCACACCGACTTCGAAGCCGAAGTCTACGTCCTGTCGAAGGACGAAGGCGGCCGTCACACGCCGTTCTTCGCGAACTACCGTCCGCAGTTCTACTTCCGCACCACCGACGTGACGGGTGAAATCACCCTTCCGGAAGGTACGGAAATGGTCATGCCGGGCGACAACGTGTCGCTGGGTGTCAAGCTGATCGCTCCGATCGCTATGGACCAGGGTCTGCGCTTCGCGATCCGTGAAGGCGGTCGAACCGTCGGCGCGGGCGTGGTCGGCAAGATCACCGCGTAAACTTCGCGCGCTCCTTTCAAGAGCAACCGATCGAAAAGAGCCCGGTGCTTCAATGGAAGCGCCGGGCTTTTTTGTGTCGTTCGGAAGACCGCTAACGGCCCCATTGCGGGCATTCGAAGAGGTGATACCTTGCATACATGTCGAAGGAATTACTCGAACGCCGGGTTGAAGAGTTAGCTGGTGATGCTGTGCAGCGCGGGAACGCCATCGCGTTGCTTTCGGCTCTCGAAGGCACTGCCCTCGGAGCAATCGAAAGCGAAGACATCTCTCTCAATCCTTATACGAAAGCGATTTGCTTTGACTGGCAAGTGAGCGGTGAATGGGACAGCCTGGAGGTCGAGATTTATTCGGATCGTTTCGAAACATACCTGTCCCGAGATCAAGAGCTGCGTATCAACCATTGGCCAAGTGAGCCAAGATCGGCAGCGCTAGAGAAGGTCGTTGGAGAACTTTTGAAAGGTAACGCCTAGCGACCGGTCGTCACCCTAGTTGCCGTCATCGAGCGCTCATTGCGAACCCGCGCTCAAACAACTCGCCGCTCTGCGCCCCCGCAACATCTGTAAATTTTACGCCGGATAAACAGCTCGCTGACTCGTTCATCTGCCAGCAAGGTTATGGTTAACAGGCGGTGTCCCGAATGGGCCGGAGAACGTGTCGCCGACGCGGCGCGACGGTCACCTTTGGGAGTGGAATTTGTGAATATTTTGAACCAGTCGAAAGTCATCCTGCTGCTGGCCGCGGCGGCCATCCCGGCTAGCGCGGTCTCCGCGCAGGATGTCGATGGAATGGAATCGATCACCGTAGAAGGCCAACTTCCGGCCTCGCTGGAGGGCTTGCCGGCAGGGCCCGAGATCAAAGGCTTCATCGCCGCGCGCAATGGCGCGCAGATGCAGGTCGCGGGCGATACCGGGACGAGTACGCCGGTTCTCGTGGCCCCGACTACCGAGATCAAGTCGAGCGGCGGCTTCCTCGGGCTCGACAAGGACAGGCTGGATGCCAATGCGCTGTTCAATGGGCTGCCCGTCTCAGTGAAGACGGTGGAATGGGGCGACCGCCTGATCGCCACCAAGGTCAGCCTCAAGGAAAAACACCTTCGTACCGCGTCGATGATCCATAACGGCACCGCGCAGCGCTTCGGCGAACACGATATGGCCATCTCGCAAAATGCGGCGGCAACCGAGGCCCTGCGCGGTCGCTTCGGCGACATCGACCAGTACAACATCAAGGCCACGACCGACATCTACTTCGACACGGGCAAGTGGGCCGTCTCGAGCGACGAGGTAAGCCAGCTGTGCGATGCAGCGGCCGAGGCCGAGGCGATGGACAACGCGCTGCTGCTGGTGGTCGGCTATACCGACTCCGTCGGCGACGAGGACTATAACCAGGTGCTGAGCGAGAAGCGCGCCGGCAAGGTCGTTAACACTTTGCAGCAGAAGTGCGGCTGGGCGCCGTGGCGCATGCTGACCCCCACCGGCATGGCCGAGTCCGACCCGGCGGCCGACAACGCGACCGCGCAGGGCCGTGCCCAGAACCGCCGCGTCGCGGTGAACATCCTTGTTAGCAAGGCCGTCGACGGCATGCAGCAGGCCAGTCGCTGAGGTTGGAGCGAACGAAAAAGGAGAGCCCGGTGCTTCGATGGAAGCGCCGGGCTTTTTTTGTATCGGTAGAATGTCGATAAACGACCCCATTGTGGTCGTATGGTCCGAGCTAGCTTGAGTGCCCGACTGCCTCTACGAAATTTCCTATGTGCCACCGTCGCATCGTCGAATCCTGAATCGCGAATATAGATTCGCCCCGGCCATCGATTAACTCGACTTGATTTGGAAATCCGACATTCAATGGCAACCGCCACCGGCCCAATTCTGAAGTGGCGTTGCCTTCGAGCTTGAGCAACACTGCCGTATCTCCGTCGTCGGAATAACCGCCGACTGCCAAAATATATGGGAGTTGGATTGCCAATGCCCGAGGACCGCTAAGCTGTGTCTCCCACCACTGGGCCTTTCCATCATCACTCATTCGCAGGATCGGAAATTCGCCATAAGTGCAGGTCCACGCATCGCTGCCAATGACATTGAGTGCATAGCAATCTGAAATGTGGCCATTTGCTGGAGGGCTCGGCGCAAACGATAGGATTTCACCTCTCTCGGAAAAAGCAGCTACTCCATATGCGCTAGGGGGCCACTCATGTCCTTCAAGTCTCCAACTGTCGTTTCCATAAACGCCTTCATCGAACCAGCCGACCCAAATGCTACCGCGCTCATCGATCTTCATGTGTTCGATACCGTCGCCGAGCATGAAGGGTGTCTCAACAGAGCCGTCTTTCTCGATAATACGAGCACTTGGTTTTCCGCGCGTTCGTCCACCAACAACTAACCATCGACCGTCGGGAAAGCGGTCAAAAGAGGGGAAGGGTGTAAGAAGAGGGAAGACCGAGCTGCCATCTACCGAATTTCCACCAACAGTGAAAATCTTGGCTTCGGCAGTCTCCGCGACCTTGTATGGATCACCTATTGGGCCTCCACGTTCATCGCGCTTCCATTCGGATACAAGGTCGACGTTGGCGGCCAGTATGGCGAGCAAACCATCCTGCAAAATCGCATAATTCACAGCTTGCCAACCGTTGGGAAGTTCCGGGACCCTCACGACGCTGTCTGGCTGTGGTGTTGTGGCCATTGAAATCCTATCTGCAATCTTAAGCCTTGCGGCACCTGCCATGCCGAGCAGATTCAGTATCAATGTTCGTCGGCCCAACATTTTGTGACGCTAGCGATGCAATCGATTTGAATCAAAGCATGGCATCATTCGCTTCCCATTGGAGCTGGACATCGCTGCTCCAAAATAACGCCATAAGGGGTTGATCTCGCCGTCCGACGTATGTAGATGCGCGCTCACAGACGGACGGGGCAACCCAACGTCGCACAAGTTTTTGGGAGGTCGCCCGTTTCGGTTCGCCGGGAAAATGCGGGAATGGCCTCCTGTTTTTTGGGCTGGAAACAGCCTTGGCTCTTTCGCATCGGTAAGTGGATATGGAAACGCAGAACATTCGCATTCGTCTCAAGGCTTTCGACCATCGTGTGCTCGATCAGGCTACAGGTGACATTGCAGACACGGCACGTCGTACCGGCGCGCTGATCCGTGGTCCTATCCCCCTGCCGACGCGCATCGAGAAGTTCACCGTGAACCGTTCGCCGCACATCGACAAGAAGTCGCGCGAACAGTTCGAGGTCCGCACCTACAAGCGCCTGCTCGATATCGTGCAGCCGACGCCGCAGACGGTCGACGCTTTGATGAAGCTCGATCTCGCTGCAGGGGTGGACGTAGAGATCAAACTGGCCTAAGGGGCCGCCAACTCAGCAACATAGCTGATTTGGATACGGCTTCGGGAAACTGAAAGCCGCCACCGGCGCGAGCCGGGAGGAAACAAGGGATACCGGGCAGCGCCTAGGTGCTGCGGTCTGCGTCCCCCGCCTCCTTCCCATCGGAAGGAACGACCCAAGCGGGGGTTCGCACATATCAATGGGTCGCACGCCCTGCCTGGGCATTTTCCAGGTCGGGCCTCTGATGGGAGTGTGAGATCATGCGCACTGGCGTGATCGCGAAAAAGATGGGCATGACCCGTTTGTTCCAAGAAGACGGCAGGCACGTGCCTGTGACCGTTCTTCAGCTGGACGAACTGCAGGTCGTCGGTCGTCGCGAAGAAGATAAAGACGGCTATACGGCCGTTGCCCTGGGTGCCGGCAAGGCGAAGGCGAAGAACGTCGCCAAGCCGCAGCGCGTCCAGTACGGCAAGAACGAAATCGAACCCAAGATGAAGGTCGTCGAGTTCCGCGTCTCGGAAGATGCGCTGCTCGATGTCGGCGCGAACATCACCGCCGATCATTTCATCGCGGGCCAGCTGGTCGACATTTCGGGCGTTACCCAGGGTAAGGGTTTCGCGGGCGCCATGAAGCGTTGGGGCTTCGGCGGTCTGCGGGCCACCCACGGCGTCTCGATCTCGCACCGTTCGCATGGTTCGACGGGTAACCGTCAGGATCCGGGCCGCGTCTTCAAAGGCAAGAAGATGGCCGGTCACATGGGCGCGCGCAATCGCACCCAGCAGAACCTCATGATTGTCCGCACCGACGTCGAGCGCGGCCTCATCTTCGTCAAGGGCTCGGTGCCCGGTCCGAAGGGTGGCTGGCTGATGGTCAAGGACGCGGTCAAGGTGCCGCTGCCAGAAGGCGTTCCCTTCCCGGCCGCCATGCGCCGCAATGCGGATGAAGTTGCTTCGGAAGAAGCGCCCGCCGGCTTCGTTGAAGAAGGTGCCGTGCAGGAAGCTGCACCGACGCCGACCCACGCCGAAGTCGAAGCGATGGCTGCCGAGCAGACCGCTGACGACAACAAGACGGACGACGGCGACAAGCCCGAAGCCGAAAAAGGCAAGGAATAAGCGATGAAGGTCAAGGTACAGACCCTCGACGCGAAAGCGGACGGCGACGTCCAGCTCAACGCCGATATTTTCGGTGTCGAGCCTCGCGAAGATATTCTTCACCGCGTCGTGACGTGGCAGCTCATTAATCGTCGTGCCCCGGCACGTGCGACCCGCGAGCGTAGCGATGTTGCGCGCACTGGCGCCAAGTTCGGCCGTCAGAAGGGTTCGGGTAACGCCCGTCACGGTTCGCGCCGTGCGCCGATCTTCGTCGGCGGTGGTAAGGCCCACGGCGCTCGCGCCCGCACCTTCTCGTCGAGCCTCAACAAGAAGATTCGCACGCTGGGTCTCAAGATGGCGCTCTCGAGCAAGGCCAAGGACGGCAAGCTGATCGTCGTGTCGGACCTCGACATGAACGGTGATGCCAAGACCAAGGCGCTGTCGGCCAAGCTCGACAAGCTGGGTTTCGGCAAGACCAACCTCGTCGTCGACGGCGAAGCGGTCAATGTCGGCTTCGCGCGTGCGTCGGCCAACATCCCGAGCATCAACCTGATGCCGGCGGCCGGTGCCAACGTCTATGACATCCTCCGCCACGAGACGCTGGTCATCACCCGCGCCGGGCTGGAGAAGCTGGAGGCACGTTTCAATGGCTAAGGCAGCGAAGAAAGCGGTCGAGAACCGCCACTACGATGTCGTCCTGGCGCCGCACATCACCGAAAAGTCGACCATGGCGTCGGAACATAATGCGGTGGTGTTCAAGGTTTCGGGCGATGCCACCAAGCCGCAGATCAAGGAAGCCGTCGAGGCGTTGTTCGACGTGACGGTGACCAAGGTCAACACGATCGTGTCGAAGGGCAAGGTCAAGCGCTGGCGGGGCAAGCCCTACAAGCGCACCGATGAGAAAAAAGCGATCGTCACCCTCAAGGATGGTGACATGATCGATATCACGAGCGGGATCTAGAGGCATGGCACTCAAGCAATATAAACCGACGAGCCCGGCCCGCCGCGGCCTGGTCCTGGTCGACAAGTCGGCGCTCTACAAGGGCAAGCCGGTCAAGTCGCTGACCAAGGGCAAGACCAAGACGGGTGGCCGTAACAACAAGGGCCATGTCACCTCGCGCGGCATTGGCGGCGGTCACAAGCAGAAGTATCGCCTGGTCGACTTCAAGCGTCGCAAGTGGGACGTCGAAGGCACGATCGAGCGTATCGAGTACGACCCCAACCGCACGGCCTACATCGCGCTCGTCAAGTATGACGATGGCGAGCTGGCCTACATCATCGCTCCCCAGCGCGTAGCGCCGGGCGACAAGGTGATCGCGGGCGAGAAGGTCGACGCGAAGCCGGGCAACGCGATGCTGCTGGGCCAGATGCCGGTGGGCACCATCGTCCACAATATCGAGATGAAGCCGGGCAAGGGCGGCCAGATCGCGCGCGCTGCCGGCACCTACTGCCAGGTGGTGGGCCGCGATAAGGGCATGGTCATCGTCCGCATGAACTCGGGCGAGCAGCGCTACATCCGTTCGGACTGCATGGCGACTGTCGGTGCGGTGTCCAACTCGGACAACTCGAACACGACGCTGGCCAAGGCCGGTCGCAACCGCTGGCGCGGCAAGCGTCCGCTGACCCGCGGCGTCGCCAAGAACCCGGTCGATCACCCGCACGGTGGTGGTGAAGGCCGCACCTCGGGCGGCCGTCATCCGGTGACCCCGTGGGGCAAGCCGACCAAGGGTGCGCGCACTCGTTCCAACAAGCAGACGGATAAATTCATCATCCGTTCGCGCCACGCGAAGAAGAAGAGGTAAGCTCGATGGCACGTTCCGTCTGGAAAGGACCCTTCGTCGAACTGTCGCTGCTGAAGAAAGCCGAAGCAGCGCAGGAAGCTGGTGGCAACAAGCCGATCAAGACCTGGTCGCGCCGTTCCACCATCCTCCCGCAGTTCGTGGGCCTCACGTTCAACGTTTATAACGGCAAGAAATTCGTGCCGGTCGCCGTCTCGGAAGAGATGGTGGGCATGAAGCTTGGTGAATTCGCGCCGACGCGCTTCTTCCCGGGCCACGCCGCCGACAAGAAAGGCAAGCGCTAATGGGTAAGCCCAAATCGCCTCGCAAGGTCGGTGACAATGAAGCGATCGCGACCGCAACCATGATCCGTGGTTCGGCGCAGAAGCTCAATCTTGTCGCGGGCCTGATCCGCGGCCGCAAGGTCGAAGACGCCCTCAACATCCTCAAATTCTCCAAGAAGGGGATGGCCGAGGATGCCTACAAGGTGCTCGCGTCGGCTGTGGCCAATGCGGAGAACAACCACAATCTCGACGTCGATGCGCTCATCGTGGCGGAAGCCTCGGTCGGCAAGTCGATCACCATGAAGCGTTTCGCGACCCGTGCGCGCGGCCGTTCGACCCGGATCGAAAAGCCGTTCAGCAAGCTGCGTGTCGTCGTTCGCGAGCAGGAAGAAGCCTAATGGGTCAGAAAAGCTCCCCCGTCGGCCTGCGTCTGCAGATCAACCGGACCTGGGATTCGCGCTGGTTCGCTGAAGGCCATGACTATGGCAAGCAGCTGCTCGAGGATCTCAAAATCCGTCGCTACATCATGAAGAACCTGCCCCAGGCAGCGATCTCCAAGGTAGTGATCGAGCGTCCGGCCAAGCTGTGCCGCATTTCGATCTATGCCGCCCGCCCGGGTGTCATCATCGGCAAGAAGGGCGCCGACATCGAGAAGCTGAAGAAGCAGCTTGCCGGCATGACTGACAGCGAAATCAGCCTCAACATCGTCGAAATCCGCAAGCCGGAAATCGACGCCCGCCTGGTTGCCCAGGGTGTTGCGGACCAGCTCGAGCGTCGCGTTGCATTCCGCCGCGCCATGAAGCGCGCCGTCCAGTCGGCGCTGCGTCTTGGCGCTGAAGGCATTCGTATCACCTGTTCGGGTCGTCTCGGCGGCGCGGAAATCGCGCGTACCGAATGGTATCGCGAAGGGCGCGTGCCGCTGCACACGCTGCGCGGTAACGTCGACTATGCCGAAGCCGAAGCGCACACTGCCTATGGCGTGTGCGGCGTCAAGTGCTGGGTGTTCAAGGGCGAGATCCTTGGCCACGACCCGCTGGCGCAGGATCGTCTCATGATGGAAGCGCAGACTTCGGGCGTTCGCCCGGCGCGCGACCGCAGGTAGGAATTTAACAGATGCTGCAACCGAAGCGCACCAAATTCCGCAAGGCCTTCAAGGGCCGTATTCACGGGAACGCCAAGGGTGGCACCGAACTGAACTTCGGCGCCTATGGCCTCAAGGCACTTGAGCCCGAGCGCATTACCGCGCGCCAGATCGAAGCGGCTCGCCGCGCGATCACGCGTCACATGCGCCGCCAGGGTCGCCTGTGGATCCGTATCTTCCCGGACGTGCCGGTGTCGAAGAAGCCTGCCGAAGTCCGCATGGGTAAAGGTAAGGGCAGCCCCGAATTCTGGGCCGCCCGCGTCAAGCCCGGCCGCATTCTTTTCGAGCTGGACGGTATTCCCGGTCCGCTTGCCAAGGCCGCTTTCGAGCGCGCTGCGGAGAAGCTGCCGATCAAGACCAAGGTCGTGGCCCGCCTCGGTGAGAGCCTGATCGAGGAGAAGAAGTAATGAGCAAAATCGACGATCTCAAAGCGAAGACCGACGACCAGCTCGCCGAAGAACTGACGCAGCTGAAGAAGGAGCAGTTCAACCTGCGCTTCCAGGCTGCCACGAACCAGCTCGAAAAGCCGAGCCGCGTGCGTGAAGTGCGTCGCACCATCGCCCGCATCAAGACGCTGCAGTCGCAGCGTGCGGCTGAAGCGGCCAAGGCTTAGGAAGGAACACGGAATGCCAAAACGCATCCTGACCGGGACCATCACGTCCGACAAGATGGACCAGACGGTGACCGTGCTCGTCGAGCGCCGGGTCAAGCACCCGCTCTACGGCAAGATCATCAAGCGGTCGAAGAAGTATCACGCGCATGACGCGGCCAATGACTACCGCATGGGCGAAACCGTGCGCATCGAGGAAACCAAGCCGATTTCGAAGACGAAGTCGTGGGTGGTGCTCGATCGCATCGGCGAAGTTCCCGAGGAAGTGAAGTCGCAGATCGCCGAGGACAAGCAGGCCGCGGAAGCTGCCAAGGAAGAAGCCAAGAAGGCGGAGAAGCCCAAGAAGGCCGCCGCCAAGAAGCCGGCTGCCAAGAAGGCCGCGCCGAAGAAGGACGACGCCGAGAAAGCGCCGGCCAAGAAGGCTCCTGCCAAGAAGGCGACTGCGAAGAAGACCACCAAGAAGGCCGACAAGGCCGAGACGGAGGCGTAACCCATGATCCAGATGCAGTCGAACCTCGACGTGGCGGATAACTCGGGTGCCAAGCGTGTCCAGTGCATCAAGGTGCTGGGCGGCTCGAAGCGCCGTACTGCCTCGGTCGGCGACATCATCGTGGTGTCGGTCAAGGAAGCCGCTCCGCGCGGCAAGGTGAAGAAAGGTGACGTGCATCGTGCCGTCATCGTGCGCACCCGCAAGGATATCCGCCGGAAGGATGGCTCGGTCATCCGCTTCGACGGCAATGCCGCGGTGCTCGTGAACAAGAATGAGGAACCGATCGGTACCCGTATCTTCGGCCCGGTCGTGCGTGAACTTCGTGCCAAGAAGCACATGAAGATCATCAGCCTCGCTCCGGAGGTGCTGTAATGGCGCAGAAGATCAAGAAGGGTGACGAGGTCGTCGTCCTGTCCGGCAAGGACAAGGGCAAGACCGGTACCGTCACCAATGTCGATCCCAAGGCGGGCAAAGTCACCGTCGAGGGCGTGAACATCATCACGCGGCACAAGAAGCCGACGCAGATGGACCCCAATGGCGGTCTCGAAAAGCGTGAAGCCCCGCTTTACGTCTCGAAGGTTGCGCTCGCCGATCCCAAGGACGGCAAGCCGACCCGCGTGCGCTTCGAAGTCGCCAAGGATGGCAAGAAGGTCCGCGTCGCGACGCGTTCCGGGGAGAAGATCGATGGCTGATTACACTCCGCGCCTCAAGAAGGACTATGAAGATCGCATCGTGAAGGCGATGACCGAGAAGTTCGGCTACAAGAACAAGCACGAAGTTCCCGGCATCGAGAAGATCGTGATCAACATGGGCGTTGGCGAAGCGACCCAGGACAAGAAGAAGGTCGAAAAGGCTGCGGCCGAAATGGAAAAGATTGCCGGCCAGAAGCCGATAATCACCAAGGCCAAGAAGTCGATCGCGCAGTTCAAGCTGCGTGAAGGCATGCCGATCGGTTGCAAGGTCACCCTGCGCCGCGACCGCATGTTCGAATTCGTCGACCGCCTGGTCACCATCGCGCTGCCGCGCGTGCGCGACTTTCGTGGTCTCAACCCGAAGTCGTTCGACGGCCGTGGCAACTATGCGATGGGCCTGAAGGAACAGATCGTCTTCCCCGAAATCAGCTACGACGACGTCGATGCTGTGCGCGGGATGGACATTATCGTGACGACCTCCGCGAAGACGGACGAAGAAGCGCGCGAACTGCTGCGTCTTTTCAACTTCCCGTTCCCGAAGGAAGAATCGTCGGAAACCGAAACCAAGGAGACGGAGGCGGCCTAACCGGCCTCGTCTCCTAGGAAAGGAAGAGAACTTAAGTCATGGCGAAACTGAGTTCCGTTAATAAGAACGAGAAGCGCAAGAAGCTCGCGAAGCAATATGCGTCGAAGTACGAGAAGCTGAAGGCGATCGCGAACGACAAGTCGCTCGACGATACCGAGCGTCTCATGGCCCGTCTGAAGATGGCTGAACTGCCGCGCAATGCGAATCCCACGCGGATCCGCAATCGCTGCGAGCTGACCGGTCGTTCGCGCGGCTATTATCGCAAATTCCGTCTCTCGCGGATCATGCTCCGGGACCTGGCCAACAAGGGCCTCATCCCCGGCGTGACCAAGTCGAGCTGGTAAGGGGTATATAGGATGGCAATGACCGATCCCCTGGGTGATATGCTCACCCGCATCCGTAACGGGCAGCAGGCGCGCAAGGACTCGATCCTCTCGCCCAAGTCCAAGCTGCGTGCGCACGTTCTCGATGTGCTGCAGCGCGAAGGCTATATCCGCGGCTATTCCGATGAGGAACTTGCGGGTCAGGCCGGTCTGCGGATCGAACTGAAATATTTCGAAGGCCAGCCGGCCATTCAGCACGTCGCACGCGTGTCGAAGCCGGGCCGCCGCGTCTACTCGGGTTCGAAAGAACTGCCGACGATCCGCAACGGCCTGGGCATCACCATCGTGTCGACCCCGCGCGGTGTCCTGTCGGACAACGAAGCGCGCGAGCAGAATGTCGGCGGCGAAGTGCTGGCGGAGGTATTCTAATGTCGCGCATTGGCAAAAAACCGGTGGCGCTGCCGCAGGGCGTGGAAGCCAAGGTCGACGGCCAGGAGCTGACGATCAAGGGTCCCAAGGGCACGCTGTCGATGACCATGATGGACGATCTCATCAAGTTCGACGTGTCGAACGACGAGATCAGCGTTCTGCCGCACAACATGTCGCAGCGTTCGCGCCAGGTGTGGGGCATGCAGCGCACCCTCGTGCAGAACCTCGTCGACGGTGTCACCGAAGGCTATTCGAAGACGCTGGAAATCAACGGTGTCGGTTATCGTGCGCAGGCGCAGGGCAAGAAGCTCAAGCTTCAGCTCGGCTTCAGCCACGACGTCGATCTCGACGTGCCCGAAGGCATCGAGGTGAAGACGCCCGACCAGACGACCGTGATCGTCAGCGGCATTGACAAGCAGCTAGTCGGTCACTTCGCGGCGGAAATCCGCAAGTGGCGCAAGCCGGAGCCCTACAAGGGCAAGGGCATCAAATATGCGGGCGAGTATATCTTCCGCAAGGAAGGCAAGAAGAAGTAAGATGGCAAAACTCTCTCTCTTCGATCGCCGCCGTCGTCGTGTTCGCACGGCGCTCAAGGCACGCGCCGATGGGCGCCCGCGCCTGTCCGTGCATCGCTCGGGCAAGCATATCTACGCGCAGGTCATCGACGACAGCATGGGCAAGACGATTGCCGCCGCTTCCAGCCTCGACGAGGATGTCAAGGCGAAGTCGAGCGCGAATGTCGATGCCGCAGCTGCCGTGGGCAAGGCCGTCGCCGCCAAGGCCAAGAAGGCCGGCGTCGACAAGGTCGTGTTCGACCGCGGTGGTTTCCTTTTTCATGGCCGCGTCAAGGCGCTGGCCGATGCCGCCCGTGAAGGCGGGCTGGAGTTCTAAGCATGGCTGACGAAAAGAAAACCGAAGACAAGGTCGAAGAGACCAAGGCAGAAGAAACCAAGGTCGAAGAGACCAAGGCGACCGAAGCCAAGGCTGAAGAGACCAAGTCGGAAGCCAAGGCTGACGAAGCGGCTCCGGCTGACGACACTGCGCATGGCGAGCAGGCGCCCGGCGTTGCGGAAACCCCCGAGGTTGCCGCAGCCCAGGCAGAAGCGAACCTCAAGAATGCCGGCGAGAAGGCTGAAGAACAGGCCCGCAAGGGCGGTCGTTCGAACGCCCGCGGCGGCCGTGGCGGCCGTGACAGTCGCGGCGGTGGCCGTGGTCGCGGTCGTGGTCGCGACAATCGCCAGGAAGAAGGCGAAGAGCTGATCGAAAAGCTCGTCCACATCAACCGTGTCTCGAAGACGGTGAAGGGCGGTAAGCGTTTCGGTTTTGCTGCGATCGTGGTCGTTGGTGACGGCAATGGCCGTGCCGGTTTCGGTTCGGGCAAGGCCCGCGAAGTGCCGGAAGCCATCAACAAGGCGACCGCTGCTGCCAAGAAGAACATGATCCGCGTGCCGCTGAAAGACGGTCGTACGCTGCATCATGACGGCAAGGGTCACTTCGGTGCGGGCAAGGTCGTCGTTCGTTCGGCTCCCGCGGGTACCGGCATCATCGCCGGCGGTCCGATGCGCGCCGTGTTCGAAAGCCTCGGCGTTGCGGACGTTGTCACCAAGTCGAATGGCACCGCCAACCCGTTCAACATGATCCGCGCCACGTTCGAGGCATTGAAGGATCAGACCAGCCCGCGTTCGGTCGCGCAGCGTCGCGGCAAGAAGGTCGCCGACCTGCTTGGTCGCGGCGGTATGGACAAGGCGGAAGCTGAAGCCACCGCCGACGCGGTCACGGAGTAAAGCAACATGGCTAAGCCCAAGAAGATCAAGATCACCCAGACGGGATCGCCGATCCGCCGTGACAAGAGCCAGCGCGCGACGCTGGTCGGTCTCGGCCTCAACAAGATGCACCGTACGGTCGAAGTCGAAGCCACCCCCGAGGTGCTCGGCCAGGTCAAGAAGGTCCATCACCTGGTGAGCGTCGAAGACGCCTAATTATTGCTGTGCTTTCGCTAACGCGGAGGCAAAAGCAGCGCGAAACAAGCGAAAGCGAGTGCAACAATGAAAATCAACGATCTCAAGGACAACGAAGGCGCCCGCAAGGATCGCACCCGTGTCGGCCGTGGTATCGGTTCGGGCAAGGGTAAGACCGCAGCGCGCGGCCAGAAGGGCCAGAAGAGCCGTTCGGGCGTGTCGATCAACGGCTTTGCCGGCGGCCAGATGCCGCTTCACATGCGTATGCCCAAGCGCGGGTTCAACAACCCGTTCGGGAAGGATTATGCGGAAGTGAACATCGGCGCGGTCCAGAAGGCGATCGACGAGAAGAAGCTCGACGCCAAGAAGGACATCGATCACGCCGCGCTCAAGGGCGCCGGTCTTGCCCGTGGTGGCAAGGATGGCGTGCGCCTTCTCGGCAAGGGCGAGATCAAGGCCAAGGCAAAGTTCGTCGTCGCCGGTGCCTCCAAGGGCGCCGTTACCGCGGTCGAAAAGGCCGGCGGTTCGGTCGACGTGATCGCGCCGAAGAAAGAAGAAAAAGCCGACAGCTAAGCCTGTCGTCGCCTGTCAGGGGTGGGCAACCGCTTCTGGCGCACTATATCGAGCGGCGGGGGGTGCAAACTAAGCGCTCCCCGCCGTTTGTTTTGAAGAGGGTTATTCGTCCATGGCATCTGCCGCCGAACAGCTGGCCTCCGGGATCAGCTTCTCCAGCTTCCAGAAAGCCACCGAACTCAAGAAGCGCTTGTGGTTCACGCTTGGGGCGCTCGTCCTCTTCCGTTTCCTCAGCTTCGTGCCGATCCCCGGTATCGATCCGCGCGCGCTTGCGCAGTTGTTCGATACTCAGCGCGGCGGCGTACTCGACTTCTTCAACACCTTCTCGGGCGGCAGCCTTGAGCGCATGAGCATCATCGCGCTCGGCGTGATGCCCTACATTACCGCGGCGATCGTCGTGCAATTGGGCGCCGCGCTCCACGAACCGTGGAAGCAGCTCAAGAAAGAGGGTGAGAGCGGGCGCAAGAAGCTCAACCAGTATACGCGCTACCTCACCGTCCTCCTGACGACGGTGCAGGGCTATTTCATCGCTACCGGTCTCGAAGGCCTGGCCCTGAACCAGGGCATCAGCGCCGTGGTCGAACCCGGCATGCTGTTCCGCCTGACCGCCACCGTCAGCCTTGTCGGTGGTACGCTGTTCCTGATGTGGCTTGGCGAGCAGATCACCAGCCGCGGTATCGGTAACGGCGTCAGCCTCATCATCATGGCGGGCATCGTGGCGACGATGCCGACGCTGATCGCGCAGCTGCTCGAAGGCGGCCGTACCGGTTCGATCGATCCGCTGATCATCTTCAGCGTCGTTCTTGTGCTCGTCGGCCTGACGCTGATCATCTGCTTTGTCGAGCGGGCGCAGCGCCGCGTGCTGGTCAACTATCCCAAGCGGGCGAACCACAAGGGTATGGTGCAACAGGAAAGCTCGCACCTTCCGATGAAGATCAATACGGCCGGTGTGATCCCGCCGATCTTCGCTTCCTCGATCCTGCTGATGCCGCTGACGGTGCTGCAGATGGCAGGCGGCGGGCTCGATCCGAACGCGTCGTCGAACGATATCCTCATCACCATCAGCACCTTCCTGCAGCGCGGCGCGCCGCTCTACCTGCTGCTCTATGGTGCGGGTATTGCCTTCTTCACCTTCTTCTACGCTGCGGTGCAGTTCAATTCTGAAGACGTGGCGGACAATCTGAAGCGCGCGGGCGGCTTCATCCCGGGTATTCGCCCGGGCAAGGCGACCGAGCAGTATTTCGATTACCTGCTCAACCGCATCACCACGGTGGGGATGGTCTATCTCGTCGCGATCTGTCTCATCCCCGAAGTTATGTTCACGCAGATCTCGATCGGTAATGCGCTTCTGGGCGGCACCAGCATCCTGATTGTCGTCAACGTGACGATGGATTTCGTGAGCCAGGTACAAAGCCACTTGATCGCGCACCAATATGGCGATTTGATCAAGAAGGCGAAATTGAAGGGCGGCGGTCGCCGTCGCTAACCGCCAGCTTTAGGCAGGGGACAGCACAGCGTGGATATCATCCTTCTTGGACCGCCGGGTGCCGGCAAGGGCACCCAGGCCAAGCGGCTCGAAAGTGCGCGGGGCATGACCCAGCTGTCGACCGGCGACATGCTGCGCGCGGCGCGCAAGGCGGATTCTCCTATCGGCGCGCAGGTACGCGACGTGATGGACCGCGGCGAACTCGTGTCCGATGCCATCGTGTCGGCCTTGATCGGCGAACATCTCGAAGATGCAGCCAACGGCGCGATCTTTGACGGATATCCGCGCACGCAGCACCAGGCCGAGGCGCTCGAAATGCTGTTGGCCGAACGCGGGCGCACGCTGTCGCACGTGATCGAACTAGTCGTCGATGAAGATGCGCTGGTGCGTCGGATCGTGGGTCGGTTTACCTGCGGCGAATGCGGCCAGATGTATCACGAAGATTTCCACCCGCCCAAGAAAGAGGGCGTATGCGACAAGTGCGGCAGCACCGAATTCAAGCGTCGTCCCGACGATAATGAAGAGACCGTCCGCAAGCGGATGGAAGAATATCGCGCCAAGACCGCACCGATCCTGCCTTTCTACGAAGAGCGTGGGTTGGTGCGCCAGGTCGACGGTATGGGCAGCGTCGAAGACGTTGCCGCGTCGATCGACGCGATCCTCGACAGCTAGGACAAGATCCTCCCGAAAACAGCGCGCCTGAGCATCACAGGCTGACTGGACGCACGTCGTCATTCGGGGTAGTTGAATGGTCATTCAAGCGGGAGGTTTGACCATGCGTATTGCCCTGATCGCTGCTGCAGGCCTTGCTGCTGCAAACCCGGCAAGTGCCGAAATCGTCAGCCAGTCTGCAAACGCATTCCATGTGCGTCATGAGGTCAATCTCGTCGTTTCGGCGGAAAAAGCATACCAATTGCTCGGCGACCCCTCGCTCTGGTGGCATCCCGATCATACCTATTCCGGCGATAGCGCGAACATGCGCATGGACCTGCGCCCTGGCGGCGATTTCATCGAGCGCGTGCCCGAAAAGAATGGCTGGGTGAAGCATATGGAGATCGCGCAGGTCATGCCGGGCGAGATGGTGGTGATGACCGGCGGGCTCGGACCGCTGGTATTCCAGGGGGCCAGCGGGACAATGGTCTGGACGGTCGAGGAAGCGGGTTCGGGATCGAAGCTGACGCTCGATTATCAGGTATCGGGCTTTCCGCAGAACAATGCCACCCAATGGTCGGGACCAGTCGACACGGTGCTGGGCGAACAGGTCAGGCGGCTGCGCCAGCGCGCGGCCACCGGCGGCCGCCGCGACATCCCCTAGACTGCTTCGTCATCCAGCCCTGACGGCCTGCAAATGGCGGCTTTGCGCGCTTCCGGTGCTCACGTAGCAATCGCTACGCTGCGCTCCGGCTCACGAAAATCCACCATTTTCGACTCGTCATGGCTGCATGCCAAAGCAGTCTAGCTGGCGCGGTCCAGCGTCACGTAGCGGTAGCCGGGCAGGTCGCCTGCGGGGGGATGGTCTTCGTGCGCGACCTCGTGCCAATTTTCGCTGCCGCGCAGATCGGGCATGAAGACGTCGCCGTCGACTTCGGCGAGGACTTCGGTCAATTCGATGCGGTTCGCGACCGGCTCGAACATCTCGAAGATCGCAGCGCCGCCAATCACGGAAATGCGGTCGTCTCCCGCCATAGCGATCGCTTCGTCCATGGAATGGGCGACTTCGACGCCTTCATGGCTCCAGTCCTTGTCGCGTGTCATGACGATGTGGCGGCGTCCCGGCAGCACGCCCGGCAGACTATCGAACGTCTTGCGCCCCATGATCAACGCGCTGCCCATCGTCAGCTTCTTGAAGCGTTTGAGGTCGGCCGGCAGATGCCAGGGCAGATCATTATCCTTGCCGATGGCACCGTTCATCGCCCGCGCGAGAATGATCATGATGTCGCTCATGCACACATCATGGCGTTTTTGGTCCCGACTGACTAGGGGAGGGGCATGGGCAAAGCCGCTTTCATCGACGATTTGCGCGCCCGCTTTGGCGAGCGGGCGGTGGTGACCGATGCGGCCACGATCGAGCCATGGCTGACCGATTGGCGCGGGCGCTGGACGGGGAAAGCGCTTGCCATGCTCGAACCCGGCAGCACACAAGACGTCGCGGCAATGGTGTCGGCTTGCATCGAGGCCGGCGTGGCGATGGTTCCGCAGGGCGGCAATAGCTCGATGGTCGGCGGTGCAACGCCAAGCCCGGAGGGCGACTCCGTCATCTTCTCGCTGCGGCGCATGAATGCGATCCGCACCATCGATCCTGACGCGCGGGTGGCGGTGGTGGAAGCGGGCGTCATCTTGCAGAACCTGCATGACGCCGCTTTGGCAAAGGGGCTGCGCTTCCCGCTGACCCTGGGTGCAAAGGGAAGCGCCACGATAGGCGGCCTGATCAGCACCAACGCCGGGGGCACGCAAGTTCTCAAGTTTGGCACCATGCGCGGGCTTACCCTGGGGCTTGAGGCAGTGCTGCCCGATGGCTCCATCCATGATGGACTGAGCGGGCTCAAGAAGGATAATCGCGGGCCGAGCATCGACCAGCTCTTGATCGGGGCGGAAGGGACGCTCGGAATCGTTACGGCAGCGCGGCTTCAGCTGGTGGCCGCTCCCGTGCAGCGGGGCACCGCCTTTGTCGGGCTGGCCAATCCGCGAGCGGCGCTAGACTTGCTCTATCGGCTTGGGGCGGCGACCGATCGTATCGAGTGCTTCGAGATATTGCCGCATGACAGCCTTGTTGCGGCCTTGGAGCATCTCGATGTCGCGTCACCCTTGAATGAAGCCCAGCCCTGGTATGCGCTGATCGAGGCGACGCAGGATAGTGCCGAAGCCCAAGCCCCGAGCGCGCTGCTCGAGCGGTTGCTTGGCGAGGAGATGGAGGCAGGGCGCATTTCGGATGCGGTCATTGCGGCTAGCGATGCGCAGTCCGAAGCGTTGTGGCGGCTTCGCGACAGCCTGTCCGATGCGGAGAAAGCCCATTATGGCGCCGCTACGCAGCACGACGTGTCAGTACCCATCGATGCCATGCCGGCCTTCCTTGAAGAGGTGAAGCAAGTCGTGGAGGCGCAATGGCCCGGCGTGATGGTGTCGGGCTTCGGGCACCTGGGCGACGGCAACATCCATCTTCATGTGCGCGCCATGGAGCGTGGCAGCAATGACTGGCGCGAGACCGAGGCTCCCGCGATCGAGCGACGTGTCCACGATCTGGTTACTGCGCATAGTGGCTCGATCAGCGCCGAACATGGCATCGGCCAAATGAAAAGAGACGAGCTGGCGCGTCTTGGCGAACCAGCCCGTCTCAATTTTCTCCGCAGCATCAAGGCCGCGATCGATCCCGACAGATTGATGAATCCCGGGAAGCTTATCCCTTAGAGATCCCAGCGCAGTCTTTTGGAGACGCCAATCGAAAGCCGGGTGATGGTCTCGTCGAACCGATCGTCATTGGAACGCCGCCAGATAACGCCGGCGCGGCCGACTGCTTCCCAGTCGTCACCCAAATCGTAAGTCACGGAAATACGCGGGTTCAGACTGCTGTCTTCGCGAAGTTCCAAACCATCGACCAGTCGATTGGGATAGGTCCAGGTACGGTAGCGGAGCGACGGGATGATTTCGATCTGGTCGCTCACCGGAATGCTGAGATCGGTGCCCAAGGTCCAGCGCTCGTAGGAACGGCGCAGCACATCGGCCTCGATTTCGTCCCATCTCACATAGGTATAGCTCGACATGCCATTGTCGAACCGGCGGCGATAATCGGCACCCAATTCGAGGCCATCGCCGTCGGTATCGTCGCTAATATATTCGCGCCAGCGATAGCCCGCGCGCGCACGAATGCGATTGTCGCCTTCCTGCCAGATGAGCTGCGAACGAATGCGGTCCTGGCGCGTCTCGCGCGCTTCCAGCGCACTCATGTTGGTATCGTGCTTGCCCTGTACCCATACCGACAGGCGGCCCGACAGAGGCGTCGAATAGGTCAACCACACGGCGTTGTTGTGACGGTCGTCGCGGTCATCCTCGTCGTAGGCATAATAAGTCGATCCGGCACCGAGCCGGAAGCGATGATCGTCGCGGCGAATTTCAAATTCGGCGTCGCCGCCGATGATGAAGCCCGAGGCATCCTGATCTTCGAAGCCGTCGGAGGTTTCGCCGCTTGCTTCGTTGAGCAGTGCGAATACGTCCACGGTAATACGCTCGCGGTCACGAGCGTGCGCGATACCGGGCAGCAGTGCGGCGCATACCGCGATCGCCCCCGCCCGGGCGATGAACTTTCTAACCACGACTTTCTCCAATAAAAATTCGGTTTGTCCCATCACCGCCCCGCCCCATAAATCCATTCGACCTCGCCAGCCCGCGCGATCCGGGGAAGCCGCACGCGCAGGTCGTGTTCGTCTTTGCTTTCAGCGCGAAGGAGCTGGCCATCGACGATGGTCCACACGTCATCCGCCCAGCAAATGTCCGAGGGGTCATCGCTGACCGAAATGATCGTCGCCGCGAAATTACCTAGGACGCTTTGCACGGTCGCTTTCTGCGCCTTATCGAGCGCGGTGCCGAGCCGTTCCACCAGGAGGATCGGCGGGTTGCCGGCCATGCCGCGCACGATCCGTATGAGTTGGCGGATGTCGGCGGGCAGGTTCGAACCGCCCTCGGTCAGCCAGTGATCCAACCCGTCCGGAAGGTCCTCGACAAATTCGAGCAGTCCAACTTCGCCGAGCAGGCGCATCAATTCCTCATCGTCGACCTTGCGATCGCGATAGCTGAGATTGCGCCGCAACGTCCCGCGCATCAAAGGCAGGTCGGGGCTGATGACACCAACCTTGCGCCAGACGCTTTCGGCGCTGCATTCGGCGATATCCTGCTGGCCGATGGTGACCGTGCCGCTGTCGACCTCGATCATCTTCGTTACGCTCTCGAGCACCGCTTCGCGACCACGTGAATCGGGG